>JAWDJY010000037.1:0-44994 GCA_032469775.1 Geobacteraceae bacterium | reverse complement strand
CAGTAACCGCTCTTTTTCAGCGACTCCAGTGTCTGGGCCACGTTGGTGACCATCGCCACCGGAATCATCTCCACCGCACCGGCCGAAGCCTTCTCGGCGGCAGCGGTAATGCCGCAGGCACGATCCTTGGGTATGATCACGCCATCCACCCCGGCACAGGCCGCCGAACGGATCAGCGCTCCCAGGTTGTGCGGGTCCTGGATTCCGTCCAGCACCAGCAGGAAACCGCTCGAGCCGGCACCGGCAATCGAGGCCAGCAGATCGTCCAGATCTGCGTAGCGGAACGGCTCCACCTCAAGCGCGATGCCCTGGTGGTGCGAAGAGGCGCACATCTTGGTCAAGTCGACCTTCTCGCGGCGATGAACCGCTACGCCACGCTCCTCGGCCAGCCGGATGATGCTCTCCACGCGATGGTCGCTGGCATTGGTCTGCACATACAGGTTGTAGGCCCCGCGCGTCCCCTTGAGCGATTCCTTGACCGGGTTCACCCCGAACAGCAGCTCGCCCTTCATGCGGCACCAGCCAGGATCTCTTCGGCTATCAGGCGTGCCGCGGCAGCCGGATCGTCGGCCTTGGCAATCGGTCGCCCGATCACCAGGTAGTCGGCACCGGCCCGAACCGCATCGGAGGGGGACATGATCCGCTTCTGATCGTCCACGGCAGCGAACGACGGGCGCACGCCTGGAGTTACGATCAGGAAGTCGGGACCGCAGGCCTCACGGATCAGCCCGATTTCAAGCGGAGATGCCACCACGCCGTCCATGCCGGACTCTTTAGCCAGCCTGGCCAGGCGCACGACCATCTCCGGCACCGGATGTTCGATACCGACCTGCCGCAGGGTCTCGGCGGTGGAGGAGGTCAGGATCGTCACTGCCAGCAGCCTGGGTCGTTCTGCCTCGCTGAACCCCTTGCGCACGGCATTGGCGGCGGTTTCCATCATTTCGGCGCCCCCTAGGGCGTGCAGGTTGGCCAGCTGCACCCCCAAACCGGCCGCCGCGACCATGGCCTGGGCCACCGTGTTGGGAATGTCATGGTATTTCAGGTCCAGAAAAACCTGGCCGCGATGGCGCTGAACGGCCTTGACCGCCTCGGGTCCGCAGGAGGTGAACAGCTCCTTGCCGACCTTGAAAAGACCGACCCTTTCAGACAGCAGCTCCGCCCAGCGATCGATTTCATCAAGCCCTTTGACATCCAGCGCGAATATGATTTTATTGCAGGCCTCTTCCTTTTTCATACGTTCCTCATTTCATGAAGTCCATCGCCGCCGCGGCGATCCCTTCGGAATCGATTCCGACATCCTTGCGCAACTGGGCCTGGCTGCCATGCTCGATGAAGTGGTCCGGAATGCCGAGACGCTTTATCTTCACATTCTGCAGGCCGGTGTCATACAAAAGCTCCAGCACGGCGCTGCCGAAACCGCCCTGCAGCGCGTTCTCCTCGACCGTGATCACGCGGCCGGTGCCGCGAGCCGCAGTCATAATCAGTTCGGCATCCAGCGGTTTGATGAAGCGAGCGTTGATGACACCGGTGTCGACCCCCTGCTTCCGCAGGGATTCAGCGGCCTGCAGGGCCGGATAAACCGTGGCGCCGATCGCGATGATGGTCAGGTCCTTTCCGTCCAGCAACTCTTCGCCACGCCCGATTTCCAGCGCTTTCAGTTCACTGTCCAGCTCAACGCCGTAACCGGCTCCGCGCGGATAACGCATTGCCATCGGGATACCGGAATATACGGCGGTCTTGAGCATGTGCCGCAGCTCGTTTTCGTCCTTGGGCGCCATCAGCGTCATCTGCGGCAGATGCCGCAGATAGGAGATATCAAAGACACCATGGTGGGTCGGCCCGTCGTCCCCCACCAGACCGGCGCGATCCATGGCAATCGTAACCGGCAGCTTCTGCAGGCAGATATCGTGGAAGACCTGATCATAGGCGCGCTGCACAAAGGTCGAGTAGATCGCCGTCACGGGGCGGTAGCCGTCGGCAGCCATTCCGGCCGCAAACGCCAGCGCATGCTGTTCCGCGATGCCGACATCGAAGAAACGATCGGGAAAGTTCCTGGCAAAACCGTTCAATCCGGTACCGTCCGGCATGGCGGCGGTGATGGCCACAATTTTGGGATCCTCTTCGGCCAGCTGCACGATAGTTTCGCCGAACACGTCGGTGTACGATTTTGAAACGGCCTTGGCGGCCCCCTTGCCGGTGGCGATATCGAAGGTTCCGACACCATGGTACTTGTCGGGTGTATCCTCGGCGAACTTGTACCCCTTGCCCTTGGTGGTCATCACGTGCAGCAGCAGCGGCCCGTCCAGTTCATTGATGTTGTTGAAGACCTCCACCAGCTGCACAAGATCGTGCCCATCCAGCGGCCCGAGATAATCGAACCCCAGCGCTTCGAAAAGCGAACCTGGAGTAAGAAAACTTTTCAGCGAATTCTCCGCCTTGCGGGCAAAATGGAGAATATCGGTGCCTATGGCCGGAATGTTCTTCAGCAGCCCCTGCATCTCTTTTTTCAGGTCGCGGAAATAGCGGCCGGTCATCTTGCGGGAGATGAATGAAGAGAAAGCGCCGACGTTCCTGGATATGGACATCTCGTTGTCATTGAGGATAACGATCAGGTCTTTCTTGAGATGTCCGGCCTGGTTGAGCGCTTCGAAAGCCATGCCGCCGGTCAGCGAACCGTCGCCGATCACCGCGATCGCGTGGTTTTTTGCTCCTGCCAACCCGGCTGCCGCCGCCATGCCCAGGCCGGCTGAAATCGAGGTAGAGGAATGCCCCACTCCGAAGGCGTCATGTTCCGACTCGGAGCGTTTCGGAAAACCGGAGAGCCCCTTGTACTGGCGCTGGGTATGGAACAGGTCCCGCCGCCCTGTCAGGATCTTGTGGGTGTAGGCCTGGTGTCCCACATCCCAGATGATTTTGTCAAAGGGGGAATCAAAACAGTAATGCAGAGCTATGGTCAGTTCCACCGCCCCCAGGTTCGATCCCAGGTGCCCGCCGGTAATCGAAACCGTTTCCAGCAGGAACTGGCGGATTTCCTCAGCCAGCGCCGGCAACTGTTCCGGTTTGAGCTTCTTGAGATCCGACGGTGAATTGATATTTTCAAGTAACATGATTAGTACCTCTCTTCTTCACGACCTGTACGGACGAAGACCGTACAGGAAAACAAAACACGGTCAAATGACTACACGTAGCCGTTCTGCCGGAACCACTCCACCGCCCGGGCCAGAGCGTCTCTGATCGGCATCTGCGGCAGCCCCAGCTCGTGCACCGCCCTGGACGAATCGAAAAACATGAACTTTGCGGCCATCTGCACCCCCGCCAGGGGGATCAGCGGCTCACGGCCGGTGATGCGGGACAGCCCCTCGTTGAGGTAGGCGGCCAGCAGGATCGGCGTGTACGGCAGGCGCACCCTGGGGGCCGGTAATCCGGAGATGTCCTGCAGCAGATCGAAGATATCCCGCAGGGTCAGGTTGGCATTTCCCAGGATGTACTTCCGGCCGACCACGCCCCGCTGTTCAGCCAGGATGTGACCTCTGGCGCAATCCTCGACGGCGATGATGTTGAGTCCGGTATCCAGATAGGCCGGCATCTTGCGCTTTAGGAAATCTACGATGATCCTGCCGGTCGGCGTCGGCTTGATATCCCTGGGACCGATCGGCGTGGATGGATTTACGATCACCAGCGGCAGACCGCGTTCGACGAACTTTTCCGCCTCTCGCTCGGCCAGGAACTTGCTTTTCTTGTACGGCCCGACCATGTCGTCAAACGAGACCGGCGCGGTCTCGCTGCCCGGACGGCCGTCCCCCGGATTGCCCAGCGTGCCGACACTGCTGGTATAGACCACCTTCGAAAGACCGTTCTGCAAAGCCGCTTCCAGTATCGCAACAGTGCCGTCCACATTGATGCGGTACATCTCCTGCGGATTACGGGTCCAGAGGCGATAGTCGGCCGCAGCGTGATAAAGCACATCGCACCCTTTCAATCCCCGCCTCAGGCTGTCATGGTCCAGAAGGTCGCCCTGCCAGCGTTCGATCTCCAGACCCTCAAGATTGGAGGTGTCCGAGTTCGCCCGCACCAAGACGCGAACTTCTCGCCCTTCAGCCAGCAGCTCCCGTACGATGCTTGCGCCTATGAATCCGGTTGCACCGGTTACAAATGTCTTCATATATTAAATTGGTAAAGCCCCGAACATTAAAAGCTCGGGGCTTTGTTGGTTAAAATGGCCCTGGGCCGGTTCGCAGCCTATGCTTTTTCGTCGCCGCCGGCGGTCAGGCGCCGGTATCTGCCAAGAGCCGTCAACGGAAAGCAGTTTCGGTAGATGTGATACTTGATCATGAAAAACTTGGGGAATCCGGTGCCGGTAAAGGCGTCCTCATCCCAGGTTCCATCCTGCTTCTGGGTCGCAAGCAGGTATTCGACGCCGCGCGCGGCGGCACTGGATCCGGCTTCACCCGCGGCAAACAGCGACAGCAGCACCCAGGCGGTCTGGGAGGCTGTGCTTGCGCCACATCCCATCAGCGAACGGTCGATGTAGGACTCGCAGACCTCGCCCCAGCCGCCATCCAGGTTCTGCTTGGATTTCAGCCAGTTGACCGCCTTTTTGATGTAAGGCTGGCTCATATCCTCGCCGATCGCTTCCAATCCGCACAGCACCGACCAGGTGCCGTAGATGTAGTTGACGCCCCAGCGCCCCCACCATGGCCCTTCCGGCTCCTGCTCCCTGCGGATGAACTCCAGGGCCTTGGCTGCGGCCGGGTGGCTCTGCGGATACTTGAAGTTGCCCATCACCTCCAGCATGCGGCCGGTCAGATCTGCTGTCGGAGGATCAATCAACGCTTCCAGGTCGGCAAATGGAATCTTGTTCAGCAGGTGCTTGGTATTGTCCTTGTCAAAGGCCCCCCAGCCGCCGTTTTTGCTCTGCATGCCGAGGCACCAGGCGATACCGCGCTTGATGGCCTGTTCCTTGTGCTTTTTGTCGCGGACCTTGATGTCCTTGATCGCCAGCATCACGAAACCGGAGTCGTCCACGTCCGGATACCAGTCGTTCAGGAATTCGAAGGCCCAGCCGCCCGGTTCCAGTTCGGGCGCCTTGACCTGCCAGTCCCCCTTGCGGCGGACCTCCAGGTCCAGCAGCCACTGGGCCGCCTTGGTCAGGGACGGATGATCCAGCGGGACTCCGGCCTCCTGCATCGCCACCAGGGCCAGCGCGGTATCCCACACCGGAGAAACGCAGGACTGCAGCAGCAGGCTCTCCTCGTCCTCGATGCAGAAATTGGCCAGAGCCTCCAACCCTTTTACGATGGCTGGATGGTCGTTGGCATAACCCAGGCAGTGCAGCGCCAGAATGGAATTGAGCATGGCCGGCTGGATGCCGCCCCAGTCACCGCTGGATTCCTGGTGTTCCAGGATCCACTGCTCGGCAATTGCGATCGACTTCTTCTTATAGGGCCTGATCGGCGAAGACTCGTAGATTTTCAACAGGTGGTCGGCGCCGATGAAGAAGTTCTTCCAGGTCAGGATGCCGTCTTCGCGTGAGAACGAGTAGTCGGTAGGTCTCGGCGGGCGGACGAAAAGTTCCTGGACGCGAGCATTGGGCGGAAGTTTGCGGACCGGCCGTTCCGACATGATCACAGAAAGAGGGATGATGGTTGCGCGGGCCCAGCTGGAAAATTCGTACAGGTTGAAATAGGCCCAGTTGGGGAGCAGCATCAGCTCCACCGGCATCGACGGGACTCCCAGCCAGGAGAATTCACCGAAGAGCGCCAGGAAGATCTTGGTAAAAACGCGTACCTTCAGGATACCGCCGTTGGCAAGGATGAATTCGCGAGCCTTGCGCATCTCGGGACAGTCGGCCGAATAACCGGCCAGCTTGAGGGCGAAATAGGCCTCCACGGTGGCGGAGAGCTCGCCGGCGCCGCCGTGCCAGATGGCCCACGAGCCGTCTTCGGTCTGCTTCGAGAGGATGTTCCTGGCCATTTTCCGCTCACGGACCTTGTCAACCATGCCCAAGAAGTGGAACAGCATGATGTATTCGGACGTGATCGTGACGTTCGACTCCAGCTCCGCCCACCAGTAGCCGTCCGGCAGCTGCTCCCTGAAGAAGAAGTCCCGCGTTCTTTCTATGGCCTTGTCGAGCGGGCTTTTCGCATCGCCAACCATCTTCTTCCAGATCGAAGGGGGCAGATGGTGTACTTTTCCCGCTGTTTTTTTCGCTGATTCGATAACCGGCGCGGCGGTTTCGGAATTAAAAGATGTCAGTGCTGCTGATATCGTATATTTGTTGGAATTCATTCAAAAACTCCTCACCCGGCAACGGATGGTTTAACTGGCGTAATAATAATCTTGCCGAGCATAAAGTGGGTTTTAATATCATAAAACTGACAAAGAGTACATTTTTTTCACGTAATTTGACACTCGATCGCAACAATTCTGTGAAACGGCCGGATTTGAGATTTGCCTCCACAACATCCGCCATGCTATAAACAACAACTGTTCATCACCTTGAAACAACCAGGAGTCAACCCACATCATGCTTACCGGAAAACAGAAACGACATTTGCGCGCCCTCGGACACAAACTTAAACCTCTGATCCAGATCGGCAAGAAAGAGATCGAGACCGCCCTGATCGAAGAGACCAATGTTTCCCTCGAACATCACGAACTGATCAAGGTCAAGCTGCTGGAGAGCTGCCTGCTGGACAAGCACGAGGCTTCCGAGACCCTGGCAGAAGCCTGCAATGCCGAAGTCGCCCAGATCCTGGGCAGGACTTTCCTGCTCTACCGTGCCGCCAAGACACCGGGGATCATCCTGCCGGCAGCCGACAAGTCGGCCAAGGCAAAAGCGGCATGAACCTGAAATCGGTTCTGTTCGACCTTGACGGCACGCTGGTGGACTCGCTGGAGGACCTGACCGATGCAGTCAACCATGTCAGACATGAATTCGCCCTCCCCCCGCTGACTCCATCCGCAGTATGCAGGATGGTCGGCAAAGGGGCCCTCAACCTGCTGCGGCAGGCGCTGCCCGATCTCGGCCAGGACGAGATCGGACGTGCCCTGCGACTGTTCCTCGATTACAACGAAAAACATATCGCCGACAAGAGCCGGCTCTATCCGGGAGTGGCAGAGATGCTGGCGGATTTGCAGCGACGGGGCATACGCCTGGCGGTGATCTCCAACAAGAACGAAGCCCTGAGCCGCTTGATCCTCAAGTCGCTGGAGATAGACGATTACTTTGAAAGCGTCTCCGGCGGCGACACCTTTCCCGAAATCAAACCCTCCCCGCTGCCGCTTTTGCGTGTGATCGAGCGGCAGGGCGTCCTGCCGCAGGAATGCGTCATGGTCGGCGACAGCATCAATGACATCCAGGCCGGCAACCTGGCCGGCATCGCCACAGTCGGCTGCAGCTGGGGTTATGGCGGCAGCGCGGAACTGGCCGGCTCATCTTTCCTGGCGGAGTCTTGCGAGGACCTGCTCAGAACCATAACCGGACTGGAGCAGACCACGTGAAGGGCTGGACCGGAAATATCCTCAAGGTGGACCTGGCTGACAGCTCGTGTACCAGGGAGAAAATCCCGCAACAGCTGCTGGAAGAATACCTGGGGGGGCGCGGCCTGGGAGTGCGCCTGATGCGCGAACACTTCCAACTGGACCCGTTCGATCCGGCCATGCCGCTGATCTTCTCGGTCGGGCCGCTCTGCGGCACACCGGCCCCGACCGCGGCCAGGCTCTCGGTTGTCTCGCGCTCGCCGCTGACCGGCACGGTCTGCGACTGTTCCGCCGGTGGGCGCTTTGCCTGGCGTCTCAAAGCCAGCGGCCTGGATGCGATCTTCATCACCGGTAAAAGCCCGTCACCGGTGGCTCTGGCAATCAACGGAGACACTGTTGAAATCATACCGGCTGACAGGCTGTGGGGCTGCGATGTTTCTAGCACCGTGGCGGCGCTGAAAGAGCGTGGCAGCGTGGCAACGATCGGCCCGGCCGGTGAAAACCATGTCCTCTTCGCCTGCATCATGACCGGTGAGGGCAACTCTGTCGGGCGCGGCGGGCTGGGAGCCGTGATGGGCAGCAAAAACCTCAAGGCGGTGACGATCAACGGTGAGCGGAAAACCGGAATCGCCGACCCAGAACTGTTCGACCGGGCCCGCCGAGACGTGACCAGGCTCTTCCAGGCCTCGCCGGTAATCTTCGGCCCGCTGGGCATCGCCGAGTTCGGCACGCCGGTGCTGGTGGACCTGATGGCCCAGCGCCGAATGGCCCCCACCGCTAACTTCAGAGAAACATTTTTCCCAAGCTCGGGGAGCTACTCCGGTCCGGCATTGAAAGCGGCCTGCGGCGCAAAAAAAGACGGCTGCTACGGCTGCCCGATCCAGTGCAAGAAGTCGGCTGCCGACGGCGGGCACCTGCCGGAATACGAGACCGTCTCGCACTTCGGGGCGCTCAACAACATTGACGACCTGCGCAGCATCGTGGCCTCCAACCATCTCTGCAACGAACTGGGGCTGGACACTATCAGCGCCGCCGTAACTCTGTCGGCATGGGGCGAGATCCGGGGGCGTTTCCCCGCCGCTTCCGAGCTGCCACAGCTGTTGCAGGACATCTCCGCCAGGCGCGGAGACGGGGAGCTGCTGGCGCTGGGCTCCAGACGGCTGGCGGAACAGCTGGGACACCCGGAGCTGTCGATGAGCGTCAAATCCATGGAGCTACCGGCCTACGACCCGCGCGGCGCCTACGGCATGGCGCTGGCATACTGCACCAGCGCCCGCGGCGGCTGCCACCTGCGCGCCTACCCCATCTCCCACGAAATCCTGCGCAAACCGGTTCCGACCGACCGTTTCTCTTTCTCCGGCAAGGCCCGCATCATCACGATCGCAGAAGACACCAACGCCACAGTCGATTCGCTGGTGGCCTGCAAGTTCGCCTTCTTCGGCGCCAGTCTGGAGGAGTACGCCGAACTTTTGACCGCCACCACCGGAGTCGAGTACTCCCCCCAGCGCCTGAAGGAGATCGGTCGCAGAATCTGCCTGACCGAGCGTTTCTACAACTGTGCCAACGGCTTTTCCCGCAAGGACGACATGCTGCCGGAGCGCTTCTTCACGGAAGCCGGTTCCAGCGGCGACGGCATCGAAATCCATCCGATCGACCGGCAGCGTTTTGAGGAAGAGTTGGACAAGTACTACCGCATCCGTGGCCTGAACAGTGATGGATGCTTCGACGATGCGGAGTTTCTGGAAAAGCAGCCGTAAGTGCCGGCAAGTAAATCAGGCCGCTCATTATCAGCGACCATGATGAGACTTAACGATGATTGGCTGTTGCACTCTTGTAGAAATGTTCCATTCGGGTGGATGACCGTTTCACGTGCACGTGAACCGGTGGAATAAGGAGTTGGTCGTAACAAAAATAAATTCAAGATTAATAACTGAATTTCTAGTTCCGGAGATCATATGCGTACCACTCTAACTTGGCTGCATATTTCTGACATTCACTTCCATAATAAAACGGAATGGCGTGATGGAACCGCCAGAGATAGCTTGCTTAACTATCTCAAGCAATTATTTCATAGCGATGAATCAAAACGGCCTGATATCATCTTCTGTACGGGTGATATAGCTTATGGTGAGACTGGTTCGTCATCGCTTGCCGAACAATACGATCAGGCGAAAGTTTTCTTTAATGAATTGCGCGAGGTCTGTGGACAAGTTAATACACCATTACCAATAGAGCGACTTTACGTCGTACCTGGAAATCATGACATCAATCGGAATAATGTAAACTCGGACGCTCAAGCCACACTTACACATTGGGCAGGAGATTCAACTAAACATATCAATGATATCAATCAGAGGTTTAATGACCGAAATATAGAGTTTACCGACACAATTAAACGTCTCGAAGAATACGCCAATTTTGTTCAAACCTATCTACCTCACCAGCATGATCATGATACACGGCACCGTTACACCTCTATTGTCGACATCGAAGGTCTGAAAGTGGGTGTAGCTGGTTTTAATTCAGCATGGTCTTGTGCTGGTCCTGAGGATGATCGCAATGTATGGCTCGCTCCCGCTCACCTGTCGCAGTCAGAGCTCGTACCCTGGTCTGCTACTTAGCGTTAGCGGTGGGCCATTCGGGAACTTCGATCGGCCGCCAGGTCGGGATGTTCCGAGATGGCGTGTCAGTTGCCGTAAGACGTGGGAAAGCGCTGGCAGAGGAAGGTGTATTTCATTGAGGCTTAAGAAAGATGACGATAATTTAATTGGTTAGTGGTCGTAAATTGACAAATTGCCAACGTCCTCAGGAATTGTCCCAAAATAGATAACAGCTTGGGTCCCCACATTATATCCCCATTTCATCTGCTGTGGACTTCATCCAAAGAATGAGATCGAGAAGCGCGAAGGTCAAAGACTGAACAGTATATTGAGAAGGCACATACTTCGGAGTTTTCGTTGGAGTATGGGCACCATGATCACAAGATATTTTGTATATAAGTTCGGCGAAACGGTCTACAATTTTGTTCCTTTCTGTAATACCCTTCTCGACAAGGTGGCGATGGATTGCCGATACTTTAACTTCACCTTCTACTAATTCTGTCGGTATAAACTTGTAGCTAATTCGATTGAGTGCGATATAAATTTTTTCTTGTAGCCTACGCAAGCAAGCGAGACTATTTTTTATGGATGTCGAATCACTATTGGACATCATTCTTAAACAGGTAAGAAGTTCATCCACTGCATCATTCCCAAGGTACTTCTCTAATGTTTCGAATACGTCTTTATATTGGTTTATTATTTTATTTCGGTCGACTTTTCCTGCTTCTTCTTTTAAAAAAGTTAGCATTACATCTTCTTCACTTCCTTTGGAATAGACGGCAAGTGTCCCCTTAAATAATTCTTTTAAATTCGTATATTGGTCAGGCTCCCCTGTGATAACCACGACTGGTAAATGCGGGGCCTTTTCGCGAAAGTAGCCACTCGCAGCTATGATAAAACTGTTGTCAGCTATTTTTTGACTTCTTTCCTTCATGCAAACCACATCTAGGATGACGCCAGAAATATTATTGCCAAATCGGCTTTCCATAATTTTTTTTGCGTCTTCCAAATTAGTAGCATGTTTAAGAATAATTCTCATATTCTGAGCTTCGCGATTGAGTGCCTCTGCATATTTTATGTCATCGTCAACAACAAGCATTTCCATTGGCCGCGCCTTTTCCTTATTCATCACATTTTCTCCTTAGGTAAAAAAATCCTGAAATGTACTGGATGGTCATCCCTAATGACTTGAAACATCCCATGGTGAGCATCTATAGCTTTTGCTACCCATGCTCCGCCGAGTCCTTCGCCAGGACTTTCAACACTTTTCTTCCCGAAAGAGAGAAAATCATTCGCATCCATGTTTTCTGGAAACGGAAGACCATTGTTAGTATAATCAATTATTATGTGATATTCATCATCGGAAATAACGAACTCTAACACACCAGTCTTTACCATTTCTTTGAATCCGTGAACTTCTGCATTCCTAATAATATTGTTCATTGCTTCTACGAAAGAATTACGGTGAATATTTACGAGTATTTTTGAACTGATCAGATTTATTTTAAAAGAATTGTTATTCCAAAGTGGAAGAATGTCATTCTGGAATAAACTACATATCTCTAACAACTCAAAATCCTCTGGTTTTATTTCACTAACAACAACTTTACGAGCACTATCGAGCACACTGGCCATCTGATTAAGGCTACTGATTGATGTGTTAAGAGCTTCCTGGATTGTTTCATCAGAACCGTCAAGTCGTTGACTAAGCACTTCGTCACAAAGATGTCGCTTGACAAGAAAATTACTAACATTATTTATTGGTGATTTTGCGATCAGTATCTTAGGTTTGAGATTATGTGTAAGATGTCTAACAATACTAAATTCAGCATACTGCTTCTTTTGTAAATATTCTTCCTGAACTTTCCTGGCAATATCTGCCTTTTCACGTCTTTTTTTATCATGTTCTCTAATTGCTCTTTCCTCATCTAGTTTAATAGCTTGCGCAAGCTGTCCGGTCAGGCTGGAAAGAAGACCTATAAACTCTTCAGTAAAAAGTCCGCTGATTGATTTTGAAAAAAGTGACAAGACACCGAAAGGAGGTTCACCTTCTCGCATGATGGGGATATAGGCACATGATACGATTCCTTCGGCAATTGTTCTATCGAGGGTTGCTGACGAGATGAGCTTGGTATCATTGATGATATGTGCTCTACGGTCAGTAAGTGCAAAGTCACAGTAGGCCAGGCTCTCCATGAACCAGTGTTGATCGCTGATCGGGCGACGATTGCTACCTGAATAGCTTTTAACGCTGCAGGAACCGCGTTCATCCCTGAGCTGAATGATTGTGGCGTCCAGTTTGAATTCCTTTAGCAAGAGGCTCAGGAGGTCATCCATGATGATCTGCAAGTCAAGGGATCGATTGATGATCTCGGATGCCTTCAGCCGAACGAAAAGTGATTCGCGACTCTGGTCAAGGCTGGCGCGTACAATGCTGAAGATATCATAGACCGATTCCATGCGCGAACCCATGTCGGAAAGGAAGCTGTCAACAATGGCACCCGCAGCTGCAGCGCCGACAGAGCCGGCTAAATTTATTTCAGTGAAGCGCTTCAATTTGGGAAGTTCAAATTCCGAGACATTGCCATCCGTATCAAATTCGCGATTGCCGCGATAGGATTCAATGGCCCGTTGGGCCTCGGTTTCACCAATGAACTTTGTAAGCAGGGAAACGAATTGGTTGATGGTTACAGGTTTGGAGAGCCTTTTGGTCTCCAGTTGTGAGGCAGATTTGTAATGTTCGAATACACCGACGAATTTACTGGCAATCTCTTTTTCCTTCTCGTTCTGAATGCAAAATATGGAGCAGGCAAGATATGCGCCTATATTGAAAAACATGCTCCAGAACAGGGAGTGGCTCCAAAGGTCCATGCCGGCCATGCCGAACAGTTCGGTAGGCCTGAGTAGTTTGATGCCGAATGGTCCGGATGATAGCAGGTCTGTACCGATCCAGCCCGAGTGAATGAAAGAGGGGATAAGTAATGTGTAGAACCAAGTCAAAAAACCGAGCAGAATGCCGGTGATGGCACCGGCCTTGTTGCCACGTCGCCAGTAGAGTCCGCCCAACATGGACGGAAGAAATTGAATAACAGCCGAAAAGGAAACCAATCCCATATTGACCAGCATGAAGGTATCACCCACCATGCGGTAGTAAAAGTAACCCAGAAAAATGACCAGGAAGATTCCGAACCGCTTGAGGTTTATCAACAGATACGAGAACCAAGCCTTGGGGGGGAAATGGACGATGACCGGCATACAGAGGTGATTCAACAGCATGGTGGAAATCGTCACCGATTCAACAATTACCATGCCGGATGCAGCGGAAAGCCCCCCAATAAAGACCAGTAAAGCAATGCTAGGGTAGCCGGACAACAGAGGAACACTTATGGCAAAGAAATCCGCACCGGCGCTGCTACCGGTAGAGAGGATTCCTCCCAGGGCAATGGGTATGACAAACAGGTTAATCAGAAACAGATAGACTGGAAACATCCACATGGCCTTGTTTATGTGGTCTTCATCAGAGTTCTCTATAACCATCACGTGGAATTGTCGCGGCAGCAGCATGATGGCGCCCATGGACAGGAGCAGCATGGTAAAGGAAGGAATGTAGAACGGGTCACTGCTGGCTACGTCGAGAGTGAAAAGTTGCGTATATTTTTCGGGGTACAGCGCCTGGAAGCGAGTGAATATATCACCGAATCCGTTGTAGAGTTTATAGGTGACAAAGATTCCCGCCCCCAGCAGACTGACAAGCTTTACCACTGAATCGAAGGCCACGGCGGCAACCAGCCCTTCGTGTCGTTCCGACGAAACCAGCCGTCGCGCTCCGAATATAACGCTGAAGACAGAGAGGATCACGGCCAGTAGAAGTCCACTGGGAACAATCTGTTCTAAGCCGCCATGAAGGATGCGGGTTGTACCTCCCTGGAAACCGCTTATCAGATAGAAACTGGTTGAAATGGCCTTAATCTGCAGGGCAATATAGGGCATTATGCCAAGGATGGCGATTATGGTCACTAGTGCACCCAGCCAGAGAGATTTTCCGTAACGCAGGCTGATAAAGTCGGCAATAGAGGTAATATTGTTATCTTTTGAAATTCTAACAATCTTGCGAAGAATCATCCACCAAAGGCATGTAATGAGCGAAGGACCAATAAGAATATATATAGATTGAATTCCAGAAGACGCGGTCTTGCCTACACTTCCATAAAAAGTCATTGTTGTAACAAAACCAGCTATTGACAGTGAATAGATATAGGGATTTGAAATAATACTTTTATTTAATTTACGTTTGTTCTCAGCATAGAACGCGACTAAAAATAAGAGCACTACATATACCAGACAAACACCAATAATAAGTTCAATACTAGGCATTAAATATTAACTCCATTGCTGTCACTCTTGTTAATTGCTTTTACTATAATAAAAACAGTAATAATATAGACAATCCAGGCAATAAGCAGGTAGAGATTGATAAACGGTAACTTTAATATTATAAATGTATAACTAACTACTTTAATAAATGGATAGTTAAGTAAAATAACACTTAAAATAAATAAAATAAATTGAGTCTCCCTATTTGATAGGCAAATCAATATTTTTCTTATTAAGTTACGTAGCATAAAATGCCTTATAATAGTAATGGTTAGTATGTCTGTTGCGGACGGTGTATATCAGGCCTTTGAAAAACTCGTAATATTTACACCCAAATAGCTATTAAGTTGTGCTATTATGCCGCACATATCTTACTGATATATCAGGAGAAACAGGTATGCGCGGTTTTGATCAATCATCTGATGCTTTGTGTGTTTATCTCTCGCCGGAATCCTTTGTTCCCAAGGATCATCCGCTTCGTCCAATTCGACAGATGGTAGATACTGCATTGGAGAATCTTTCGCCGGGGTTCGGCAAGATGTACTCCCACACAGGCCGATCGTCGATTCCTCCTGAGCGGTTGCTCAAAGCCATGCTGCTTCAGGTGCTGTACTCAATCCCTAGCAACGTCAAATTGGTTGAGCAAATCCACTTTAACCTCCTGTTTCGCTGGTTCCTTGGTTTGGGTAAGTCTGGGATCACTCAAGTTTCAGCACGAATCAGGAGCGCCTTATTCAAACCGACATCGCCGCCAAGTTTCTTGCTGAAGTGCTTGAACAGGCTAAACGAGGCAAGTTGCTTTCCAAGGATCATTTCAGCGTTGACGACACGTTGATCCAAGCATGGACATCTCTCAAAAGCTTTAAGCCAAGAGAAAATGAACCTGAGCCGCCTGCCGTGAAAAATCCTGAGCGAAACTTCAAGGGAGAGAAGCTCTCCAATGAAACTCACTCATCAGCTACCGATCCTGAAGCTCGGCTGTATCGTAAGGGTTTAAACCAGGAACCACGAATCTCTTTTGCGGCACATTTGCTGACCGAGAATCAAAATGGGCTGGTTGTGACGAGCAGTGTCACGCAAGCTGATGGCTTTGCCGAGCGTGAAACCGCGAAGGCTATGATTGGCAAAATTGCTCCCCACAAGCGGCGGATCACTATTGCAGCTGACAGGAATTACGATACGCTTGGCTTTGTCTCCGCCATGCGGGAGTTGAACGTAACACCTCACGTAACACAGAACACCACCAAGAAAGGCCGCCGTTCAGCCATTGATGGCCGTACCACCCGACATACCAGCTATGCGGCAAGCCAGAAGTTCCGCAAGCGTATTGAAGAGGTCTTCGGCTGGCTCAAAACGGTGGGGTTGTTCCGAAAGACCCGCTACCGAGGAATAAGGAGGATTGATTGGCACTTTACCTTGGCAGTGACAGCTTACAACCTGGTTCGAATGCGAAACTTGGGGATCTGTGCAACCTAATGCAAGAGAAAACCGCCCAAAAGGAGAAATCCGGGCCGGATAAATGGCCAAAATAGTTTCAAAGAGCTATAAATACTCACTGTAAGCGTAAATTCTAAACTGATCGTCCCGGAAAAACCTCAAACTGAGGTAAACAGGAACGGATTCGGTGAGTTTTTCAAAGACCTGATATAGGAAAGAATAATCAGTGGCACCAATAATGATATCTCATAAAGACCATATTCTACTCCTATTCTAACTGATACAAAAATGATATCCTGAAGAAATGCAATTGGACGATTACGGTAATGGTAATTTCTACGCTGAAGCTGCAGACGCAAGAAGTCAATCGGTTGATGAGATTCAGATGTATCAAGGATTATCTAATACTTAAACGATAAATCCAGATATTCACGTTCAGTATGCTATCTAGGCTCGACCTGCACACGAAAATAATGTTCGTCTGCACCCTGGATGGGCTCCAAGAACGGCTACTATCGAATCGTTTAGTTATGCTAGCAACAACGCGGATAATTTGCCGACGATGTTCACTATCGGCTCTGCGATTGAACCTACCGCTTGGGCTGCTTCCTTAATTCCCTCAATACTGACCTCATACCATCGACGTTCTGGTTCGTCACTGGCGACTTCCTTACTGAGAACTTCGAGGTTCTTTCCCATCTTCTTGACTTGGCTAGGATCAATCTCAGAGGCAATTCGCCCAATCTCCTCGTTGAGCTGTTTGATCAGAGCCTTAACGTCTACTATTGCGCCCGAATCGGCCATATAGTTATTGACCTTATTCGTCACATTAGACATGTATTCTGCGACATTGATGATGTTCCCGGTACCGCTGACTGTGACCTGATTGTCTACCATAATCCCTCCATTTTCTACCTTAATCACTTTGACTAGGCGAGTGGCTCGTCGTTGCTCCTGGTAGGCCTCAATTTTCTTCCAGACCTGACGATGACTGCTTTCGTACCTTGATATCAGTTGGGCCTGCAATGCAGGGCGAACGACTGCTTGCGTAGCATCAAATGCCGAGACTATCTCAGATTGTTTCACCCCGCCCCAAGTGTCGCGATTGACGATCTTAATCCGTTCGTTGAAATATTGATCAAGTAGGTCGACAGATTCCTCGCTAGCCGGATTCAGTAGCTGTCTGCGATGGATCTGTTTAAGGATCAGATCTAGCACCTCCCTCTCCGCATGTAACCGAGTTAGGCAGATCCTCAGGCTTCGAAGTTGACCGACCGTAGCCGTGCCCTTTTGCAGAATCCAAGTCGATACAATTCCCACTTGAGTATTTAACCGACAGAACAGAGCTTTTGCCCCGTTAATGTAAGAATGATCCACTTCGATCAAACCATCTGCCACAATGGTTCCAACAGCCAGATTCGCCTCCTCTGGCTTTAGTTCGATTAGAATGAGAGGGTCGGTCGACTCGACTAGCCTTAACCCTAGGGATTGTTCTGTAGATGAGTGGTTCATCGAGGCATGCGCATACAGCCTAGCAAGGTTTTTGCCCTGCGCTAAAATCTGTCGTGGAGACGTTTCGCCATTTAAATTGGTAACCGTCGTCGGTATTTCGGCGATCTCGCGGGCGATGGTGAGAACTTCTTCAAGTGCCAGATATTTAAGGGGATAAATTGAACGATTGTGAGCAATGCCGATCTCCACTCGCGCAACGGCCTGTCCATCGCTGAAGAGTCTGCGAAACGCGCATTGGGGGCGGAATCTGCGATTTGGAAAGCCTGCATGACGCGTTTCCAGCCGATCAAACCGAAGTCCGCGTCGGGCGACAACATAACTAATCTCGTCTGGCCAAGCCTCATCGGGTTCGTCGATGCGTTCGCACGCTTTACCGAAGTAATGGACGAATTGCGGGTTAATCGTTGTGATAGGTTCAGGCCAGTCTGGCAATGGCAAACGTAGAGCCGGCTGTGAACTGAAGGGACGCGCATCAGCAATCGGGAATTGAAAAGTCATCAACATGGTGGTGCTCCCCTAAAAAGCAAGCCCCCTCAGGAGTATCCATCGGGGGATCTGGCTCCAGACCTAGTTAATAGGTGGTCCTTCTACGCCATTGGTCGGAGACATTTTCATCCACGACCACTATGCTGCCTAGCCCGAACGATCGGAAGTCATTCGAGGCAGGAGCAATAGAACTTTTTAATTTTATCACTATCCTTATCATGGATCAAGTTTTTACTGATGGGAACAAATATTGTGTTTGAATGTATAAGTAAGAGTTGAGGTGGAAGCCTCCGGTGGTATTGATAGCTTGTAAGGGTAATTCTGGGGAATTCCTGGGACAGTATATTTATCTCATGTCAACTGTTTCCTCTGGTTAAATAGGTACACTCGTCCCTCAAGACCCTCTT
This sequence comes from Geobacteraceae bacterium, assembly GCA_032469775.1. Taxonomy (GTDB): domain Bacteria; phylum Desulfobacterota; class Desulfuromonadia; order Geobacterales; family Pseudopelobacteraceae; genus JACRCG01. Next base: position 26,696 of record JAWDJY010000037.1, on the reverse strand, counting down.
AAAGCAGCTACGTCCCTCAAGACCTCACAGACTGCACTCAGGCTTGAAGTTGCAGTTTAGGGCCGGGCAGGCAGGTCAACTACCGGACTGCTTGCTCAAGTAGAACTAATTGACAAAAACAAACTCGTGACGTATATTTATTTTATATATATACGTCATTTCTTTTTTTGGGAGGCAGCCATGCAAACCAAACTCACTCTTCGCCTTGAAGATCAATTAATCGAACAGGCAAAATCCTACGCGGCACAAGCAGGTAAATCGGTATCGCAGATTGTTGCGGAATATTTCAAATTGCTGACTTCTCCGAAGATCAAAACCAACTCTCCTTCAACACCAGTAACTCAATCACTTCGTGGAATATTGCGGGAATCGAAGCTTGATGAAAAGGATTACAAAAAATATCTGGAGGAAAAACACCTTTGAAAATACTTCTGGATACAAACATAGTCCTTGATGTGCTGATGGATCGGGCACCATTCGCGGACGCCGCAACGGAACTGTTTTCAAAGGTGGAAGACGGGACAGTAATCGGCTACTTGTGTGGCACTACAATAACGACCGTATATTATCTTGCAGCAAAAACCGTTGGTGCGCCAAGAGCACGGGAAGAAATCAAAAAACTGTTGAGTCTGTTTGAAGTGGCGCCTGTTAACAGACTTGTTCTCGAATCAGCACTGGTCGCCGATTTTAGCGATTTGGAAGATGCGGTGGTCCATGAAGCAGCTTGTCATGTCGGAGCCGAAGCCATCGTTACCCGCAATCAGAAAGATTTTAAGAAATCCAGAATTTCGGTTTATTCTTCGGAAGAATTAGCAAAAATACTGACTTAGAAAAATAGCCCCGGCCTCTGCCCCGCCTCAGGGGTCTCCAAATATCAAATTTTAAATTGGAGACCTGACCATGACGAAATCCCCCGAACTCACTCTGACTGGATCAAAAACGTAGTCAAAAATACACTATCCTTTACATCTCGCATACTCCTTGGTAGTATATTTATGTACTACAAAATAGGAGGATATATGCACCTCGTTAAAACTTCGATTACCCTGCCCGACGATCTCCTTCAGGAAGCAAAAGCCATATCTAAAAACGTAAGCGGCCTCATCACCGAGGCCCTGCGGGAACACATTCGCCAGCGAAAAGTGCAGAAGGCGATGGACTCCTTTGGCGGCTGGAAAGACAGGGAAGACACAAGCGTAGACATTGTGAACGACCTGAGAAAAGAGGGGGATCGCGACTATGCCGGGCGTTCTCATTGATACTGATATTGCCATTGACTTTCTGCGGGGAGCTGTCTACACACAACCTCTGATGGGTGGATTGTGGAGCGATGGCCTGGCAATGATAAGTGTGTTGACCGTGTATGAGCTGACAGCTGGTATGCGTGATGCGGAGAAGGTTGTAACGCAAAATTTCATAGAGGCCTGCGCTGTTGAACCGATTACTCCCGAGATTGCATTCAAGGGTGGGGAATTGTATCGAAAGTATCGCGCCAAAGGAGTTACGCTTACATCACTTGACTGCCTGATCGCAGCAACGGCACTTATCAAGGGATATAAGGTAGCCACCAGAAACGTGAAACATTATCCGGAAAAAGGATTATTATTTTCCATCTGATCAACAGGGCAAAAAATGACCACTGAAGCAAAAGACACACGCAAACGCACCGGTGACCAGGGGGAGGAAATCGCCAGCGCTTTTCTCACTGCGCGCGGCTACCGCATCCTGGAGCGCAACTTCCGCTGTAAGGGGGGCGAAGTGGACATCATCGCCCGCGCACCGGGCGGCAAAGGGCTGGTCTTTATCGAGGTCAAGGCCCGGCGGGACCTGAGCTATGGCGTGCCGCAGCTGGCGGTGACACCCTTCAAGCAGCGCCAGATATCCAAGGCGGCCCTGACCTGGCTTTCGATAAAACATCTGCACGACACCGACGCCAGGTTTGACGTAATCGCCATCCTGCTTGACTCAGGAGGCCGGCATAATGTAGAGCATATTGTCAACGCTTTCGAGTTGGCTTATTGAGGAGAAACCATGAACTTCACCGCCGTCCTGGCCCAGATCAGACCTAAGCTGGGCTGTATCAAAGACAACCTGGCGCTCATCGAAGAGCGCATCCAACATGCCAGAGCAGCCGGAGCCGACCTGGTCATATTTCCCGAACTGGCCCTGACCGGCTACTTTCTGAAGGATCTGGTGCCGGAAGTGGCCTTGCGGCTGGACTCTCCCGAAATCGTCAGACTGACGGAACTGTCGGAGGGAATCTCGATCGTCATCGGATTCGTCGAAGTCACCGATGACTACCGTTTCTTCAACTCGGCCGTTTACCTGGAGGATGGCGCGGTAAAGCACCTGCACCGCAAGGTCTACCTGCCGACCTATGGCCTGTTCGACGAGCAGCGCTACATGGCCCGGGGCGAACGTTTCCGCGCCTTCGACACAAAATTTGGCCGGATGGGGCTGCTGATCTGCGAGGACATGTGGCATCTGTCCAGCTCCTACATCCTGGCCATGGATGGCGCCACCACGCTGCTCTGCCTCTCCAGCAGCCCCGGACGCGGCATCGGCGGCGAATCGCTCGGCTCGGCGGAGGCCTGGCAGCAGCTGACCTCAACCACCGCCATGTTCCTCAACTGCCGGGTGTTGTACTGCAACCGGGTCGGCTTCGAGGATGGTGTCAACTTCTGGGGCGGTTCCGAATATGTCGCGCCTTCCGGCGAATCGGTCGTTCGCGGCAGGCTGCTGGAAGAGGACAGCGTCACGGCGCTGCTTGACGAGGGCTCCCTGCGCCGGGAACGGATCTTCTCGCCCATGCTGCGGGACGAAAACCTGTTCGTGACGCTGCAGGAACTGAAACGCATCGAACTGGAAAGGGGGCGCTGATGGCCGGATTGACAGCCAACACCGCGCTATTGCGGCAGATACTGGTGGGTTTCGTGCGCGACGAGGTGCACAAGGTGGGGGTCAGGAAAGCGGTGCTGGGATTGTCGGGCGGCATCGACTCGGCCCTGGTGGTGTTCATCGCCGCCGAGGCGCTCGGCCCGGAAAACGTGCATGCGATCTGTATGCCCTACAAGAGCAGCAACCCGGAAAGCGAGGCCCATGCCAGGCTGGTGGCCGAGGCCTGCGGGGTAAACTTCTCGGTGGTGCCGATCACCCCGATGGTGGACTCCTATTTCGACATGTTTCCGGACGCGGACAACATGCGGCGCGGCAACAAGATGGCCCGCGAGCGGATGACGATCCTGTTTGACCACTCCGCGCTGCTGCGGGCGCTGGTACTCGGCACCAGCAACAAGACCGAGCTGCTGCTGGGCTACGGCACGCTCTACGGCGACATGGCCAGCGCCCTCAACCCGATCGGCGACCTCTACAAATCCCAGGTCTGGCAGCTCTCGGAGGAGTTCGGAGTTCCCCGGGAAGTGATCGAGAAGAAACCGTCCGCCGACCTGTGGGCCGGCCAGACCGATGAGGAAGAGCTGGGCTTTTCCTACCGCCAGGTGGATGAACTGCTCTACCGCATGGTTGACCTGCGCCTGACCGTCGAAGAGCTGGTGGCGGCCGGTTTTGAGCGGGAATTCATCGACAGCATCTACGGCAAGATCCAGAACTCCCACTTCAAGCGGCGTCTGCCGGTGATCGCCAAGGTCTCCAACCGCACCATAGACCGCGACTTCCGCTATTCAAGGGACTGGGGCAAATGAAATCCGACAGCAACAGCAGACCGGTATACAGCAGCGACTCCGGCCGCATCAGGCAGGACAAACCCGGCGTTAAACCGGCGGCGCCGTCGGACGGCACGGTGCGACTGCAGCGCCAGACCAAGGGGCGCGGTGGCGGCACGGTCATCGTCATCAGCGGCCTGCCGCTGCCGGAAGCCGGGATAAAGGAGCTTGCCGGCGCGCTGAAGAAGAAGTGCGGCTGCGGCGGCACGGTCAAGGCGGGCGTGATCGAGATCCAGGGTGACCATCGCGACACGCTGCTGAACGAACTGCAGACGCGCGGTTACAAGGTCAAGCTGGCCGGTGGCTGATAAAAGCTCACTTATACCCGCAAACAAAAAGCCCCGCCTTTCAAGACGGGGCTTTTTGTTTGTTTTCCCTGCGCCCGGTATCCGCCGGGCTCTTTGTTTCCCGCCTACCTGATAGTAATATTTTCCATGATCACGCTGCCATGTTCGATGGTCATGCTGCCATTGAGGATCGTGTTGCCGCCGCAGCTGTTGCAGTCGTAGTCGGCGTTGAAGCCTCCTTCGAGTGTTACCTGGCGGTTCATGTTCAGTATCAGGTCTTCGATGAAGGTGATCGCACGGGCCTTGATCGTGGCTCCGTTGCCTGTTCCGGCATAGGCTTGCGTAAGGGTCGCGTGGCCGGTGCTTGAGACCTTGGCGTTGGGGGCGGCGGTAAAGGTGGCTGTTACCTCTCTGTCTTCGGTCATGGTCAGGTCGCAGGGGCCGGTGGTGTTGATGCAGGCGCCGCTCCAGCCGCCGAAGGTGGAGTTGGTGTCGGGTACCGCGCTCAGGGTGGTTACCGTGGAGTCGTCGAATTGGGCTGTGCAGGCTCCCAGCGGGCAGATGATTCCGGCCGGGGCGCTGTAGACCGTGCCGGCTCCTGTGCCGGTGGTGGTGACGGTTACGCTGCGTTGCGGGGCGGCGGCGAAGACAGCGCCTACGGTGCAGCCGGCGGTGACCGGCAGGGTGGTGTAGCTGTTGCCGTTCAGGGTGCCGCCGCAGCTGCCGCCGATGCCTTCAATGCGGTAGCCGGGATCGGGGGTGACGGTGCAGTTGCCCTGGTCGCCGTGGCTTACCGGGGTGGTGCAGATGAGGGTGCCGTTTGATACGGTCAGGGTCGAGATCGGGTAGCTGTTCCTTACGAAGGTGGCGGTTATGTCGGTGTTGCCGGTTATGGTGAAGCTGCAGCTGGTCTCACGGCAGCAGGCGCTGCCGTCTCCGGTGAAGGTGAAGCCGGTGAAGGTGTAGCCGACCGGGGTCTGGGCCGTGAGGGTGACTATGCTGTTGGTGTCGTAGTCACGGCTGCAGGTGCCGCTGGTGCAGGTGAAGTTGCTTATGGCGGCGGCTGTGGCGGTGACTGTGCCGCTGCCGTTCATGGTGATGGCTAGCGGGTAGTGGTATTCCAGGACCTGCAGGCTGAGCGGTAGTGTGATGGTGCCGCGCAGGGGGTCGTCGCTGGTGATGGTGAGGGTGTCGCTGACTACGTTCGGGTAGTCCTGGATCGAGTTCCTGACGGTGAAGGTGCATGTGCCGCCCGGTGCTATGGTGATGCCGCTGCAGTTGTCCGTGCCGATTTCAAAGGTGTAGCCGGGCAGGCCGGTGCTGATGCTTTCGGGTGTCAGCGGTTGTGAGCCGTTGTTGGTCAGGGTGTATTGTTTTTCTACTGTCTGGCCGGGGACGGTTGTGCCGAGGTTGCCGTCCAGAGGGGTCAGAAGGGCCAGGGCGTCGATGCCGACCTGGTACAGTTGCTGGGTGCCGTTTGTTTCTAGGCGGTAGAGTATGCTGCGTTTGATCGGGTTGACCGTGGCCTGGCTGCCGCCGGGGGCCAGTTCGTTTAGGGCGCTGTAGCCGCTGGCGGTTCTGGCGGTGTGCATGATCCTGCCGTCGGGGGCGAGGTAGGCCAGGTGGCGGGTCTGGGTGGTGTCGTTGTTGCCCTGGGAGGGGGCGTTGCCGGGTATGGCGGCGGCGGTTTCAGTCCAGTTGCCGTTCTGCAGGTCTTCGGCCAGCCAGAGGCCGGCGGCTTCCATGTCGTTGCCGTAGGTCAGGGTGTAGCCGTGCAGCGGGTCATGGCCGAAGGAGCCGCGAACAAGTAGTTGCGGGGTGCCGGTGCCTGCTCCTGGGTTGAGGTCGTGGGAGCTGATGGTGCTGCCGCCGTTTGCGTTGGTGGTGTAGATCATCCATTGCGGGTCGTGGGCGCTCAGGGCGCTGTTGATCTGTTGTTTGTTGTAGGCTATGTGGTAGTTGCCGTCGTTGTCGGCCTGGATCTGCGGGGTGCGGCAGAAGGTCCAGTTGCCGCCGCTGTAGGCGCCGTCGCAGATGGTGGCCGGTGCGGCGTAGGCGCCGCTGATGTTGTTGGTGTAGTGGATGTCGTCGTAGCCGTCGCTGCCGGTTCTGGTGTAGGCCAGGTGGGTTTTGCCGTTTGCGTCAAGGGCGATTTCGATGGTGTTGGCGCCGCTGATGCCGGTGTCTTCAGGGGTGCTCCAGCTGCCGCCGGTCCTGGCGGTGGTGAGGAGCTGGCCGCCGGTGAGGCAGGCGATCCGGGGAATGCCGTCGGTTCCGAGGGCGATGGCCGGGGACTGGCCGGTGGTTACGGTTTCTTCGCTGCTCCAGTTGCCGCTAATGCCGCTGGAGTTTCTGTAGTAGAGGGTGCCGTTACGTTCGTAGACCAGGTGTTGGGTGCCGTCGGCGGCGTGGACGGTGGCGTGGGGGCCGGTGTCGTTGCCGGTTATGGCCTGGCCGCCGTGGCTGGCCGGGCTGAAGGTGGCGGTTACGGTGAGGGCTTCGGTTATGTTGGTTATGGTCAGTTGGTCAAGGGTGACGCTGCTGAGGATGTCGCTGCCGTTGGAGGTGAGCGCGGTCAGGCGGTAGCCGGGGTCGATGCTGATGCTGCAGGCGGAGGCGGCGCCGTGGTCGATGGGGGTGGCGCAGGTGATGGAGCCGTTGCCGCTGGCGTTGGTGGTTATGGTGTAGGTGTTGATGGCAAAGGAGGCAATTACGCTGCAGTCGGCGGTGATGGCGCTGGTGGTGTAGCTGTTGCCGGTGAGGGTGCCGCCGCAGCTGCCGCTGATGGTGTCGACGTGGTAGCCGGTGTCGGGGGTCAGGGTGAAGGTGGCGCTGCCGTTTTCAAGTACGGGTTGGGCGGTGGCCGGGTCGATGCTGCCGTGGGCGCCGGCGCTGGGGGTTACGGTGAAGCGCGGCAGGAGCGTGATGCTGTTGGAGTTGGCGCTTACGCCGCCGCTGTTGTAGGCGCGGACGCGGTAGTAGTAGGTGCTGCTGGCGGTGAGGCCGCTGACGGCATAAGTGGTGACGTTGCCTGCGTCAAGGTTGTTGTAGCCGGCAATAAAGCTGCCAAAGCCGCTGTCGGTGGATACGTCCAGGTAGTAGCCGCTGGCGCCGGTTACGCTGCCCCAGTTGGCGTTGAAGCCGGTGGTGGTGACGGAGCCGGCGGCGGTGGCTACGGGAACCAGGGTGTCAACCAGGACGGCGGCGGTGCTGCCGACCGAGTTGAGGGTTGTGTTGGCGTTGTTGGCGGCGGCGTCACGGATGGTGGTCGTGTTGAGGGTAATAGAGCCGACCGTTATGCCGTCGTTGTCGATGTCGCCGCTCTGTATGGTGTAGCGGTAGGTGATGCTGTTTCCGGTGGTGGAGAGTTGGGCGGCGGTACGGGCGGTTACGCCGATGGTCAGGCCCAGGGTGGAGTCGGTGCCGGTTACGGTGACGTTCTCGGTGAGGTTGACCGTGAAGTCAAGGTTCTGGCCGGTTACGTAGGTGGCGTTGCCGGGGACGGTGACCGAGGTGACCGTGGGGATGATGTTGTCGGTAATGGTAATGGCGAAATTTGCCGGCCCAAGCGGAGCGACGATGCCGTCGCTATAGGTGAAGCTGAAGGAGTCAGCTCCGTTCTGACTGCCGTCGGGGGTGAAGGATATCAGGCTGCCGGTCACATCGGCCTGGCTGAAGCTGTCGCCAATCCCGAGCGCCACGCCGCTTTTTCTGAGAGTGCCCTTGGACGGGACAGCTGTCAGGGTATAGACAAGCGTGCCGGCCGCGGGGCCGTCTATATCGGTCATCAACAGCCTGGTATTGTTGATCGTGGTCTGAGCCGCATCCTGATTCAGTGTCAGTCCGCCGTTCAGAACCAGCACCGGCGCTTCGTTCACATTGGTGACGGTGATCTCCACATTGGCGCTGTCGCTACCGCTGCCGTCGCTGACCTGGACAGTCAGCTTGTAGACGTTGTTGAAATCGCTGTCGCCGGGTAATTCATAGTTGGGGGCGCTTTTGAAAGTAATCACCCCGCTGGTTGCACCGATCGAGAATCTGGACTGGTCCAGGCCTCCGGTTATGCTGTAAGTCAGACTGGCGGACTCCGCGTCGCTGGCGGTTATCACGCCGGCCGCGGTCTGGTTTTCGGCTGCGTTCCAGACGATCGGACCGGCCGTGAGCGCCTTAACCGAGGCCCTGTTGACACTGGCGCCATCCATGTACGCCACATATGGGACGCTGCCGGCAAAGGCCAGGCTGGTATAGGAGGCCTGACCGGGCGAGAGGCCGGCGCTGCCTACGGTCACCCAACTGCCGCCGTCAAACTTCATCACCGTCGCCTTGTTGCTGGTGCCGCCATCCCGGTATGCAACGTACGCTTCTCCACTGCCATTGATCGCCAGACGGATGTAATCGGCCTGGCCGGCAGAGAAACCGGCGCTGCCGACAGTCTGCCAGGCGACACCGTCGAACTTCATCACCGTGGCCTTGTTGCTGTTAGCATAGTCTTTGTATGCCACATACGGGACACCACTGCCGTCAATTGCAATACTGGTATAATCAGCCTGACCGGCCGAAAAACCGGCGCTGCCGACCGTAACCCAGCTGCCGCCGTCATATTTCATCACCGTGGCCCTGTTGCTGTTACCATAATCATTGAACGCCACATAAGGCACGCCGCTGCCGTTGATGGCCAGAGTGGTGAACTCTACCTGGCCGGCCGAGAAACCGGCGCTGCCTACCGTCTGCCAGGCGACACCATCGAACTTCATCACCGTGGCCCGATAGCCGTTGCCGCCATCCATATATGTCACATAGGGGACATTACCTCCGTCAATAGCCAGGCTGGTGTACAGGACCGATCCGGCCGAGAAGCCGGAATTGCCGACCGGCAACCAGCTGCTGCCGTCATATTTCATCAGCGTTGCCATGCTGGCGTTGCCGCCATCCCTGTAAGCCACGTACGGCGTGCCGCCGGCATCGATGGCCAAAGTGGTGTAATCGGCCTGGCCGGCCGAGAAGCCGGCCGTGCCCACCGACGACCAGCTGCTGCCGTTATAGCTCATCAGCGTGGCTCTGTTGCCGTTGCCACCATCCATGTAAGCCAGATAGGGAGTGCCGGAGGCGTTGACAGCCAGGCTGGTGTAAGAAGCCTGCCCGGCCGAGAAGCCGACGCTTCCCACCTGGGTAAAGCTGCTGGCGCTACGGACATTGGTGATCCTTGGCGCGTCATTAACCGCGGTAACCAGGAGCGTCGTGGAACCGCTGCCGGTTTTGGCGCCGCCGCTGCCGCTGTTGCCGCCATCGTTGATCGTGATGCTCAGGATTACATCCGCGGTAGCGTTGGCGGCAGTGGTAAAGTGAACCTTTCCGGCCGCAATAAAGGCATTGATATCGGTAACTGAGCCGGCCAGTGTCAGCATCGACGACCCGCTGCCGCCGACGGCAACTCCGCCGCCGCTGGCGGCCGTCAGAGTACCCGAGTCCACGCCCAGCGTGGCGGTCACGCTAGCGCCAGCGGCATCCACGTCACTGAAACCGATGCCGGTCAGCGCAGTTTCCACATCTTCGGTAACCGAAATACTGACCGGCGCACTGACCGCCGGCGGGTCGTTGACGGCTGCCACTGCCAGGGTCACCGTCGCAGCGGCCGTTTTGGCGCCGCCACTGCCGGTATTACCGCCATCTCCAATCCCAATATTCAAGGTAACGTTACCGTCGGCGTTGCCGGCGGTGGTAAAAGTCACATAACCGGCGGCTATAAAGGTGTTGATTTCTGCAATGCTGCCGGAAAGGGTCATGAAACCTGTACCGGATCCGGTGACCGACACTCCGCTACCGGTTACAACCAGCACGCCGCTGCCCACCGACAGCGTGGCCGTCACCGTACCGTTCCCCGCGTCCACATCGTCAAAACTGATGCCGGTCAGTGTGCCGGCCACGTCTTCGGTCACGCCTATAGAAACCGGCGCCGTGATTGTAGGTGCGTCGTTGACTGCCGTGATGGCTACCGTGGCAACAACGGACAACGACGTGGTATCCATGCCGCCATTACCGGTTCCGCCGTTGTCGGTGATGCTCGTCAAAGTTATGACCCGGCTGGTGCTATTAGGATTTTCACTGCTGTTGAGATAACTGATGCCATCAACGACAGTCTGGGCATCGGCCGCACTCAGCCCACCGCCCTTGGACAGCGTAACGGTGGCGGTGCTGCCGCTGACGCTGACGTTGTAGTTAACCGCTTTGCCGCCGATGGTGGTACCGCTGGCGCCGTTGACAAGCGCAATGTCACTGCCGTCGATACGCAGGATTTCATTAATGCCATCGGCCAGGTTGCCGACTGTCAACGTCAGCCCGGTAATAGTCTGGACAGATTCCATGGCGCTGATGCTCACCAGGCTGTAAAGGTCCACCGCCAGGCCGTCCTCGGTGTAGGTCGGCGTGCCGCCGGTTGCAGACAGGGTCGGCGGGTCGTTGACTCCGACCACCGCCAGACTCACGCTGGCGGCACTGCTGCTACCGCCATCGCCATCATTGACAGTCACACTTATGGTGCGTGTTGCTGTGTCCGGTGCGATACCGTTGCTGTTGCGATAAGTCAACGCTCCCATCAGCGTGGTAACCCTGGAAGGAGTGGCATTGCTGTTGAAATCGACAACAAGATTACTGCCGCTGCTGCCGTTAGCGCTGATGGTACCGATGTCCACACCGGAAACCAACACATGGCTGCCGACGGTGATTCCCGCGCTCAGGGAAACCGAACCGCTGGTATCTATACCAAGCACATCTTCACCGCTGACACCGTTGGCAGTTATTGATACAGTGATACTTCCCCCGTTGAAATCAGCCGAATCGCCATCACTGACCACTGATGCGCTGCCGCTATCCAGGTGAACGGCTGATGCTCCTTCGACGTAACTGGCAATGTCACCGTTGAGGTTGCTGATCACGGGCGCTACGTTCGGAACCACTGGGTTGTCGATAACGATATCATTGATGCCAAACCACGACCCGGAACCGTTGGTGTTATAAATTCGTATTTCATCAATATTGTCAAAGTCTGAACTCAGGACTCCGCCTTGCGCCAATGCAACATAGTTACTGTTCGTATTGCCGTTGAATGTCCGCGTTCCCTTTGAATTTCCGTTTTCCAAAGCCTCTATCGTCCAGCTGTGTCCGTCCCAGTTGCCCCAATCAAAGAAATTGAGCGATGTCAGTTTGAAATCAGTTCCACCAGATGCTTTTATCGCCATTCCGTAAGTGCCGGTAGTTGTGTAGCTGCCTGTGCCACTGAATGTTACGATAGGCGGTACTCCCCAGTCGGTGCTATGAAACTCGAGAGCACCGCTGCTGGTTAATTTCACGGCACTGCCGTCTATTCCATAAACCTCGATAATTATACCTGCTATGTCCGCCGAACCGCCCTGTCCATCGGCAGCTGTATTTGCTGGCGCCCCGGTAAAACCCGTGCTGTTTGTGAAGGTTATGGTGCCGGCTGCCAGCACGCCCATGTAGGTTTCGCGAACAGCATTACCAAGAATAGTTTTTGCCGCAGATCTTCCGCCAGACTCCTCCAGAATCCAGTTCCCTCCCAACAGTGCAGAGCCGGTGACATCGGTGGAAGCGGATACAATGCTGCTGGTTAATGATGCAATTTCTTGAATAAAGCCTCTCCCCAGAGTACCTCTCGCAATATCGCAACCATAAAACAGTAGTTCCCCTCCCCTGTCGAGCGATTCAGCCAAAACTTTCAATTGCATGGCATACTGTTCCAGGTTGTCCGCCGACAGCACCGCAGTACCCAGGAGAACCCTGCCAGGAGCACCGTGGGAGATCACGTGGATCGCCTGCAAACCCCGCCTGTGCAACAGCACCTCTCCGATCTGCTCCACACCGTCACGACCGGCATCGAGCAGGACTACTTCCGCTCCAGGCCTGACACCATCCGCCAGCAGCCGTGCATCCTGCACCGCGGAATCGATAAAAACCATCTCGGACATCACCGGGGAAGCCAGCGCCGGCAATGTGAGTACGGACATGCAGATCGAAACGAGAATAGTTAATGTGGTCAGGCTTTTCTGTAGAACGGACATATGCTTCCCTCCGGATTCAAACTATTGCTAACTATTATCATTAACGACAGAAAGGTCAATACATTAGATGGGATCATGTAACTGTCGCATCACGGATTTACCGCATGAAAAAAGCCCCTGATCAACAGGGGCTTTTTTACAGGAATATCAATATTGGCAGAACAGACTGATTCTTTGCCAACTACTCACGGACATAGGTATCGATATCGGTTTCGTGCACCATACCCATCAGTCGGGCGTATTCGGATTCGATCATCGCATAGTGGTTACGGGTTTCCCTGGCATTCAATTCGTAGACAGCCCTGATCTGGGCATCTTCAACCGCAGCAGCCATTTCCAGCAGGGCCGCCTCAAGCTTCTGCTCACGTTCCATCGCTGCTTCCATAGCCTTCTGTTCGTTGAAGTCTTCGGAAATCAGGCGCGAGATCGAGGAAATCCAGCTCGATTCGTTATCTGGAGGCAGATCCATAAACGCATCGAGTGAAGGGATGTCGGTTCCGGTATAAATTTTGTAAAAATGTCCGGCATGCTCGCGTTCCTCTTTGGCCAGGACTTCGAAAACGCGGCGTGCATCGGGATCTTTCATCTTTTCTGCACCCATCTGGTAAAAATTCATTGCATTTTTTTCGGTTTGAATGGAGCGCTTGACAGCTTCTTGAATGTTAATACCCATTGTATGCCTCCTCCCAGAAATAATGTTATTCAAAGAATACCTTTTTAGTCCTCTTTGTCAAGTCATTACTGTCAAAAAAATCCGGCTGCAAAGCGGTTGACAGCGTTGCATGGCGGCGTGTAAAAGGACCGGTATGTTTTTATGAATCAACGGGAGGATGGAAAATGGCAGTCGAACCGAACAAGATTATCTACTCGATGATGCGGGTAAGTAAATTTTACGACAAGAAACCGATCATCAAGGACATATCCCTGTCCTATTTTTATGGCGCCAAGATCGGCGTACTGGGCCTTAACGGTTCCGGCAAATCGTCGCTGCTGCGCATCATGGCCGGTGTGGACAAGGAGTTCAACGGCCAGGCTGTCCTGTCACAGGGATATACGGTCGGCTACCTGGAGCAGGAGCCGCGCCTGGATGAAAACAAGACCGTACGCCAGATCGTCGAGGAGGGGGTCCAGGAAACAGTTGACCTGCTGGCGGAGTTCAACGGCATCACCGACAAGTTCTCTGAACCGGACGCTGATTTCGAGAAACTGTGCGACCGCCAGGCAGAACTGCAGGAGAAGCTTGACCACCTGGACGCCTGGGACCTGGACAGCCGCCTGGAAATGGCCATGGACGCGCTGCGCTGCCCGGATGGCGACACCGAGGTCAAGGTACTGTCCGGCGGAGAGAAACGGCGCGTGGCGCTCTGCCGGCTGCTGTTGAAGAAACCGGACATCCTGCTGCTGGACGAACCGACCAACCATCTGGACGCCGAAACGATCGCCTGGCTGGAACATCACCTGCACAGTTATCCGGGAACGGTCATAGCGGTGACCCATGACCGCTATTTCCTGGACAACGTGGCCGGCTGGATCCTGGAACTGGACCGCGGCGAAGGCATCCCCTGGAAGGGCAACTATACTTCCTGGCTGGAACAGAAGCAGAACCGACTGGCAACCGAGGAAAAGCAGGAAAGCGAACGCCAGAAGACACTGCAGCGCGAGCTGGAATGGATCAAAATGTCGCCCAAGGGACGGCACACCAAGTCCCAGGCCCGCATCAGCGCCTATGAGGAACTGGCGTCCGACACAGGCGAGAAAAGGGCAAAAGAGCTGGAGATCTATATCCCGGCGGGACCACGACTGGGAGACATTGTCATCGAGGCCAGCGACGTGGCCAAGGGCTACGGCGAACGGCTACTGTTCGAGGGGATGAACTTCCGTCTGCCCCGTGGCGGCATCGTCGGCATCATCGGCCCCAACGGCGCCGGCAAGACGACCCTGTTCAGGATGATAACCGGACAGGAGCAGGCCGATGCCGGTTCTTTCCGTATCGGCGAGACTGTGCAACTGACCTATGTCGACCAGAGCCGTGATGTGCTCAATCCGGACAAGTCGATCTGGGAAGAGATCTCTGAGGGACAGGAGATGATCCAGTTGGGCAAGGTGGCGGTCAACTCCCGTGCCTATGTATCCCGTTTCAACTTTTCCGGCAGCGACCAGCAGAAAAAGGTGGGCATGCTCTCGGGCGGCGAGCGCAACCGGGTTCATCTGGCCAGGATGCTGAAGAGCGGTGCCAACGTGATCCTGCTGGACGAACCGACCAACGACCTGGATGTCAACACGATGCGGGCTCTGGAGGAGGCTTTGGAAAACTTCGGCGGCTGCGCCGTGGTTATTTCCCACGACCGCTGGTTCCTGGACCGCATTGCTACACACATCCTTGCATTCGAGGGGGATTCGAAGGTGGTCTGGTTTGAAGGGAACTATTCGGAATACGAAGAGGATCGCCGGAAACGCCTGGGAGCGGCAGCGGACATCCCGCACCGCATCAAGTACCGCCAGCTCACCAGGGCCTGACAAAACTCGATATCGGCAGCAACCCGACCGCCCCCGGCCATCATCCAGCAGCCGGGGGCGGTCGTCATATTTGGGTTGATTCATTTCCGGCTTGAGGTTTCCAGGCTGGCTTTCATCAGGTCTGCAAACACCTGGCGGGCTTCCGGGTCGGCAATAGCCGACGACTGTTGTTCTATCAGAGCCAGCTGGGCAGCGGTGAGAGGCTTTGGGGGAGACATGTCTGGCTCTTCATCGATCACCGCCTTCTGAATCCTTCCGGCCTTGAGCACTATTTCACGCACGACCTCCCCCCCCAGCCGGCTGTTGAGCTTGTCCTTCATCATGCCGGTCATGAAGCGCAGCTCCTGTATCCAGGGAGCGCTGGAGACCGCCACTGTCAGGGTTCCGTTGATGATCCGCAGCGGTTGGGCGCGGGCAGCCACGGTTGCTCCGACCACATCGGGCCAGACCCGCCAGATTTCCGCCTCGCGCAACCGTTCTGCCAGACCCAGCCCCTGCAGGCACTCCTGGATCAGACCCGGCAACGGCCGTGGAAAAGGCATTCTAGCTCGTTTTGCCATCTTGCTGTCTCCGGCGGCTTATGATTCCGCCGACGACCTGTCCCGCAATCGAACCGCCCAGCGTCAAGGGGATGAAATGCCAGCTGATGCCCGCCTTCAATCGCAAGAGCACGATGAACGGTATCGGGAGGTGGATCAGCAGAAACCACATGAATGAATATTTTGCGTAGTTTTGACGGAGATAACCACACGGTATGCTGATGATGAATGACAGGATGATGAGCCCGACAACGAGGATTGTGCCTTGCATGAACTGCTCCTTTTCGGGCATAGTAGAAAGCCTCAATCTATTTGTCAACCAGCTTTCCAATTTAAGTTGAAGTCAGGATATACGCATGGAGAAACGCACAATGGTTCAGGATGGACAGTTATTGGCGGTGTTCAATTCCGCACATCGGGTAATGAAAGCAGAGAGCGTGCTCAAAGCCAGGTCCATGAAGGTCCTGCTGATCCCGGCGCCCAGAGCGCTCTCGGCCGATTGCGGTCTGGCGCTTCGCTATGACGACGATACAGGCGATGGCGTGATGCAGGTTCTTGCCGAGGAGAAGCTCCTGCCGGCCTTTGTCTGCCGCAGGGTTGCCGGCGGAAACTATGAAACCGTATGGCAAGGGAACGAATGATCGCCATCAATTTGTGAGGTACAAATGAATACTATAGACTGTCGCGACATGGCCTGCCCGGCCCCGGTTTTAGCAGTAAAGAAGGCGCTTGAACAGCAGGGAGGAATCCGGGTACGCCTCGATGATGGCGCCCCGCGCGAGAACGTGGCCCGCTTTGCCAGGAACAGAGGCTTCGAAGTTCTGGAGGAACAGGAGGACAACGGCTGGCTTCTGACAATCAGTGCCGGCAGCATCGATCCTGCCGCACAATCCGTCACGGAGCCGGGCGATACGGTGTTGATGCTTACATCCGACCGGCTTGGCGACGGCCCCGAGGAGCTGGGCCGGCTCCTGATGAAGAATTTTATTTTCACACTGCTTGAGAGCGCGGTGCTGCCATCCAGGATGATGTTTCTGAACAGCGGAGTACGACTGACTACGGAAGGTTCGGACGTTCTCGAAGCGCTGGACAAACTGGCCGGGATGGGAGTCGAAATCCTGTCATGCGGCCTCTGCCTCGACTTCCTCGAACTCAAGGAGAAACTGCGCTCCGGCGCTACGACCAACATGCTGACGACCGTTGAGTCAATTCTTTCGACAGCAAGGGTAATACGGCTTTAAAAACAAATAGTTCTTGACAGTCGTCGCCACAAGCCTTTATAGTGATCCCCTTTTGGGATATCTCTTTAGCAGGGACAGTATTATCCACGATGTTTGACAGCCTATCCGACAAGCTGGAGTCAGCCTTTAAAAAACTTCGCGGTCTTGGAGTAATGACCGAGGACAACATCAAGGACGCGTTGCGCGAAGTTCGCCTGGCGTTGCTTGAGGCCGACGTAAACTTCAAGGTTGTCAAGGACTTCGTGGAAAATGTCCGCCTGAAGGCGGTCGGCACTGAGGTAATCAACAGCCTTTCACCCGGGCAGCAGGTTGTCAGGATCGTACACGACGAGCTGGTGGCGATCATGGGTGGCGGCGAGGACAACTCCCTCGATCTGGCTGCAAAACCGCCGGTTGCGATCATGATGGTCGGACTCCAGGGAGCTGGCAAGACAACCACCTGCGGCAAGCTGGGCAACCTGCTCAAAAAGCAGAAACGCCGCCCGCTGCTGGTTCCGGCTGACGTTTACCGTCCTGCCGCCATAGAACAGCTCAAAACCGTCGGTCGCCAGCTCGGCCTTGAAGTATTCAACTCATCCGCCGACCAGAAACCGGTCGACATCTGCAGCGCCGCCATGCGCTTCGCCGAGCTGAACGGCTACGACACTGTCATACTCGATACAGCCGGACGTCATCAGATCGACGATTACCTGATGAACGAGCTGGCCGAGATCAAGGCTGCCGTAGAACCGCGCGAGATTCTGTTCGTGGCCGATGCCATGACCGGCCAGGAAGCCGTAAATGTTGCCGGCGGTTTCAATGACCGGCTGGAAATCAGCGGAGTCGTGCTGTCCAAGCTGGATGGCGACGCAAAGGGCGGAGCAGCTCTTTCGATCAAGGCGGTTACCGGCAAGCCGGTAAAGTTCGTCGGACTGGGAGAGAAGCTGGATGCCCTTGAGGTGTTCCATGCCGACCGTCTGGTTTCTCGCATTCTCGGCATGGGTGACGTACTGACCCTGGTGGAAAGAGCCCAGGCCGTATTTGACGAGAAGGAAACCGCGCTTCTTCAGAAGAAAATGAAGAAGAACCAGTTCGATCTGGAAGATTTCCTGGCCCAGATGCAGCAGATCCGGAAAATGGGATCGATGGAATCGATCATGGGCATGATCCCTGGCATGGGCAAGATGATGAAGCAGATGAAGGGCGCCCAGCCCAGTGAGAACGAAATCAAACGTATTGAAGCGATCATCAGGTCGATGACCCCCGGAGAGCGCGCCAATCACGGCATCATAAACGGCAGCCGCCGCCTTCGCATAGCCAAGGGAAGCGGGACTTCAGTCCAGGAAGTCAACCAGTTGCTGAAAAGATTCACCGAAGCCCAGAAGATGATCAAACAGTTGCAAAAGCTAGGACCAAAGGGACTCATGAAAGGCCTGGGAGGATTGGGCAAGGGCATGATGCCGTTCGGATAACGACCAGAACCGCACTACGGTTTAAACCAAAACATCGCAGAAGGAAAAATCAGGAGGAATCACAATGGCAACAAAAATCAGGCTTGCTCGCGCAGGTGCTAAAAAAAGACCTTTCTACCAGATAGTAGTAGCTGACGAGCGCTGCCGCAGAGATGGCCGTTTTATCGAGAACGTCGGCACCTACGACCCGACCAAGAATCCGGCTGTAATCAAGCTGAACAATGAAAAAGCACAGGCCTGGCTTGACAAGGGCGCACAGCCTACCGACACAGTTCGCCAGATTCTGAAGAATGCGGGCCTGCTTGACAAGGTGGCTGCAGCGGCCGCATAGAGTATCCAGATACCCGGTCCGCCGGTCATTCAATATGAGCAGAGGATACCGCCATGAAGACACTTGTTGAAACCATCGCAAAGGCACTGGTAGATGATCCGACTCAAGTCAATGCCACCGAGGAGACGGAAGAGGAAACTCTGGTCATAAAACTGACCGTCGCCAAGGAAGACATGGGGCGTATTATCGGCAAGGAAGGACGAACCGCCAAGGCGATACGAACCATCCTGAATGCAGTGTCTACCAAGGACAACAGGAAGGCGATTCTCAAGATTGTTGAATAAATGAGTGATCAGGATGAAATGATTACCGTAGGCAAGATCATTGCCACCCACGGAATCAAGGGACAATTGAAAGTATTCTCGTATTCCGGGAATATTGAAAGCCTGCAGAACTCGGGCTCCGCTTTTCTGAAAGGAAAAAACGGCCTGCTTCAGGAATACGGTATCAGGGGAGTTTCCGCCCATTCCGGCGGATTCCTGCTTTCGCTCGACAGCTTCAACGATATCAACCAGGTTCTGCCGTTGGTGGGCAGTGAACTCTGCCTGAAGCGGAGCCAGCTACCCGAGCCGGACGAAGACGAATATTACTGGCGCGACCTGATCGGAATGACGGTTTTTACCGACCTGGGGCAGGAGCTTGGAAAACTGGTCGATATCTTCGAAACCGGCAGCAACGATATCTATGTTGTACGTGGCGATGAGAGGGAGTATCTGATCCCTGCCATTGCCGATGTGATTGCACAGGTCGATATCAGCGGAAACAAAATGGTGATCACGCCATTGGATGGCTTGCTGGACCTATGAGATTCGACATATTGACCCTTTTTACAGGGATGTTCAGCGGCCCGTTCGATGAGAGCATCATCAGAAGAGCCAAAGACAAACAGCTCATTGACATTACGTTGCACAACATCCGCGACTACGCAACCGACAGGCATCAGACCGCCGACGACGCGCCCTATGGCGGTGGCGCCGGAATGGTTATGAAAGCGGAGCCGCTGGCTGCCTGCATAACGGCGGTCAAGGAACTCAGGCCCGATTCCACTGTCGTGCTGACATCTCCGCAGGGAAGGCCCCTGACCCACCGGGTGGCATCGGAACTGGCCCTGAAAAAGGGGCTGATCATCGTCTGCGGGCGCTACGAAGGAATCGACGAGAGAATTCGCACTCTGTACGCCGAGGACGACATATCCCTTGGCGACTTCGTACTGTCGGGCGGTGAAATTGCAGCGATGGCGATTGTGGACGCCACGACCAGGCTGATTCCGGGCGTGCTCGGCAGTTGCGAGTCGGCCGACACCGATTCATTTGGCGATGGACTGCTGGAGTATCCCCAATACACCCGTCCACCGCTCTTCATGGGAATCGAAGTGCCGCCGACACTGCTTTCGGGCAACCATGAACTGATCAGAAAGTGGCGGCGCAAGGAGTCACTGCGCAAGACCAGGCTGTTACGTCCGGACCTGCTTACGGAAATCACGCTGTCCAGGGAAGACTTGAAAATGCTGAAAGAGATCGCGCTGGAGGACGACTGTGGCATGTAACAATCTGGCCATAGCCCTCTTGCACCATCCGGTCTACAACAAGCACCGTGAAGTTGTGACAACGGCACTCACGAATCTCGACCAGCACGACATCGCACGTTCATCGAAGACATTCGGCCTGGACAGGTTCTATATCGTGACCCCCTCCGAAGAGCAGCGCCGGCTGGCGGAGCGGATCAGCGGGCACTGGCAGGAGGGATGGGGCGCCGACTACAACCCCGACCGTCGCACTGCCCTGGAAATCGTACGGGTACTGCCGACACTGCAATCCGCGATTGAAGATTTTCAATCCGCCTTTGCAAAACCGGTCAAGGTTGTCATTACCGGAGCTTCCCGACGACCCGGTTCGATTGCGCTCTCCGCTTTCAGGCAACTGCTGGAAGACACCGAACAGCCCTATCTGCTGCTGCTTGGCACCGGCTGGGGATTAACGGACGAATGTTTTGAGGAAGCCGATTACATTCTTCAACCAATAGCTGGCAACGGTTCATACAACCATCTTTCAGTCCGCTCCGCGGCAGCAATCATGCTCGACAGACTGAGGGGCACTGTTTAAACGAAGCAAACAACTAAAACCAAGTAGCATCATACAGGAGGAAGCTAAACAATGAACACGATCGACTCTTTGGAATTCGAACAAATGAAAAAAAACATCGTCCCTTTCAAGGTCGGCGATACAGTTAAGGTACACGTCAAGATTGTTGAGGGCGACAAGCAGCGTATCCAGGCATACCAGGGTGTTGTGATCGCTCGCCAGAACGGCGGCATCCGCGAGACTTTCACTGTCCGCAAGATTTCCAACGGAATCGGTGTCGAGAGAATGTTCCCGCTCCACTCACCGAGCATCGAAAATATCGAAGTCATGGTTCGCGGGCATGTGCGTCGCGCCAAGCTCTACTACCTGCGCAAACTGCGCGGCAAGGCTGCCAGGATTCGCGAGAAGAAATACGTGCCGGTTGCAAAGTAAATCCCAGAGCCCCGCTAACGCGGGGCTTTTTTTATTATGCTGACAGGATCAATCATGGCTCGACAGGACAACCTTTTTGATCAGCTTCCCACGGACACCCTCGCCTATGAAAAGATCGCCAGATCCCAGGGCTTTCTGAGAATTGCCGGTGTGGACGAAGTCGGGCGGGGACCGCTGGCCGGACCGGTAATGGCCGCGGCGGTTATACTTCCGCCGGGTTTGCAGATCCCTGGCATAGACGACTCCAAGAAGCTCTCTCCTCTCAAGCGGGAAATCCTGTTTGACGTGATCACTGCCAAAGCGCTCGCAGTCGGAACCGGAACCGTTGAGCCGGAGATTATCGACAGCATCAACATCCTGCAGGCCACCCGCCTGGCCATGCTGAATGCCGTCCGGCAACTGTCACCACCGCCGGATTTTCTCCTGATCGACGGCATCACACCGATCAACACGACCATTTCACAGAAAACCGTCAAGAAAGGCGATTCCTTGAGCCTTTCGATTGCGGCGGCCTCAATCATCGCCAAGGTGACCCGTGACCGGCTGATGACCGAAATGGACCGGCTTTATCCCGGCTACGGATTTGCCGGCCATAAAGGCTACGGCAGCGCCCTGCACCTGGAAGCGATCAGGAAACTGGGCCCATCCCCGATCCACCGCCTGACGTTCGGCGGCGTCATGGAACACGTTCAATGTCCTTCTTCCTGATAACTTTCCTTTGCCTCTATGGCAGCATGCACGCCTTTGCATTTTTCCGGATGCGATCCCTGTATACTCCCGGCTACGCCACCACCGCAATACTGGCGGCGTGGATGATCCTGATGACCACTGCTCCGCTGCTGGTGCGACTTTTCGAGCGTTCCGGAATGGATCGGATCGCTCTGCTGATAGCCTGGCCGGGCTACATCTGGATGGGATTCCTGTTTCTGCTGGTCACAGTGTTGCTGCCAATGGAGGCGATCTGTGTCATAAACCTGATTACAAAACGGACTTACTCGTTCGCGGCCGAAGGTATCATGTCTGCGCCGGCCACCTTCAGGCTGGCTCTGCTGATCGCGTCAGTGGCAAGCGTCTATGCCCTCTTCGAAGCCAACATGATCCGAAGCGAGCATGTCTCGATCAGTACCGACAAGCTCCCCGCCGGAGTGTCAAAAATCAGGATCGTGCAGGTATCCGACATTCACATCGGACTGTTACTCCGTGAAAAAAGGCTGGAGCGTATTATCAGTGCGATTCGCGATGCGCAGCCGGACATACTGGTCTCCACCGGAGACATGGTTGACGGGCGTCTCTCAAGGGAAGAAATATTGCCGCACCAGATAACGCTGGCCTCGATGCTTTCAGCGATACCGGCGCCAGCGGGAAAGTTCGCTGTTGTCGGCAACCACGAAGTTTTTGCCGGTATGGGACAGTCGCTCGAATTTATAAGCGCCGCCGGTTTTACGCTGTTGCGTGGAGAATCCGTAACGCTTCCGGTCGGCATCACGATCACCGGTATTGACGACCCGGTAGTCACTAAGAGAGACCGGGCGGGACAACGCCCTGAAAAAGCGCTGCTTGACTCACTTCCCGACAGCTCCTTCCGTCTGCTGCTGAAACACCGGCCGTTGATTCCGCCCGGCAGCGACGGGCGCTTCGACCTCCAGCTTTCGGGACACGTTCACAAGGGACAGCTTTTCCCGTTCAATTTCGTGGTAGAGCTGACACACCCCTTCCCCTGCGGCACCACCACAACTGCTGCCGGCTCACAAATTCACGTCTCGCGCGGTACCGGCACCTGGGGACCGCCGATGCGGCTGTTTGCGTCTCCGGAAGTAACCGTGATCGACCTGATACCCTCCAACGCCAGCCAACGCAAAACCACCCTATCCTCAACTAATTGATTTGTTTTTCACAAACAAATAGTTTATTAATTACAAACTCTCCGATCACATTTTCACTCCGACTTGAGCTTAACCAGACAAGTACTTCTGCTGCAGTCATGGATCATTAAATATTTCGAGACCCTACATGGAACAAACAAACTACCTGATTGGCAGACAACCGATTCTGAATCGGCTGGAAGAGATTGTCGCCTTTGAACTGCTATTCCGTTCGTCCGTATCGCTCTCATCCGCCACCGTCAGCACCTCGGTTCATGCCACTTCGAGGGTCATCGTCAACACGATATCCTGTTTCGGCATCAAGGACATTCTCGGAAAGAACCGGGGATACATAAATGTTGATGCCGACATTCTGATGAGTGATGCGCTGGAACTCCTGCCACCCGAATCGATCGGACTGGAACTGCTGGAATCGATCGTTATCACGCCCGAGATCATCAATCGCTGCAAGCACCTGAAGTCATGCGGATTCCTGCTGGCACTGGACGACCATGAATACAGGAGCGAATACGAGGAACTGTACGACGGCATCATTGACGTGGTCAAAATCGACTTCATCAAGACTCCGCTGGAACAGGTCTACGATATGATCGACCATTTCCATCGTTTTCCGGTCAAGCTTCTGGCCGAAAAGGTTGACTCACGGCACAGCTACCTGAGGAGCCGCAAACTCGGCTTCGAGCTGTTCCAGGGATACTTCTTTTCCAGACCGTCCCTGATCCAGAAACGGCGTATGGAAGACTCGGCCAACACGTTTTTCAGACTCATGCAGCAGCTTTCCAATGATGCCGACGTGATCGAGATTGAAGCTACATTCAAGCAGAGTCCGGCGCTGACCTACAAACTGCTGTTGCTGGTGAATTCTGTTTCCATCGGCCGGCGCGAGAAGATCAGGACCGTTCGCCATGCAATCACGCTGATCGGGCTGCTGCAGCTGAAACGCTGGGTGCAACTGGCCATTTTCGCCGATGACGGCAATCAGTCCATGAGCAATCCTCTTCTGGATATGGTCGCGGTAAGAGCCGCGTTCATGGAGGAGCTGTCCAGCCTTTATCCCCAGTTCATCAACCGCAACTATTCGCCGGAAGAGGCCTTCATGGTCGGAACTCTCTCACTGCTGCAGGACGTCTATGAAATATCGATGGATGAGATCGTGACCGAGTTGAATCTTTCGGAAGACGTGAGACTGGCGCTGACGGACAGGGAAGGCGTCCTGGGGGAACTGTTGCTGATCGCTGAAATGATCGAGCGGATAGAGCTGGATGAAGCGGTGGAATGCCTGTCGAAAAGGGGCATCCCGCTCATGTCGGTACTCGAATGCCAGAAAAAGGCATATAACTGGCGCGAAGGGCTTGATTAATTGCGCCATCAATCGTGACAGACTGTCATTGCCGCCCTGCCCCCTATAAACAGGACAAGTGCATTAACGACGTTATTTTCTGCCTGATAATAACAGAAGACAACTTCTGACTTGCTAAAGCAATCACCGGTTAGCTCACAATAATAATTGCATTTTCAGTATCTAATACTTATAAATGCATATCATGCAAAACGCTCCCCCTTCAAGGCAAACCGGTCCAGACATCCCCCAGGCGACTACAGCCGCCGGCGTCACCAACGGCGCAGGTATGCTCGCATCACTCCTGCTGGAAAAAGAAGAAATCACCAAGGAACAGCTTTCATACGCGATCAGGGTCAACAAGAAGATGGCCACCCCCCAGACCCTGCTGCAGACGCTGATTGAACTGGGATACACATCTGCGGACAAGGTCAAGCAGGCCCTCTGCTCCAGCTCGCTGAACATCCGCCTGGGAGACCTGCTGGTTGAGCTGGGATACCTGAAAGAATCCGATTTGCGTCAGGCGCTTGGAATGCAGAAGGAGATCGAAGGCAAGAAACGCCTCGGTGAGATCCTGGTCGAAGGTGGCTTCATCGAAGAACGGAGGCTGCTGGAGACGCTTTCCTACCAGGTAGGTTTCCCGGTAATTTCAACAAACTTCGCCAAGCTGGATAAATCGCTGTTCAACGTGATACCGACAGATATTTGCGAAGAATACGATATCCTGCCGATCAGCAAGGAAGGCAACGTCGTCACGGTCGCCTTTGCAGACCCGCTGGACAGGAACGCTTTCATAGCAGCTGAACGCTTTTTCGGGAGCAACATCTCTCCGGCGATCATATCCAGATCTTCAATCAAGGAGGCGCTGGCCGCCCGCCAGCGGAGCATCGAACCGGCCGCAGCCGTTTCAGATGAAAACACAATAATCGGAATCATCAACAACCTTCTGGACGATGCCATCCAGGAAAACGCCAGCGACATCCATATGGAGCCGATGCATGACCGGCTGCGGGTCCGTTTCAGGCGTGACGGCGTGATGCAGCATCACAAGGATTTCTTGAAAGCGCTGGCCCCGCAGCTCTCTTCCCGCATCAAGATCATGGGGCAGGCCGACATCGCCGAAAAGCGGCGCCACCAGGATGCCCGCATCCTCTATGCCAGCCGCATACATGGGGTGAATATTGATCTGAGGGTCTCCTTCTTTATCACCATCTACGGAGAGAATATCGTTATCCGCCTGTTGAGCAGCAAGACCTCGCTGCTCAACCTGAAGGAGATCGGCATGGCTCCGCGCATGCTGGAGAGCTTCATCTACAATGCGGTTGACACCCCCACCGGCGTAATGATCATCACCGGTCCCACCGGCAGCGGCAAAACCAATACGCTTTACAGCTGCGTGGATTACATCAACGATATTCACACCAGCATCATTACCGCCGAGGATCCGGTTGAAATCGTTATCGACGGTATCTGCCAATGTTCGATCAACCCCAAGATCGGTGTCACGTTCGAGGAAACGCTGCGCCACATCGTACGCCAGGATCCGGATGTGATTGTGCTGGGGGAAGTACGCGACAAGTTCTCGGCGGAAATTGCATTCGAAGCGGCCCTTACCGGCCACAAGGTGCTGACCACCTTCCACACCGAAGACAGCATCGGCGCATTGCTCCGGCTTTTGACGATGCAGATCGAATCGTTCCTGATAGCTTCCACCATAACCTGCGTGGTTGCCCAGCGCCTTTTGCGCAGGGTCTGCACATCCTGCGCCGAACCGTATCAGCCGACACCGCTTGACCTGAGCAGGCTCTATGTAACCTCTAGTGACATTGCCGGAGCCAACTTCATGCGTGGACGGGGTTGCAAGGCCTGCGGACACAGCGGGTACAAAGGGCGTATCGGTGTTTTCGAACTGCTGATGATGAATGAGGTTTTGAGAAACGCCATCCTGGAAAACAAGAACTCGCTGGAGATCCGCAGATTGAGCATTGAATCGGCCGGGCTGGTGTCACTCTTTGAAGACGGACTGGTCAAGGCGGCGCAAGGCCTGGTTTCAGTGCAGGAGATCATCACCGACCTGCCCAAACGTGGCAAACCCAGACCAATCAGCGAATTACGCAGAATCCTCGGAGCAGCATGATGACAACGGAAAAACCGATAATCACTCTGATTCAGGAACACCTGAAAGGAGACCTCTCAGAGCTGCCGGTGTTCAGCTCGGTCGCAGTGCGCCTGCAGCAGGCGCTCTCGAAGCGCGATTTCACGATTGAAAGCGTGCTCGAGCTTATCAGCGAAGACCAGTCCCTGGCCGGCAACATACTCAAGGTGGCCAACTCATCTTACTATGCCGGACTATCCAAAGTTGCTGTCATCAAGGATGCGATAGTGCGGCTCGGCGCGCAGGAAATTGCCAACATGGCCATGATGGCATCCCAGTTTGAAACCTACCGCTCGTCGAATGAGATACTTAACCAGAACATGCAGGCTCTTTGGGGACATGCGCTTTCCTGTGCCGTGGGCGCCAAGTGGCTTGCACGCAAGGCCGGATACCCGGAAATCGCCTCGGAAGCGTTCATGGGAGGACTGCTGCACGACATCGGCAAACTGGCGCTGCTCAAGATCATGGACGACATCTGCCGCTCTGGGGAGTGCAAGGTAAACCTGACGGAACCGCTGGTGAACGAAATCCTGGGAACCATGCATGAAGAGGTCGGCTACAACCTGATGCGATCCTGGAACCTGCCCGAATCGTATGCCGCGATCTCGATCTATCACCACAAACCGGATTACGACAATGCCAA
>JAWDJY010000036.1:0-46241 GCA_032469775.1 Geobacteraceae bacterium | reverse complement strand
GCCCGCCCCGAGTAATCCCAACCGGTATAGTAGCCTCGATGACAGCTCTGGCAATCGGCGACCTTCGGCTTTGCCAGAGCGTGACCGGAACCGTGGCAATCGAGACAGTCCTGTACATGGCAGGAGTTGCAATTCTTCTCCCAGAAACCGGAATCCACCTTGGCATAACTGCGCTCGACGAAACGACGCTCACCGCTGCGTCGGGACATGGCATGGTCAAAGATGCGTTCGTGCCCGCCGTGGCAGCTACGACAGCCGATGGCCCGGTTCCCGGCGGCTGTCGGCCTTGCCTCGGTTTTGCCTTCACTGATATGGCAGGAGAGGCAGGGCAGCGCGGCATGAACACCGCCAAGCGACAACCTGTGGCAGACCGTACAGCTCTCGGCGGCCAGGCCGTCGCCTGACAGCAGGCTAACGGCCAGAAAGGCTGCGGCGATGTAAAGCATCATCAAGCGCACGATGATCCAGTCCTTTCCGGTAGATGGGATCCCTGGCCAGGCCATGGCAGGGTAGACAGAGGTTGACCGCCAGCGCCCGTTTCACTTCGGCTCCGTTCAATGGCCGTGACTTTTCCCTGGTAATAGCCGAAAACGCCTTGACTTTGCCTCGGTTCATCGTCAGGAAACCGTCCAGGGGCTTGCTGTCGGAACGCTCGCACAACAGGGTGCCCCTGATGTTGTCACCATCGACCACATGCTGACCAAACCCAAGAAAGGCCGGATTGCCATGACACTCGGCGCAACCGATCGCCTTTTTGCCGGTGTTGTGAGAGTAGAATGGCGCAAAACGCAGCTGCTGCTTTCCTTTGAATTTAGCAACGTATTCTGCCCTGGAGAGTGTGCCGTCTTCCTCGGCCACCGTGACAAATGTCTGGCAACCGGGCGTCACCGGCGAAATACGGCCGCGCTGATTTAGCGCCAACGGAAAAGGGTACAGCATGCGATAGTCTTCGGTCTCGCTGAATGAGCCAGGTGTTTCTTCGTCCTTGATAAAATCCATCCCGGGCCGCCCCTTGTCGTAGCGGGTGTGACATCCGTAACACTGCACCGAGGTCCGTGAATGGCAGGCGTGGCATTCCAGGCGACCATGACCGACTATCGTGTGTTCAGGCGTTCCGGTAATGACCTTGCTGAGATGCAGCTTGCCACTGCGCTTGCCCTGCAGCCAGATGGAGCCGTCCCTGTAGAATACATTGGAGTAGCTGCGCCCACGAGAGGTCTGGATCATGCGCATCCCGGATCTGGCCGGCATTTTGTAAGACCTTGATTCCCGCAGCGCCTCGTCGTTCTCCCGGGTTATCTCCCGGTAGCGCGGCGGCTCGGTGGCGCTACCGTGGCAATCCTCGCAGGTGACTTCCGTCTGCAGGTACATGTTACGATAGGCAAAGCCGTCTCCCATCACGTCCCGCGAGGTGTGGCAGTCGATGCATTCCATCCCGGCCGCGAAGTGGATATCCGCTGTGATGCTGGTAAGATTGCGCGCGCCACTGGTCATGAACGGCCCGCCCTCCCCCCCACTGGTCGGGACCAGACCGTTGTTGCCGTCGTACAGCCCCTGGTACGAAAAAGCGATCCGTCCGCTGCGGTTATGGCAACGGGTGCAGACCATGGTATCGGGCAGCGCGGCCATCTTGTGGCTGGCGGAGTGACCGGCCCGGCCCCGCATGTTTTTATCTCTTCCCTGATAGGTTGCGCTGTCGTTCCAGGGAAAATGGCAGGAGGCACAGCCGGACGCATGAGCCGCGCCATAGGAGACTGCATTGCTGATACCGATGTGGCAGCGTGAGCAGAACTTGCGGTACAGCTCTCCGGAAAGGTTGTCCAGATCTTCCACCGGCCTCAGTTCCAGGGGATTTCCGGAGGAATCGAAGGTTTTTCCGCCATGACTTGAATAAGCACGACGGTCTTCCCCCTCCCAGGTAAGCTGGATGTTGCGGATCATGCCGGCATTGGTCTGCATGATCGTGGTTTTGACCCGCTCCAGCTGGTAACGATGGCAACCGCCGCAGCTCTCCTCCCATGTTTCAGGCGACGACGGATTGTCCGGACCGCGCATGGAGGCATGACTGCCGGCCTTGTCGTCCGTTCCGGCATCACCACCGTGACAGGAAGTACATTCGCCATGGCTGGCAGAAACATGCTCGATTCCGTCGTGGCAGGCAACGCAGCTGGAGCTGTCGCTACCGGTTGAACAACCGTTCAAAACAGCCAGCAACACCACAAAAAAGAAGAGGGCTGCCAAACGGCAACCCTGATCATATACCGGAAATTCTGGATTAACAGGCATTATCAGCTATTTTCCGCTGCTTTCGTCACAGACGGAACCGGTCAACAACCTGCTGCAACTCCTGGGCGAGACCGGAAAGGCGGGCTGCTGCATCCGCTGTAATCTGGGAGCTGGCAGCGGTTTGCTGCACAACTCCGGTGATACGCTGCATATTTCCGCTGATCTCGTTGGTGGTTGCAGTCTGTTCTTCGGCAGCGGTGGCGATCTGGTTGATCTGGTCAGTAACCTCGTTGACCTGTTGCAGGATCTCGTTGAGGGCGTGTCCGGATCGGGCCGCATCGGAAGTACCCTTCTCAACCTCGCTGACGCCATCTTCCATGGCGGAAACCGCATTGAGAGTTTCACCCTGAATCGACTTGATCATGTCCCCGATCTCGCGGGTCGCCCGGGTAGTCCGCTCGGCCAGTGCGCGTACCTCGTCGGCGACGACCGCGAAACCCCGTCCCTGTTCACCGGCCCTGGCAGCCTCGATGGCTGCGTTCAGCGCCAGCAGGTTGGTCTGATCGGCAATATCCTCGATAGTACCGATAATCGCACCGATCTGTTCCGATTTGACACCAAGCTTTTCCACGGTACGGGCCGAATCCTGGACCTTGGCGGCAATTCTCGCCATCCCCTCCACGGTCTGCTGAATGATGGCGGCGCCACTGGTGGCCGTGTTGCAGGCCTGGTTGGCACTTTCAACCGCCAGCGAACAGTTGGAAGCGATGTTGTTGGAAGTGGCCGCCATTTCCTCGCTGGCAGTTGCTACCGTAACCGCCTCCGCAGCCATATGGTCTGAACCGGAAGCAATCTGCTCGGCATTGGCACGCAGCTCCACGGCAGCGCCGGAAACGCTGTGAGAACTTGCGCGGACGCGTTCCACAAGATCGTGCAGAGTATCGGCGACCTGGTTGAAACAATTGCTGATCTCGCCCAGCTCATCGCGACTGGTAACCGTCGAGCGCTTGCTCAGATCACCGTCCGCCAGAAAAGCCGCGGTCTGTTTCAGCATTGAAACGGATCTGCTGATGGAACGGGCAATCATGAGGCCGATCGTGCCACCGATCAGAACTGCAAAGAAAATTGCCGCCAGGATCAGGTTGCGAAACAGGGCCGACCTGGAGACGCTTTTTTCATGCGCTGCCTTTGCAATGGCGACTTCATGGTTCATCAGCGCATCCAATGCCCTGTTTGCTTTTACGATGGTCGGGTTGATTGCGTCGAAAGTGATGCGGTAGGTCTGGTGGAAATCATCTGCCAGAACAGCCTTCATGGCCGGCTCCAGCCCCTCCTTCTCGTATTTGTCACGTTCTTTCTGGAAGGCATTCGCCAGATCGCGCCCTTCCTTGTCGGTAATGGAAGCGGCGTATTCTTTCCAGACCTGGTTGATTTCATCGATATATTTCTTTGCCAGATCAGTATGGGCGCTGGTAGGATGCTCATGCATAGAGCTGAATTCATTTTTGGGATCGTGCTGCAGGGAGAGCAGCATCTGGATACGATTGGCGCGCATCAGGCCGTCAATCTTGTTCAGCAGCCCGATGTTTTTCATATTGACGGAATGGACGTCCTCCAGAGCACGGCCATTCTCGCGGAATCCGACCAGACCGATAGCGCCGATGGCAATCATCAACAGCGACATGAAGGCGACCCCGACCACTATTCTCGTCTTGATCTGCATGCTCACTCCCCACAGTAAAATTTGTTCCGCATGTGGCTCGTAACCGGCCAGGAGTCAGCACGTGCGAGCCTGATACAAATAAAAAGAGGCATGCAGTCGCTCATGCCTCTGTTTTCAGTATGTTATACCTGGATCAGCAACCGGAAACTTCTTTTTTGCCTTTGGCGGCAGGCTTGGCCTCAGCAGCTTTTTTCTTGTCGTCTTTCTTTTCTTTCTTGGCTTTCTTGGCGTCTTTCTTTTCTACTTTTTCCGCTTTTTCAGCAGCAGGCTTTTCAGCAGCCTTCTCTTCTGCTACCGCAACCATAGAAAAACTGAGAGCCATCATTGCTGCAACCATCATAGCCACGATCTTTTTCATATTGTCCATTCTCCTTACCAAAGATGTGTGCCGGCCGGCCGGCTATATATAATTATTCATCTTCCGGCATATTATAAAAAAAGTCCAGCATTTTTAGATGTAAACAACTTAATTGGCATATTCACGCGCCTTACTGAAAACGGCGAGCGGAATCATATTTTAGTCTGCTACTTGTTACCGGTCAACACCGGCTGTTTCTGCAACCTCTTGTAATAGAAGTTCTGCCCGTACAGCACCGCAACCGGGTTGTGCCCGGTTACCCGGTCTTTCACCACCAGCGTTGTTACCGGCGCTTTGGAATGCCGGTTGAAAAGCATGTCGTGACCGACACAAAGCCCCACGATTATGTTCATGTCGGTGGCCAGCCGGTTGCAGATTTCAGCCTGCGCGATCGGGTTGCAGGCCGGCTCGAATGTTCCCGGTCTGACTTTATCGCTTTCTTCGAGCCCCAGCTCCAGCTTGTCGATACTGCCGGCCTTGCAGCAGACGCTGACCGGCTCAAACCCCTGTGCCTCAAGAATCCTGGACAGACGATCCGACTCATCCAGGAGTCCGATACAGGTCGCCATGCCGATTTTTTTGTATCCCATCAGCTTTGCAAAGGCAATCGTATCCTCGACCCTTGTCCAGCGGGCATTGACCGCGTCACTTCCGGGAACCGGCTGATAACAGAGTCCTTCGACCCTGGCAGCGACAAAAGCGATCCTGGCATCCTCACTCTCTCCGGAGTATTGCTCGAAAGAGCTTTTGACCACATCTTCATATGCCTCGGACGGACAGTTGCCCGGCTTGGGAGGCGCCTGGGCCGGGTCGCCACTCCAGCAGTTGGTGGTGCCACGATTCTGCCATACGGTGCTGCACTTGGAACAGGTTACAGCCGTCTTCTCCGGCATGGGTCCCTCCCGCCTTGTTTTTCGGATTCGCCGGATTGCCGGCTGATCACTGGATCATGGAATTGAAAAGCAGATCAACCTCGCGTTTGACCTCTTCATAGGCGTCGAACAGTTCGGAAAGGAAGCTTTCCAATCCCGTTGCAATCGGCTTCTTGGTCAGTTGTTTAAGCATTTTCCAGGCGTTTTCCTCGGACATGCCCGGTATGCTGGCCTGTGCCAGGCTGCCGGCAGTGACATGAGAAAGACAGAAAAAATCAGCCAGCGATACGATAGACGTCAGCAGGGGGTCTTCGGTAGCCATCTCCGAGGCGTGGTGGTACGAAATAACATCGCAGTACGAAGCGGGGAAATTCCAGCGCTGGGCCAGGCAGAGGCCGACTTCGCTGTGAGTGGTTCCGAAAAACTCATATTCGGCCTCGTAGGTTGTGTAGCTGGTATTGTTGATTCCGGCCAGCATGCGGCCATATTCCTCCCGGCAGTAATGCCCCAGGAATACTTTGCCGATATCGTGGATTATGCCGACCAGATAAGCTTTTTCCACATCAGCGTACCCGACCATCGTGGCAATACGGCGGGATATGGCTCCGACGCTGAAAGAATGCATCCAGAAGGACTTGATATCGAACGGCTGCTCTTTCTGCTTGAAGCCTTCGATAAAATAGCTTGTGAGGATCATCTCGCGAACACTCTTGAATCCCAGATACAGCAGAGCACGCTTGACCGAGCTGATCTCGCTGCTGGAACGGTACAGCGGCGAGTTGACTACCCTGATGACCCTGGCCGCCAATACCTGGTCGGAAAGGATCAGATCCGCAATATCGTCCGGGTCGGCATCGTGGCTGTCCAGTAGCGATATGACCTTGGAGACTATTGAGGGAATGGTCGGAAGGTCACTGATTTCCTTGAACAGTTTGCGGGCGTTTATCATCATTGAAACTTTATCCACAGCATTTTCCTTTCATTGCGGCGTTTCCAACAGGGCCAGGAATTCATCCTCGCCAAGCACGGCAACACCCAATCCCCGCGCTTTGACCAGCTTGCTGCCGGCCTCGTCACCGGCCACGACGTAGTCGGTCTTTTTCGAAACAGAACCTACCACATTTCCCCCCTGATCCTCCACCAGTTTTCTGGCTTCGTCGCGACTGAAACGGCTAAGGGTTCCGGTGAAAACAAAATTCTTTCCACTGAATATTCCGCCGACTTTCTTGCTGGCTGAGGTGGGAGTGACGCCATAATCGATCATCTGCCTGATCACGGACAGGTTCTCGCCGTTCTCAAAGAAAGTTCGGATGCTCTGGGCAACGGTCGCGCCGATATCGCGGATGCTGACCAGCTCCTCCAGTGTCGCGGCCTCCAGGTTTTCAAGGCTTCCAAAAGACTGGGCCAGCGTTTTGGCTGTGCGTTCACCGACATGCCTGATGCCGAGGGCATGGATGAAACGGCTCAGCTCACGATGCTTGCTGGCCTCGATTGCCGCCAGCAGGTTGGAGGCCAGCTTGTCTCCCATGCGCTCGAAACGCATGAAATCATCCTTCCCGAGACGATAGATATCGGCCACGTTGCGAACAAGCCCCAACGACAGCAGCTGTTCGATGAATTTGTCACCCAGCCCTTCAATATCCATCGCCCCACGGGAGGCAAAGTGCTTGATCGACTCGCGGATCTGTGGCGGGCAGGAAAGCCCCATGCAACGCAGGGCCACCTCACCCTCTATCCGCACCACCTCCGAACCGCATTCCGGGCATTTAAGCGGAGGCGGCAGACAACGTTCGGCCCCTGTGCGGCGTTCTTCGATCACCCTGACGACAGCCGGGATCACATCGCCGGCCCGCTCTACCACGACGGTGTCTCCGATCCGGATATCCTTGGCTGCGATTTCATCCCAGTTATGCAGCGTGGCGCGGGCGACGGTCACGCCGGAGATATCGACCGGCCGGAGTTGCGCCACCGGGGTGACTACGCCGGTCCGGCCGACCGAAAGCAGGATATCCTCGAGCACGGTTTCAGCCTGACGCGGCGGGAACTTGCAGGCAATGGCCCACACCGGAGAGCGGCTCTTTTCTCCGAGTTCACGCTGCAACCGGTATGAATCGACCTTGACCACGGTTCCGTCGATCTCGTACGGGAGTGTCTCGCGCCGGGCCTGCATCTCCCGATAGTAATCCACCGCCGCTTCAATACCTCTTACCCTCATTGCCAGTGGATTTACCGGCAACCCCCACCCGGCGGCAGCATCAAGAAACGCCTGCTGGGAATCAAAGGAGACACCTTCCGCATGTCCGGGGGCATAGCAGAAGATCGCCAGCGGACGACGCGCGGTTATCTGCGGATCAAGCTGGCGCAGAGATCCGGCGGCGGCATTGCGCGGATTGGCAAACGGAGGCTCTCCGTTTTCCTCCTTGTCGCTGTTTATCTTCCGGAACGCTGACAGGGAGAGGTAGACCTCGCCACGGACCTCCAGCAGCGACGGGATATTATCGCCGCTCAAGCGCAGTGGCAGAGAGCGCAATGTGCGTATATTCCCGGTAACATCTTCACCGGTAATGCCGTCGCCCCGGGTCGACGCAACGGTCAGCAGTCCGTTTTCATAAACGAGTTCCACGGCAAGTCCGTCCATTTTGGGCTCGCACATATACTCCAGCGTTTCGCTCGCCGGCAGGCCCAGTTCGTTTCTTACGCGCACATCCAGTTTGGCCCTGATTTCCTCTTCATTTGTGGCGTTTTCGAGCGAGAGCATCGGCAAGCGGTGCCTGACCGTTCTGAATTTGTCAAGCGGGGCCGAACCTACCCGCCTGGTCGGAGATTCGGGGATTGCCAGAACTGGATACCGTTTCTCCAGCTCCACCAGTTCATTAAAAAGAGCGTCATACTCGGCATCACTGATCTCGGGCGCGTCAAACTGGTAATAGCGCTGGCTGTGATGGATCAACATGCGACGAAGCTCCGCAGCCCTGTTCTCAGCGTCCAGGATGGGATCATGAATATCAATAAGCGACAACTGCATCAGGGTCCTCATGTGATTTATTGACTTCGCGGCAGGGTACAGTATTATGCTGGCAATTTCAATCCCGACGGAGCCCGGCGCCAATATGGAACAATTACGATTAGATAGGCTTTACAAGTGGTTCGACGCTTTCGTCGGACCATATCTGGAAACCGATCCGGATGGCGCCGCCAACATACAGCTCAAAATAGTCCACACCCGCAAGGTGTGTGAAACCATGGAAATGCTGTGCCGGGGCGAGAACCTGTCTCCCGGGGAGACGCGCATTGCGCTTGCGATCGCCCTGTTGCATGACGTGGGGCGCTTCCCGCAGTACCGTCGCTGGCGCACCTTCCGCGACAGCGAATCGGACAACCACGCCCGTCTGGCAATCGAGGTGATCCGACAGGAAAAACTGCTGCAAGGGCTCGATCCCGCCGAACAACTGCTGATCGAAGAAGCGGTCCGTTTTCACAACCTGCTGGAACTGCCGCGAAAATTCCGTTCACCTGACCGACGTTTCATAAAACTGATCCGCGATGCTGATAAACTGGACATCTGGCGGGTTTTCACGGAACTGCAGAATCTCCCCCGGGACCAGAGGGCTTCTGCAGCAACACTCGGCTTTGCCGACCTGCCGGAAGTGGTCACCGATGAATGCCTTAATTCGCT
Source organism: Geobacteraceae bacterium (assembly GCA_032469775.1). Lineage (GTDB taxonomy): Bacteria > Desulfobacterota > Desulfuromonadia > Geobacterales > Pseudopelobacteraceae > JACRCG01. The sequence goes on along the minus strand of JAWDJY010000036.1, from coordinate 37,386 downwards.
GGCAGCCGGTACGATCGTCCGGCTGGAAAGCGTCCGGACCCTGAATGACCTGAGGCTGCTGCAGATATCGTGGGTCTATGACCTGACCTGCCGGACCGCGCGCAGAATCCTGCTGGAACGCGGATACATACCGGCCCTGGCGGCTCCGTTGCCGGAGCGGGAAAACATCAGGAGCGCGGTAACGGCCGCACTCACATCGTTGACGGCAATTTCGGCTTGACATATCCGTGCCCGCTCCACACAATGCCACACTCACTCTGATTCGAAGGAGCTCTTAATGTCTGCTCAAGGCTGCCTGGTACCATTTGACAAACTGCGCTGGAATTGCGATCCGGAACTGCTCGGTTTTGAAACGACCGAAGAGCTGCCGGATTTTAATGACGCGATCGGTCAGAAGCGGGCCCTGCGTTCGATTGATTTCGGCCTGGGCGTTGATGCGCCCGGCTTCAATCTGTATATTTCCGGCGAGACCGGAACTGGACGGACCACCACCATCGCCAGCATCCTCAGCAAACGCGCCAAAAACGAGCCGAAACCACACGACTGGGTCTACGTCAACAACTTCAAGGACAATGACTCCGCCATCTCTCTGGATCTGCCGGCCGGCATGGGCAGCGAACTTTCAACCGACATGAAGGAATTGATAGAGGCCTTCCGCAAGGATATCCCCAAGGCGCTTGAAAGCAGCGAATACGAGAACAGGCGCGCGGAACTGCTGGAGGGCTACCAGGCTGCCACCAACAACCTGTTCCAGGACCTTGAAAAGGCGGCCGAAAAGCTCGGTTTTGCGCTTCAGAGAACCGTTTCCGGACTGGTGGTGGTGCCGCAGAAAGCCGGACGCAACTATACCCAGGAAGAGTATGATGCCCTGAACGAGAAAAGGCGCCAGAAGCTTGACAAGCAGGGCAAGGAGCTGACGGAACGCTTGAATGAGGTTTTACGCCGGGTCCGCGAGCAGGAAAAGGCCACCAAGGAAGCGCTGTCGCTGGCTGACCGGGAGCTGGGCATGTCCTGCCTGGGGCATCGGCTCGACCCGCTCCGCGAAAAATACGAAGGCCTGGACAAGGTTCTTGCCTATCTGGAATCGGTGCAGGAAGACATCCTCAACACGCTGGACGATTTCAAGCCCCAGTCGCCACAGCCGCAGATCCCCGGAATCAAGATGACTCGCCAGGAACCGACCTTTGACCGCTATCAGGTCAATGTGCTGGTGGATAACAAGAACACCGAGGGTGCGCCGGTGGTATTCGAATCGAATCCGACCTATAACAACCTCTTTGGCCGGATAGAACATGTGATGCAGTACGGCGGAGTAGCGGTGACCGACTTCACGATGATCCGCGCCGGAGCCCTGCATCGCGCCAACGGCGGCTATCTGGTCATCGATGCCCGCGAAGTGCTGCTGAACCCGTTCGTATGGGATTCTCTGAAACGCTGCATCCGCAACAACGAGATCAGGATCGAGGATGTGCTGGAGCAGTATCGCTTCATGACCATGGTTTCGCTTAAACCGGAGCCGGTGCAGATGCGCTCCAAGATCGTCCTGATCGGCACCCCCTGGATTTACTACCTGCTCTTTCACCTTGACCCGGATTACCGCAAGTTTTTCAAGGTCAAGGCCGAGTTTGACAGCCGGGTGGCGCGCACTCCGGAAATCATGCACGACTATTCGCTTTTCGTCGCCAGCCACTGCCGCACCGAAGGGCTGCTCCCCTTCCACAAGAGCGGTGTGGCGGCCCTCCTGGAGCATACCGCCCGCATGGCCGACGACCAGAACAAGCTCTCGTCGCAGTTCATGGAAATTTCCGATTTTATTCGTGAGATCAGCTTCTGGGCCAGCAAGAACGGCCGTACGGTCATTGACGGCGACGACGTGAGGGCGGCGGCCGGGGAGAACCTTTACCGGGTCAATCGCATCGAGGAACGGATGCAGGAGCTGTATGAGGACGGAACCATCATGGTGGACACCTCCGGCTCTGTAGTAGGCCAGATCAACGGGCTGTCGGTTATCGGTCTGGGGGACCACACCTTCGGAAGACCGGCCCGCATCACGGCCAGCGTCTACACCGGCCAGGCAGGAATGGTAAACATCGAACGCGAAGTAAAACTGTCGGGACCGATCCACGACAAGGGCGTGCTGATACTGACCGGCTACCTGGGAGCCACCTTTGCCACTGAACGCCCCCTGTCACTGTCCGCCTCGATCTGCTTCGAGCAGTCCTATGACGGCATCGAAGGCGACAGCGCCTCGTCAACCGAACTTTACGCGCTCTTGTCTTCGCTCTCGGGCGTGCCGATCAAGCAGGGTATTGCGGTCACCGGCAGCGTCAACCAGCGCGGGATGATACAGCCCATCGGAGGGGTCAACCACAAGATCGAGGGTTTTTTCGCGGTATGCAAAGCTCAGGGACTGACCGGAGAGCAGGGGGTTATGATACCCAAAACCAATGAACGGCACCTGATGCTGCACGAAGACGTCCTGAAGGCCGTAAACGACGGACAGTTCCATATCTGGAGCGTAGAAACCATCGAACAGGGTGTGGAGATTCTCACCGGAATCAAAGCCGGAACAAAGGCAAAGAACGGAAGGTTCACCAAGGGCTCTGTTTTCCAGTTGGCCGATGAGCGCCTGCGCGTCATGGCAGAACGGCTCAAGGAACAGAGCGGAAAATCAAAAACCAAGAAAAAGGCGGTACCCAAAAAACCGCAATAAAGACCTGCAACCGGCATCAAAGGAGTACGTCATGGGAATCCAATGGAGAGATTCGTTATCTGTCGGAGTTGAAGTCATCGATAAGCAGCACAAGGAACTGCTGATGCGGTTCGACAGGCTGCTTACTGCCTGCGAGGAGGGCAAGGGAGTAGTGGAACTGAAGAGGCTGCTGGCTTTTCTGGAAGAGTACGTGCAGACACATTTCAGGGACGAAGAGGCTCTCCAGCAACTCCGGCGTTATCCGGGGTATGAGGAACATCGCGCCCAGCATGCGTCTTTTGTGGCCAGGATCAGGGAACTGCGCGAGAAAACCGATAAAGAAGGTTTTTCAACCCACCATGTACTCGAAACCAACAACATGCTTTTGAAGTGGCTGCTGAACCACATCTCCAAAGTAGACACCAAGCTGGGAGAATTTATCAATTCAGGCACTCCCTGACCCTGATAAACAGGGCAAGTGCGTTAACGAAGCTGTTTTCTGCCTGAAAACAGCAGAAAACATCTTCTGACTTACTAAACAACAAACAGCAGGGGCGCAAATAAGCGCACCCTGCTGTTTGTTATTTCCAGAGCAAAACCGGCGCACCGCTATCAGTTGCAGTCACTCCTCCACAGACAGGCATCCTGACCGCAATCGACCGACCGGCCGCTTTCGAAACAGGCGTCGTTCCCCTCCGCCATCTGGATGGCGCGGACCAGCTCCGCCTTTTTAAGTTTCCCGACCTTGATATTGTGCTGCCTGGCGATTTCCTTGATTTCCTCGAGTTTCATTTCACGTATCTCCTGCATTTTTTATTGGATGCTAAACTCCCTGCATTTTACCGTACAACTACCGGCAGTCAAGTCTGCTTCTAAAAAAAGTGACAAACGACTTGCGGACGTTATCGTCGAAGCCAGGCAACCTTCAAATAAAAAGGGCGGTTCATGACATGAACCGCCCCCTGATTCAACCTGTTCCGAGAGACATGTCAGACAGATATGCCGGCTATGCGGTAGAGCGCCTCGCGGTACTTGTCGGCGGTCTTCTCCAGGATATGCTGCGGCAGCGCCGGTGCCGGCGCGGTCTTACCCCAGTCAAGCGTCTCCAGATAGTCACGCAGGAACTGCTTGTCGAAGCTGGGCTGCGGACCGCCGGGCTTGTACTCGTCCTTCAGCCAGAAACGGCTGGAATCGGGTGTCATGCACTCGTCGATGATGATCAGCTCGCCATCATAAACGCCGAACTCGAACTTGGTATCCGCAATGATGATGCCTTTTTTGTCAGCCAGGTCACGGGCACGGCAATAAATCTTGAGCGTGTATTCACGGGCTTTTTCAGCCAGTTCGCGACCACACAGCTCAACCATTTTATCAAAGGAAATGGTTTCGTCATGCTGTCCCAGCTCCGCCTTGGTTGACGGGGTAAAGATCGGTTCCGCCAAGCGGTCGGACTCCTTGAGACCTTCTGGCAGCTGAATGCCGCTGATGGAACCGGTGGCCTTGTAATCCTTCCAACCCGAACCGGAGACATACCCGCGAACAATGCATTCGACCGGCAGCGGAGTTGCTTTCTTGACCAGCATCGAACGCCCTTTGAGCACTTCGGCATAAGGCTGGCAGACGGCCGGGAAATCGGCCACATCGGTGGAAATGATGTGGTTCTTTACAATATCCTCCATCTGACGGAACCAGAAGGCCGAGATCTGGGTCAGAACAAAACCCTTGTCCGGGATCGGCTCGTTCATGATGACATCGAAAGCGGAAATGCGGTCAGAAGTCACCATCAGCAGGGTTTCCCCCAGGTCATAGATATCTCTGACCTTGCCGCGGGCTACCAGGTTCAAACCGGGAAGATCTGTCTGCATGATAAGCTGTGACATAACTCTCTCCTATTTCTCGGCGACCAGCGCCTGATTGATCTCGATCTTGGCTTTTTCGCGCAAACCCTTGGTCCAGGCGGCCAGGGCATCCTCCTGCTGTTTCGGGAGCATGCTTTTCTTCAGTTCCTCTTTAGTTTTCTGGAAGTCGGCCTGCGGAGCTTCCAGGCGGTTTTTGACTCGAACCGCAAACCAGCGGTTGCCGACCTTGAACGGAGTGGCGGGCGCCTGTCCTGCCGTCAGCTTGAACACCGCCTCGGCCATATCCGGTGAAACTCCGACGGAAGGAATGTCTCCCTTTGCGGAATAGCCGAAACTGCCGGTGGATTGCGTCTTAAGATTCGCTTTTGCTGAAAGCTGCTTGGCAGCTTCCTCGGCTTTTTGTTTGGCCAGCTCGACCGATTTTGCCACCCTGGCCTTTGCTTCAACAGCCGCTTTGATTTCGGCCAGCGGCGGAACGACGGCGGCCTTACGCTCCTTGGCCTTGATAATATAAATACCCTTTGCGGTCTCAACCGGCCCGCCGAGTTCGCCCTGTTTCAGTTCGAGCGCCTTCTTGATCAGCGCGGCCTCACCCGCCAATACGGCGACCGGGTTGTTGGCCGGGAACAGCGGAGTCTCCTGGATCTTGAGCCCCAGTTTTCCGGCGATCAGGTTCAGATCGCCTGACTTGATATCTTTGAAGAGCGTATCGGCAGCCAGTTCGTAGGCCTGTTTGGCAGCCTTCTGCCTGGCAGCATCCGCCTTGACCTTTTCCCTGACATCTTTCAACGGCATGATGCCGTCCTTGCCCTGCCAGCGATCGATGTTCTTCTGGTAGAAGGTCTGAATCTCCTCGTCGCTGACGGTCACCTTGGCAACCTGGGAGGAGATGTCCAGCATGACGTAGGAGAGCGCCACCTTCTCCTGGGTCTTGAATTCATTCTGGTTCTTCTGCAGATAGTCGTTCAGCTCGGCGTCAGTCAGCTTCACTTCCGCGATCACGTCCGAGGGCGAATAGGCAACGTACTCCAGCTCGATCTTGTCGTTGCTCTTCTTGAACTGGGCCAGGGCATCCGCATCGGAAACGGTGGCCTTGTCCTTGATCGACTGCCGGGCCTTCTTGAGTACCAGTTCCGCCTCCTGCCCCTCTTCAAAATCCTTGGCGGTCATGCGGTTTGACCTTAGCAGTTGCTGATACATCTCAAAACTGAATTTGCCGTCCTTCTGAAACATGGGCATAGCTTCGATCGAGCTGGAGACTTCCTCTTTGGAGACCTTGATGCCCATCGACCGGGCTTCCCTGGCTACCAGCAGATTGTCAATCAGACCGTCGAGCGCGACCTTCTTCAGCCCGAGCATCTTCTCCATTTCGGGAGGGATCGATTGGCCGTAGATCTGCTGGTACATGTTCCTGATGCGCTGATAGGCATTTTGGTACTGTTCCAGCGTGACCTTAGTGCCGTTCACCTTGGCGGCATAACCGCCCGATCCGCCCACGCCGTCACTGCCCTTGCCCCAGACCAGGAAAATCGTCCCGATAAAGGAGAGCACGATTATTACAAACACCAGCTTGATAACAATCGACTCTTTCTGCTTGCGGATGATATCCAACATAAATTGATGCTCCTTGACAGCCGTTGTACATGCAAAACGCCGCTGATGGCGGCGGGAGCGTCATACTACTATACGTCTTATTTGATTGCAAGCGCTTGTTTGATAACGCCTGCAGCCCACATAAACAGCTGCTTCAATATACTCTTGAGTTTAGGAAGCCATTCAGGTACGCTTCTAATCTGCCGCAGTTTTAATTATTGACACACCGCATATTCTGGACACGGGAGCACTATGAGCACAGAATTCATACCCAAATGGGTAGCATGGGAAACCACGCAGAGATGCAACCTGCACTGCGTACACTGCCGCTGTTCCTCGGAGATAACATCATCCGAAGGAGACTTCACCACCGAGGAAGGCAAAAAGCTCCTCACGGACATAGCCGACTTCTCCAAACCGGTCGTCGTGCTCTCGGGCGGCGAACCGCTCCTGAGACCCGACATTTTCGAACTGGCCGAATTCGGAACATCGCTGGGCCTGAGAATGTGCATGGCAACCAACGGCTCGCTGGTTGACGACGAGGTCTGCCGGAAGATGAAACAGGCCGACATAAAGATGGTCTCGCTGTCGCTGGACGGCTCCACCGCCGATATCCACGACAATTTCCGCCAGTCCCCCGGCTCCTTCGACGGCGTCGTCCGGGCAACGGAGGCATTCCGCAGGAACGGCCAGAAGTTCCTGATAAACTCGTCATTCACCAAACGCAACCAGAACGACATCGCCAGCACCTTCAAACTGGCAAAATCCCTCGGCGCAACCGCCTGGTACATGTTCATGATCGTCCCCACCGGCCGCGGCGAGGAGATCATGAGCGAGCTGATATCCAAGGAAGATTACGAGGAGATCCTGGACTGGCACTACCAGCAGGAAAAGACCGAGGACGACATACTGATGCGCCCCACCTGCGCACCGCACTACTACCGGATAGTGCCGCAGAAGGCAAAAGCCGAGGGCACAAAATTCGAGAGGCGCTCACTGACCTTTTCCACCGGCGGCGGCAAGGGTTGCATCGCCGCCCAGACCATCTGCCTGATTGACTGCTTCGGCAACGTCAAGCCCTGCTCGTATTTCCACCGCACCGCCGGCAATGTCAAGCAGACCCCCTTCCGGGAAATCTGGGAAAATTCGGAGATATTCAAAGACCTGCGGGACTTCAAGTCCTACAAGGGCAAATGCGGGCAGTGCGAATACCTGAACGTCTGCGGAGGCTGTCGCGCCCGGGCCGACGCGGTCCACGGCGACTACATGGAAGAGGAACCGTTCTGCAACTATGTTCCGATCAAGATGCAGCGGGAATCAACAAAATAGCAAAATCCGAAAATTCCTGTTGACAGCCGGGGCACAGCGGGTTATAAGGGAAATCCTTTTGCCCAGGTAGCTCAGTCGGTAGAGCAGAGGATTGAAAATCCTCGTGTCGGCGGTTCGATTCCGTCCCTGGGCACCACTCACACAATAAGACGGCCACATACGACTAACCTCGTTTGTGGCCGTTTTTTTGTTTACGCAGATCAAGGATTCTTCTTAGAGGCAATTTATATTCCTTTCTTTCCCTGCCATGCGGCAAACTCCTTGGGTCGCAGACGAAACCTGGCAATATTTCCTTCATGCAGCCCGCGCAATTCAGCTTCCACCAGACTTATAAATTGCGGTCTATCAGCCTCCGGCAGGCGATCTGCGGCCCAGGCGGCTACAATGTCCCCGGCTGGCCCAGAACTCCGGAGAACTACCTCACGCATGATCTCTGTCAGTAAGGTACGGTATTTCATCCGAAAAGGATCGGGTTCTCCCAGCTCCTCCCGTGTACTCAGGTAGCGTTTAACGGAGCGCTCATACCCCCAGACAAATATATCTCGCAAGAGCTCGATGCGGTTCTGCTCATAGACTCCGAGTATTCCTTCCACATAGGACTTTTTCGGCACATCTATGAAAGAGAGCGGACAGAGGTTATGCTTGATGAGCGGTATGTTGGCGGCCAGTCGCGCCACCCGTTTGTTGACGTCTTCAAAAGGTTGCAGGTATGAGAGATGCACTAAGGCAAAAAAGGATTGCTCGAAAGGATCGTTGATAGCTACTGCTGTATCGAGGGCAATCTGAAAATATTCATCCAGGAGCTGAGGAGTGGACAATGGCGAGTAAACCGATCCGCCGATACCGACAGCAATCTGCCGGAGACGCCCGCAGGCCTCCGGGTATGGCAGAAGGTTGTCCGACAGAATGGCGTGGAGGTTCAATATTGAATACCGGTTAAAACCAATATCATCTGCGGATTCGACAAGGAACTCGATAGCCTGTTTGTGGTTCAGGATCATCTGGGTTTCCAGTGCATCCTTCCCTTCTGCTGCCTGACCGAAGGAGATCAGGCGTTCTGTTTCCAGCAGTGAATAAGTATTGCCTTCCAGATAGCTGGATGCCCAGGAGAGGTCAATCAGCAGCCTGCCCATAACCTGGCGAGCCATGGTACCGGCGGGGATATTCTCTTGATGAGAACGACCAATCTGATGCAGATGCTTTCGAGTGGCATCATCCAGATACGGCCCACTGTTCAGGTATGACAATAGAAAATCACGCCGGTACCCTACTGGCTCTCGACGCTGGATTGGCTGACTGACGTAACCGCGAATCTCACGTCCGACCACTGACAGAGGAATGACCGATTCTTCAACATCCCGGTCATCAGAAACGGGCGATGCAAGCGGCCAGTAAATACGCCCTTTGAAGGCACCGGTAGCACGAATACGGTTGCTCTCAATGAGAGTACTAATCCGTCGCAGCAAGGATCGCCGGTTCATGACAATTCCGACCGCCGAAAGCGCTGTCTCCAGCTCGGTTATGCCGATCCCTTTGCTACAGATCGCTATCTGCTGCTCTATGGCCTCAAGATCTTGCTCATCAATTTGCTTTGGCACAGGGTATCCTTTCCGTCACGAAAAGAACTTCGTGACACAACAATACCCTATTTGTCACTAAAATCAATATTTGTGACAATAAAAATTGTATTAGGCGATCCGGGTGGGCAAAAAATGAGATTGGCGTAGAAATCGGAATCGAACCGGCTGCATATTTCGCAATCGAACGTAAAATTTCACTGTACAAAATTAGGGGGTATCTACATTGGGCACCAAGTACACGCAAGTACGCATCTAGTACACCGAGGTACACCAGAAAATCGGTTCCATTGGGTTTTGTTTTGAAATTTGCCCTTTATGTCAAGCGGTTGCAACATCGGACAAAAATGGGTTTCATTCCGTCCCTGGGCACCACTTAAATACCAAGCACCTGCGAGAAATCGCAGGTGCTTTTTTTGTGTCTATCGCTTGCGACACGATTCCGACACATCTGCCCTACCGACCTCCCATCCTCTACATACAAAACAGATATATGCTCTGATTTGAAACGAGTTCACAAAGCTGTCCCCTGAAATCAGCCCCTTTCCGGCCATCAAACGACACTCCAATTGGAAATCAGGGCTGTCATTACTGCTGTCTGAAAATGCCCCTCGGGTTTGTTTGGGGTAAAGAGTATTTACGGTCGGTGATCTAAACAAAATGGAAGACTTGCACAGCATTTTATTAAATAAGGCCAAATTGTTATAAATCCGGAACACACAGGTTATCTACTCAATTGCCTCAACCGCATAAAGACGGAACAGGTCTGGAACGCTGAGTTTAAGTGAAAGTCCATCAGTGTTGTAAACGAATATGTGCTTAACCCTGTCCTTTTCTATTTCCTTGAGAAGTTCCACAAGTATAGATCTATTTTCGAAGTCATCTTTTGCACTTGATTGCCCACCTTCATTCCATACCTCATGCAAAAATCCGAGTTCATTTGCTATCCTGATCCCCAGTTCTTTTTGAGTGTCCAGAGATGTCCCGTCTTCTTCCTGAACGGCAGTACTTACACGTGTGTAGCTATGCAATGTTTCTGACAAGATTCACCTCCGATAATAAAAACAATAAAAGCAGTACGTTATTAAACAAAATCTGACATGTCGAAAAAATAATACACGACTCTGGGGAAAAATGATATCGTGATATCACTTTTCCCCAGGGAGCATTACATGACCAAAAATATTCTGATCCGCGACCTTGATGATTCCGATGTCGAATGGATTAAATCATCAGTACCAGAAGGAATTTCTCAAAATGAGTTCATAAAAAACATCATTTCAAGGGTTAGGGAGGATAATTCCCAATACAATCTGTTTCACAGGGCACATGAACCAATTACGATTCACAGGCAATTGCCATTTAAATTTATCGACCTCTTTGCAGGTATTGGTGGTTTTCGGTGTGGAATGACTGCCGCAGGAGGCAGATGCGTATTTACAAGTGAATGGGACAAGTATGCCGCAACAACATATCAGGCATGGTACGGAGATAAACATATTCATACTGGGGATATTCGAAACATTTCTATTGAAGATGAAATTCCTGACCATGATATTTTGTGTGGTGGTTTTCCTTGCCAACCTTTTTCTTTAGCAGGTGTTTCAAAGAAAAACTCTCTAGGAAGAGCACATGGATTTGATGATGCTAAACAGGGTAATCTTTTCTTTATGATTATGGATATAGTTGATAAAAAAAAACCTCCTGTCTTGTTTCTTGAAAATGTAAAGAACTTGAAATCACATGACAAGGGCAATACTTGGAAAGTAATTCAAGGTAATATTCGCAGTCGCGGTTATTCAATGTTTACATCAACAATTGATGCTAGAAATTGGGTACCACAACATCGGGAACGAATTTTTCTGGTCTGTTTTGACAAAAACATCTTCGGAAGTGAAGAAAGTATAGGATTTGAATTTCCGAAGGCCCCAAATACTCCACCACCTGTATTGGCAGATATACTCACCAAAAATCCCGATAAGAAGTACATGTTGTCAGACAAGTTGTGGCAATATTTACAGAATTATGCTGATAAACATCGAGAAAAGGGGAACGGATTTGGTTTTGGTCTGAATACTGGTAAGGATGTAGCAAGGACGATGAGTGCTCGTTACCACAAGGACGGATCTGAAATTCTTATCAAACAGAGTGGTTGGAAAAATCCAAGAAGGTTGACCCCTAAAGAGGCAATGTTACTTTTGGGATATTCTAGTGAATACTCAAAATTATTTGGACACGAAAACGGATTTCCACAGGTTGTTTCAGATACACAGGCATACCGTCAATTCGGTAATTCAGTTGTTCCGAAAGTAGTAGAAGAGATTGCACATGAAATTGTCAGGTGTATTGGTAATTTGATATGTCAGACAGATTCAGGATGCCTTCTTAAACCAAGAATCACTGTCCCTAATTGCTGATGGATGTTCATGATAAACAGACGAGAAGTTATAATATGTCTCGGATTAAATCACGAGACACAAAACCGGAATTAATTGTTCGTAGATTATGTCACTCTCTGGGATTACGATTTAGGTTGCAAAATAAGGATCTTAAAGGCTCCCCAGATTTAACGTTCAAAAAACATAAAACAGTAATCTTTGTTAATGGTTGTTTTTGGCATAGTCATAATTGCCCCAAAGGCAATGTTTATCCAAAGACAAACGCAATTTTCTGGAACGATAAAAGAAGTCGCACCAAGGAAAGGGATATTGAAATTCTTAAGTTCTATGATGAAATAAAATGGAAAGTGTTGGTGATTTGGGAGTGTGAAACAAAGGATCTTGTTTGTTTAAGTCAGAAAATATCTTCTCATTTTTCGGACAAACAAACCTCAGATACATCATTATACAGTTGTCCCAATGATTGAACGAATTTCTGGTTCACAGAAATTCTCCACTGGGGTCGTTGATGCGCACTGCCGTCAGCAGATATTTCATGTCCGGCATCATAATAGATAATTTTCGATATTATTGATTTTAGATAGTTAAATATTGAAGTCCCTTCTCCGAAGTAAACATTACCAGTGAACATGTACTCATTGTCATGATTATTGTCTTCACCAGTATATGTCCTCTTATCATATTCAACATAACATGCTGAATTATGTTTTTTACTCCAACCTTCAAGTAATTTATTGAATGTCCAACCAGAAACTAGCTCGTCGTCTTCTCTGCACAAACATACCATTATATCTTTGGTATCTTCAGTAAACATCTTGGTGATGTCATCAAAACCAATTATGTCCAATGTAAGACCAGATGATTTACACAATTCATGATATCGATGAATGCCGTTAAAAACAATACGACCATCACCCTTTTTACCAACCCACCCATAACTATCCATGAATTCTCGAAATGATAAAGCACCTTCTCGACCCGCATCTGCAGTCGGTGTCATAAGAGATATTTTCCCACTCTGTTTGAATGATTTTATTTCATATCCGTGTTTATCCGGTTCTTTGGATGAGTTGCGAGTGATATCTAACAATGCTTCCAATGTAAAACCCGCACCTTGATTGCCCTTGAACGGTGAAGGAGTTTTATCTCCAGGTTTAAGTGTTATGGAAGGTATCCAACTGCCAGCAATTTTCTTTAATTCACTAACAAGCAAATTTCTAGGATTTGACCCAAGACCGTGTCCAATAATGTGTGTTGAAAAAATGTGGCTACTTTGTAGTTGGGATAATTCTGGAAAATCAGAAACTATATTATCCTCCAATTCAGTTATCACTAATCCATATGTTTTACCGTTATTATTTGCCCCAAGTATAAGTATTCTTTTTCCGTAAAGTTGCTGACGAGTACGTCTCAATGCATCTGGTGGAGATGGACATTTTGTTAAAAATCCAGACATTCTTACTTCTGGATATTGAAAGTAATCTATAATTTTTGCCCCAGGGGCAGAATAACTTGTGCCATCTAACTTCAACCATTCGAAATCAAGTTTTGCTTCGATTATATATAGACCATGTTTGGATTTTCGTTTCTGTTTGCTGTTACTTGCTGAACGTAATGATAGAATTGCAGGAAAAAGATTTGCGACACCATCCAGACCGGTACCAAAATAAATCTGATTTTTATCGTTGTCCTGTTTCTTCGAGAGATGTTTGATGTATATTTGACAGACTCCACGGGAAGCAAACAATTCTTCAATCTGGTTGAATTCACTTATTCCCACGGTTGCCCCCACATTCAAATCAAATAAAATAATTGATGGTTCTCGTGGGTGATATTATCAAAACAATGTGTTCGTTACCATATGTTTAATTATCTATGCAGACCTTGATTTTTTGGTTTTAATAAGTAATTTCTGTCCACTATGAATGAATCGCCCCTAGTTTAGTAGACACTCCTGAGTTATAAATGATGACTTCAGGAGGATCACATGAGCGACAAGCGTTACACCGACGAATTCAAGCAAGAAGCAATCAAACAAATCACCGAGCGCGGCCATTCAGTAGCGGATGTTGCCAGTCGTCTTGGTGTAACCGCATTCAGCCTTTATGCCTGGCTCAAGAAGTATGGCCACAGTCCCCAGCAAGCCGCCCACGCTGAAGATCAGCAGGCCGAGATCCGGCGCCTCAGAGCAGAATTGAAGCGTGTCGCGGAAGAACGAGACATATAAAAAAGTCAACGGCATACTTTGCAAGAGAGTCCAAGTGAAGTATGCTTGGAGAAAATGATGGACACTTCCCGGTTTTTAACGGTTCAGTTTCAAATTGTTCAACTCTGTTAGGTAATTACAGGACACCATACTCAATTCCCATTTCAAAGAAAGCCCACATGACCACCCCCACCTGTAATTTCTATTGCGACCAAATCCTGAAAGGCATTGTGAACGTGCCGGTGTACTGCGCAGATATTCGATCATGATGACCAGCAGGGCGACTATAGGGGCAATTAGCATCAACACCACACCAGCCTGCACAAATCAAGGATTCATCACCTGCATCCCGAACGAACGGTATCCCCTGACTTTCCTATATCACTGGCTGAAGCTCAGCAAGCAACATTTCGAGCGGCTTTCCGGAGGGGCCACCTTAGCCCAGTTGGTAGTGTTTTGATTCGCAATTAGCTTCCTGTTTGTACCAACAAGCCGTCTGAATCACGAGGTTGTTGGTACAATATTTTTGTACCACATTACTAGAATTAATGTTATGGTGTTGGTACAAAATGGAGGTTGTGTCATGCCGGCAAGGAAGAAAGACGAAAGCGTATTCAGGATGTTGCAGTCTGAACGTGACCGCTGTGCCCTCGTCGTTGACAAGATAAGCCGGGAGCTGGACAAATTGCCGAAAGGATCGCTCGGTGAGCGCAGGGTGCGCAGCCACGGCAAGGAGTATGTCTACCCTTGTCTGCGCTACCGTGGCGAATCGGGCGTTGTCTTCGAGCATCTTTCCTCTGCAAAAGCCGAGGAAATAAAACCTGCGCTTGAAAGGCGGAAGAAGCTGCAAGCCGATCTGAAGGTAAATAAGAGGCGTATCGCAACTCTCAACGCCATTCTCCTCAAGGGACAGTAGCCTTGGAAATCGTCTTTGCCCAATCGCCGTTCGTTCAGCCGGTCACCGATCTGCTGCGAGAGCTTGATCGCATCGGCTTTTTCACCCATGAAGAAAATGAGGGACACCATACTCAATTCCCATTTCAAAGAAAGCCCACAAAGAAAATGAGGGACACCATACTCAATTCCCATTTCAAAGAAAGCCCACATGCCCCCCCCTGTGATCGGCAATTGCCTTGGAAACTTCACCCGGCTTTACCCATAAAAAAACCCCTTCCCCGGAGGGAAGAGGTCACATTCGTCATTGCAATTCGGGAGCAGCTTACTTCAGGGCTTTCAGCTGTTTTTCAACCATCTGGGCTGTCAGCGGATCGTAACCGTCCTTGACTACGATCTCCTGCCCTTCCTTTGACAGGGCGAATTCCAGGAATTCCTGCACAACCTTGGGCAGCGGTTCACCCGGTTTCTTGGCGACATAGATGTAGAGCATCCTGGCAAGCGGGTACTTTCCTGAAAGAACGTTCTGATAGT
The DNA here is from genome assembly GCA_032469775.1 of Geobacteraceae bacterium. Taxonomy (GTDB): domain Bacteria; phylum Desulfobacterota; class Desulfuromonadia; order Geobacterales; family Pseudopelobacteraceae; genus JACRCG01. The sequence continues at coordinate 22,303 of JAWDJY010000036.1, read as the reverse complement.
TGGCTTCCTCGGCCTTGCCGCCTTTCTTGTCGGAAAGCGGCAGCGCGCGAACACCGGAAGTGGCATAGCCAATGCCGGAGTAACCGATTCCGGTAAGATCGTGGGCTACGCCTTCCACCACCGAAGCAGAGCCGGGCTGTTCTTTGACACTGTTCTTGTAGTCGCCGTTCTTGAGCGCATGCTCCTTGAAGTAGCCATAGGTACCGGATGCGGAGTTACGGCCATAAAGACTGATCGGTTTTTCGCCCAGCTTGCCGGTTACACCCAACTGTCCCCAGGTGGTGATCTCGGGCACACCGCGCTTGCGGGTCTTGGAGAAGATCGCGTCAACTTCGTCCAGGGAGAGGCTCTTGACCGGGTTGTCCTTGTTGACGTACACCGCCAGCGAATCCAGCGCCACGCCGATCTTGGTCGGCTTGAAACCGAACTTCTTCTCGAACTGCTCGACTTCGGAACTCTTCATCTCGCGCGACATGGGCCCCAGTTGCGCTGTGGCGGAGATCAGGGCGGGAGGAGCGGTGCTGGAACCCTTGCCTTCGATCTGGATGTTGACGTTGGGGTATTTCTTCTTGAAACCTTCGGCCCAGTAGGTCATCAGGTTGTTGAGGGTGTCTGAACCGATGCTGCTCAGGTTGCCGGCCACTCCGGCAGCCGGGGTGTATTTCCTGATTTTCGGATCGACCTTGGTAGGGGCAGCCTGGGCTGAGACGATGGTGACCAGCAGCAGCGCCGCGGTCAGGATTGATTTCTTGAACATTTAATGTTCCTCCTTTTTGTTGTTTCAGAATATATCATCAGCTATAGCAGATCACTGTTACAGCGGTATTACGGACCGGAAAACAATCTGTTAAATTTTCATTCACTCTTCGATCTTGTATCCGAATCCGCGCACAGTCCTGATGATCCTGCCCGGCGCCCCAAGTTTTCCGCGCAGGCGCGTTACATGCGTATCAACCGTTCGGGAGTCGCCGGAATTGTCATAGCCCCATACGTTCTGCAACAGTTTTTCACGGCTCAGCACGCATTCGCATCTCTCCGCCAAGAACAGCAGCAGCTTGAACTCGGTGCCGGTAAGCTCGATCTCATCGCCGGCGCTTTTTACCGTGTGGCGCTGCCTGTCAATGACGATTTCGCCAACGGTCAGAAGGTTCGGACCGGGATGCTGTTCATTCAGGTCAAAGCGCCTCATTACGGCCCTGATCCGCAAGATCACTTCTCGCATCGAAAATGGCTTGACGATGTAATCATCGGCTCCGACCTCGAAACCGACCACCCTGTCGATCTCGTCACCCCTGGCGGTTATCATTACTATCGGAACCCGGCAAGTACGCGAATCCATGCGAAGCATCTTGCAGACCTCGATCCCTGGCAGGCCGGGCAGCATCAGGTCCAGCATGATCAGATCCGGGGGATCCGAAAGAGCCCGTTCCAGACCGAGTTTGCCGTCATTTACGCAGTGGGCGGCATAACCTTCCTTTGCAAGATTTAAGGCCAACAATTCGGCCAGATCTTTCTCGTCCTCGATAATCAACACACTCTGCATGCCACGCTCCCGCCCTCGAACACAAAGGTTGAAATACGCTGAACCTTCTGCTTCATGGTTAAGTAGCACACGCCTGTTACAGACATGTTGCGGTTGCATAAAGATTTCGTAGATTTTGCGTCTGAACCTGCATCTGCCGGCATCCGCCAAACCAAAAATTTAACAGAGATTTTATCCGGGCTACACATGGCTGTAATATTGACCCTGTATACTGGGAAAAAACGCGGAGGAAGCCACCAATGAAGATCAGACCAAATGAAGATTATTATTTCTGGTGTTGCGACTGGTGTGACACCGAGAACCTGGTGCTCTGGTTAAGGTTGAAGGATGGGACCTATTGCGGGGCCTGTCACCGGCCAATGAACCTGCCGGAGACCAGGGGAGCGGTGATTGACAGCTCTATAGCTGCAGGATTGTGCTGACCATGAACAGCCGATGTTTCGAAGGAGACTAAAAACCGACGGGACCCGGGGGGCCGCGTCCGGGCCGCTCCGGGCGAGCGCCCGTGACGGCTGCAATCAGGATGAACCGATCTCGTTACTCAGCTGTTTTTGAACGCGGGGCAGTCAGGGCATTTGATTCGCAAAAGCTCCAACTCACGGACACCGATACCGTGCAGCCCCGCATCTTCCGAATCACACAATTTCTGCACCAGCTCTTCCCATTCGTAACTGATACCCGCATATTCCAGTGGGACATCTCTTATCCTGCGCCCGATTTCAGCATACCTTCTTTTGTTTACTACAGTCATGACTAACCCTCCGCTTCGCATACTTTAAACTGACGGCTCCGTCTGCCTGCCACCCCCCTGCACTCTCTCCGCCTGCGGAATAAATCTCCTGAGGGGGCACTTGAGCCAGGAGAGCTACAGGATCCTGAATATATTTACACTGCGGCGCAGTACTCACTCGGGTCATAGTCACTGTCGGTTTCGGATTTCCCGTCAGCGCCGCAATCCCTGCCAAGATCATTGTGCAGCTGGATTACCGCCTTGAAGGCCGCAATGATCGATTCTTTTGCAGCCTTGTCGCTACATTGATCATAGGCATTCTTCAGAGCGGCAATGGCTGTCCGGGTCAGCATTTCGGTCTTGAAATATGAAATATCCATTTTGTTTTCCTTTCAAATTGCTGGGCATATTCGCGCCAGTGTCCACTGTTCCTGGTTCATATGACAGGATCATAGCAAATCGAAGGTTACAGCGGTGTGTCGTGTTGGCAAAAAGTGCGTAACGGACAGGGGGACTTGAACTGGAATTTCCAACCGCGCTGATCAGTGAAAAAAAATGCGTGGGAAACCTGCTCTGCCCAGGCTACCCACGCCATTGCATGGAGGAATTTCAGAAAGACCGGAATACTTCGGACAGCGTCAGAATTCGCTGCATTTTGCCACGGGCCGCGCCATCATTTTCTTTCATTGATCTGGTAGACGCTTAAAGTGCCGCTGGTCTCGTTTCCGATCATCAGCAGCGCCTTACCGGTAGGGCTGGCCGCCGCGGGTACAAATTTCATCCCCTCCGGCGCCAGGTCGCCGGCACTGGCATAGCTGCCGGTATGAAGAGCGGCCCCGGTATCATCGATGGTAAAGGTCGCGGACAGATCCCTGTTGATCACGTGTTCGACAAACTCCGGTGCTCTGGGGTCGGTTATGTCGAAGATGAAGAAGCCGCCCATGCGCTCCAGACCGACAAAGGCATAAGTGCGGCTGCCGACCTGCCCGATGGCAAGCGCTTCCGGCTCCGGCCCCTTGTCGTCGGAGCGACTGTCGCCCTTGTTTTCGGTCGAATTGGTGTTGAACCTGCTGCCGAATATGGCCGAGGTCATTCTTTCAAGCATCGAAGCTGAATCGAACACCAGGTTCCCGTTGCTGTCCCGGATACTGAAGGAACGTCCACCGTAGGCAAAGAGCTTGTCGTAGAGAAGACCGGTACTGTCAAGTCCGATCGCATTGGTAACCCGCAGACGGCCAAGACCGTTATCGCCGCCAGCTGCTGTGTATGCTGTCAACAAGGCCGGATTCAGTTTCGGGAAAAGGTCCTTCACCCTGAACTCTTCCGTGTAGCCGGTATAGGTGCGGGCGTCACCCTCGTTAGCGGTAACCAGGTAAGTCGCGCCGCCGGAGGTATAGGTGACGATGGTATCGGGCTGGTACATGCCGTACAAGCCCGGAACCGTAACGAACCTGACGCTGGCGGAGCCGGTGCTGCTGTCCCTGTCACTGACGTCCAGGGCGTTTTTGGCAAGGCTGTAATCCTTGAAACCCAGGGGTTTGATGCTTGTAACTGTTTTAGTGACCAGGTCAACCACCGCAATGGCGTTGTTTTCCTGCAGAGTCACATAGGCGGTTTTGCTGTCATCGGAAATGGCCGCATACTCCGGCTCAAGATCCTGGGAAACGCTTGATGTGCCGGGGTTGGCAAACTTTACTCCTGCTGCCGCAAGGCTGGCCTTCTGTGAGTCGAAGGCATTGAAACCGGCCAGAGTTGCCGTGTCGGCCGGCACACCGGATACCACATCGATGATAGCCACCGAGCCTTCGGGATCGGTCAGATAATCGTCGCTCGGCTCGCCTTCATTGGCAACCACCACCTTGCCGCCGTCGGGAGTAAAAGTTACCATGTCCGGCAGGCTGCCGACCTGTACCGCCTTGACAAAGAGCGGGTTGCGCGCGTTTGCGCCGGCGATGTTGTAAAACATCACCACCCCCTTCTCGGTTTTGATCGAATTGCCGACCGCGACCGCCAGCAGGTCGCCATGAATCGCGATGCTGTTGGCTCCGCCGCCGATGTTCAGTGTCGTATCGACACCTGAAACCTTAACGGTTGCAGTAGCTGGAAAGCTCAGCTGGGTTCCGGTCAGGTTGTTGGCAGTGAGCGGGTTGGCAACGGCGCTGGTTCCCAGTCCTGAAGCGTCGAGAATTTCCAGACGATTGGCAGCGCCGTTTACGACATATATTGTCTTGGATGCCTGGTGAAAGGCGACGATTTCAGCGGCAGCGGTTCCGTAGGTGCCGGTAACAAATCTGCCCACCATGGAAGCCATGGAGCCCTGCTTGTTCTGGTCAGTAAGGCCGAGAAATCCAAGCATGGATCTGAACAGGTGGGTGTTGTCGATGATTTTTGTCCCTGAATACCATAAACCTTCGTATGAACCGATCAGGCTCGTGCCTGCTCCTTTGGCATAGACGCGGGTCAGCTCGTTGGTGTGGTTCGGAGAAGCGTAGCTCACCTCGCCGTTGGGATAGACAAACCCGGGGGTATACGGGCCAACTGGAAGGGTATTGGCATCCTGCTGCGGCAGTTCACCCTTCTGAAGCTGTTTCGCGGTGTTGATGCGCATGTAACTGTTGCCATGGTCGGAGGTGACGATCACCAGGGTATTGTTCCAGTCGATGTCATCACCGGGCTGATCGATGAAGGCTTCCACCGATTTCACCGTTTCATTAAGATCATAGATGCCACCGACCATGCTTTTGAAATCATTGGCATGGTTGGCCCAGTCAATGTCCCCCTGCTCAACCATCAGGAAGAAACCGTTCCTGTTCCGGCTCAGCACCTTGAGAGCTGCCCTGGAAGCCTCCGCCAGTGTCGGATTCTCGATGTTGCCGCGCGCTACGTTTGGCACTCCGGGATTGTTGGCGGGAACCGGATAATCAAACTGGCCGCCGCTGTTGCCGAAAAGTCCGAACAGCTTCCTGCCGCCGGTGACCGCTTCGGTCGCCTTGGCGGCAATGGTTGTATTGCCGTCCACGCCGGTCTGGCGCTCGGCCAGCACGTACTCGCCGGAACCCTTCAAGATGTTGTAATCAATGCTGTCCATGTAACCCGTGCTGTAGGAGGGATGCCCGCCGCCGATCACCACCTCCGGCTTGACCACGTTGATGATTTCATAGGCGATATCCTTGTAGTTGTTGCGGGATTTGTTGTGGCTTACGAATGCGGCCGGCGTGGCATGGGAGAACGGAACCGTGGTGACGACGCCGATGGCCGCCTTCTTTTGATAACGGTACATCTCGGCGATGGTCAGCAGGCGGCCGTTTTCAGGATCAGCGGTTTTCCAGGATATATTACCGCCATCGGTCTTGTATCCGGTTGCCATGGCGGTGGCCGCCGAGGCCGAATCGGTGGCTGCGGTATTGAGATAGGTAACGTCACCGGTCATATCCAGCGGATAGGGCTGTTTCCCTCCCCTGGCGGGATCGTACCCCAGGGTTGTTTCAAATGTTGTCGTGTCGTCGGCAGTTGAACCGGAAGCATTCCAGGAGGCTTTGCCGGCCGCTGTTGCATACGTATTGTAAGCGCTCACATCCCAGGTGGTCGATTGCCCTTTGTAGGGAAACCTCTGGAACGAAAGCCCGCTGGTGTAATTGCCGAACAGATAGTTGCTGCCCGCCCTTTCATGTTCCAGCTGCATCCCGTCGCCGATGATCAGGATAACGTTTTTGGCCGCTGGCACAGCTGTTGAAGTGTTTGACGCACACCCTGCCAGCGACAGGACAAACTGGGCAATCAACACCAGTGCGATTGCCGACCTGATTTTTCTGATACCGTTTAACATCAGAATTCCCCCTTTGTTGAATTATGAAAAGTTGATCATAGGTAGCAAATGTTTGATTACAACGGGGTGCCAACTCTGAAATATCTTTGTCACAGAATTCGACGTAATTCACGACGGGGATTTTGTAACCGTAACGTTGCCTAACCGCTACGCAACGGCTGCGCATGATCTGATATGCTGATTTGATTTATGGGGATCTTCCGCTCATGACATTAACCAGTCAATCCAACCGGAATCGGCCATGCGTGATGAACCGGCTGTTTGCGGCTGTCACCCTGACATTCGCGACACTTGCCGTTCCCGTCGACGCGGCCGGCCTCTCGATCACCATTCAGGCCTCAAAAAAGCTGCTCTCGTCGCCGGTCGCCAGGCTCGCCATCCTGGACAACAGGGACTTGCTGCAGCAGGCCCTGCCCTCGGCCAAAGTAAGTATCAACAGCAGAACCGGGTCAGGGGTTCTGATCATCCTGCCGGATACGGACATCCCCGCCGTGGAGGCGCGGACTCCGCCGCCGGCGGCAGCCACGCGGCGGCTGCCGCTTCCCGACCGTTCCTATCGCTGGGTATCAGGCGTCAGCTCGGGCCGCACGGTGCTCCGGCTGCAGGCCCGGTCAGCAGAAGGGGTTGCCTGCGGTCTATATGGCCTGCTGCAGGGCAAGTTGGGCTTCCGCTTCCATCATCCACGCGAGTCGGTCATTCCGAAATACCGCGGATGGCCGCTTCCCGGACAGTTCACCTTTTCGGGGCGGCCGCGCTTTGAAAAGACCGGCTTCCATCTTCACACCATGCACCCGATCGAGCTGAGCGAACAGCTTCTCGACCCGGATTATCCCAATGCCTTCGAAGATGTGACGCGCTATATCGACTGGCTGGCGCGCAACGGCCAGAATACGCTGCAGTTCGTGCTGCTGCGGGGCATAGACCGCGAACACTGGCCCGTTCATGCGGCCAGGATGGTCGAGTATGCCCACCGACGCGGAGTCATCTGCGGGGTGCAGATATCCCTGAGCATGCTGCAGCAACAGGCCTTCCAGGCGATAACCCTGTTGCGACTCTATCCGTCATATACCAGACAGGTGGACGACACCCTGGCCTGGCTGTTCCGGGTGCCATGGGATTTCGTCTCCCTGGAGCCGACCATGGGCGAGCACCTTCCCCTTCCGGGCAGGCTCGTTCCGGAAGTCCAGACCCGTCTCGAACGACAGGTGGCCGAGCGCTACCATTCCCTGCTGATGCTGGGCACCCACGTCATCGGCGGCGTTGATGCCCCGCGCGAACCGCGGCTGGCCGGCAGCGGCATCCTGGTGCATTCGGTGATGTGCTATTCCGTAACCGAGGCAAACGCGCCGGTCTACGGCAACCGGAACCAGTGCTTCATGCTGCGCACCGCACAAAAGGAACAGCCGCGCCGCGAGACCTGGTACTGGCCGGAATCGTCCTACTGGGTCGGGTTCGATACACCGGTTCCGCTGCTGCTGTTGCCCTACCTGGATGCCCGCCGCCGGGACATAGAGACCATGGCCGGAGTGGGGCTGCAAGGGCACCTGACCTTCACCTCGGGCTGGGAATGGGGTTACTGGCTGATTGACTGGAGCATCGCCCGCTGGTCATGGGAGTACAGGGATTCGAAGACCGTCCGCCAGAGCAATTCCCTGACCCCGCTGTCGGAACTGCTGCCCGATCCGCGCCTGCAGCCGCTCTGGAAAGAAGCGCTGCGGCTCCAGAATCTCTATCTGAAGGAACGGGAGCTGATGCGCTTCATGGCCGCCGCCACCCCGTTTTCCGAGTTGCCGCACCCTCTTGACAAACCGTTCCAGCCAGCTCCAGAGTTTCATTTTGCCAGGCTGTTCAAATCGGCAAACCAGCGGGAGGTTGATCTGCATCTTGACCGGCCAATCAGAGAGTTGGAGGAGTATGCGCGAGAAATGGGTACCCTGTCGCAACGTATGGAACTGATTCTTTCGGAGTGTGGTGGCTGGAGAGGAAACCAGGCTGCCGGCATGCGTTTGAAGCTGGCCCGTGAATTGAGCCGGTCCCTGGCCGTCAGCTCACTCAGGGCCAGCCATCGGGCTCTGACGCTCAGGGCGCTGTCAGCCAGGGCCGGAGAACGAGAAGATGGCAACGGACGCAACGGCAATTCGGCCGGACTGCTGGCCAGGGCTCGCCAGGTGCGCCAACAGGCGCTTGTTCTGGTCAAACAGCAGGAATCCGGCTACCGCTATCCGCTGCCGCTGCTGGCCGGCAGACGTGAGAGCATGACCGCCTACCCCTTCGGCTATCTCTATCCAGCCGGCAGGCTGTTTTTCTGGGAGCGCGAGGAGCGGCAGGTCGAGCAGGGGCGCTTCGATCCGCTGTTTATGAACCTGTGGGATCTGCGGCGGACACTAGGGTTGGGGAGTCTGTTTTCCAGGTAGATTTCACGCTATGATCGACCAGGATATTTCTACCAAAAAATTACATAACCGCCACAATCCTGTAACATCGCCATGCTAATAATATCAGGCATGAACGCATACAAAGCCGACCTGCACGTACACTCCAGCCATTCCAACAAACCGACCTACTGGGCCATGCGCAAGTTCAATGTCCCGGAGAGCTACACCTCGCCCCTGCACCTGTACCGCACTGCCCGCGAGCGGGGCATGGACTTCGTCACCATCACCGATCACAACGCGATCAGCGGCGCACTGGAGATTGGCCACCTGCCCGGAACCTTCGTCAGCTCCGAAATCACGGCCCATTTCCCGGAAAACGGCTGCAAGGTGCATGTGGTGGTGCTGCACATCTCGGAAAGCCAGTTCCGGATGATCATGGAGCTGCGCAAGAACGTCTACGAGCTGGTGGCCTACCTCCATGCCGAAAAAATCGCCCACTTCATGGCCCATCCGCTCTACGCCCAGAACGACAAGCTCAACCTGGAAATCATCGAGAAGTCGCTGCTGCTCTTTACCACCTTCGAGATCAAAAACGGCTGCCGCGCCCACCGCTTCAACGGTTTCACCAAACGCCTGGTCTCATCTCTCAACGAAGCGGTGATCTTCCGCCTGTCCGACAAGCATGGCCTGCAACCCTACGGCGCCACCCCCTGGCTCAAGGGCATCGTCGGCGGTTCCGACGACCATGGCGGGCTGTTCATCGCCCGTGCCCATACGACGGTCTACGACGCACCCTCGGTTGATGCTTTCATCTCCGCGATCAGAAATGGTGACAGCTGGGCCGACGGCGAGGATGGCGGGGCGCTGACCATGGCCCACAGCCTGTATGGCATTGCCCACAGCTTTTACCGGGAGCGTTTCGGCGACCGGCGGCGCGGCGCGACCCCTTTCGTCAGCGCGCTGCTGGACCGCTTTTTCAACCTGGGGAGCGAGCGCGGCTCGTTCATCGAGAAGATGCGCCTGTTCATCCTCAAGAACCTGCCGGCTTCACGCAGCCATGACGGGAAAAACTTCGAAGAGATCCTGGATTCCGAAGCGCGCCTGCTGTTGAACGACAACCAGTTTCTGGCCGGCATCAGCGAAGCCGACAGTAACCGCAAGATCTTCGCGGTCACCAGCAGGCTGGCCAATCGCCTGATTTTTCACTACACCAACCGCCTGCTGACGTTGCCGCTCAATGCCGGTTTTTTCGATTACCTGAATACGGCCGGAACCATCGGACTGGTACATACGCTGATCTCTCCCTACTACCTGGCCTTTCACCACCAGCACAAGGGCAAGGAGCTGATCCGCGACCTGACCGACGCGCTGCCGGAATTGCGTGAAATCCGGACTCCCGAGAAGATCGCGCTGTTCACCGATACGCTGGACGAGATCAACGGCGTGGCCATCACGATCAAGCGCCTGATCGGCACCGCCCGCAAGCGGGGGGTCGAGCTGACCGTGATCACTTCGGGAGACGATCGGACCGAGGCGTTCGAGGGGGTCAGGAAGTTCCAGTCGGTGGGTGATTTCGTGCTGCCCGAGTATCCGGAACTGAAGCTCAACTTCCCGCCGATCCTGGACGTGATGGATTTCATCGAGCGCGGAGGCTTTACCCGCATCCATGTCAGCACCCCCGGCACCGTCGGACTCTTGGGCCTTCTGATCGCCCGTTTGATGAAGATCCCGGTGGCCGGCACCTACCATACCGATATTCCCCAGTATGTGCGCAGCCTGACCAATGACGAGTTCCTGGAGCAGGCGGCCTGGAGCTATATGATCTGGTTCTACGGGCAGATGGAGGAGGTGATGGTGCCGTCGGCCGGAACCCGCCAGCAGCTGCAGTCGCGCGGGCTGCCGCCGGAACGGATGAAGCCGCTGCCCCGCTGGGTGGATACTGACTGCTACTCTCCCGGAATGCGCAACCCCACTTTCTGGAAGAGTCGCGGCCTGGGGCTCGGCCGGCTGGTGCTGCTGTACGTGGGGCGCGTTTCCCGCGAGAAGGGGCTGGAGATGCTGGTGGGCGCTTTCCGCAAGCTGGTGGACGACGGCGCGTCGATTGCGCTGGCGGTGATCGGCGATGGTCCCTACCGGGGAGATATGGAAGCGGCGCTGGCGGATTATCCGGCGCTGTTTACAGGCTATCTGGCAGGTGAACAGCTGCAGCGCGGCTATGCCTCGGCCGACCTGTTCGTGTTTCCCAGCGCCACCGACACCTTTGGCAACGTGGTGCTGGAAGCGCAGGCTTCCGGCCTGCCGGTGATCGTGTCAGACGAGGGGGGGCCGAGGGAGCTGATGATTGACGGCGAGACCGGGCTGGTGTTCCGCGCCGGCAGCAGCGCCTCCCTGATTTCAGCGATAGAGGCGATGGTTTCCGATCCGCTGATGATTGAACGGATGGGACGCAACGCACGGCGTTTCACGCTGGACAAGGCGCCCGACGGCAGCCAGACCTACAGCACGATCCTGAAACTCGATACGCAGCCGATTTCGAATCCCTAAGCTTCCACGCCCGCCCTGCGATTGATAACCACCGATGACCCGGGCAGTTTCTTGGCGGCCTTCTTGACCTCGGTGGAAATCGAGGCCAGTTGGGCGTATGAGGAAACCGGCGTCAGCCGGGTATTGACGATGCCGATCGATATCGACAGAAGCCCGAAGGTTTCCTCTTCTCCCTTGCGGTTCACCGCGCTGTAACAACCCGCGGCAAAGTCCTTTTCCCCGTGAAAAAACGGCAAATGTCTTTCGAGAGAATTGATAACCCTTGACGAGATGTACTCGGCATGGTGCGGGCCGGTTATGATTATGAAGTCGTCTCCGCCGATATGTCCGCAAAAACAGCGCAACCCCTCGCCCGATGATTCCGTCACCGCCAAAACTATTTCCCCGATTGTCTTGATGACCACATCGCCCCGCTGGAATCCGTAAAAATCGTTGAAGGGTTTGAAGTTATCGATGTCGATGTAGGCGATGTCGAAGTCTTCTCCCGAGGCAAGCCGGTCGTTTATCTCGCGCTGGATGCTCTCGTTGCCAGGCAGTCCGGTCAGCGGATTGGCGCCTTTTGCCAGGGTCAGGTTGATATCGGTAATGGCGCTGATGAAACGGTTGACATCCACGACGCCGTAGTAGATCCCGTTTCTGGTGACACAGATATTATCAACCCGCACATCCTGTTCCTGCGACTGGAAGGCCCGGGCGGCATCCCTGATCCTGACTTCGGCATCCAACACCAGCCTGATCGGCGCCATCAGGTCGCGCATCTTCCTGGAGTGGTTGATATGGAAGGCATATCCGTTCATACCGATCACGTGCTCTTCCAGAAAGGTCGAACGGTTGATGATGCCGACCGCTTGTCCGTCATCCACCACCGGCAGCACCTGCAGTGCCGGATCGCCCTGGAATCGCTTGAGGACCGCGGCCAGGTTGTCTCCCGGATTTGCGGGAGGAACCGCGATAGATATGTCGCCGATATATTCCGCGCCGACAGTTTCCGGTACCGGTTCTGCAATTTTATCTTTCCCCGGATCTTCCACCGGACAAGGAAGCACGCTCTCCGCAACCGGCCCGGAAGACGCATCGGGGGTGGAAACCGTCATATTCCCAAGCGAACGTCCCTGGGACATGAATGCCTCGAACTGCTGCGGATCAAGCGGACGGGCGAAATAGTAGCCCTGCGCCTGCTGGCATTTGCGCTGGCGCAGGAATTCCAGCTGTTCGACAGTTTCCACACCTTCGGCAATCACGTTCAGTTTCAGCGAGTGGGCCATGGCCACAATGGCGTCCACGATCGCGGCATCATCCGGATCGTTGACGATGTCACGCACAAAAGAGCGATCCACCTTGATCGTATCGATCGGTAAATGTTTGAGATATGAGAGCGAGGAGTAGCCGGTGCCGAAATCATCCACCGAGATACCGATGCCCATCTCCTTCAGGCGCAACAATTTGCAGACAGTGTCGCTGGAATCGCCCATCAGTGCGCTTTCGGTCAGCTCCAGTTCGAGGCAGTGCGGGTCCAGGCCGGTTTCGGCAAGTATCTGGATGACCAGCGGCACGAAGGCGTTGTCGCGCAACTGTCGGGCGGACAGGTTGACCGCCACCTTGAGCTTTTGCATGCCTGCATCCTGCCAGGCCTTGTTCTGCCGGCAGGCTTCTTTTAATACATATGTCCCCAACCTGACGATCAAACCGTTCTCTTCGGCCACAGCGATGAATCTGTCGGGCGGGACAGTGCCGTGGCCGGGGCGTTGCCAGCGCACCAGCGCCTCCATGCCGATGATGTCCCGCCCGTTGATGGCCATCTTGGGCTGATAGCAGAGATAAAACTCATTTTCCTCGATGGCTCGCAGCAAGCCGGTTTCGATGCTGAGGCGCTCGACTGCTTTCTGGTTGAGCGACTCGGAATAATACTGGAACGGTACCCCGTTCTGACGCGCCTGGTTCATGGCTATGTGGGCGTTCTGCAGCAGCGCTTCACTGGTCACACCATCGGAGGGAAAACAGGCGATCCCGAAACAGGCCGGTATGATCGCTTCCTCCTCCCCCAGAAGCAGCGGTTCCGAAAACACCGCCTGCAACTTGTTGAGGATCATGGCAACATCACCGGCCAACACGGTCCCACCCAAGACCAGTACGAATTCATCGCGGTGGATGCGGGCGATCGTATCATACTGGCGCAACGCTGAAGTCAGCCGCTCGGCGATGCCGCGCACCAGTTCGCCGCCACCCCTGTGCCCCCGCGCATCGACGACGGCCTTGAAGCCGGTCAGGCTGATGTAGATCACTGCTGTATTCTTGCGTTTGCGACTGTTGAAGGCGATCACCTGGTTCAAACGGTCCAGCAGCAGGTTGTGATTGGGCAGGCCGGTTTCACGGTCATAGTAGGCCAGCTGGTTTATCTCGCGCTCGGCCAGCATATAAGTTTCCTGAGATGAGCGGAGCTGCCGGGTATAGGATCGTATAAGCATGTACAGCAGAACCGCAGTGGCAAGAATGAACAGGCTCCCCTTGGCAATGACGGCATGCTCAAGCTGGTGCCGGTCCCGGATCAATCTGGAAGTGAGCGAGTCGGAAAACAGAATCCATCCGATACCGATGCATGCATACAACAGCACGATCCTGATGGGAGACAGATTGTCATAAGGCAGGGAGAAAACCCGGTTGGCGGTTTGCATGGAAAGTCTCCAACTAACATTCGGAATGACTGGACAAACGGGCAGGCAAGTAGTGCGGTGGAGCATGACCGCTTAAAATCACGTTGTCGTGAGCCCTGAGTGCAGATGAAAGTCGCACAGGCTGGCGATCATGGATGAGTCCGGGGTCGGATCGATGTGCGGTATCTTGCTCTGCCCCCCCAGCTTGCCCCGCTCCATCCGCGACCACTGGTAGATGCCGTCCTCCGGAACCAGCAGCACATCAGGAGCGTTGATGCGCCCCTGCCCCCTGAATGTGGCATAGTCGGCGTTCAGACCGCAGAGGACCGCATCCAATGCCTGTGATGCCTCACAAAGATCGGGGCCGGCATTTCGCACCGCCAGCACCCACTGATGCCGCCGGTTGCGGATATCCGCTCCCACCATGAATTCGCGTACATTCCAGGCGCCGTTCCGGTTGAGGCTGGCCACAGCCTGTTCGACCTCACCCTGGGTAACCTTCTCCTCCAGCTTGTCCAGGAAGCGGTCCCGGCCTGTGAATTCGATCAGATGCGGCGATGTGGAGGTAAAGCGGATCGTATCGCCGATATGGTAGCGCCACAATCCGGAACAGGTGCTGAGGATGACTGCATAGCGCTGTCCGGTTTCGACCTGCTCCAGCGGGATCGCTTCGGCATTTGGCGACGGCCGTCCCTGCCGGTCCAGTTCTTCGAAGCGGACGAATTCGAAAAAGACGCCGTAGTAGGGTGTCAGCCGCATCCGCGCTTCGTCCGGTTGCTGGAATGCCATGAAGGCTTCGGATGAGGGGAGCAGTTCCAGCAGGTCGGGGGGCCGGCCGTCGAACAGGTTGTCGAATTCGCTGCGATAGGGTTCCAGGCTGGTGCCGCCGTGGATTATCAGCTCAAGGTTCGGCAGCAGCTCTCCAAGCGGACGGCCGCCGAGCTCCAGGCAGCGTTTCAGCAGCAGGATTATCCAGGGAGGCACTCCGGAGATGACGTGGATACGGCTGTCACACAGCAATAGTTCCGCCATGGCCTGCAGCTTTTCTTCCCAGGGAAGGGCCGATATCTCCGCCCGCGGTTCCACGAATGGCGTCAGGTACCAGGGGCGGAAACGGAGCGTCAGGGCGCTCATGTCGCCGGACCAGGCTCCGCGTCTGTCCCTGCTGAGGGTGGTTGAGCCGGACATGTAGAGGATCTTGCCGCCTGGTATCCGTGATTCGGGCCTGGCGGCCAGATAGCAGGAGATCATGTCGAGGGCCGCCCGGCGGTTTTCCGCGAACATCCGTTCTGAAAAGGGGATGAATTTGGTGGGAGCCGTGGTTCCGGATGTTTCGCAATACATGCCGATCCTGCCGGGCCAGGTCAGATTGTCCAGTTCGGGTGCCGAGCGGACGCTGGTTGCGTCCGGCTGGTCACGGTAGAAATAATCCGCCATGAATTCCCGGTACGACCGGATCGGGACCCGGTTTTTGTAGTCTCGATAGGCGGTCTCGAACGGTGCGTCTTTCATCAGGACAAAGCCGTTGTCCCTGCCGAATTCGGTTTCCGCAGCCGTCTGGAGCAGCCCGGTAAATATCCGGCGCTGTTCCTCCAGAGGATCACGGCGTTTGAATTGCCCGGCCCGCCTTACTGCCTGCTGTCGCAGCATCTTCTGAAGCAGCCCGACACACTGAATCCTGCTCGTCAAGGTCATCTATACCGCCAGTTGCAGCCGCGGGTAGAGCAGCTTGTCATACCACCCCTCCAGGACCGGGTTGTAGAGTTCGTGGTGGAATATCAGCGAGGCGTGGGCGACTCCGTCACCGGCAACTCCGGACTTTACAGTTTTTACACGACAGGTGGGAAATATCCGGTTGTAGAGGGAGGGGGTACTGAACATCAGCAGTGTCGGCGACGACGGCACCAGTATGTCCGATTCGTTTTCCGCCAGCAGCACCAGCACCGGACCCGAGAAGAGCGAGCTGGCAAGCTGCGGAAAGTTGAAGTCCCGCAGCGCCGAAACCCTCTCAAAGCCGCCTCGGGCGGTGGTGTATTCGATGACATCGTTGATTTTTTTCCGGATGGCCAGATGGCGTACGCCGAGGGTGCGGTTTTCGGCTCCGGCATTGAACAGCGCCTGGAAACAGCGCCTTGATCGTTCGATATGTTTCGAGATGCCGGCCTGGTTGACGGGGTCGGCGGCCACGATTTTCCTGAGATTGCTTTCCAGCATTCTCACCCCGTCACGTTTCCGGTCGGCGCTCCGGATCAGGTCGTCGGTGGTCAGGACCGGGCTTACCAAGACCAGGCCGCGGATGCTTTGATGCATCTGTTCGTCGGCAAGACGCAGAAATCCGGAGAGCAGACCACAGCCGAAGCTGACCGCCATGATCAGCGGTTTTTGCCCTTTGCGGGCCAGGTCTTCAATCAGGTCGGCAAGCTGGGCACTGAACATCTCCAGGCAGAAGCCGTTGCGGGAATAGTTGATGTAGTAGATAGAACCGTGCTGACGCAGTATTTTGCGCTGGAACTCGACGGTCTCGGTGGCGTCCGGAACAAAACCGCCCAGCACGATTGTAGGCGCATTGCCGATGCCCTTCTCGCGGAAGAGGCTGCAACGGGTCCGGTGGGAGTCGTGGTTCCGCTCCAGCAGCGCGAATTCCCGGCGACGGGTTATCGGCGCATGGCGCTTGATCGATATGCCGCGCATGATTCCGGCGGCGGCAGTGAACGCAGATACTACAGGACGAATGTCCTTCACAACCTGAAGACTTGACAGCTTGTCGCGCATATGCCCTCCAGTTATCGTTTGGAGGGAATCCTAGCATTGTCAGGTTACATGCGTATTGCAGGCGGGTAAATGTTTTGAAAATTATGCGGTTGGTTTAAAGTCTGTAAACATCTACGGCGTCAACTTAAGCGGAAACGCCGGAAAGGCAGTCCGGGCGCCGTGCAGGATTCATATAACCACCTCGTCGCCTGAGTCCCGTTACAGCTACTTCATGACCGAGCTGATATATTCGCTGAGCAGCTTCATGTTGTATGGTTTCTGGATGAAGTGCAGCCCTTCACACTCTCCATCTATCGGCAACACATCCGAGGAATAGCCGGAAACGTAGATCGACCGGATTCCGGGCCTTATTTCCCCGATCCTCTCCATCATCACCTTACCGTTCATCTCCGGCATGATCACGTCGGTTATTACCAGGTCGATCTCGATCGAGCGGTCCGAGGCCAGCTCTATCGCATGCATGGGCGACATCGCCTCATGCACGGTATAGCCGAGGGTCTGCAGGAAGATCAGTACCATCCTCCTGACCGCCTCTTCATCTTCCACCAGCAGTATTGATCCCGAGCCGGACAGCGGCACACGATCCTCTTCCGGTTTTTCATGCGGCGCATCTTTGTGACGGGGCAGGTATACACGGAATTCCGTCCCCTGCCCCGGCTGGCTCACTACCTGAATATATCCGTCGTTCTGCCGGACAATTCCGTAGATGGTTGCAAGCCCGAGCCCGGTGCCCTTCCCGATCTCCTTGGTCGTAAAAAACGGTTCGAAGATTTTGGAAATGGTCTCACTGTCCATGCCAACCCCGGTATCCCTGAAAGATATCCGGACGTACTCTCCCGGAACCGCATCGGTGATCGACTCACAATCGGATCTGTCCAGCGTGATGTTACCGGTTGCAATCGAAAAGTCACCGCCTTCGGGCATCGCATCGCGGGCGTTGACAGCCATGTTCATGATGATCTGGTCGAGCTGGACCGGATCTATGCGGATACTCCAGACGTTATCCGCCAGCTGGAATGCGCAGCGGACATGTTCACCGATCAGCCTTGGCAGGGTCTTTGCCGTCTCCTCGATGATCCGGTTCGGATCGACAACCCGGGCGATGGTCAGGTTTTTTCGTGAAAACGCCAGCAGCTGGGCGGTTATATCCCGGGAGTATTCCGCGGCTCTGGTTATTTCGTCGAGATACCTGAAAATGCGTTCGTCATCGTGAATATTCATGCGGGCCAGCTCGGCGCTTCCCATGATCACCATCAGCTTGTTGTTGAACTCATGGGCCACGCCTCCGGCCAGCCGTCCCACTGATTCCAGTTTCTGGGCCTGATTCAACTGGAGCTGGAGTTTTTCGTGTTCGGCCTCGGCCCGCTTGCGGGCAGTGATGTCTCGAAATTCGATGACCCGCACATCGCGGCCCTTGTAGGTGACATTTTTCCCCCTGATTGCCAGGGGATACTTTGAACCGTCCTTGCGGACACCTTCAACTTCATAACTCTGTTCATAACCGCTGCGAATGTTGGCAATCACCGTATCGAGGGATTCGGGGGCAATCAGTTCCAGGCCGTTCATGCCGATATGCTCTGCGTAACTGAATCCGGTAATATTGGAAAGGCCTTTGTTGCATTCCAGGATAAGGCCCTTGTCATGAATTATGATGCCGCCAAAGGAGGCCTCGCTGAGCGCCTTGAAACGTTCCTCGCTCTCACGCAGCTCCTTCTCGGCACGCTTGAGCTCGCTGATGTCGCGAAGTATGCCGACAGCGTGCCACTCCCCGTTCAGTTCTACCGATGAAAGCGAGAGCGAAACCGGTATCTCCTGTCCATCCTTGCGAATGGCGGACAGCTCCACCGTCTTCCCGACAACGCCACCGATGCCGGTCTGCACAAAACTCCGGAAGGCCCCCATGTGGTCATCCATATAGCGCTGCGGAGTCAGCAGCCGGTGAAGGTTTTCTCCCATCACCTCGTCTGCGCCGTATCCGAGTATGGTTTCGGCTGCAGGGTTCCAGTAGCAGATTGCGCCGGCGGGATCGACCATCACAATCGCGTCGTTTGCCGAATCGGTGATGCTCCGCAGCCGCAGCTCGCTCTCCTGTACCATCTTCTCCCGCTCAGCCAGCTTGTCGGCCATGGAGTCGAAGCTGCGCGCAAGCGCCCCCAACTCTCCCCCTTCTACCGAGCCGGACACCCTGACCAGCAGATCACCTTCCGCAAAGCGGTTCGAGGCCTGCTGCAGCAGGCCGATGCGGTCGGCTATGGAGCGCTTGCCGATCAGGTAGGCCAGCAGCAGGGTAGCTAACAGAAAAACCGAAAAGAATGCGATGTTGGCTGCCATGAAACGGTCGGCCTTTGCCAGGGCAGGCTTGACCGGGATCCCCACCCGCACGTACATGTAAGGTGTCGACTCCCCTTCAAGACGGATCTTGCGGTAACTGATAAAGCGCTCATCCGCCAGCGACCCCACCCCTCGATACGAATACTCTTCAGGCCCGGCAAACATCTCCTGCAACGACTTCTCGGGATATTTCCTGCCGATCGCCTTCTCCGGCTCCACGGCACGGCTGAGAATGATCCCGCTGTGATCAAGCAGCAGAATATTGCCGCCATTGGTCAGAGTATTTTTTTTCACGGCACTGAAGTATTTTTCCAGACTCAGCGCCACTACAATGGCGCCGCTGATCCTGCCTGACTGATCGCGGTACGGGTAGGCAAAGTGGAAAACAGGTTTGGCGATGCTCTTGCTGATAACATACTCGCCGGAGGAGAGCCGGCCGGTTGCAATCGCGTTCTTGAAGTAACGGCGGTCGCTGATCATGGATGGAGGAGGAGGCATGGAGGCGGCTGCCCACACCTTGCCGGTCAGGTCAGCCACCAGAATATTGGCATACTCCGGATTAAGCTCCCTGAGCTGCAGCAGCAGCGGCTGGATGCAGGAGCTGTCGTGCTGCTTGACATCAGGCAGCTGGGACAGGGTTACGAGCAGCTGTTCTACGTTGGAAGCGGTATTTTTCTGATCCGTCGCCACTCTTTCCGCAAGCTGGCGGGTCTGCGAGTACGCCTCTCTGACGGCACGCTCGCGCTGTTGCACGCCGGTGAAGACGATAATGGCGATTGCCGGCAGTGAAATAAGCAGCGTAATAAAGTTTAATTGCGCCCTGATTGGCAGCGAGAAAAATTTTTTCATGGAATTTTCCGGTCCGGATGCATCCAGATTATTACAGGCTGGGTGGATTGATCACCCGGGAGGCTAGTTCTTGTGACAGTCCTTGCATTCCACCGGGCCTTCCCCGAACAACTCGTGGCAATCGGTACAGTATTTGTGCGCCCACTCCTTGCCGAACCCCTTTATTTTTCCGGGTGCGGTGGTGGTCACGTCTTTTCCGTCCGCCGAAACGGAAACATTGTCATGGCAGACATAGCACTTGCCCACCCTTTCGGTCTGATGCCCCTTGTGATTGAAAACCATGCCGTTCTTGAAATTAACGATATCGGATGCAGCCGCACTGGACGATATCAGCATAATTACCATGGCCAGTTTTTTCAAAACACACCTCCAGAATGCACAATTTTCTAATTCGTATCCGTCGGCTCGGAATCCGGCTTTGCAATGCCTGAACATTCCGTGCCTGCAGGCCAGGACGGCCTGCATCGCTGTTACATGGCAGACGCCTCACCAATTTTACCTACCAGGCGTGTGAAGATATCCGGGATGCCGGTTGCAAATGCCAGTCGTTTCCCGTTCACGGGATGGGTAAATGAGATTGATCTGGCATGCAGAGCCAGTGTGGCACAGGCATCATTCTTTCTGCCGTAGATTCTGTCCCCCACAACCGGGTGGCCGTTTTCCGACATATGCACACGTATCTGGTGCTTGCGGCCGGTCAACAGGTGAATGTCCAGCAGACTGAACCCTTTGGCCTCTTTCATGACCCTGTATCCGGTGAGGGAGAGTTTTCCAGATGCCGCATCGGAGGTCGAGTAGACCCTGTGGGCACTGTTCTCGGCCAGGTTGCTGCTGATAGTTCCTTCTGCCGGCACAAAAGTACCATGCACCACCGTCAGATAATGCTTTTCTGTCTCCTGCCAGTGTTCCTGCAGAAAGCATTTGGCCGCTTCACTTCTGGCAAGTATCAGCAGACCGGAGGTATCCCGGTCCAGCCGGTGCACTATGTATACCCGGTTCCGTGAACGGGGATTTCCCTTGCGGACGTACTCGTTGAGGATGGTATGAACCGTTCTCGCCCTGTCCCGTCCGGCTCCGATCGAAAGCAGTCCGCACGGCTTTTCAATTACGATCAGGTCCCTGTCCTCGTAAATGATTGTCAAACCTTTGGGCTGATATCCGGCCGCTGGACGTCTGCTGCCGGACGGCGCTGATTTTTCTCGAATAACGGCCTCCGTGACATTCCCTGCGTTTCAGATGTTTTCTGGCGGTTTGTGTATACCATGCGTGCCATGACAGCTACAACGGCTTTTTGAGCAATTCCCGACTTTTTAATTAAGCATATTTCCAGAATAGTAATCAACTCTATTTTCCGGTGCAGGAAAATAAAAAAGCGGTGAAGGAAAGTTGCTCCTTCACCGCCAATGCATGGCAATGTCAGACAGTCATGATATCAGTGATCAATAGCCTTGGCCATGCCGAGGCCGGTGTTCTGACGGACGTAGATCTCGTCGAACATCTCTTCCGACCTTCTGTTCGGGAACAGCAGCGTGCCGAAGATCGCAGCCATGAAGCCCAGCGGAATCGAGATGATGCCGGGGTTCTTCAGTTTCAGGATCGGCTTGTCAAGACCCATCATCGACTTGCCGTCCTTGTTCTTCTCGTAGTCAGCCTTGGCGGTTGTCAATGCCTTGGCGTCCAGTTCGCTCAGGGTAGCGCCGGGAGGCAGTTCGGCCTGCTTCTTCTCCATGGCGGTGATCACCTTCTGGGCGCCGGCAGCAACAACTTTCGGGTAGGTCATGTTGGGCGATACCATAACCAGGCCGATCGAAGCGACCGTGCCGACCACCAGGCCGGAGATGACGCCGGCGGTGTTGAATTTACGCCAGAACAGCGACAGGAATACGACCGGCAGGTTGCCGGAGGAAGCCACGGCGAAGGCCAGTGCCACCAGGTGGGCAACGTTGGCTTTCTCGGCCATCAGGCCGATGATGATGCCGACCGCGCCAACTACCAGCGAGGTGATGCGGGCAGCCATGACCTGCTCGTGCTGGTCGGCGTGGCCGTCTTTGATCACGTTAACATAGATGTCGTGGGCGATGGCGGCCGAAGCGGCCAGAACCAGACCGGAGACAACCGCCAGGATCGTGGCGAAGGCAACCGAACAGAGGAAGGCCAGGAAGATATCGCCCAGGATCGGGGCTATTTCGGCGCCCATGGTCTGCGCCAGGATCAGGGTGGCCATGTTGCCCCCCTTGTCCACCTGCATGATGCCCTGCGGAGTGATGTTTACGGCAGCGCCGAAGCCGAGCAGCGTGGTCAGTACGTAGAAGCCGCCGATGATGAACATGGCGATGATAACAGATTTACGGGCAGCCTGGGCGGTCGGAACCGTGAAGAAGCGCATCAGGATGTGCGGCATGCCGGCTGTGCCCAGAACCAGGGCCATACCGAGCGAGATCTGGTCCAGCGGATTCTTGAGGAACAGTCCCGGCTCAAGGAAACGCTGGCCGGCTTCTGTACCGGTAAGAATGACACCATCTTTGAGCACCAGTTTGGAAACGTGATCCTGGATCTCAGGGCTGTTGACGATGGAAGTGAAGAAGCCGATCGGGTTGAAGCCGGCTTTCATCAGTACCAGGAACGAGAGCAGGAAGGCGCCCGACATCAGAAGGCCGGCCTTGATGATCTGGACCCAGGTGG
>JAWDJY010000035.1:0-47521 GCA_032469775.1 Geobacteraceae bacterium | reverse complement strand
AAGGTCGATGTGGCCTTTAAGGTACTGGCCGATACCAAGTGGGAATGTGTGGCTTTGCTAAACAGTGACAAGGGCATCCCTAAAACCGCCAAGGATCGTCTGGAAGTGTTCACCGATCTGATGGCAAAATGCAAGGAATATAACATCGATCCTTCTCGCATGCACATCGATCCCTTGATTGAAATGCTGTGCACTTCGGAAGACGGTATCACCATGGTGACCGAAGTGATCCGGGAAATCAAAAAACAATATCCGACTATTCATGTCACCGGTGCCGTCAGCAACATTTCTTTCAATTTACCAGCCCGCCGGATTGCCAACCAGGCCTTTGCCGTTCTGGCCATGAGCGCCGGCATGGACAGCTTTATTCTCGATCCTTTGAACAAGGATATGATGGGAATGTTGTTTGCTACCGAAGCGATGATGGGTGAAGATGAATATTGTATGGAATATATCGGCGCTTTCCGGGAAGATATCCTGGCCTATATCAACCTGTTCTACCGCCATGGAACATCCGGCTCCGCCAGCAGCAGCATCAATGACATCATCAACCGCCTCGACAGCGGGGACGAACCGGAAATCGAGTCTGAATCGCAGAAGGTGTCGGAACAGGACAGCGCTATCGTGCAGCTGGTCAACAAGATCATCATCGATGCTGTTCAGAACAAGGTCTCCGACATCCACATCGAGCCATTTCCGGGAAAAGATGATGTTCAGGTCAGGATGCGCATCGACGGGCGCTGCAAGGTCTACCAGAAGATTCCCTATAAGTACAAATACGCGATACCGTCTCGCATCAAGATAATGTGCGGGCTGGACATCTCCGAACGCCGCAAGCCCCAGGACGGCAAGATCGACTTCAAGAAATTCGGTCCTATCGACGTCGAGTTGCGCGTTGCCACGGTGCCGACCGCCGGCCAGCTGGAGGACGTGGTCATGCGCGTGCTGGCCTCCGGCGAACCGATCCCCTTTGACAAGCTGGGGCTGACAGAACGAAACTCCCGCGTAATGGAGGCCTGTATCAGGCAGCCCTACGGCCTGGTGCTGGTGGTCGGCCCGACCGGCTCGGGAAAAACCACGACTCTGCATTCGGCCATCTCGGTCATCAACACTATCGACACCAAGATCTGGACCGCCGAGGACCCGGTCGAGATCACCCAGCGCGGACTGCGTCAGGTACAGGTCCACCCGAAAATAGGCTTCACCTTTGCGGCGGCCCTGCGTTCTTTCCTGCGCGCCGACCCGGACGTGATCATGGTCGGCGAGATGCGTGACCAGGAAACCGCCGAGATCGGCATCGAATGTTCGCTGACCGGCCACCTGGTATTTTCCACCCTGCATACCAACTCGGCGCCGGAAACGGTCACCCGGCTGCTGGACATGGAACTGGACCCTTTCAGCTTCTCCGACGCCATCCTCTGCATACTGGCGCAACGCCTGGCCCGCCGGCTGTGCGGATGCAAGCAGGAGTACGTCCCCGGACAGCAGGAACTGGAAGATATCATCAATGAATACGGTCGCGAGGATTTTGCCAGAACCGGCATCAATCCGGCCGATATCAGGCTGTTCAGGTCTGTGGGCTGCCCAAAATGCAACGACACCGGATACAAGGGGCGCCTTGGGCTTCATGAGCTGCTGGAGGGAACGGACGCGATCAAGTCGCTGATCAAGAGAAAATCCGAGATCGAGGCCATCCGCCGTCAGGCGATCATGGACGGCATGACCACGCTCAAACAGGATGGCATTTTGAAATGCCTGGAGGGACTGACCGATCTGAAAGAGGTCAGGAAAGTTTGTATCAAATAGTAATAGCTGTTACAGGATACTAAGGGTTTTCCGGCGGGGTAGCAACAGCGCTGCCGCAGTATTTGCAGGCCGCGTCCTTCCAGGGGAAGGTCCGGCCGCAGTGGCTGCATTTCCTGAAATAGCCGCGCACTTCCCGGGTCGGCCGGTTGAAATGCAGAACCATCAGAAAAAAGGGAAATACGCCGCACAACAGCCCCCACAGCAACGGGTTCTTGCCACGGGACAGAGCCAGCCTGAAACCGAGCGCCGCCGGCAGACCGAACAGCAGCAGTAAAAAAATCATTTCATTCATAAATAATCACCCGCTAAAAATTTTCAGGCACTCTAGCATTACTCGCCTGACAATGCAAACCACACCTGTTTCCGGACTGGAGAGAAACCACCATGAATACTGATAGCGCCAATTTCGAACAACTGTTGAGCATCATGCGCAGGCTGAGGGGGCCGGGAGGCTGCCCCTGGGACGCGGAGCAGACCCACGAGAGCCTGACCCGTTATCTGCTGGAGGAAACCTACGAAGTTATCGAAGCGATCGATGACAAATCACCCCAGCATCTCAAGGAAGAGCTGGGCGACCTGCTGTTGCAGCCGGTTTTTCATGCCGCGATCGCCGAGGAGTCGGGGGCCTTCACGATGAGGGACATCATCGACACGCTCTGTGAAAAGCTGATCCGTCGGCATCCGCACGTTTTCGGTGATCTGGACATCAGGGACAGCAACGCCCAGATTGAGAACTGGGAACGCATCAAAAAAGAGGAAAAAGGGAGCGAGCGACCATCCGCTCTTTCAGGCATACCCAACCATCTCCCTGCCCTGTTGAGGGCCCACAAGATCAGCGAGAAGGCTTCTCGGGTAGGCTTCGACTGGGAACACTCCGATCAGGTATTTGCCAAGGTGATGGAAGAGCTGCACGAATTCGAGGAGGCCTGGGCCGGTGGCGACCCTTTGCGAATGGAAGACGAACTGGGTGATCTGCTGTTTTCGATCGTCAATCTGGGAAGATTTCTTTCACTGAACCCGGAGGAAGCTTTGCGCAAGACCATAAACCGCTTTCAGAAAAGATTTTCGTATGTGGAAGAGACGCTGCACGGGCGCGGGCTACAGATTCAGGATACATCTTTAGCTGAACTGGACCAGCTCTGGGAACAGGCCAAGAATGAGGAAAACTCAACAAAAGATAAAGATGTTACGGCAATGTGACTGATTTTACAGACATGTTAATCTTATCCACAAAAAATGTGGATAACTTGTGGAGAACTGTGTTGACGGGAATCAAAAGTGATATTTTTGCAAGAGTTTTTTCCGATATGCCGTTTTTTTATACAACAGATAAACAACGTTATTTCAACAACTTACAATCTCCTACGTAATTTGGCGGGGTTACGGTGTCAAGCTTTTTTCGCCTGTGGTATACATTTTTTTCGGGGAAATCTGCTCTGTTCAAAAACCCCGATTTTAATGAAACCGGCAACCCTTTGAATTCAGCACCTTCCATGTATAAAAAGACCAGATTTTCATCTTCCGTCAAGCCATATTCATTGACCCTGTTATTTGGTCAGCTTCCTTTTCAGAACCGAAACAGCTTCCAGGGCCTCCTCGGTTTTCAACAGACGTACCGCAACCAGATATATGCCGGTACCGATCAGGATCGCTCCGCCCAACACAGCGGCTTTCAGTATCTTTTGCCCTCCCTGTGACCAGTCGATCAATAAACAGGCATACCATACCGCTGCGGTCATCGGGATCGAAGCGGCAACGGATTTGAACGATGTCCTGATTATTGCGCGCCCGCCGAAAGCGCCGGTTTTCCGTCTCAGGAGCCAGAACAGCATCAGCATGTTGCCACAGGATGAAATGGTGCTGGCCAGCGCCAGGCCGCCATGCTTGAGCGGCCCCATCAACGCAAGGCTAAGGCAGAGGTTTAACAGAAAGGTGATAAACGCGGTTATTACCGGGGTTTTTGTATCATTAAGAGCATAGAAGGCCGGAGCCAGCACACGCGTCATGGCGACGAAAGAGAGTCCCAGGGAGTAGTACATCAGCGCCTGGGCCGAGTTGACCACCTTGAGATAGTCGAAAGCGCCGCCCATGAAAATCAGGCTGAAGATCGGTGTCGAGCAGGCCATCAGACCGGCCATGGCCGGAATGGTGATGAACAGCGTCAGACGCAGTCCGAACGACAGCGATTCCTTCATGCCGTCCATGTCGCCGGAGGCCGCCTGTTTGCTCATCGACGGCAGCACCGCCTGAGCCACCGACACCGTGAAGATGCCCTGGGGGAATTCAAACAGGCGCTGGGCGTAATAGAGATAGGAGACACTCCCTTGTGGAAGTTGTGATGCCAGAATGGAACTGACGACGATATTCAGGTAATATACCCCGACTCCGAACAGGGATGGCAGCATCAGCAGCGCTATCCGGCGTACTTCCGGATTTTTGAAATCGAAGTTCGGCCGGAACGCAAAACCCTTGCGCCAGAGGACCGGCAGTTGCAGCAGCAACTGGATGCAGCCACCCGCCAGGACACCCACCGCCAGCGCGGTGATGGGGGCCTCGAAGAAACCGCGCAGCCCCAGCGCCGCCAGGATCATCGAGATATTAAGAAATACGGTGGATATAGCCGGTGTGAAAAAATGCCTCAAAGTGTTGAGGATGCCCATGCAGAGCGCCACCAGGCTGATGAAGAAGATGTAGGGGAACATCAGTCGGTTGAGCAGCACCGCCAGTTCCAGCTTCCCCGGTTCGGCCTTGAATCCGGGAAACATCAGGCTGACGATCAGCGGCGAAAAGATGATGCCGACCAGGGTGATGAAGGACATCACAATCGTCAGCAGCGTAAAACAGATGTTGGCCAGTTCCCTGGCGTCGTCTTGACCCTTCTGAGTCAGAGTCGCCGAGAAGGTCGGAACGAAAGCGGCGGTCAGCGCCCCTTCCGCAAAAAAGC
Source organism: Geobacteraceae bacterium (assembly GCA_032469775.1). Lineage (GTDB taxonomy): Bacteria > Desulfobacterota > Desulfuromonadia > Geobacterales > Pseudopelobacteraceae > JACRCG01. The sequence goes on along the minus strand of JAWDJY010000035.1, from coordinate 42,771 downwards.
GGCGCAGCATGTTCGGAATCTGGAAGGCGGCAAAAAAGGCGTCGGTCGCCATGCCGGCCCCGAACAGGCGCGAGACGACCATGTCGCGGACCATGCCCATGATTCGGGACAGCATCGTGGCGCTGCCCAAAATTCCGGCAGCCCGGAATATCTTCTGTTTTTCAGACATTTATCCCCGTCACCCTCTTCTCCCCTTGAACGGCAGCAGCAACAGGTACAATAGCCCCAGCTGTTCGGAACTGCGGAACTCCTTCAGGCCGATCTGCATGCCGTCGTGCCCTGCCGACGGCTGTGCGCGGTAGGTGCCCATCAGCCGGTCCCACCAGGGAAAGTTGAAGCAGAAATTGCTGTCTGTCTCGCGGGGAATAACCGAGTGGTGGACACGGTGCATGTCCGGAGTCACCAGCAGCAGCCGCAGCCAGCGATCGATTCTCAGTGGAATGGCGACGTTGCCGTGATTGAACAGGGAGGTGGCATTAAGGACGATCTCGAAAAGCACCACCGCCAGGGCCGGGGCGCCGATCAGCAGCACCACCGTCAGCTTGATTAAGATCGATATGATGATTTCCAGCGGATGAAAACGGGTACCGCTGGATACGTCCAGGTCCAGATCGGTGTGATGAACGCGGTGAAGGCGCCAGAGGACCGGGATGCGGTGGAAAGCGCGATGCTGGAGATAGATGACAAAGTCCAGGACGATAAAAGCCGCCAAGACACTGGCCCAGTGCGGAAGCGTTACCAGGTTCAGAATGCCCCACCCCCTGTCCGCGGCCAGTTCAGCCATACCAAAAGGCAAGAGCGGCATGGTAAGACGGATCACCAGCGTATCTAGCGCGACTATCGAACCGTTCACCAGCCAGCGCCGGACTTTGGGTGTTGTCAGCGGACGCCGGGGGAAGAGGAGCTCTGCCAGGGCGACCAGTGCAAACATCGACAGGAACGAAACCAGGCGAACTGTGGATTCCTGCAGCATGGCCCCGACTGCTATCCGACCTGCGCCACAAAGAACGCCCGCACCTGCTCAAGGTCGGCGTCCATGATTTCGCATCGGGTCGGTTTTCCTTCCAGTGCCCGGACCGATTCGGGAACCGGTGCCGGCACACCGAGTGCTTTTTCGACCGTCTCACCGAATTTTGCCGGATGGGCAGTGGCCAGGCAGATGCGGGACGAATTCTCCGGCAACAGTTCCAGCGCGGCCCTGACACCAACGGCGGTGTGGGGATCGAGCAGATAGCCGGTTTTGGCGTGAAAATCGCGAATCGTGCCCAGGGTTTCCTCCTGGTTGACCGATGCGGAACAGAAGTCCTTGCGTACCTGCGCCATTTCAGCGTCATCACACGAAATCCGTCCCGACTCCTTCAGCTCGGCGAAAGCCTCCTGAACCCGCCGCGGGTTGTTTCCAAACAGGTGGAACAGGTAACGCTCGAAGTTGGAAGCGATCTGGATGTCCATCGAAGGCGAAACGGTCGAGACCACGTCCCCCAGCGAGTAATCGCCACGATTGATGAAACGGGTCAGGATGTTGTTCTCGTTGGTTGCCAAAAGCAGCCTGTCGATCGGCAGACCCATGCGTTTTGCGACATAGCCGGCAAAGATATCGCCGAAGTTGCCGGTCGGAACCGAGAAACTCACCGGCTGAGCGCTAGCGTCGGTCACCCTCAGCCAGGCGTGGAAATAATAGGCCACCTGCGCCAGCACCCGCGCCCAGTTGATCGAGTTGACCGCGCCCAGCGAATACTTCTCCTTGAACGCCAGGTCGCCGAAAAGCGCCTTGACCATGTCCTGGCAGTCGTCGAAGGTGCCGTGCACCGCGATATTGTGAACGTTGGCGTCGGTGACGGTCGTCATCTGCAGCGCCTGCACCGCGGAGGTCTTGCCGTAAGGGTGCAGGATGAAGATCGAAATACCCTTCTTGCCCCGCACCCCGTGGATCGCGGCGCTGCCGGTATCGCCCGAAGTGGCGCCGATGATGTTCAGCTTCTGGTTGCGTTCTGCCAGGATGTACTCGAACAGGTTGCCGAGGAACTGCAGCGCCACATCCTTGAATGCCAGCGTCACACCATGGAAGAGCTCCAGGATATAGACGCCGTCCTGTTTGACGACCGGCGTCACCTGCGGATGCGTGAAAGTGGCGTAGGAACGCTCGATGATGCTTTTCAGGTCATCGGCTGGAATATCATCGACAAAGCGGGATATGATTTCGAAGGCCAGTTCGGGATAGCCGAGCGAGCGCCAGGACTCCAGCTGCTCGGCGGATATTTGGGGGTACGACTCCGGCAGCAGCAGGCCGCCATCGGAGGCCAGTCCCATCATGACCGCGTCCTTGAATGCAATCGGCTGGATACCACCGCGAGTGCTTATATAGCGCATAATAAACCTTTCGTTTGTGAAATATGCCGGAATGTATCAGGGATTGGCTGAAATTGGAAGAGCCTGCGCGCAGAATCGCCCGGTGATTCATTCTTCCGCGCCGACCGGCCGCCACCGTCAGAGTTTATTGCTGCGGAACCGGAACGGTTGCGCCGCTAATACTGCCAGAATCACCGGCCCCTTCGATGACGTCCACGATCCGTCGGACTATCAGTGGGGAGACTGCGGACGCGAAGGTTCCGTTGGGGTGCGAGTCCTCGCCGTTGGCATACTCAGGTTTCAGGTACAATCCACCTTCAGTCTCAAGGGTCCAGAAATCCCAGACGAAGATATTGTCCCCCTTCTCATCCCAGGTGGTCCTGACCCAGTCGAAAAACTGTCTGGCACGCTCGGCATTTTCCGGGGTGTTTTGCTGCAGGGTCAAGGCGGCTCCGGTCCAGACAATGAATTTTTTCGCGGGAAACTGGCGCATACGGGCCTTGAGCGCGTTGTACTGCAGCTTGTAATTTTCCAGGGATTTGTAGCTGGAAGTGATGTCCGGAAAACCGGTGTCGGCTTCAACACTGCTGACCGGGAAACAATGCTTGAACACGATCACGTCGTAGATCTCGGCCAGGTTATCCAGGGTATCTTGCCCCAGGTAGCCGATCGGACCGGTGGTATCGACCCAGAGTTTCCAATAATCGTAGGGATAATTCTCCCAGGGGTAGTTCACTCCGTCGGGATAGGCCTGTTCGGTTATCCGGTAATCAGTGCCGAATTGGCCATTGTATGTCGAGATATGCCCAGGAACCCCGCCATCCCAGATAACACCTCCTGTGCTGTGGTGCAGGTAGATGATCCGGACCATATCTGTCATGGGCGCTGCCACGGTGATATTGTCCGCCACCAGCGAGCCGGTTGTGATCGTGAGAGTCCCTTCAAGCCTGGTTGTGCCGACAATCCCCGTGAATCCGGCATCGTAGCCGCCACGCAACCGGACATTGCCCCCCCGATCCAGATCCAGGCTCTCCCGGAAGGTTCCGGCCTGGGCCGTGATGGTAACATTGCTGCCACTGGCAATGGCGCTGTTTGCTGCCGTCAAGGTCTGGTGATACGAGATAGTTGTCCCGTCATCGAGTCTGGCGGTGGCGGACCGGCACACAATCGGGTAAAGTAATATAACAAACGCCAGAACGGTACCGGCCAGACGATTCAGGTGGTAATTAGTCATAATCCCTCCCTTGATTCGGAATGAGGAACAAGGGGAACATTGTTGATTCGATCGAAACTGTGATCGACAGATCAACAACTACCGCTCTCACCTCAAGACTGACAACCCTTTTTCTCGGAAATAGCTTTTATCAATTTGCAAATTGACGCTTGCATTTTTACAGAGTCCGTCTCGTAGTCAATCATTTTGTACATTCCCGCCCGTTCGCCAAAGCCAAACCCCTGATAGATCGCTTTCTCCTCATCGGGCAATTGCTCCAGTATGGCATGTATCCTTTCAAGATGTTCCGTCTGCTGTTGCTGATTCCGGGGCTTGGCCTCGGTTTCAACCGGCAATACTGTACCGGGTTTCCGGGATTGATATAACTTTGCGGCCTGCCGGAGGTCTTGAGCCAATCCATCGAAATAGTCGGCTGCGGCCCTCATTTTATCGATGCTCGCGTCTTCGTCCGCGGAGTCGAGCGGAATAATGCCAGTGAGACCTGATTCAGTAATTGCCAGGAATTCACTGTTTAGATTGAGCTTGACACTATTGTCACTCACCTCGACGAGTCCGCAGAAAAATTCACGATTGCTGACGTAGTTACTTTTTTTTACTGCGGCGTATTCTGCCGTTACCATAGCTGATCCTCTTCATTCTGTTGTGGGCGTTAAGGAATCGACTGAAATCGTCTATGAATTCCAAGTCAGTTTATTGGGCTCCAAAATCCTGATATATGTTATAATTCATGCAAAGAAACAGGCTAAAACCTTTAAGGAGGTGTACCATGGCCTCGTTAGTATGGAACAATAAACTGAATCCGACTGTTGAGCTAATAAACATACATTTTGATAAAATTGACGAGTGCATAAAACATATCAACAATGATATCGAAGACATACATGGAAACTGTGAAAACACGAATGAGCTGATAAATCAACTGGAACAGCTTTGCCAGTTGCACTTCATCTATGAGGAACAGTTATTGGAAGGGATGAACTACCCTTCTGTCAATGAACACAAAGAACGTCACAATCTGTTTCTGAAAACATTCGAACAGTTCAAGCTCAAAAGCAACCAATGCCATTCTACTGGTTTCATAAACAACTTCAGCAGGATAAGACTGGATTTCGTATCAAATATGAATGACGACACAATGAAACTCTGTGACTACATAATTGACAGTTACCGCTGAGAATATAAAGTCAGCCCCATAACCCGCTTCAGGAATAAAAACCGACCTTATCGCCCCGATTTGCGCCGCTGTGTGATCGACTCCCCTCCTATGCCCCAGTTGTCCGTATCCACCTCGTCGATTACCACCACCGTAGTGGCGGGGTTCTTCCCCAGCACATCCACCAGCAGTTGAGTAGCCCCCCTGATCAGGGCCGCTTTCTGTTCGGCCGTTGCTCCCTCGCGGGTAATCCTGATGTTCACGTATGGCATCACTGTCCTCCTTTCAATCCTGATTTAGAGCTGCCTATGAAGAGAAGTTCCTGTCAGTTGCCACCAGCAGGCCGCCGAACGCCACCACGGAACCGGCCAGAAGTAACGGCAGCGTGAAGCCCCCCTGTTGATCGGCCAACAACCCGGCCAAGGGCGGACCAACCACCTGCCCAGCCCCGAAGCAGACCGTCAGTATGGCGGCGGCACGACGACCTTCAGAACCGGCGCGCCTGCCCCCCTCGCCCATGGCCAGCGCCACGATACCGAGGAAAGTGCCGCCGAAGATCACTGCGGCCAGACCGGCGCTGAGAGCCTGTACCGCAACGCTGCTGAGCAGAATGCCGCAGGCCTGGAGCAGGTAGGCGCTGGTCAGTGTCGCCCGCAGGCCGATCCTGCATGCAATCCGCTGCCAGATGATGGTTGATGGGGCCGCCGACAAACCTACCGCGACCCAGCTCCATGAGGCAAACCGTTCCAGTCCCGGGGTATGGGCTATCATGGTTACCAGAAAGGTGGCGCTGACAATATAGCCAACCCCTTCCAGGAAATAGGCAATTGCCAGACGGGCGATACCGCCCAGTCGTCCCTTGCCGGTGGAAACTCCATCCGGTACCGCCAACGCGCTCCGACGCTTGCCAGCCAGCGTGACACCTGCCATGGCCAGCAGAATCGAGATTGCCCCCATCCCCAGCCAGGCCGCGCTCCAACCGCCGGCGCGGTCGAGCAGCGGCACAACCGCGCCGCTCATTGCGATCCCCAGGCCGATACCACCGTAGAGCGCGCTGCTCCAGCTGCTGTGACGGCTGCGCTGCAGAATCTCGGTCACCTCGATCGCGATCACCACGAACAGTATCGCACTGGAAACACCGGCCACCAGCCGTAGAGCACCCCACCAGGCCGGTGACTGCGTGGCACCCATCAACAGGGTGGTGACAATGCTGGCGGCCAGCGCGCTTACGTTGACGCACCTGCTGCGCAGCACGTGGGGCCAGACAGCGCAGAGCAGCGCGCCGGCCAGATAGCCGGCGTAGTTTAGTGATGCCACCCACCCGGCCATGCCGTGGCTGATCCCCAGATCGCGCTGCATCAGCGGCAGAATCGGGGTGAAGGCAAAACGCCCGATCCCCATCGCCACCATCATGCCCAGCACTCCTCCGGCAAGGACCCGCAGAGCCGGACGTTGCTCCTGTCGCGGCGTTTCGTTTGTATTCGTCGGGATGCTGTTCATATGGTCATGCCGGTCAGTTCCAGTATCGATGATATATTAGGTGCGACGATTCAAGGTGGCAAGTAAGGGGCTGTGAGCATAAGAATGGATATTATGGCAAGGGTCTGGAGTCATGGATCAGGAGCAGGATTCCCGGGATTATACAGCAGTCCGCCATCTTCCGTATATTCACGCAGTACCTCTACCGCTGCGTCTCGCAACAGATCACGTTCGACACTGATGCCACGCCGGTTCAAGGCCTGCACCCAGTCGTCAGGCTTGGAACCTTCATCGAAGCCGATTTCGCGGGCATCCTCGCCACGCGCGCCGCAGACCAGGCCGCTCACACCGGACCAGGGTATCGCTCCGAAGCACATAGCGCACGGCTCGGTCGAGGCGTAAATTTCATGTTTCAACCTGCCGGCATCTCCGATATCGTAGCGTCCCAGCGCCTTCTGGGCGGCCGCCAGCGCGACCATCTCCGCATGCAGGATGGAACAGCCTGCACTGGCGACCAGGTTGACGCCTGGCGCGACCAGGCGACCGTCCCCGTCAAAGACCGCCGCTCCGAACGGCCCGCCGCTGCGATTGCGCACATTCAGCCGGGAAAGCTCGATCACGAACCTCATGCGTTCTGCGGCAGTTGGAAAAACTCGCGGCGAAGCGGCCAGTAGACTCTCCAGCCAATCCGGAAAATATATGGATATTAAAGGCTTTGTCATTAGCGTTCTCCGCCGGAGATGGCCGGAAGCACACCGTCCCGCAGTTCATCCGGCGCCAGCATGAAAAACAGTCTGAACATGCAGTATTTGTAGAATTCGTGAAAGAGGAGATCGAAGCTGCCGCCATCGCTCCACCAGGACTCCTTCAGGTTTTTCGTATCAACCGGGTAAGGGTATATTTCGATGTTTTTCGGCAGCGAGTTGCGAAAGAGGATCGAAGACCGCTTCAGGTGATAACGGGAAGTGATCAGGATTATGGAGCGGATTCTGTTCTTGATGATAACTTCACGCCCCAGCACCGCATTTTCGAGTGTATTGCGTGAAGCCTTCTCGAGTATGACCCGGTCAGGAGACGGATCGCCGGGGCGGGGACGGTACAGGTCGCTTTTACGGACAGAGGGATCTACACCGATAAAATACAGGTATTGGGCGCGCGACTCCCTGAACAACCGGATTCCCTCCTCAACCCTCCCCTTGCCGCCTGCCAGCACCACGATCGCATCAGCTTTGCGACTGTGCTGCCGGTAGGAGAAAGTCTTGTAGGTAAAATCAATAAAAAGGGCCGTTACCGCGAACAGCCCTATCACAACCAATGTTATGAATGCCTTGATAATATTCATGCCATAACCCATATTTTCCTTGCAAGCACAGCGTCACTCTGCTATAAGATTTTTTTCAGCAATCAAGGGAGGACAAAAATATGTCAAGAAAATGTGAAATCTGCGGAAAAGGCCCAAGCTTCGGTAACAATGTCAGCCACGCCAACAACAAAACCCGTACCGTATGGCGTCCGAATCTCCAGAAGATCAGAGCCGTAAAAAACGGTAGCATCTCCACCGTCAAGGTTTGCACCCGCTGCATCCGTTCCGGTTTTGTTACCAAAGTGATCTGACATCCGGTTTCCATGCTTCATAGATCAGCCGCCCTCCGACAAGGAGCGCGGCTTTTTTGCGTTATTGACCTGCAAGCTCCGGAACAGCTGCCAAAACTTCGATCTCCACCTGCACTCCGCGCGGCAGCGACTTGACGGCAACGGTCGAGCGGGCCGGCTTGTGGTTATCAAAATACCTGGCATAAACCCCGTTCATGGCGGCAAAATCGGCCATATCCACCAGAAAGACAGTGGTTTTGACCACATCCCCGAATCCGGCGCCGGCAGCGGCCAACACCGCGGCGATATTGGCCATCACCCGTTCGGTCTGCACACCGATATCGCCCGCCACCACCTCGCCGGTAAGCGGGTCCAGCGGGATCTGGCCGGAGCAGAACAGCATGTTCCCGAACCGGACCGCCTGGGAATAGGGGCCTATTGCGGCCGGGGCATTTTCCGTAGATATCGTCTGTAATTTCATTGTTTCAACCTCTCCACCTTGATCACTCCCTTGACCTTCAAAACCGCGTTCATAACCTTCTGCAGGTGAGCCAGATCGGTCACGTTGACCTCGAAAGTGTTTTCTCCGCGCTGGTCCACGGTACTCTGAATATGGGCACTGGCGATATTGGCTTCGCAATTGGTAATCGCCAGCGTGATATTGGCCAGAATGCCCTTGATGTCATGGCAGATGACCCTGATCTTGACCGGCAGCACCGAAGTCTTGGCCTTGGCCTTGTTCCAGGCCACGTCGATGCGCCGTTCCGGGTCGTTTTCCATGGCAAACTGGCAGTCGGAGGTATGTATCGTCACTCCCTTGCCGCGGGTGATGAAACCGACTATATCGTCGCCGGGAACCGGGTTGCAGCACTTGCCGAAACGTACCAGAACATCGTCGATGCCACTGATTTCGACCGCGCTGGAGGATTTGCCCTTGAGCTTGTTGATCACCGACTCAAGCCTGGACTCCTTGCGGTCAGAGCGTTCCTGGAGCTTGGCGTCGGGCAGCAGCTTGCCGACAATCTGCCCGATCGAAATCTTGCCGTAGCCGACCGCAGCCAGCAGGTCATCATCGGCCGCATAGCCGAATTCGCCGGCGATCTTCTTGAACTCGCCGCTCTTCTGTACTTTCTGCAGATTGACCGAGTATTTGCGAAGATCCTTTTCGCAGATCTCACGGCCGAGCACGATACTGCGCTTGCGCTCCTCGATCTTGATCCAGGCCCTGATCTTGTTGCGGGCCCGTGAGCTTTTGACAATCTTGAGCCAGTCCTTGCTGGGTGTGTGGTGGGGCGAGGTGATCACCTCGACTATATCGCCGTTTTTCAGTTCATACTTCAGCGGCACCAGCTTGCCGTTGACCTTGGCACCCACGCAGCGATGCCCGATATCGGTATGGACGCTATAGGCAAAATCGATCGGGGTCGCCCCCTTGGGGTAGCCCTTCACATCTCCTTTGGGAGTGAATACGTAGACCTCTTCATTGAAAAGCTCCACCTTGACCGAGTCCATGAATTCCCTGGAATCCTGCAGATCCTGCTGCCACTCCAGAAGCTGACGCAGCCAGGCAAAACGTTTGACCTCTTTTTCGTCGTAGCCCTTACCCTCTTTGTACTTCCAGTGCGCGGCGATGCCGGCGTCGGCAACGCTGTGCATCTCGTGGGTGCGGATCTGTACCTCCATCCGGTCACCATGCGGCCCGATCACCGTCGTATGCAGGGACTGGTACATATTCCCCTTGGGCATGGCGATGTAATCCTTGAAGCGCCCCGGAATCGGCTTCCAGGCCGAATGGATCACCCCCAGCACCTCGTAGCATTCACGCAGGTCCTCGACCAGGATCCGGACCGCAATCAGGTCGTATATCTCCTCGAACTCCACATTGCGCTTTTCCATCTTACGGTAGATGGAATAGAGGTGTTTGCTGCGGCCGGATATCTCACCTTTTATTCCGTAAAAGGCCAGTTTTTCCGATATTATGGCCTTTGCTTCTTCTACGAAAGCTTCACGTTCCTGCTTCTTCAGCGAGATTTTCCGCACCAGGTCGAAATAGATCTCAGGCTGAAGATAGCGGAAGGAGAGGTCTTCCAGTTCGACCTTGACCCAGGATATACCCAGGCGGTTGGCGATGGGAGCGTAGATATCCATCGTCTCCTTGGCGATGCTGCGCTGTTTCGGCTCCGGCTGAAACTCCATCGTACGCATGTTGTGCAGGCGGTCGGCCAGTTTGACCAGGATCACGCGGATATCGATCGCCATAGCCAGCAGCATCTTGCGGAAATTCTCGGCCTGGCTCTCTTCCTTGGTCTTGAAGTTGATCTTGCTGATCTTGGTGACACCATCCACCAGCGCCGCCACCTCGTCGCCGAACATCGCGGTCAGCTCTTCCGATGTGGCCAGGGTATCCTCGATCGTGTCATGCAGGAATCCGGTGACGATGCTGGGAACGTCCAGCTTCAGGTCAGCCAGCAACCCGGCCACCTCCATCGGGTGGATGATGTACGGCTCCCCGGACAGACGGGTCTGCCCCTGGTGCACCTTGGCGCAGTAAACATATGCCTTGCGGATCAGGTTGAAGTCTGCCGTAGGGTTATATGCCGCCACTTTGTCAAGAATGTCATTAAGCCTGATCATAAGCTGTTATCGCCCAAATGGATTAGTGAGACGGGATCTCGGAAACAGGATAAAAAAAGGGTGAAATCGGAGTATATTCCGGCTTCACCCTGGGTGACGGGTAATGATTAACGATGCTTTCTGGTGACCTCGAAACTGATCTTGCCCGCGGCAATTTCGCGCAAAGCGGTAACCACATGGCGGTTGTTCTTGGGATCGATCAGCGGGTTGGCTCCCTTGTACAGCTGTTTGACCCTTTTTGATGCCAGCATTACCAACTGGAATCTGTTTTCAACTTTTTCAAGACAATCTTCAACGGTAACCCGTGCCATAATCAAACTCCTCTTGCGACGTAAAATGGATAGCCTATGTACCCTGTTTTTGACTAAATATCAAACAATTTCCCGACCTGTTCCAGCATCCGGAACGTTTTGCGGCAATGGGCAATCACGATTGCCGACAGTTCGCTGCAGGCAACTTCAAAATTATCATTGATGATGATGTAGTCGTACCAGCGCGATTCCTTGATCTCTTCGGCCGCCCTGAGGATGCGGCGTTCGATAACATCCTGTGCGTCCGACGAACGGCTCTCGAGGCGCCGCCGCAACTCCTCCATACTCGGGGGAAGGATAAAGACATAGATGCCGCCGTCAAACTGCTCCTTCAGCTTGAGCGCACCCTGGCAATCAATATCCAGCACCAGGTTGACGCCATTCTTACGGGCCTCCTCCAGCGTTTTCAGGGCAGTGCCGTACATGTTGCCGTGCACCAGGGCCCATTCTGCAAAGGCGTCCTCATCAACCATCCGTTCAAACTCTTCCTGGGACACGAAATGGTAGGCCTCGCCATCCACCTCCCCAGGGCGCGGCTTGCGGGTGGTATAGCTGATGGACTCCCTGATGTCGGGAAAAGTTTTGAACAGCTCGCGGCAGAGAGATGTCTTACCGGCTCCGGAAGGGGCAGACAGTATCAGAATCAAACCTTCACGTTTCATATCACGGCCTCACAAAATAATGATAACCAGGGAATCATGTGTAGCATATATGGGAACCGGTGACTACCAAATTACTCCACGTTCTGAACCTGTTCCCTCATTTTCTCCATCTCGGCCTTGATCCTTATTACCAGCGTCGCCAGTTCGGCATCATTGGATTTGGAACCGATTGTATTCACCTCGCGGTTCATCTCCTGCATCAGGAAGTCCAGCTTGCGCCCGACCGGCTCGGACAGTTTCAGCGTCTCGTCAAACTGGTTGAAGTGGCTGGCCAACCGGACCAGTTCCTCGGTGATATCGCTGCGATCGGCCATCAGCGCGACCTCCTGCGCCAGACGGGCCTCGTCGATTTCATTTCCTTCCAGCAGCTGCTCCAGCCTGAGTTTAAGCTTTTGACGGTATTCCGCCACCACCTGGGGCGTACGACCGCTGATCTGACCGGTCCATTCAGCCACCTGCCCCCGCCTGCCCAACAGATCGCGCTCAAGCGCTTCGCCTTCCCTGGTACGCATGGCATCTATCGCAACAACGGCCGACTGCACAGCGGCAAACAACAAAGGCTGTAGCTCGGTTTCATCGATCGAAGCGGGAGAATCCCTGATCACCCCTTTCTGGGACAGAATCAGTGACAGCGGCAGATCCGCGGGCAGTTGCAGTTCCTCGGCCAGACGGGAGAAAGCCTGGTGGTAGCCGCGCGCAACAGCCGGGTCAAGCTGCGGGATCGCGGCGACAACAGACGCTTCCTCCCACTGGACGTACACATCGATCTTGCCGCGCTTGAGCCCCGCGGTAACCAGACGTTTCACATCATTTTCCAGTGCCATGAAGCTGCGCGGCATCCGCACCGACACTTCCCCGTAGCGGTGATTCACCGAGCGAATCTCCACCGTGAAACTGCCCTGTGGCGCCGAAGCCTCGCCCTTGCCGTAACCTGTCATACTTTTAAGCATAGATTATTTTCCTTCCCTGCCGTGCCATATCCTGGCGATTCTGCTTCACATACCGTAATTCCTGCTTGTTTGTCCAGCCAATTCCGGTATAGTTTGCGGCCATGCACACCCTCAGACTCATCACCGGCAGTTCGCAGCGGCTACTGGCCGAAACGTTGGCCGACAGCATGCTGAAATCGCCTGTTTCCCCGCTGGAACGCGAAACCATCGTAGTCCTCAGCAATGGCATGGCCCGCTGGCTTTCCATGGAACTGGCCTCGCGTCATGGAGTTGCCGCAGGACTCGATTTCCGTTTTCCCAACGACCTGCTTGACGACTGTTTCCGCGCGCTGCTCCCGGATGCGCCCGTATCATCCCCCTTCGCGCCGGATGCCATGACCTGGCGCATAGCGGCACTGCTGCCGGGACTGGCGCACAAGCCAGGTTTCGAACAGATAGCCGCTTACCTGGGAAACGGCTCGGACGACCGCCGTCTGCTGCAGATATCCCGCAACCTGGCCGACCTTTTTGATCAGTATACCATCTTCCGTCCGGAGATGGTAACAGGCTGGGACAGGGGCGATGGCGACGGCTGGCAGCCGCGATTATGGCGGGCGCTGAGTGCTGAATGCAGCGGCAGGCACCGGGCCGCCCTGCTGCAGGAGTTTGGCAGGGCGATCGGCTCAGAAAGCTGCACATATCAGCGCCTGCCAAGACGCGTCAGCCTGTTCGGCATCTCCTACCTGCCCCCTTTCCACCTGGAGGCGCTACGACTGCTCTCATCCCGTTGCGAAGTGACCTGCTACCTGCTGAACCCCTGCGGTCTGTACTGGGGCAACCTGATTTCCGAACGCGACCGGGCCGGACTGGCGTTGCGTTCCGATCTGCCGTCAGAGGCGGTCGAATACTACGAAACCGGCAATCCGCTGCTGTCATCGCTGGGAACACTGGGACAGGAGTTCTTCGAGACACTGCTTGAATACGGCTTCGAATGCGAGGAACTGGATGCCCCCTCAGCAATAAACACACGTTCGGCCCACCCGGAACAACCCACGCTGCTGTCCGCTATCCAGGCCGACATACTGACCCTCAACGATCGCCCATCCGGCGGCACAAAAACGATCATCCCGACGGACGACCGGTCGCTGCAGATTCACTCCTGCCACGGCCCGCTGCGCGAGATGGAAATACTGTACGACAACCTGCTGGCAATGTTCGATGAGCTTCCCGGGCTTGAACCACGCCAGATCGTGGTGATGATTCCGGACATCGAAAGCTACGCTCCCTACATCGGCGCTGTTTTCGGGAACCGCTCCGGAGGACGGCCATCGCTCCCCTACTCGATCTCCGACCGGAGTGTGCGCCGCGAGAGCCCCTATGTCGACTCCTTCCTGAGCCTGCTTGACTTCTCATCCGGTCGTTTCGGTATCAACGAGGTAGTGAGCATCCTGGAGATACCGTCGGTCGCGACACGCTTTGACATCTCCGCCGACGAACTGGCGCAGGTACGCACCTGGCTCCATCAGAGCGGCATCCGCTGGGGATTGGATGCCGAGCACCGAGTCGAGCTGGGTTTTCCGGGGTTTGAAGATTACAGCTGGCGCTCCGGACTCGATCGACTGTTCCTGGGATACGCGCTGGCACCGGACGGAGCAGGCACATTTCACGGCATTCTGCCCTATGCCGACATCGAAGGGAGACAGGCGATCCCGCTCGGCAAATTGGCCGAATTCATAGACCGGCTGCGAAGACTCCATCTCGACTTTGCGAAACGGCATACCCTTCAGCAATGGGCCGACTTCCTCTCTGAAACGGCCGAAGTGATGCTTGAAGCGGAGGACCTCGATCAGGACGGCCCGACCTCGGTGGCCAAGGCGATCAACAGCCTGCGCGAGGCCCAGTCTTCCTTCGGCTTCATGCAGCCGCTCGGCCTGGAGGCCGTGCGTGACTGCCTGAAGCAACGATTGACCCAGGGTGGTGGCGGTTATGGTTTTATGGGCGGCGGCATAACCTTCTGCGCGATGCTGCCGATGCGCAGCATACCGATGCGGGTAGTCTGCCTGGCCGGAATGAATGACGGGCAGTTTCCGCGCTCATCCCGGCAACCGGGCTTCAGCCTGATGTCCGGGGCCCGGAGACGGGGGGACCGGTCGCTGCGTGACGAAGACCGTTACCTGTTCCTGGAAGCGCTCATGTCGGCCGGAGAGCGACTCTGCATCAGCTACAACGGCCAGAGCGACCGCGACAACAGCATCATCCCGCCGTCGGTGCTGGTGGCCGAACTCCAGGACTACGTCGAAAACGGCTTTTTAAGCCAACAGGATGACCGGTCACCGCGGATCCTGCGCCTTCACCGTTTGCAGGGATTCAGCCGCGCCTACTTTGAAACCGCTGCGGATAGCGGGCTGTTCAGCTACGACCTGGAGAGTTTCAATGCCCTTGAATCACAACGGGTGTCGGGCCGTTCCCGACATACCTTCATCTGTGGCGCCCTGCCAGCGGAGCCATCTCTTTCCGAACGGGTTGATATCCGGCAACTGCGACGCTTCCTGCTGAATCCGGCGGCCGCCTTTCTCGAGCAACGGATGAGAATAACCCCCTTCAACCCGGCCGAAGAACCGGACGAGCGGGAACCGTTCGCAGTCGAGGGACTGTCGGGCTATTCGCTTTCCCAGGAACTGGTGGCGCAGATCCTGCGCGGTACAAACAGGGAGGAATGTTTCCTGGCCGCCCGCTCCCGCGGGATTCTGCCGCCGCTGACAGCCGGAAGAGCCGCCTTCGATGTTGCCTGGAGCAACAGCAGCCGCTTTGCCGCAACCGTCGAGCCCTTCCTCGGCGAGACACTGGAACGGTTGACTCTGGATCTGGAGTTGGACCGTTTCCGACTTACCGGCACGCTGGACGCCATCAACAGCGGTACGCACCTGCGCTGGCGCTGCGCCGGGATCAAGGGCAAGGACAGGCTTTCGATCTGGCTGGACCACCTGCTGCTGAACCTGCTGTCGCCACCCGGTTTTCCGCGCGAGAGCCGGATGATCACCAACGATGTCAGCATGACGCTCTCACCGCTTGAAAACCCGGCCGGAGTACTGGTCGACCTGCTGGAACTGTATGCCGAGGGGATGCTCCGGCCACTACCATTCTTCCCGCAGAGTTCATGGGAGTTTCTGGCCGAAGGCATGGGCAGGGCCATAAAAAGCTGGCAGGGTGAAGAACGAGTCGGAATACCGGGAGAATCGGCCGATACCGCAGTAAGCATCTGTTTTGCCGACCAGGAACCATTTGGAGACGAGTTCCGTCTGCTGGCCGAGAGAGTCTACACACCGCTGAAAACGGTTCTAAAGGAAGAAAAACTGGTATGAGCAGGACTTTCGAATCCAGTTCACCGCAAATGCATATCGCCATGATCTCCCCATTCAGCGTCGGTCCGTCTCGCGGCAACATAACCACGGTCCAGCGCATCGCCGATCATTTGCAGTCGGCCGGTTGCCGGATTACAATAGTAAACCTGGATACGACGGAAGCCGAAGAAAGGCAAAACCTTCTGGAGCAGGCCCGGCCGCAGTTGCTGCACGCCTTTCACGCCTATCATGCCGGTCCGACCGCCAGGGTGGCTTCCCGGTTATTACAGATCCCGTATATGATCACGATTACAGGCAGTGACCTGTTTGACTCAAATGTATGCGATGCATCGGAGACTAAACTGGCAATTATCGAAGCCGATGCCGTAACCTGTTTTGATGCGCTGGTCGCGCGGCGACTGTCAAATATTTATCCGCATATCACGGACAGGCTCTCGGTTATTCCTCAAGGAGTGGCGCCACTGCCGTTGAACGAGCCGTTTCCGCGTACCGGCGGTGAGTTCCTGATACTCCTTCCGGCCGCGCTCAGGCCGGTGAAAGGAGTCACCGATGCTATTGAAGCCCTGACTCCGCTGGCAGGGGAATTTCCATCACTGCGTCTGCTCGTGGCTGGAGGGGAGCTTGACCGGGACTATGCGGCCAGAGTCCATGAGATGGCCGAAGCCAATCCCTGGGTAAGAGTGCTGGGCGATGTACCACACCAACGCATGGGAGCGCTGTTTGCCGCAGCGGATCTTGTTCTGAATTCATCCATTTTTGAAGGCGGCATGGCCAATGCGCTTCTGGAAGCAATGGCCATGGGAAAGCCGGTTCTGGCAAGCGATGTTCTGGGCAACCGCTCACTGGTGCGTCATGGCGAAACCGGCTGGCTTTACAGCAGCGATAACGAATTGAGAGCACTGGTAAAGCGGATGCTGGCTAACGGTGGTTGCGGAGCCGACATTGCCGCTGCCGGCAGGAGTCATGTTCAGCAGTATTGCTCACCACAGGCCGAGGCGCAAAGCTATATCGCGGTGTACCGGCAACTGATCGTTTAAATACCGCGCATCACCTCTGCAGGCTCACAATTACTTCAGCTTCTCAGCAACCTGCTTAAGTTTACCAATTTGCTGCTGCTTTTTTCTACGCCACACACCCCTGATGCCGAAAAATGAACCAGAAACGGTCAAGACCCAGATGGTTATGTTAACCGCAACTTCACTTGTTGTCAGCATTCTCCCCCCACCTTTCCACGAATTTATATTCAGATTTTAGCCTGAATTCACCACTCTGCCTTGATGCATGTCAAGGATTTGTTCTTGGATTGATTAATGTTTTGGAGTCTTCATGATCCTGTACAATAGTTGCATGATAATTTGCCGCCACTGTGGTAAAATCTCTCCATGAAACAGGCATTTCGTCCCTATCTATTTCACGGAAGGCAAACATTCATGGCACGTTATTTGTACTGGTTTATATGACAGAACGGAGGTGCCCCATGACAACGGTAAAGATCGACGAGGCTATCGAGCGGTACGTGAATGAAAGGAAAAAAAACGTCCGGAAAGTTGCCGAAAGCAAGTTCCTGAGCTACACCTATCTGGCCTGCGGCGAGAGCGACACGGAGACCTTCATGAGAAGGACCAGGGGGTTGATACGCTACTACATCGACTACCTTTCGGTGTTGGAAAATCCGTTGCGCGGACCTCAGGCCGGTTGGCTGGCGCTGATGTCGATAGTATTCTCGTTTGGACTCTACATGATGAGTGTCGATGAGATGCGTGAGGCGGGGGTATTCGTAACCTCCGGAACATTGATAAACGGCATTTCCCTGGCCCGGGCCGTGATTGCCAAGTGGGTCGAAACATCGGTGATGATTGCGTTTTACAGGGAGATCGTTGAGCTTATCGACAAAACACTTCCTGCTGAGTGCTGAGAAACGGAAAGAGCGGTCTGGCGGAATGGCTAACCATTCACCACATGTGCAGTTCCGGTTTCAGGTTGGGTGGCGTGTAGTTTATGCTGACCCGCCACCCCTTCTTGCCCATCAGCACCGGCTCCAGTCCACAGGCGATGTAACCCACCAGGCTGGCACTCTCCGGTAGTTCCGTAGCTATCCTGACGATGCAGAATGCCACCAGGTCACCTACGACAGGATGCGCTGGCGCATCGGCCAGTGTACAGCCCCACAAGTCGATCACATTATCCCTGCAGGCCAGATTCAACCTGTACCAGCGCTCCCCGTCGTCGCCGCAGCGTCCTTCCTCGATCACCAGGGCAGGTATCCTGGCCTTGATCAGCGGCATGTAACCCAGCTTGCAGGCATGGGCAAAAGCCGCCTCGTTATCGGGAAATTCGATTGCTTGCTCCTCTTTTTTTCCAAACCAGCCAAACATGACATGCCGCCTTTCGATCCGGAGTGGACATCGACGTTCCATGTCATAAACATACCACAAATATTGGCAACTTCGGGATTTCTGTTAATTGGCAGGTAATCTGTAATGAGCGTAATTAAACTGATGCGGGAATCAGGAAAGAATTTAACCTTGAAAACCGGAAATGTTTTATATTCAGAATCAGCTTGATCATGAAAAGGTGCGGTTTTCCTGCTCCTCGACCATGATGAAGGTTGTGCGCTTGGTCAGTTCTTTCAGCGCCGCGGCGCCGACGTAGGTGCAGGCGGAGCGGACGCCGCCCAGGATATCCCTGACGGTTTCCACGATCGGTCCGCGATAGGGAACCCGCACCGTCTTTCCTTCGGAAGCCCGGTAATCCGCCACCCCGCCGGAGTGCAACGTCATGGCCGTCATCGAACTCATTCCGTAGAACTGCTTGTAATGAAATCCGTCATGCTCCATGAGTTCACCGCCGCATTCATCATGACCGGCGAACATTCCCCCCAGCATCACGAAATCTGCTCCACCGCCGAAGGCCTTGGCCACGTCGCCGGGACAGCAGCAACCGCCGTCGGATATGATTCTGCCCCCCAGGCCGTGCGCGGCATCGGCACATTCGATCACCGCCGACAACTGGGGATAGCCGACCCCTGCCTTGACCCTGGTGGTGCAGACCGAGCCCGGCCCTATTCCGACCTTGATGATATCTGCGCCGGACAGGAGCAGTTCCTCCACCATCTCACCGGTGACCACGTTTCCGGCAACAATGGTTTTATCCGGAAAAGCATCGCGTACTTTTCCGACGTACTCCACAAATGCCTCGGTGTAACCATTGGCCACATCCAGGCAGATGAATTCCAGCGCCGGGTGTTTCGAGACAATCCGCCCCAGCCTGGTAAAGTCCTCTTCCGCGGCTCCGGCGCTGACCATGATCCTGGAGTAGAAGTCAGCGGGGCGTCCGTCCAGAAATGCGTCCCACTGCTCCAAAGAATAATGCTTGTGAATAGCGGTCAGCAGACCGTGCTGCGCCAGCACCCCGGCAACCTCGAAGGTGCCGATTGTGTCCATGTTGGCGGCTATTACCGGCACGCCTCTCCACTCACGGCCGCTGTGCAGGAACGAGAAATTCCGCTCCAGATCAACCTCGGACCGGCTCTTGAGGTTGGAGCGTTTCGGCTTGATCAGCACATTTTTGAAACCAAGCTTCAGGTCCGTTTCGACACGCATGTTTCACTCTCCGGCTTCAGTCGCCAAATGCTTCACTGTCCATGACCTCATCAAAAGGTCGCGCAATAATTGTAACATTACCACGATAGAGAACATATCTGCGATCGCAGGAACAATTGTAAAGTAGTTTGACGTCCCAATGATCCCTGGCATATGAAGGAAAATCGTTGCGGAGTCCGCATTCACAGGTAAAACCTTTCGCATCACTCTTCAGCTTCGACATCAGCTCCTCCCGGTCAATGCATAATTCTGCAAGGGACTCATGCCATTCATCGCGAAAGGTGTTCAAAAATACCCGATCAGGCACGCAGGATACTGTATACAACATGTTGCTCCATTTTCATATTAAATTCATATAACACAGCAGCGCTATTGTCGAAAAAATTGGAAGTATGTGGCAAATACCGTTGACATGAATCAGGTTTGTAGCCATGTTTAGCCTATCTCCAGCTCCGCAACACGGGAGCCAAACTTGACGGGACCAGCATGAAGATTCCACCATCAGACGGATCATATAGAACATTCTGCGACATAATCACCGCGTATCGGATGGCTGAAACCATCAAACGGGCTGTCAGCCTTGGAATCATCGAAACCGTCGGAAACCTGGGATGTGCTGCGGAGGAAATCATTGCAGCATCCGGCATGCTGGCTACGGAAGGAGAACGCTTCCTGGCACTGCTTGTCAATGTGGGACTCCTGGAGAAGTATTCCGGCATCTACTGCCTTTCACTCTTCTCCAGGAGATACCTGTTGAACAGCAGCGGATCCGGACAGCTGCATGTACTGGAGTTTGAGTCACTGCTGATCGGCAAATGGAGCACTCTTGACACAATCCTGCTGCAGGGCCAGGGGAGCTCAGTTCCCGACGACCAATCACAGGCCGCCTACAGGCAAAGGTTGAGCCTTTTCCAGAAGGCGATGCACGAAGCCGCCGTTATACGTGCAAAAGAGCTCTGGGACGCACTCCCCCACATTCCGGAAACAGGTGTGATCCTCGATATCGGCGCCGGAGACGGTACCTATCTCAGGGAATTTACTGCACGCAATCCCCGCTGGCAGGCAGTCGCCTGCGACCTGGGAGATGTGCTGTCCGGGGTTACGGAACCGGGAATAACGACACATGCCTGCAACCTGCTGGATCAGGCGGAGTTGGAGCGTTTTGCATCAATTTACGCTGACAGCGCCTCGATAGTGCTGATGTCGAACCTGATTCACTGCTACAGCCCGGTTGAAAACGGGAGGCTCTTTGAAAAGGTGGCTGGCATCCTGCGCCGGGACGGACTGCTGGTCGTACATGACTTCTTCAGCGACGGCAACGGGTTCGGTGCCATCTATGATGTTCATATGCTGCTGAACACCCACAACGGCCGCACCTACAGTTTTGACGAGTCGATCCGGATGCTGAACGGCGCCGGATTCCTCCATACCGGCGTCATCGAACTGGAATCATATTCGCACGCAATCCTGGCCGAAAGAGAGCCGTGCAGGACAATCACCACCGACCCGCTTTTCGCGCTCAGGCAAAAAGCGCTGTCACTGGGCTTCTTCGAAGCAGCGTCGGTTAACCCGCAGGAGATTTCCAGCGAAGCGTGGGTTGATGCCAAATGCCGCTACGGCTGCATGTTTTACGGCAGGAAATGGAGCTGTCCTCCGCACTCGATGGGAGCTGAAGGGTTCAGGGAGCTTCTGCGCTGCTATTCAAAAGCGATGGTTGTGGCGGGACAGCCACCATTGCGGCAATTTCAACACAGCCTGCTGGAACTGGAGAAGCATACTTTTCTGCAGGGATTCAAGAAAGCGCTGGTTTTTACCGGGGGCCCCTGCAGCTGGTGTGAAAACTGCCCTGACGAGCGCTGCAGCTTCCCTGAAAAGCGGAGGCCGTCGCTGGAATCCTGCGGATGCGACGTTTTCGCGCTGGCCCAGGCCTGCGGCATCCCGCTCAAGCCTATCAAAAGCAGCGACGATTTTGTCCAGTATATCGGTCTGCTGCTGGTGGATTAATCACACCTTTTTCTGGCTCACAAAGGCTTTCCGCGCATGAAGATCCTGATAATTGAAAATCCCAGACCGCTGACCATGGAACATTACAACGACGTTGCCAACGCCCCTCTTTCGGCCAGCCTGAACAGCGGCTACGCCCTGGCTATCGCTGGCAGGGCAGGATGGGATGGCGCATACCTTGACCTGAGCGACTGTCGGTATGATGAAACCGTAATGGCGGAAATGATCCTGGCGGAGCAGCCCGACATGATCCTGATCCACTGGGTGTATGCCTGGGGCAACGAGCATGTCATGAGAAATGTTCTCCATATCCTGGGAAAAGATCGGCGCGCAGCGATCGGCGCCTTCGGTTTGTTTCCGAGCTTTGCTTACCGCCCATTGTCGGACTTTGCTCCTCGACTGGATTTTATCCTGGTCGGTGAGTTTGAATCAACGCTTGATGATTTGCTGTCCAACTACCTGTCGAAACGTACTATTATCAGCATACCTGGGCTTTACCGCGCCGGCGGCGAATTTGTCCGCCGGGAGCTGATTCCAGACCTGTCTCTTCTACCGATCCCGGAAGACACCGGAACAAACTGCAGATACCCGACCATGAACATCGCTACCGGACGGGGGTGTTACGGTGATTGCAGCTTCTGCTTCATCAACCGGTATTACGGTTGCAGCAGACGGCGCGAGCGGAGTGTCGCCTCGTTCATACTTGAGCTGGAGGAACGGCTGAAACGCAGACCCGTCAACAGCATATATTTCGTAGATCCTACCTTCATAGGCCATGATGAAAGACAGAGCGGACGGGTATTGGAAATAAGCTCGATCCTGAAATGCAAAGGACTCCCCTTCGGTTTCGAAACCAGGGTTGACACCTTCGATGAAGAACTGATCGGAAAGCTTGCGGACAATGGCGCATCCAGTGTTTTTCTCGGCATAGAATCGGGCTGCGAGGCGACCCTGAAACGCATCAACAAACGGATTTCAACGAACCAGATCATACGCTCCGTACGTGCGGTGCAAGACAGCGGCATCTTCCTTTCGGTCGGGTTCATAATGTTCGAACCTGATTCCAGCCTGTCAGAACTGGTCGAGAACTACAGCCTGCTGGATGAACTGGGGCTGCTACAGCACCACGACCAGACCGTGAACATGCTCTATCACAGCCAGATCGTGCTGTACGGCTCCGGGGCCTGGTTCAGGTTTGCAGAGCAAGGACGCCTGATAGAGGACGAACGGCTCCCCTTCGAAGCCGGATACAGGTTTTTGAACACCGATGTCGCCATGGTATGCCATGGCATGAGAGCTCTTTCGTGCGAGTATTTCCGGCTGATGGACAACCAGTACCGGAGACAGGGAATCGCCAGCAATGATCAGTTCGCCTGCTGCCATACACGGACCCCGCCCGGAGTTGATGGAGACAATCTCAACAGGATCCTGAAAGAGTCATTTCAGACATTCGTCCGACAGACCGGAATGCACGACCGGAAACAATTCAGCAGGTTGGAGCGGATGTATCTGGATGACCTGAGGGCATGTTTTCCGGTTTAAGGATTGGCCTAATTGTGCAAACAGAATGAAATTGCTTTATGTCGTACAGTGATGTTAAAAGGTTCCACTCGTATTTCACGATTTGCAAATATCGCAGGGAGATAGACATGAGAAGAAATGCCTTAAAGCTATTGACATTGTTGGCTGCCGTACTGTTTGTCTCGGTAACCGTACTGGAATTCGAGGCCCATGCAAGGGTCGGCGGGAGCCGTTCCATAGGTAGTCGCGGTTCACGCAGTTATTCCCGTCCGGCCACCCCTACCCAGCAGACAGTCCCTCCACGGCAACAGTCGGCCACAACCCCCAACCCCGGCTTTCAACAACCGGCCGCGGGCGGTTTCATGCGCAGCATGGCCGGCGGCATCGTAGGCGGCATGCTGGGCGGCATGCTCTTCAGAAGCCTGGGCTTCAGCGGCATGGGCGGAGGCATGGGTGGCGGAGGCATCGGCCTTTTCGAAATCATCCTGATCGCCGGCATCGGCTACCTGATCTACCGCTTTATCAAGAATAAGCGCGCGCAAAGCGCTAACAGCTCCTTCAGCCAACCTCTGTACCAGAGCGGCAATGCCGCTCCCGCCGCAACACCGCTCTATGGCGGCTACCAGGAACCGGTGCAGCAGGTCGATGAAGTTGAGACAGGCCTGGGGCATATCCGCCAGTTCGACCACTCCTTCGACGAAGACCGCTTCAACGACCTGGTGATGGACAATTTCTTCAGGATCCAGGGGGCCTGGATGAACCGCGACCTGTCACCGGTAGCCGGCATCCTGACCGACGAGATGCGGCGCATCATGCAGCAGGATGTCGATCAACTCCTGAGGGACAAGAAGATCAACAGACTTGAAAACATCGCCGTCAGAAAGGTCGAGATTGCCGAGGCCTGGCAGGAGTCCGGGCAGGATTACATCAACGCGCTGATCTATGCCAACCTGCTGGATTACACCACCGATGACAGCAGCGGCGAGGTCATCTCCGGCAGCAAGACCGAACCGGTCAAGTTTGAAGAGTACTGGACCTTCACCAGGCCGGTCGGCAACAATCCCTGGAGATTGTCGGCAATCGACCAGAAGTAGTTCGAATTGGACAGCTCATCATTATTCGCCCCGCTTCCCCAACCCTGATAAACAGGACAAGTGAGTCTACGACTTACTACAAAGGATCCGGGGCTTTTCAATTCTGCAATGAGACCGCACGATGAAACCCCTTGACCTCAAAACCATCGACATTTCTGGACTCAACCTGATTGAAGCCAGTGCCGGCACCGGCAAGACCTGGACTATCGCCGCCCTGTATATCCTGCTTTTGCTGGAAAAAGAGCTGCGCCCTGAACAGATTCTGGTCGTAACATATACCAAGGCCGCCACCGCCGAACTGCGCGACCGCATCCGGCGGCGCATCGGCCTGACCCTGGAGTTCTATGCCAGCGGGCGTCCGGCATCCACTGACGCGCTGGAACAGCTCCTGAGCAGGGATCGTCCGCAAAACCCGGAACGGGCCCGACTGCTCCTGACCAGGGCGCTCTATTCCTTTGACGATGCGGCCATTTTCACCATTCACGGTTTCTGCCAGCGGGCCCTGCTCGAAAACGCTTTCGAGAGCGGATCGCTTTTCGAAAGCGAGATGGTCACCGATCAGAGCGCAATCGTACAGCAGGTTTGCGATGATTTCTGGAGGACACGGATACTGAACGAACCGGATGAATTCGTGGAGCATCTGGTCGCCGGAAAATATACTCCCGAAAAACTCGCGCTCCCTTTCACCGGCCACTATCAAAACCAGGACCTGAAAATAGTGCCCGAAAGGCATGAGCAAGAGTTGGCTCCGTTAATCGCTGAGCGCGACCGGCTGTTTGCCACCTTATGCGAAACCTGGAAAAACGGGCGGAGCCTGATCCTGGAACAGCTCGAAAGCGCCGGACTGCACCAGGGGAGCTACAGCCCCAAGCAGGTCGCCGCAGCCGCCGGGACAATCCACAGCTGGGTGCAAGGCGCAACCTCAAATCAGCCCTGCAGCAAGCTGGAATTCTTTTCGGCCGACAGGATCGCATCCAAAGTCACCAAGTCAACCAGACATGTTCCGGATCACACTTTTTTTGTAGTCTGCCAGCAAATGTTCGAAGTCACTGAAGCGCTGAAAGAGGCCTACCGTGACAGGCTGGTCGCCTGCCGCCTGGATCTCAAGGAGTGGCTTGAAAGGGAGCTGAAGCTCAGAAAGAGTGCGCTAAACAAGCGCTGTTTCGATGACTTGCTGCTTGACCTTCATCTTGCGCTTGAAGCGGATACAGGCACAGCTCTGGCGTCACAACTGCGCGAACGATACCGGGCAGCGCTGATCGACGAGTTCCAGGACACCGACCCGCTGCAATGGAACATCTTCAGGCGCATCGGAGCTGCGCAAGGGTATCCGCTCTTCCTGATCGGTGACCCGAAACAGGCCATTTACAGTTTTCGTGGAGCGGATGTTTTTGCCTATCTGAGCGCCGGCAGCAACCTTGATGATGACAAACGACATACCCTGGGTACCAATTTCCGTTCGTCCCCGGCGCTCGTTACGGCTGTCAACCGGCTGTTCTCCCGCCACCCCGATCCGTTTCTCTGTGACGACATCCCCTTCATCCCGGTTACCTCCGGCCGTTCGGCTGCTGATTCGCTGCTGCGGAATGGCTTTCCCGATTCGCAACCGCTTCACGCCTGGATCTACCCTCGTGACGATCAGTCCGGAGCGGAGAGCAAACCAGCCGCAATCGACAGGATCGTGCATGCCGTAACCGGGGAAATTGCCGGACTGCTTGAATCGGGACGTTTCGAACTCTCGGTCGGCGGACAGCCACGTGCCTTGAATCCCGGTGATATTGCAGTACTGGTGAAAGCTCACAAGCAGGCCGACCGGATTCAGCAGGCGCTTCGGGAGCGCGGCATCCCCTCGGTACAGCAGGGCGGCTCCACCATATTCAAGTCGACAGAAGCACTTGAGCTCTTGCGCATCCTGCGGGCTGTCGCCGATCCGGGCCGGGAACGGCTGCTGCGTGAGGCACTGCTGACCGGTATCATCGGATTGACGGCCAACCAGGTGGCCGCTTTTGTGGATAGTTCCGGTGAAGACCCCGAATGGGAAGCATGGCTGCTCCGCTTCCACGATCTGCATGCAGCCGCCGTCGGAGGTGTAGTTGCGGTAATATCCCGCCTGTTGGGAATCTGCGGAGTACGCAGCCGCATCCTGTCGCGAACCGGCGGCGAACGCTGCCTGACCAACATCCTGCACTGTTGTGAACTCCTGCACCAGGCCGAACATGAACGGGGAACGAATCTCCCTGACTCGATCAACTGGCTGGAACGGCGTATTTCCGGGAATTACAGTGACGATGCCGCCCTGCTGCGCCTGGAAACCGATGATAACGCGGTGATAATATCAACCATCCATACAAGCAAGGGACTGCAATACCCGCTGGTGTTCGTCCCCTTTGCCTGGGATTCCCCCTCCGCCAGGAGCGATCGGGTCCTGTTCCACGATCCGGACGGGAAACTGGTGCTGGATCTGGCCGGAGATGAGGCAAACCGGAAGCTCGCCGGAAAAGAACGGGATGCCGAGGCTGCCCGCCTGCTCTACGTGGCCCTGACCCGGGCCGAATTCCGCTGCTACTTTGTCTGGGGCTGCATCAACGGCGCGATCGATTCTCCGTTGTTCAACCTGTTGCATCGTGACAAGGTGAAAAAGGAAAACAAGGCTTTTGCGGCACTTGCCGATCACGAAATCCTGGCACATGCAGGTGAGTTGGCCGACGACGGGAGTTATGGCATTTCTGTGCAATCAATGCCGCTGGAAGCAGCCGGCGGCATGTATTCCGCCGATATCGGGAGTCAGGAACCATTGGCCTGCAGAACGCTCAGCCACCCTCCCCGCGATGACTGGCGTGTCTCCAGTTTCAGCGCCATACTTTCCGGGGCAGGGCACAATTTCCAGCCCCATGACCGCGACAATCTTGCCGCCTCGACCGTCACGGAGGAGAACAGGCTGCCTGAGCAGCTGGCGGGAGGAGTTTCAATTTTTGATTTCCCGCGTGGCGCCAAGGCCGGAACCTGCCTGCACGAAATTTTCGAGCAACTGGATTTCTGCTCGTTGAACAGTGATCATATCTCAAGGTGCACCGGCGCCGTCCTCAAGGCCAACGGCTTCCAGGAATGCTGGCTACCGGCTGTCAGCGGCATGGTGGCCGATGTAGCGGCCGCGAGCATCATCCGGGACAATCCGGACTTCAGCCTGTCGTGCCTGCGGGCCGGAAGCTGGCAGTGTGAAATGGAATTTTTCCTGCCGCTGAGTCAGTTGGCGCCTGATACGATCAAAGCCCTGTTTGACGGGTTGCTGGAAGAGTATTCCTGTCGCGATTTCTACGGGATTCTCGACAATCTTTCATTCCGTCGCAGCAGGGGCATGCTGCAGGGTTTCATCGACATGGTTTTCGTGCATGAAGGCCGCTACTACATTCTCGACTGGAAATCCAACTATCTCGGCCACCGGCCGGCCGATTACGGACAGGAACAGATGCGGGAGTCGATGGCTCGCAGCGCATACATCCTGCAGTACCACCTCTACACTCTGGCTCTGGACCGCCTCCTGAAAATGCGCCTGCCTGACTATGACTTTGAAACCCACTTCGGAGGAGCGGTATATATCTATCTTCGAGGGGTGACCGGTGCTGGCGCCCAGTCAGGGATATACCACGAGCTGCCGTCAGCGGAATTCGTGGCCAGAGCCAACCGGCTGCTGCTGGCATGAGTATTACGATTTCCTTACTTTGACATCACCGTATTTACAAGTATACTGGCAGGAACTTTTCCAATCGAACTCAATTCAACCGATCGAGAGGTTATCCATGAGACATCCGGGATTCAGGACATTGATTACAGCTTCATTTCTGACCGCCGCGCTGGTATCTACTTCACTGGCAAAACCGGTTTGTGTTGAAGTAAGCGGCGAAAGTGCCGTGGTCGGCGGAGATGTTCCCTCAGCCAAGGTCGAGGCGGTAAACCGGGCAAAATTTTCAGCCGTGGAACAGGTGGCGGGTGTCGATATCAAAAGCAAGACCGTTGTAGAAGACTCGGCGTTGCTGGACGACATGATCACGACCCAGACCCGCGGAGCGGTGAGCAGCTACCGGATTATCAGGGAAAGCCTGGACGGGGACAGCGCCAAGGCGCTTGTCAATGTCTGCGTCGAACCGCTCAGCGCCAAATCGGCAATGTCGGCTCTTGCTCTGAACACGGCCATTTCCGTGTATCTGCCGGCTAAGAAACTGGTCCGTTACGATAATCTTGAATATGACGACGAGAATATCCTGGCCCAGGCGGTTATCGGCAAACTGGCCGAGGGCGGATTCTCGGTACGCGACCTGGCCGAGACCCATTCGCTGAAACTGAGGGATATCGATATGGCGCTGAAAGGTGGCGACCAGACATCGGTACGCAGCCTGGTATACCGCTACCTGACCAACTCGGTGCTGATGGGCAAGATCGAGCCGACACTATCGATGCGCAAGGGTTCAGATGCCGGCTATGGCATTTCGATGCCGTTCAACTCCGTCACCGCGCGGCTCTCCTACCGCCTGATGACCAAGGACAACAACGGAAAGATGGTGGTGCTTTCCGCAGGCAGTGAAGAGGCCAAAGGCATGGCTCCAAGCCAGGACGATGCCTACGCTGAAGCGCTGAAGAACCTGTCCGAAAAGTTTGTGCCGAACATTATTGAAAAAATCCATTCCCGCTTGAATGATATAGCCAGCAAGGTGACAATCGAGGTCGAAGGGGTCAAGGACCCCGCCGAAACCTTCGAATTGCGCGACCAGATCCAGAAAGTAACCTGGGTTACAAAGGTCGAGGAGAAAGGAATCGGTGAATTCATGGTCAGTTATCCGGAAAATCCGATTTATCTGGCCAACGGACTGAGCCAGAAGGGTTTCAGAATTATTTCATACACCAGGGAACTGATCAAAATAAGACGCCAGTAATTAAGTTAGAAATCGCTGTCGTCAGCATCTGAGACAGCAGACTTCATGTTTTTGCCTGTGGATGGACAGTAACCTTTTCATGCTTAAAACCACTTTCCGGATATGGGCTGGAAATCCGTACCGGGGGGCCTTTAGACGGATAACTGGTTATAAAATATGACTTGTATTTTTTTTGATTTGACGGCATCCTGCCTTGATGAATATTTTTCATTAGTAACACGGTCATCCCTATCACATCACAGCCGACGCTTTAGTAACGTCAGAAGTATTTCCTGCTCTTTATCAGGCAGAAAACAACTTCGTTAACGCACTTATTCTGTTCACCAGGGTTAGGAGAAACACAGCATGAAAAAAATCTTTCTGAATCTGGCAATATTGCTGTCAGTTGCAACAATGTCCGCCTGCAGTGGCAGCAGCACTCAATATGTTGACTATACTCCGGTTGACAACACCCCCAAACTTAACATGAAAGAGGCTGTCTACCAGCTCACGCTCCCGACCGGCAACATTCTTACCCTGACCACCGATCAATCAGGCACATCTGTTTACGGCGCCTATACCATAAAGAACGGAACCGGAATTGTATCCAGCGGGAAAATTGAGAACCTGGTCACCTCACTTGCGCTCACAGGATATCCGAACAGCCCCTGCCCTACTGAAGCGCTTTCGGTTCAGCCGCGCAGCAGCACTATAAACGCCACACGCGACTCTGGAAGCGTAGACATTACCGGCTCCAGCTGTACCGAGCAAAACCTGCTTCCGACTACCAGAGTGCTCAGCAAATTCACCCCGCCGGCAACTGCCAGAATGGCTTCCTCGGGGGTTACCAACGATGCGAACAAGAGATTTACAATTTCGGCCGTGTCAGGAGACAATGTAAATTTTGTAGGTCCTATCACGCTTGAAGACACTTTTCTTCAGATATCGGCAACAGCGACCATTGTAGGGACGATCACCGATTCAGCCGCCTGGCCTGTAACCGGCAATGTTGTCGAGATAAGCAATCCTTTTGCCTATGGGCTCATCTTTACCCGCGCCACCAACTTAAGTGGACATTTCTTTGCTACCAACGACAGCATCTCATCTATCAAAGGCTATGCCAGAACAGCACCTACACTTGGCGGACAGTATTCCATCAGCGAAATCAGCGTAACGGCCGCTGACAGCGGCGTAACCCAACCGACACTGACGACAACATCGGTACAGGCAACCCAGAACTACACCCTGCAGTAAACCGGCATAACCCCGGAAACAAGAGGCGCGAATTATTTCAAAGAGGATTCGATTAAAGTGCTTATCAAACTGGTCGCAATCCACCCCTGCCCTTCCCCGCAAGCAATACCGCTGGCAAATGCCTTTCTGAAAAGCATTATCAGGGAAACTTCGATCGAGGTTTCCCTGTTTGATTTTTTCATTGGCCAGAAGCCTGAAGAGATGGCAGCTTTACTGGCAGACGCAGAGCCACGCGCAGTCGGTTTTTCCATGTATGTCTGGAACCGTGACGCCTGCCTGGAAATTGCGTCCGCACTTCGCAGAACCCTGCCGGAGGCCCTCATATTCGCCGGCGGTCCCGAAGCCACCGCGGACCCGTACGGAGTGTTGCTGGAAGGTCTGCTGGATTTTGTCATCGCCGGAGAAGGAGAAGTGCCATTCGCATCACTCTGCAAGCACCTGCTCGCCGGCAGCAGGCTGCCGGACATACCGGGAATCATCCGCAACTCTGACCCTGCCCGCACTCCGGTGCTGCCTACCATCAACCTGGACACGATCCCATCGCCCTATCTGAACGGAGTGCTCGACTGCAGCAACTACGACGGAATCCTCTGGCAACTGTCGCGAGGATGCAGCTTTGCCTGCGACTTCTGTTTCGATGCCCGCGGAAACAGCGGCGTGCGGCGCTTCTCACTGGAAAGGATTGAAGCCGAACTGCGTCACTTCGCCGCGAAAGGGGTGTCCCAGGTTTTTGTACTGGATTCAACATTCAATCAGGACGTTAAAAGGGCGAAAAGCATCCTGCGCCTGGTCAGGAAAATTGCCCCACGAATCCATTTTCACTTTGAAGTCCGCAGTGAATTCATAGATCGCGAGATGGCGGAGATGTTTGCACAGATCACCTGCTCTTTGCAGATTGGACTCCAGAGCGCCAACCCGCTGGTACTCAAACAGGTCGGCCGTTCATTCGACCGGGGAGATTTTTCGCGCCGGGTCGGACTATTGAACGACAGCGGAGCGGTTTTCGGCTTCGACCTGATCTACGGCTTGCCCGGCGACACCCTGGAAAGCTTCTGCAGCAGCCTGGATTATGCCTTGTCGCTTTACCCGAACCACATCGACATTTTTCCACTGGCGATCCTGCCCGGCACCAGACTCGCCGCTCGCGGTGCGGAACAGGGACTTCTGTGGGAAAAACGTCCTCCGTACACGCTGCTGGCCTCAGAAAGTTTTTGCAGTGCTGACATGACAACCGCTGGAAAACTGGCCAGAGCCTGCGATATTTTCTTCACCAGGGGCAAAGCGGTGGCATGGTTCAATGCAATTACCAGAGCAGTGAACCTGAAACCGGCCATGCTCCTGAAGGCATTTGCCGAATGGCTGGATAACGGCAAGGATCCGGATATTTCCGAAAGAGATTTGAGTGACAAAGACATCTGGGCAATGCAGAGATCTTTCCTGCAGCAGCTGTTAACAGCAAAGAACTTGAAACGATTACTTCCCGTTGTCATGGACCTGGTGGATTACCATCACCACTATGCCGTGGCACTGCTTGCTCCGCAACCGCACAAGCACAAGATCCAAAAATCCACTACAGGAATCCTGAATTCAATATTCCGCCTGTCACCCTCCACACAACTGGCTGACTTCAATTATGAAATCCAGGATATCCTTGACAGCGGCGCACCCGATATTGCCTGGATGCACAAACACCTTACGGCGGTCGGGTCACATGCCGTCATCTACCCCAACAACAACTTTGTATGCACAGAATCTCTGGACGCTTCATTTTATTCCATCCTGGAGAACCTCGATGGCAAGAGTGAGACCAAAATGGTACTGCACAGGCTCGGGCTCACGATTGCCGACACTCTTGATTTCCTGGTGTTTGCTCAGCAGGAAGGAATCATCGCGCCCGCCTGATTCTACCGGCTGTTATTTTAAGCCGGATTGCGAACCTACGCAAAAAAGTTGCATTTTTTGAAAGTATTTAGTATATCATCTGTCTCTTTATTGCTGGGTTTGAAATTGCTTCGGATTTGAAAGGTGTCTATCGTCATGCATGACAAGATCAGGGTTTTTTCCGGGAATTCCAATCCGGTACTGGCTAATAAAATCTGTGCAAGCCTGGGAGTGCCGCTTGGCGCTGCCCGTGTGCGGCGGTTCTCCGATGGTGAAGTCATGGTCGAAATCGGCGAAAATGTCCGTGGTCGCGATGTTTATGTCGTCCAGTCCACATGCGCACCGACAAATGACAACCTGATGGAGCTGCTGGTAATTACCGATGCCTTGAAACGCGCCTCTGCGGCCACAATAACCGCAGTTATGCCTTACTACGGTTATGCGCGCCAGGATCGCAAGGCTGCGCCGCGCACCCCGATCACAGCCAAACTGGTTGCGGACCTGATCACTACCGCAGGTGTGGACAGGGTTGTAACTATTGACCTGCATGCAGGCCAGATCCAGGGTTTTTTCAATATTCCGGTTGATAACCTCTATGCCGCACCGGTTATCCTCAACTACCTCAAGGACCGCTTCTGCGGCGAGCAGGTTGTGATGGTTTCTCCGGACGCAGGTGGCACGGAACGAGCCAGAGCATTTGCCAAGCGGCTTGACTACTCTCTGGCCGTTATCGACAAACGCCGTACCGGCCCCAACGTCGCAGAAGTGATGCATCTGATCGGTGACGTACGCGGCAAGATTGCCATCATACTGGATGACATGATTGACACCGCCGGCACACTGACCCAGGCAGCCAAGGCACTCAAGGAAAACGGAGCCAAGGCCATCTACGCCTGTGCAACCCACGGGGTACTTTCCGGCCCTGCCATCGAACGGATCAACAACTCCGACATCGAGGAAGTTGTATTGACCGATACTATTCCCCTGGGAGACAAGGAAGCGACAACCACAAAAATCAGGATGCTGTCGGTAGCAGATTTACTTGCGGAAGCCATCCGTCGCATCCATGAGGACGAATCGGTAAGCTCACTTTTTGTTTAGTTTAAAATCAATTTATCAGAATAGGGCGGAACAACCGTCACTAAAAGTGGAGGAACAGCATGCAACAAAAACAGATGAATATCGAATTACGCACCAAAACCGGAACAGGTGTATGTCGCAGACTCCGTAACGCTGATATGGTTCCTGGTGTCGTTTATGGCAAGGGTGTGGACCCGATGCCGGTAAGTATCAAGACTCGTGACCTGCAGGCTGCCATTTCCGGTGAAGGCGGTCAGAACAACCTGATCACGCTGATAGGCGGCGGAAGCCTGGACCAGAGTATAGCCATTGTGGTCGATCTGCAGCGCGATCCGATCAAGAAGACCTACAAGCACGTCGATCTCCATCGCATCAACCCCAACGAGAAGATTCGCGTGACCGTTCCGGTCACACTGAAGGGAACCGCCATCGGAGTCAAGGAAGGCGGCCTGCTCGACCTGGCTCACCACGAGCTGCACGCCGAATGCCTGCCTGGCAACATTCCGGATCATATCGAAATCGATGTAACTGATCTCAAGATCGCACACTCGATTCATGTCGGCGAGATCGTACTTCCTGAAGGAGTGGTACTGCTCGACAAAGCCAACATTCCGGTTGTCAGCATTCTCGGCCGCGCCAAGGAAGAAGAAGCTCCGGCAGCCGCCTGATACGAGCGGCATAACACGGCATGAGCACATTTATCATAGCGGGGCTGGGAAATCCCGGCCCCACCTATCAATGGACCCGCCATAACGCGGGTTTCCTTTTTTTGGATCGCCTGGCAAGCAGCGAGAATGCCGAAATCACACGCAAATCATTTTCCGGGCTGACCGGTGAATGGAGCTATGCCGGCCATCGGCTGATCCTGCTTAAACCGCTCACATTCATGAATCTTTCCGGTAAAGCGGTTATGCAGGCTCTGCAATTCTACAAGCTTCCAACCTCCCAACTGATCGTTATCCATGACGAACTGGACCTTCCCTACGGCACGGTGCGTTTTAAACAAGGTGGCGGACATGGCGGGCATAACGGGCTGCGTTCAATATCGGAACAACTTGGCAAAAATGATTTCATCCGCCTGCGCATCGGGATCGGCAAATCAGCTCACGGAGACACAACCGGCCACGTGCTCGGCAACATCCCTCCGGCACAGATGGAGTATCTCTCCCGAATCCTGGACGGAGGCATCAACATGCTCAAGATGATGCTTGATGAAGGCATTTCCAAAGCCATGAGCCTGAACAACAATAAAAACTTTCTGGAAGGATAGATCACAATGGCCATCAACTGCGGAATCGTTGGACTTCCCAATGTCGGCAAATCCACTATATTCAACGCCCTGACATCGGCGGGCGCCGAGTCGGCCAATTACCCGTTCTGCACCATCGAACCGAATGTGGGGATTGTACAGGTGCCGGACCCACGCATGGACCAGCTTTCCGCAATAGTCAATCCGCAGAAGATCCAGCCAACTACGATTGAATTCGTGGATATTGCCGGTCTTGTCAAAGGCGCCAGCCAGGGAGAAGGCCTGGGAAACCAGTTTCTGGGACACATTCGCAGCGTTGATGCGGTCGTGCATGTAGTCAGGTGTTTTGATGACGACAACGTGGTCCATGTCAACGGACGGGTCTCGCCAGCCGACGATATCGAAACGATCAATACCGAACTGGCACTGGCAG
Source organism: Geobacteraceae bacterium (assembly GCA_032469775.1). Taxonomy (GTDB): domain Bacteria; phylum Desulfobacterota; class Desulfuromonadia; order Geobacterales; family Pseudopelobacteraceae; genus JACRCG01. The sequence goes on along the minus strand of JAWDJY010000035.1, from coordinate 8,040 downwards.
ACCTGGACACGATCGAGAAAAAGATCCAGCGCGCCGAGAAGATGTCAAGAAGCGGTGACAAGAAAGCCAAGGAAGAGGTTGAGTTTTACCTGCGGGTCCGGGCGCTGCTTGAACAGGTATCCAAACTGCACGGCGTTGCCCAGAACGAGGATGAACGGCTCTGGATGCGTGATCTCCACCTTCTGACCGACAAACCGGTACTGTATGTGGCCAATGTCACCGAGGACGACCTTGAGGGGAAACATCCCAACGTCGCCAAGGTGCGTGAGATTGCCGCTGCGGAGAACTCGGGCGTAGTAGTTATCTGTGGCAAACTGGAAGCCGAAATATCGGAACTTGATGGCGATGAGAAGCAGGCGTTCCTCGCTGACATGGGCCTGGAGGAAGCCGGACTTGACCGCCTGATCAGAAACGCATATTCACTGCTGGGCCTGATCACCTATTTTACCGCCGGTGTCAAGGAGGTTCGCGCCTGGACAATCACCAAAGGCACCAAGGCGCCCCAGGCTGCGGGAGTTATCCATACCGACTTCGAAAAGGGATTTATCCGCGCCGAAGTAATCGCATTCGATGATTACATCGCCTGCAATGGTGAGAGCGGCGCCAAGGAAAAAGGACTGATGCGGCTGGAAGGCAAGGAGTACGTGGTAAAAGACGGGGATGTCATGCACTTCCGTTTCAACGTCTGATTGTTCTGCGGAAATAAAAAAGCCCCGCTTTTGGCGGGGCTTTCGAGTGCCGAAAGGTTTTTATTAAATCCGTGTTACGTTGGCAGCCTGCAGCCCTTTGGGCCCTTTGACGATATCGAAGCTGACCGCATCGCCTTCGGCCAAGGATTTGAAACCTTCACCAGAAATAGCGGAGAAGTGTACGAAGATGTCCTCGCCCTGCTCCTGCTCAAGAAAACCGAAACCTTTGCTGTCGTTGAACCATTTTACTCTGCCTGTTGTCATGCCACTACTCCTTCTGTCCTGCTTGTGTATTGCACTCATGTTAGCACGAGTGTTTGAAGATCATCACTGAAACGTTCCCTGAATTTTATAAAACCTGTAAACTTTATATTTTTTAACCACTATCATAGTTTTTACGGTTTGTATGCAAAAAAAAACCGTCTGATTCATTTTGTGATCTGATCGAGATCACCCTTCAGCCAACAACTTTAAGAATCGCCTAAGCCAATCCTTTCGCTTGTCAGGACAAACGGAAAAAACGCCCGTTAAAGTCGGATCGCCATCACAATTTCATCAACCTTCAGTGGTAGTTCTGTTGCGGTACCATCGGACATTCGTTTGAACAATGCCTTTCCGCTGCTGACTTCGTTCCCACCTATAACCACACTGTAACGCGCTTTGAGTTTATCTGCACGCCGCATCTGGCTCTTGAGGCTTTTACCCTCATAATCCAGCTCTACCCGCACACCTGATTTCAGCAGTCCATCCATAAGATGGAAAGCCGTATCGCGCTCCCCTGCCCCCATGGTGGCAATAAACAGGTCAGGCACTTTCGCAAAATCCCTCTCTCCCAGAAGCAGCGCAACCCGTTCCAGCCCGATTGCAAAACCGATTCCGGGAATTGCAGGTCCACCGAGTTGCGAAATAAGACCGTCATAGCGACCTCCTGCAGCCACGGCTGACTGTGATCCCAACAGGCCTGTCACCACTTCGAACGTGGTCCTGGTATAGTAATCCAGCCCGCGCACCATACGGGAATTGATGCCGTAAGGTGTGGCAGAAAGGTCGAGATAGTGGCGGACCGAATCAAAATGCTGGTTACAATCTCCACAGAGATGCTCCAGCATCGAAGGCGCGCCTTTTGTGGCCTCAACACATCCCGGAACCTTGCAGTCAAGCGTTCTGAGCGGATTGGTTCCGAATCGGCGCCTGCAATCATCACAGAGGTTCTCCATCCGCTCTTCCAGGAAGAGGCAGAGTGCACTACGATAGGACGGACGACAATCAGGACACCCAAGGGAATTGATCTGCAGCGATGGTTCGTCCAATCCTATCTCGCGGAAAAAAGACACCAGCATGTTCAGCACCTGGGCATCGGACAACGGATCGCAGACCCCGGTTATTTCTGCTCCAATCTGGTGAAACTGACGGTATCTTCCCTTTTGGGGGCGTTCATACCTGAACATCGGCCCCAGGTAGTACAGCTTGGCAACGGGATCCTGCGCGTAGAGCTTATGCTCAATAAATGCGCGCATGACTCCGGCGGTTCCTTCCGGCCGCAGGGTAACGCTGTTTCCACCTTTATCGGTGAAGGTATACATTTCCTTTTCCACAATGTCTGTAGCATCTCCGATAGAACGACAGAACAGCTCGGTCTTCTCCATGACCGGCACCCTGATTTCACTGAATCCGTTCAGCTCAAAAATACGTCGGGCAGCCTGTTCGATATAGTGCCAACGACCGGACTCTTCCGGTAAAATGTCATTAAACCCCTTGATTGCAGTAAGCGCCACTTTTCACCCCGATATTTTTCTTGCATGGAATAAAAAACCCGATCGGGCATAGACAAACCGCACCGATCGGACTCATATGATAACATCTTTTCAGGAAGCGATTGTTATCCGCTGAATACGGTTCTTGCCGGCTGCCTTGCCAGCATACATGGCCTTATCGGCCATTTCTATCAGGTCCTCTTTCCTGGCGGCATCCTCGGGACAACAGGCGTAGCCGATGCTGCAGGTCAGACGGATATCGTGCCCTTCATCAACAAGGAAATGATGGGCTTCAACCTGCTGCCTAATACGCTCGGAGACTACCTGGGCCAACTCGGCCGGTGTTTCAACAAGAATGGCCGTATACTCATCACCGCCATAGCGGATGACCACGTCGACATCACGAACGGATTTTTTCAGCAGGGATCCAAATTCCGCTAACACCCGGCTACCGACCAGATGGCCGTATGTATCATTTACCGACTTGAAACCATCCACATCGATGAAGAGCACTGCCAGGTGTGAAGCATAGCGTTCCACCCTCTTCATTTCACGATCCAGGGCGATATCCAGGTAGCGGTGATTAAAAAGTCCACTGATATCATCGATAAAAAGCATCTCCTTGGCATGAGAAAAGGTCTCGGCATTCTCAAATGCATGGGCTGACTGCTCGATCAGGAAAATGATGTTTTTGCTGCAGGGGGCTATATCGGGAAGTTCCTGGTCCGGATCGTTAAAGAGTACGATCACACCTCTGTAAACGCTCTGGTTGAGGATATGAATCAGGTAGGCTTCTCTGAACCCATCCGGTGTATCGGGAGAGATCAGCCTGATGTGCTGGATCAGATGCTGTTCAGGGTTGGCATCGGGGAGTGCCAGCAGGATTTCCGCGGCTAGCAGATTACCCGATTCCGGCGATATGTTCTTTGTCTCGTTCAACTCCAGTTTACCGCCGGCAAGAAACAGGCCCAGGGCTCTGCTGATTCCGGTTTCACGTGCAATTGAGTCAAGCAGAAGCTGGTAGACCCTGCCTATATCGAGACAACCGGCAATTGCCTGGCTGGCCTGAAACAGGGTGAGCATTTTTTTGAGCTCTTCATTTTCATCCAGCAATCGGCGCTGCTGCATGCACTGTGCAACCGAATGCTTGAACTCATCGGGATTAACCGGCTTGGCCAGGAAATCACGGGCGCCATGTTTCAACGCATATATTGCAGATTCGAGATTGGCATTGCCTGTTACCATGATGACATCCACGGTCGGATAACTTTCACGAACATGCGAAAGAATCTCGAGTCCATTGATATCCGGCATTACAAGGTCGGTAACAACAAGATCATATGGTTTGCCGGCGAGCATCCTGATAGCTTCACTGCCGCAGGAGGCGCTATCCACCTGATAGCCTTCGCTTTTAAGAAGGTCAGAAAACATCTCACGAAACAGCCTGTCGTCTTCAACCACTAGGATCGTATTCATTCAGAGTCACTTCGGTGCGGGTGATATAAATATAATCAATACATCTTGTACTCTATTTAAGCAAACAGTGTCAAATAGCTTTATTAATCAATCGGGTCCATATCTGGTGTAGACATTCAGATTCTTGCCGTCACTTGCCAGTTCGATAGTCCCGTCACGATCAGTACGATAAACCATGATGTTTTTTATTTTCAGCAGATCAACAGTTCTTCCGGCGGGCAATCCAAACCTGTTACCAGCTCCAGCAGAAATCAGTGCGATCCGCGGGCGGACTTTATCAATGAATTCCTCTGACGTGGAATATGCACTCCCGTGATGTCCAACTTTCAGTACTGTTGATCCAAGATCATAACCACTTGAAATCATGTTACGCTCCGCATCAAAACCGGCATCAGCGGTAAAGAGCATGCTGAACTGACCATAACTGACACGAAATACGAGGGAGTCTTCATTTGTGTTCCTAATATCATCTCCATCATTCCTGACCATATGCTGTCCAGGTGATAAGACCTTGAAATCCACGCCTGGTGCAAGAGAAATCGAATCGCCGAGCTTAAGCAGCCTGACCGCTATTTTCCGTTCAGAAAATATGGATTTCAGGTCACAGTGTTGCAATCTTGTATAAGTGCCTGCGGTTGTCCAGCACTCTCCAACCGTTGCATTCTTCAATACAAAGGCCAAACCTCCGACATGATCCGGGTGATCATGGGTGATAATCAAACGATCAATCCTGCGTATTCCGAGTGACTCCAATGCCGGCAGCAGAACCCTTTTACCGAAGTCCCTGCCGGTGTCATGAAGGTACCCGCCACCATCCACCAGCATGGTCGATCCGTCCGGCAAACGAAGTAGAATCGATTCCGCCTGGCCTACACTCAGCATGGTAACGTGCAGGCGTCCGTCCGCTGACGGCGGTTCCGTCGCATGCATCATTACCGCAGCAAGCGGCATGACGGCCGCAAGGGCAAACCTGCGGCGAACACTGCGGTCAAAAGTCACAACAAGCATGAACGGCAGAAAGAACAGCATGTCCCAGGAGGTGATACCGGTGAAGTGTATCACCGGCAGAGCAGAAAACCATTCGACGATCATGTTCGAAAGAGCGATCATCTTGGCTGCTGGCCATAGCAGCACCCCGGAGATCTTCGGGATCAAGACTATCAGCGGCAGAGAGCAGAATCCGGCTATTACCGCACCGTACCCAAGCAATGGCACTATCAGGAAATTGGCCAGTATCCCGTTGAGGGAGGCCACTTTGAAAGTATGCAGTACCGGTATCAGTGTCACGCATGAAGCGGCGACCGATGCCGCCAATAACTGAATAAAAGCAAGTGAGCGCTGCGGGACGGCAACCGATAAATGTTCAGTCAACACCGGAACTGTAACGATTATTCCCCATAACGATATGAAAGACAGTTGAAACGAGACATCAAACAGGGTCACCGGATTGATAGCTATCAGAAAACATGCTGCCAACAGCAGCGTGTTTATGGCATCTGCCTCTCGTTCGACGTATAGCGCCACTGCACAGGCAACCAGCATGATCACGGATCGTGCCGTCGCCGGGGCGTTTCCGGTCAAAAACAGATAGATCACCATCGACGGAATGGCTATCAGAACCGATAGGCGGCGCACGTTCCAGCGCAATGCCAATGATTCGAATCTGGTCAGCATGCCAAGGGAGACCAGGCTGATAAATGCGGCGATGATGCCTACATGGAACCCGGAAATAGAGAGGATGTGATTGACTCCGGCCCTGGTATAGGCATCGGCGAGGTTTTCCGGAATCCGTTTCTGGTCGCCAAGCAGAAGCGCGGTCAGCACCGATGAAATTCTGACATCGGGCTCCGCCAGTCGAATGGCATCTCCCAGATTACCGGCAACAATATCGATATATCTTTGAATCGATTCCTCGGCGGCTGCACGGATCAAGACGATATCCTGCTGTGAAACGACTCGCCCTGAGGCCGTTATCCCCTGAAACGAAAGATAGCGCGGATAATCAAACTCACCTGGCAAGCCCAACCGTCGAGGAAAAGTAATTTGAGTAATGAACCTGATCCTGTCACCACGTGTAAATGAAACATTACCTTGTGAAACTGACAGCAGCATCAACCCGCAAACCTGTTCAGCTCTGTTTGCAGATACAATGCGTTCAACTTTCACGACCAGGCGGCTTCCATCGGACACGACGGACGGGCGGTCCGCAACTATCCCTTCGACCGTTACAGGGATGTTTGAAGCTTTATCAATGATTGCAGAAGGCGGCTTAACCGGGGAAAGCCAGGGGGTAAGGGCGCACAGCCCCCATATGAAGAAAAAAAGTGCCATGCAGAAGGCAATGATATGTTGGTTACGATGAAACAGGGATAAAAGCAGACAGATGAAACAAGCCGCCAAAACTTGAGTCTGGCAGGTCTGGCCTGTTAATAAAGAGACTGACAATCCGGTGGCCATCGACACAAATGGTATCAATAATGGCCATTGCCGTAACATTACTTCAAGCTACCTTCTTACCGGATAGGAACCCGTAACTGATTTTATTACCGACTCGGCTTCTTCAGCTGATATCAGACGCTCTGCGGGACCTTTAATACCGCTGACCGCAAGAAAACTGTCAGAGCTCATGTTTTTCATGCCGAGTTCGAGCGTATCAATCCCCCCCATTGGGGGCAGATTAATAGTGATGAGGTTGTCACCGGACTCCAGGCGAAACAATCCCAACCGTACCGTATCGAAATATGGTTTTGCCAATGCTTCGAACGGAGTTTCGTTGACACTCCCGGTTATGCGTCCACCCATCACGTTTGCAGTAATCCCATAAAAGCCGGCAACGGCATTTTTCACTGGAACCTGGATTGAAGCGCCACGATAATCCGACCGGAGCCATTCGCGAGAAGTGAATTTTCCAAACTCCTCAATACCGGTTGCAACAGCCGAAGAAGGAATGACTGCCGATTCGAAAACAGACACTCGCCTCGGAGTTTTATCTTCGGCATTCTGCAACTGTTCATGACGCCCCGACATGGAAACCACTATTTCTGCGAGCTGTCCCGCCGTAAGTGGTTCCTTGAAACGCCAGCCGGCAACCGGTTGTATCGGGGCATAGTCAGGTGCCGAGAGTGAAAACGAGTCGATTGCACCCTCCGGTGGGATTGAAACACGTATTTTCAGGACTCCGGCTTTCAATATTATCTTTCCGATATCCACTCCACGGAAAATATCCGACTTTGAATCTGCCCGATACTGCCTGTCGCCTATATTCCAGATGAAACCATTGCCCTTGATCACGGCATTCAGGGTATACTCACCACTGATCGGGACCAGTGCAGCGAACTCAACTTCAGTTGTATCAGAAACTCCCAACAACCATCCCTTGCCGGTAAACGGACCGTATAATGAAAAGTTACGTACTGAAACCCGGTCGGCGTTTTCATTAAATGCATTTTCTGCTTCATATCTGAAAGTACGCTTGCCGCCAAGGATCTGCAGATAGTCCCTGTCCGCAGGTTCCTTTGTCAGCCCCTGATTCCACGATAAATGCTGAAACAGACGCTGCACAAACAATTTCTGGGTAAACACTTCTTTTACTTCAGCATAGCAGACAACTGATAGGCACATGACAACGGATACAATAATCAGCTTAACTAGATGCGGCATGTAAATCGCCTCCGATGTTTATACTTAACAAATTGATATTACTTGTATTTTTGCACACCATAGTTTACAAAGTCACTATATCACAGGTTATGTTACTTGAAAACATGACAATTGGGTGATAGAAGATAGAGATAATACAATTAATCTATTATGCTGCCTGTCAGCAAAATCGGGAAGTATTGCCAAGAAATGAATTCCGAGACTTCGATAAATGATGTTGTAGGTCAATTTGCAGAGACCGAGCTTCGCAAGTTCTATCGAGCCGCGGAGATTGGGTCTGCGCAGGTTATAATTACCGATTGCAAGGGCATCATAGAATATGTGAATCCCGCATTCAGCAAGGTATCAGGATATTCGTACGCTGAGGCGGTCGGTAAATCGCCTTCATTTCTCAAATCTGGTCGCATGTCGGCTACATTCTATGAACGTCTTTGGGATACGTTGCTCGGTGGAGCCGAATG
>JAWDJY010000034.1:0-49224 GCA_032469775.1 Geobacteraceae bacterium | reverse complement strand
GCCAGGCCCAGCGAACCGCTCCCTTGATGAGGGTCATCTCTGTCTCGCTGGGGATGGTTTTTCCGGTGGAAAAAACCATCTGGGCAACGATGGGAGCGATAACCGGGATGTCGTACTCGGGATCGATGAGGGTGGTGAAGGGGTTCAGGCAGACCTGGGAGTCCTCGCTGAAGTCCAGGTAGCGGGCACCGAACAGCTTGGTCATCTTCTTGTAGGACCCGCCGATGTCGATGATCCGGATCTTCGATTTCATGGCGAAGTAGTTGTAGACCAGGTAGTTGATGAAGAAACTTTTTCCTGCGCCGCTGGAGGCGCAAACCATGGCGTTGTGGTTATTGACCCCCTTGTTAAAGATGTCGAGGCCAAACAGGTTTCCCTTGCGTCCGGCGAAGAGCATCACCGGCTTACCCAACCCGGAGAAGTCGCCTTGTACCGGTAACGTCACGGCGATACTGTCTACTGGTAGGATATGGTCCCGGTCGAGAGTGTCGATGTTGCTGCCGTTGTCGTAAAGACCGAACGGCAAAGATGAGATAAAGAGGATTGGAAGTATCCCTTTATCCTCCTGCATGACGTACCCCTGCCCCTCCCAGACCCGCTTGGCCCTGGTTACTGATTCGTTCACCAGCCACTCGTCGCTGCCGTAGACCCACATGATCGGGATGACCCGGTAGAACTTGGTGCCCCGTTCCAGCTCGTCGACCGCCCAGAGATATTCGTCCTTCTTGCGGGAAAGCGAGGGTGCGAAACTGCCGACTCCCTGCTGCTGCAGGACCAGATTGCACTTGGTATGAAGCTTGTTCTTCTGATTGCGCAGGACAATGTTCAGGGTGAAGAAGAACGGCGTCCGTATCTGGTCGGAGTCGGTCGCCATCCCCATGATTCCGCCAAAGAGTTGGTTGGTCTGGATCGGGTTGCCATTCAAAGGAAAGGATTTGGGTGTTACACAGCGGAAGTGCCGGTTGTCGAACTTGAGCGAGGTAAAACGTTTCTCGACTTTAGTACCAAGCAGCACCTGTTTGCGGATGATGTTGCGCTCGTCGTAGTGGCTGGCGTTAGAGGATGGGTCTTCGTTCAGCATCCTCCTCAGCCAGTCCAGGAGACTTCCCGGCCCAACAACCGATGGAGAGAGCCCGGCGCCACGCAAAACTTCCTGGATCGTGCCGAACACTTCATCAATATTGACGTGTGCATTATCCTTCACCGGAAACTTGACCGTAAAAAACATCCTGAAGTTACGGATCGGAATACCACTCAGACAACCGAGCCCCTCCACCCCTTCCTGATAGAAGCGGGTGACGTTGTCAGAAACGTCACGCACCAGTTTGCTGTCACGGGTCTTCAGCGAATCATACGCGTCCAGGACATGATCCACATACGGATCGGCGAAGAGGATGAACTGCATGATCGAGCCTTCGGGTAAATTGACGCGGAATAGACCCTCCAATGTCTGGATGCTGGTTTCTGAGGCAAATGCCAGTGGAGCGCACTCCCACATCATGCCGAAGGTGTTGTCGGTATTCAGGTAGATCTGTTTCCTGGAATCGTAGGCAATCCAGGGGAAATAATCGGAAAACTTCTCCCGCTGCGAGAGCCTTAGCAATTCGCCCCGGGAAACTCCTCCATCCTTTCCGAAAAGAGCAGACATGATGCCCATGCGCTACTCCTCCTCGTCCGACGAAATGGAATCGCCCAGAAGCCAACGGGGTTCGTCGACAAAAAAGTAAACGTAGCGCAGCATGTAGAATTCATTGTCCTGGCCGGTGTACGGCAAAAGTAAAACACGCATGGTCTTGGGAGGTGCAACGAACGGTGTGACCGGCTCCTTCAGAAGCCCGCTGAACTTGTCGAAGAGTGCGGTACGATACCGGTTGTAGGTGCCGTTCTCTTTCGACGCAGGATTCAGAGTCGCTTCCTTCTTACCTTCTGTACAGGCTCCACCATTATCATTCTCGGAACCACACTCTTCACGAACATGATCAGCTGCAGATTCTTTTGCCTTTCCCGATCCCGTTGCCGATTCGCTATATGCCGTCTGGACTGAGACGCATTTTCCATTGCTGGTTTCCGGACAACTGAAGCTGCTTTCGTAGGGGTTAATCAGGGCACAGCCGTTCATGAACAACATTCCTATGACAATCAGGGCCTTCTTCACTTTCCGCCTCCCTTGGCAATCCTCTTGATTTCCAGGTTGATCCCCTCGCTGATGACCAGGGTCACCGGTTTCGTGGCTCCGACTTCTATGACCGGCATGGTCTGCCTGGCTAGTTCCATATAGAACTTCTGGATCTCCTTGAAGCCGCTTGACAGACCGGACCCAACCCCGGACATGGCAATATCTTTGGGATCAACGGTCTGGGTGGTACCTAGTGGACTTACAGCCAGAGTTGTGGCTGACGCCTTGATGGCATCACCGGCTCCACCAAAGAAGCCGGCCAGCATGCTTCTGGCGATCATTGAACCCATCTTGGCTACGACCCGTCCCCTCAGGCCAATCTTGCCGTCTTCATCAACGACGAATCCCCTGACCTTCTGGTCAACAACCGCCTGACCCTTGCGGTCGAGGCACGACAGGGAGACCAACAGCAGCTCCGCCCGTTCGGTGGCCAGGTTTCCCTTGCCGTCGGCAATCACGAAACAGCCCTTGAGATTCGCCTTGACGCTATTGGGCAGGACTGCCGGGGTCTTGACCCTGAGCAGCACCGGCACTGGGTTACCTTTGGCTTCCGATGTTGTGGGCGCGTCCAAGCCACTCAATAGTGTCGCCTCCATAAAGGAAGGAGGCAGATAGACCGAACCGGTTGTTGCGTCTTTTTTTTTATCATCTGCTTCGACCTTGGCTGACTTGCCCGCCCCGGAATGGGAGACGATGGCAATGTCGCCAATTTCTGTTTCAGGGGGTGATGGCGGTAATCCTGCCGAACCTGCCGGCATGCCTTGCGCTGTAGCAGGCAATGGCGGAAGTGAGAAGCTGCCCTGTGGCATCGGCGGAGGAGGCGGAAGCAGTTGCCTGTTAAGCGCCGTTTTGGGAGAGCCTGCCTTTTGTGACTGCCCAGGTAGCTGTGCGCTCGCCGTGATGCGAGGGTCAACCTGGGCTGTTGCCGCTGCCCCTACCTGCAACTGTGGCTGGACTGCGACTTGTCCACTCTTCTCACGGGTAATTTCGTCAAGCTTCTTCTGAAGTTCGGCAACCTTGTCATCGCGCTTGGAGATCTCTTTCTGACTTTCGAGGAACTGGGATTTTTCCAGGAGCTTTGGCTCGATATCCAGCGTTGTCTGCTTTGCACTTTTTGCGGGCTGCTGGTTTTTCCCACGATTCATAGCCATGTTTCCGAAAAAGAAAACCGCAAGGAAAGCAAACGCGGCACCACCCCAGACAACCTTGCGACGCTGGTTTCCACTCAGGTTGTTCCAGTAGGAGAGCAGCCTATTTTTCATCGTCTGCCTCCTGATCCGCTTCTGGTGCCTGTGTCTTGGCCTTTACCGTCTGTTTCGTAGGCTGCCCGGCTTTGGCACCATCCATAACCGGCAGTTCCCCGATCAACTTTCGGGACTCAAGCTTCTCTGCCCGCTGCTCCACTACGAACACACGCGAGCTGTCACCCGAGCGCAGGACATGGCGTTCAAGTGAGATTGCTATTGGGTTCTCCGCCAACTCCGTTCTCAGGAACATCTTCTCGTTCATCTTGAACTCGGGAACTTCGCCACGCAGGGTCGCTTCGTACTCCTTGATCCGAAGGCCTTCACCTTCGATATCCACGGTCCGCTTGAGAGTCAGAAGAATTTCCCGGAAGGAGGTAATACGCTTCTCCTTTCTGCTGATGCTGTAGGAGTCCGGTAAGTTCTCGGTGAAAACGTCCTTGATGGCCTTAAGAACCTTCTTCTCGAATGGCAGTCCCGCATAGAGGGATAAATTGTCCTTGATCTTTCTCTCCTTGCCAGAAGTCAGGCGTATCGTCTGGGATGGGATTCTTTGCGGAAAGGCGATCATGCTGAAGGTATCCTCGCTACAGACCACATACAGCTCGGTCGGAGTTGTCGAATAGGAGAACTTGTCGCCCTTCTTGGTCACCTTGAACTTCACGAAAGCGTCCTTGCCGGTGATTTTGATGGTGAGTCCCTTTTCGGTAGAGGTCAGGGCCTCGCGGATGTCAGACGGGCAGGAAATACGATTCATGTCCGAACTCGACAGCCTGATACTCGTGGTTGCTTCCGGAAGGACGACGGTGGGAAATTCTCCGTCGGCTGGTTTCTCGGCACTCTGTTCAATCGCTGTGGCCTTTTGTTTCTGGAGACTGGCCGGTTCCGTTGCGTGCACCAATGTCGGCACCAGCAGTGCTGCCAATAAAGCAAACGTGCGCATCAAGCCCCCTTTTTCTCGCCCAGTGCCGGCTTCTCATACAGCCGCACCAGGATGAATTTTCCGTTATCGAAGCGGTATTCGATGATGTAGACCTTCAGTACATCCTCCGCCTTCTGGTCCACCATGTAGGTCTTCTTGGTGCCGGTGACTTCCAGTCGCCGTTTTTCGGTGTCGTTGATGATCGAATGAATGTAAAAGGCGCTTGACGCCTTGGTGTTTTCGATTTTATCCGCCAGCTCGTACAGCTCTTTCCGGGATGCCTGGAACTCAGCGGGATCGTAGACGGCCAGCAGCTCACTGAACTGCGACCTGGCATTGACGGGGTTATATGTAAGCGCAAGATTCAGGATATAACGGGTGAATTCCTTCAGATATTCATCCGAGGCCTTGTCGCCTGACACCGAAATCTTTGAATTGATGGTCGGCGGGACGAGGATTACCCGCTGGCTGTTCAGTGCCATGAACAATCCGGCGGTATTGATGACGACGGCGATACCGAGTGCCACGACTACGAACTTGAGCAGGCGGTTTTCGGCGAATATGTTGGAACTTTTCTGCAAGAATATATCGAGGTTCACTTCTTAACTCCCTCTGTACTGGTCATTCCAGGAAATCTCTTTCAAAGAACTGCGGATATCCCTTCATCGGGGCCAGACCGATGAAGTAGAGGATATGACGCAGGAAACCACGAGGATACTGCCGCTTGAAGCGGCTATACGCCCACGGCACGATGATCATCACTAGCCAGAAATATCCCCCGAACTGCTGGGCGAGGATAAAACTCGCCGTCATAATTGCCAGGTCATCCGGCTCGAACCAGAGAACCTGGAAAGGCTGAGTCAGGTATTGAGGGAATTTCCGGATCACGTGCTATCTCCATAGGACTGTAGGATGTCAGGGGGGCAAGTGCCCCCCCGATTGTGGTCAGATGATCATTCCGAGAGAGGTGACAATCTTGTCCGAGTTGATGACAAGTACACCTCCCAGAATGCAGAGGACTGCCGGGACCATTTTCTGCTGAATCATGACGACTACGCCGGCGATGATCGACAGGACACCGGCGATGGCGCCGAATGGTCCCTTAAGTATGTTGTTGATGAAGAAGTCGTAGGCCTCGAATCCGAATGATCCGGCAACTGGGGCAACGAGGGCCATGGCCTGGGATGCCGCCAGTGTCACGATCATCGCAACGACGGCCATCAGAAGCATTTTCCTTTTGTGCATTCATTTCTCCTTTATGCTGTTGGTGTGATGGTCAGACGGTGTGCTGCAAGTGTTATTTCATTGCGATTCCGGTTTACTCACCTCCTTTCCCTTGTCCAGCAACCCGGTTATCCGTTGGATGTCTGCACCATTCACGTGAGCACCTTCGATCCAGAGTGCCGGTGTCCCTCGTACACCAAGCCCTGCCGCAACCTTCTCCATTTCCTCCAATTGCTGTTGTTGGGTACCATCGGCAATGGAGAGCGGTTTCCCGTCCAGAGATCCCTCGAATACTTCATGGAATGCTTTGTCCCTGTCAGCTTGTGACAGGATGTAGCGGGCCTTTTTCTCTGCGTCGGGGTGAATTTTGCGTAAGGGGACGAAATAGACGTAACGGGTCACGTCGGTCCGCTTTGAGAGGAAATTGTCGACCTTGCGGCAATAGGGGCAGTCGGGATCAGTGAACTCGATGACTTTATTGGGGCCGCTGCCTATTTTCAGAGCTTTGTCCAGAGGGAGATTCTTTAAGCGCTCCGATACAACCTTCTCCCGCATTTCGGCTGTCAGGTTTTTGCCGTCCTTGGTCCAGATTTCACCAAAGAAGAGGTAGCCTTCCGGGCTGAAGTAAAATACCTGTTCGCCTGCAGTGATCTCATACAGGCCTTTGAACGGTGACTCTCTGAAGCCATCAACTCGAAGATTTGGAAAACTCTTCATCAGATTCTCTTTCTCGGTTCTCACCTCATCATTCGCCATCGAAAACCCTGCCGCTGCAACGATAAGCAGCATCAATCCGCCAACCGTAATTTGCCTGTTATTTATCAGCTTCACTTCTCCTCCTTTCGATGCTCCATAATTTCTACCCTCCGGTTAAGGCGCTTTTCGATGGCAACGGGGCAGCACTTGCCTTTTCCTTCCACAGTCCCCACATTTAAGCCATTAACCTTAAATATTTCGGCTACATGATTCGCCCTCCTGATCGACAACCCCTCGTTGTAGTCACTTCTGCCAATCGTGCACGTAAATCCCGTCAGATCGAACGTGCTGCTTCTCGGCAAATTTGCCAGTAGCCCGTTGAGCTTCTCGCGTTCAGGCCGTGACAACTTTGCGCTGTCGAAACCAAACTGAACGGGAACGTTTCGAACCTGGTTAACGGCGGCTTGAGCTTTAGTGCTCTGAACTTGTTGCACTTCACGAGTAGCAGGAACTTCCGTGTTGAGAGGCGTTGTCATGCGTAGAGCCAGTTTTGGAATCATAGGCATCTTGGAGAGCTGATTATCTGGACAGTCTGAGCAGACCACAAATTGGTCATCTGCCTTTGCAACCACTGCTTCGAGTGAATAGCTGAATGGCCGCTGTCGAATGTCAGTGGCATGGCTTGCCAAAGGGACGAGCAGGACAAGAGTGGCGATGCTCCATGTTTTCGCTGTCATAGGACCTCCTGAACGAGTTGTTCATAGAAATAATCTATAGGGGGGGCAGGTTGACCAGTGTGAACAGGCCACGGAAAAGCGTCTTGAAGTGCATTGGAATCGGCATGAAACGGCAGGCAAACTTACGAACGCGGAAACAATTGTTCACCTTGACAAGTCGGAAGTAGTCCACGCGGTCATGTCGAACCTGCTCAATGGCAAGGGGGCCAACCTGGCAAAAAAGATTAACCTTGGAAGGGTGCCGCACCTGAATATTTTTTATGCTCGTTATATTGGGATGTTACAGATTTTTTACTGCAAAACAGCATGAGCTACCTGCCCCCCTTATAGATTTATTCAACAAGGAGAAACATCAAGAACGGAGGAAAGGCAATGGAAGCTCTTTTGAGGCAGCGTGACCTGATGGAGATCATGAACGTATCGCGAGCAACACTCTGGAGAATGCTGAGATATCAGAATTTTCCGAAACCGGTCGTCCTGATGGGGTGCAAGCGGTGGAAGCGTGAGGATCTTGAATCGTGGCTTGAGGCAAGAAAAGGTGAATAAGCGATCACAAGCTCAACAAATCGTGCAGATACAGGGAGTCTCGGTTGCATGACCTCTTACAACAACCGCAGCTGTTTACAGACTCCAAATACTCCTGTGTGCCCGATTCATTCGAGGAGATATTGGCTAGTCTCGCATCAAGACCCAAGTATCTTCCAGAATGGCCTGACGGTCAGAGGGCAATGCCGAACGAGATCCTCCGTTCAGCACTTTTCAACTGTCGTAACAGGAACCTTCCCCGCGTGTTTATGAAAGAAGTTGAAATTGCCGTGATAGGTGATGGTCAGGTGATCTATCGCGGCGAGGAGTTGCGCCAAGATGATGAGCTTGTCTGGATGCACCTTATGCATCTGATCAAGAAACTCCCTTTGGGAGAATGCGTTGAGTTCACTCCGTATTCATTCATCAAAGCACTCGGGTGGCCAATCAAGGGTCAGAATTATGAACGACTGAGGACCTGCCTGAGTCGCATGCAGGCCACGGCACTTCGTATCCAGTCAAAACGACTGCATTGCTTCATCAGCGTCTCGCTGATCCAGAAGTTCATGTCCAAAAATGACCAGAATGAAAATCTCTCACGGTGGCAGGTCTGGGTCGGCAAGGAAATGCAGTTGCTGTTCGACGAGGAGTTTCTGACCCGTGTGACCTGGGAAACCAGGCGTTCATTGCCGGATGGAATCGCTTCCAAGTTGTTCGGTTACTGGGCCAGCCACCGCAAACCGTATCCGGTCAAGATTGAAACACTATTGAAGCTGTGCGGTTCCGGCATGAAAGCAAAACACTTCAAGGCAGAGTTGAAGAAGGCTCTCGAACTTCTCAGGGAAGTTGGTTTTCTGGAAGCATGGGAATTTAAGAATGAGCTTGTTGTGGTTACCCGTAGGTATTGACCCATGACCGACCGAGCATTGACCTTTGACCGACTCACTATTGACCTTTGGCCGACCGGTACTGACTTATGGCCGACCTGAATATTGACTTAAGACCGACCGGACTCATGACCTATGGCCGACCGCCATTGATCAGATTACAGAAAACATTCAATTGGTTAAGAGGTTATCAACACCCCGCTAACCTTCTTTTAACCAATTTTTAACCAATAAGAGGCGTCGGATTGACAGGAAGGAATATCGATGAACTGCCCGTTTCCGGATGAAGCAATGAAAACCGTGGTTTCGTATCTGCGCCGATCAGGCCAGACCGTTGCCTTTTCGGAAGGCTCATTCGTTCTCGTAAAAGGGATTCCAAATATCATCGTCATTGAGCAGGCAAGCACAGTCGGCGCGGTATCACTGACTGAGGACGGTTCAATTCAGGTGTGTGGAACACGAATCATGCCGGAGATGGATATCGTAAAGATCCGCAGGAGAGTCGAGGATCATCTGCGCAAATCAGCATCGAAACAGGACATCATCCGTATTGCAGCATGTCTTGGCATCAAATTGAAGTAACCGCTGATTCCATTTCCCACTGAATAAGTCACACCAACTGGGCGGTGTTGCGTCCGGATGCGGCAAATAGCCGTCCCGGATTGCTGAATCGAATCATTCATTCTGGCACGGCCAGGCCCAAAGCATTGGGTACTAGCAAAGCCGGTCATCGGAGCACAACTCCGTGACCGGCTTTTTTTATCTGGAGGGTTCCTAAATGGACTTTCAGCAAGCGGCGGCATGGGTAAAGGACCATGAGAAAGCAATCAAAGGCTATATCGCCAAATATCGCAATTTCTCACCTTATGAAGAATGTGACTACATGCAGGAAGCATTTGAAGCTGCAATGATTGCGGCAATGCGGAGCAAACAGAAGAACCTTCACTTCGAGGCTGCCTTCTGGAAGGTATTCCGCAGCCAGATAAGTGTTATCACTCCTTCGCCGGACATACTGACCCATGGGTCAAACTCAATCCCCTCCCATCTGTGTACCGAGGATCTCACGGCAATATCCGACATACGCTCGAAAGGCAAATCAAAGCAACCCGATACTGAGGCGATTTACAACTCAATCTGTCATCTTCTTACCGAAAAGGAGCGACAGGTGCTCTCACTGTCTCTCGGAATCCGGATGGAAGGAAAGCTATCCAACTACGAAATTGCCGAAGAGCTAGGCTGTGTAGTCTCGAACGTTCGCGACATCCTCAAAAGAGCACTGGAGCGGATAAAGACTCATGTAGGCAACGGTACCATTGATCCCCAACGCTTGTCATGTCTGACGAGGTTTAATTCATCAAATAGCACAGGAGGCCACAAATGAATGTCGAGGAGGCAGCAACAAAATTCAGCCCCGTATCACTGAAAGCGCTGAAACGGATGGTTGATGAAGGTCTGTTGTCTGAGCCTTTGAATGAGGAAGATCAACATGCCTTGTCCGTACTTTCTCAGTTATGGTCGGACGAATGGTACGTGGCTCAGATGAACATGTCGTTCAAGCCCAACAAGAGGGCGCTGATGCTCGCTTTCCCAAATTTCGGCAAGATAGAGCGCTACATACTGAACTCCTATCTCCCCAACGAGCATAAGAAGAAATCACGGGTGTCAGTCCATGAAGTTTCAGTACGACTGCGCGACCATTTTCACATCAATTATCCGGAATTCAAGATCAAGCGAATCCGTCAGATTGCCTACAACATGCTGCGAAATACGAGGGGAGATTACAGAAGACAGTACCTGGCCCTGTCGGCTCTTGAACGGAAAACAGTCAATAAGCAGCATGATAAATCTGTCAAAAAATCCAAATAACAAACTTTTCTAAGGAAAGTCTTTGTAGAAAAGTTTGTATTACATCGAGGAGCAATTAATGAAGATTGAAGATTTGGAAGAGATACTCAACAGACGAATCGTTGAGGCGTATTCTCACGGGTACAGTGTAGTGGAGATCACCCGAGCGCTCAGGAAGACCAGTGTCGAATCCGTCCACAGTTTGTTGCGTGACACAGGGCATATTCCAGCAATGGAAAGAAGCGAATACCGCCGTCAATACGATATTGACCTCAAACTGACGAAAGCACTTCGGGCGAAGGGTTTTTCCTTTGGCCGATGGTGTCTCGGTTGGAAGATCGACCCTGCGGCAACGGCGGCGAATTTGAAATCTGCTCCTGAAAAAGAAAATGAAAGTGCAGCTCATTCTGCATTGAAACGAGACTTTCCAGACGTATTCCTTAGCATGTATGACGGCAAGATGATCAAAAAGGAAAAGAAGAAACGACTTCGTTCTCATCCGGATTCATTGAAAATCGACTGGAATATCGAACGTAAAACGTTTATTGCCTCCGTCCCTGAATGCCCAAGCATTGAAGCCCATGGAAAAGACTGGGATGATGCCTTTTACGCTTTGAAGTCAGCGTACAGATTGCATGAATACATCTTGAGGCTGGAACGACTCGTAGATAATCAGGTAACAGAAAGAATGGTTCTTTGATGGTGGCATTTTCGCCACCTTCAATTTTTTGGCTCTTATTCGGCTTCCTATTAGCATCCATAGATGCGGCATAATAGAAAGGTAGCCAATAAGCAGCCATTTTAGTCACCACTTTCGCCACCGTAACCTGCCCCCTCTATAGATATTTAGTATGGAGGCGTGAATGCCTCACACTACTATCTGGGGGTTGATATGAATGTGCTGGTGTGTGATCTCGGGTTTTCGTCGGCAAAGTGGATCTATGGAGAGCGTAAAGGGAGGATTATCTCCGCGTTCAGTTACAACGGTGACAATCTTCTGGTCGGGGAGGATTCCCTGATGTCTTCCGGCTCTTCCTATCTGAAAACGATGGAAGAGCTGGTTCGTTATTATCCGGTATTTGTCGAACAGTGCCAAAAGCAGGCTGATACAGAAGGTGATATTATACTTGCCGTCGGACTACCGTATTCCTATTGGCAGGAACAGCATAAGCCCGGGGGAGCGGTTCCTGCATTGGCAAAATCACTGACCGGAGGATCTATCAAGGATGTTGCTGTATTCCCACAGGGACTTGGAGGACTCAGGGACTATCTGGACGGCCTGCCGGAACGGCCAAATGGGAATGTTCTCGGCATCGACATCGGATTTAACACTATAATCTTTACTCTGTTCTCACCGCAACGGAAGCAGATCATCCATGGCAAGACCCTCAACAAGCGAGGCGTACACCAGATGGCTACCAGTTTCCTCCTTCCTCGCATCAAAGACCTAGCCCCTTCTGGAACTTTCACACCGGTCGAAATAGCATTCCTGATAGAGAAGGGATATTTGCAATACGGTTTTGAACGTCACGATGTTACGCGAGAGATCCAGGAAGCCGGCGTTGCGTACATTGAGCATATTATAAGGGACATTCAGGGGGAGCTGCAGGCGCATGTCGGTATGCACGCGGATTTTGATCGAGTTCTTTTATTCGGTGGAGGGGCTGCCTTATTGAAAAACGGATTGCCGGCAAGAAACATTGAAGTTGTTGTGCTGCCCGAACCTGAATACGCCAATGCCAGGGGATTTCAGACACTCGTCTTTGGTAAGGGGGTGTAATGTGCCCCAATACTCCATTAAACTTTGCACCTATGACCCGGCGATCATCGATGCATTTGATCGATTACGGAAAAACAGAAAGCAGGCGGCTTTCACCCATGAGGCACTGAAGTATTTCCTCTTAACAGAGAAAGGAGCACAGGTTCTTTCTCTCATGGATGGAAATACGGCAACAGAACCCACCCAAGCAACAATTCCTTCACAGCATGTTAAACCTTGCATTGAAACACCGCCTGAAAGAACAATCGCAAAGACTCATTCGGCATTTGCGCCGCAAAACGATAGTGGTAGCGTATTGGACAGCATCCTGGAGTGAAGAGGTTGGCAGTACCTGCTGACAACAAAATAGTTTGGGTGTCGCACCAGTTTGCTAAATGTCGCATTGTGTTTCTCGAATTTTCACCGCCAAACGGAAACAAAAACGGAAACAAAACACCAAAAGCAACAAAAAAGGACTTAACCGGTATCGGCTAAGTCCTTGATTTTTTTGGAGCGGGAAACGGGATTCGAACCCGCGACCTTCAGCTTGGGAAGCTGACACCTGTTGTTAAGCCTTCTCCGAGCTTTTGCTGATCGTGAGTATGCTTTGCAGTTTCCTCTCCCACGATTCAAGAGCTGCTTGTTTCTCTTTGTCGTAACGGTATTGGTTATAGACTTTAATTACTCCCTGCTTGGAGTGATTCAGAATGGCGTCAATGACTTCATCCATCTCTCCCATTTCTGCCATGAAAGTCGCCACTGTTCGCCGCAAATCATGAGGGGTAAACTGGTCTACCTCTAACCTGTTTTCCGTAGCCGGTTTGCCGTCTTTTCCATAAAGCTGCTTGCCATTTTTATCGGTAATCGGCCATGCAATGTTACGATGAACGGCGATTGCCAGAGCATGCGGATCAATAGACTTTTCTTTCGCCTTGTGAGGACATGGAAACACAAAACCCATGTCATTATCAACAGGGCCTATCAACTCAAGAGCCGTGACGGTCAGATAGACTCGCTGTGTTTTTTTGTTTTTCGATCTCTCGACGGGAATAGTCCACCAATTGCCGTCAATTTCGCTGGCATGCATGCCGATAACTTCTCCGGGACGCTGCGCCGTAAGCAGTATTAGCTTTAATGCCCGTTTTATTTTGTCCGATATGGCGGCATTGTCCAGGCTGTTCCACAGGGTCTTGATCTCAACGGCGTTCAGCACCCGATCCCGAGCGATCTTGGGAGAAGGTAGTTTGATGCCGGCGCATGGCGTATAAGGGAGAATGTCCTTTTCCACGGCGTAGTTAAACATTTTACGAATTATCTGGAAAGAATTGTTCGCCATGGCCGGGGAACCCCGATCAACGATCCCATCAATGAGGTGTATTACATCTCGTTTTTTAATGTCGGCGGCTTTGCGGTTCCCCCAGGCAGGTACGACCTCGCGGTTAAGGATGCGTTCATCCTCTTGCCATGATCGCTTAAATCGTTTAGCATGGCGATCAATATATTCAGTCACAAGTTCGGACATGGTCGGGGCCTTACGCCGCTCTTCCCGATCATCCTTCTTAGACTTCCGATGTTCTAGAGGGTCGCTTCCTTCATCGCGACCATGTTTCAGAAGCCTCACCTTTGTCCGTGCCTCTTCGTAATCATGGCGGGCGTCCTTCAACTTGGTAGCCGGATAATCTCCCAGGTTAAGGAACCGGCGTTGCCCATCAACCCTATAGAGGTAGAAAAAGGTCTTTCTTCCGCTAGGATGAACACGAATGCCGAAACCTCCTTTTTCCCGCCGGGTATATTCCTTCTCCGCTGGCTTGAGGTTTCGTATGAAAAGGTCTGTAAGGATGTCCGACACGCTGGTCTCCTTTTTTGTTGCCGTTTTGTTGCCGTTTATTGTTTGGCAAGCGGGGATATTTTGAGAAACACTAAAAGACATTCTGAAAAAGATGATAGACAACAATCTTCGTATTGTCAATATGTTGCGGAGTGATATTGAAACATGGAGAACTACTTTTAAACAAGCAGATTACGGACTATACTATTACTTCGAACCAGGTTGTCGGCCGTTCGAATCGGTCCGGGCGCGCCACTTTCCATGAGTCCGATAACTGTTTATCAGTTGTCGGATTTTTTTTGCATAAAACACGACTGGCAATAACTGTGCGTAAGTTTTGACAAAAAAACATGGTATAACCTATCTCAATTATTACCATGGGTACGACAGCTATCGGAGGCGACATGAAGCCGGAGCCTAACGGTCGGAAGACAAGCATCAAAACCAAGGTGACCATAACCACCTTCATCACGGTTTCACTGCTGGTTATCGGCGTTTCCTCGACCCTGTTCACATATTTTCACACTCTTCTCAAGGAAAGCATCTTCAAACAGCAATTCGTGCTGGTTTCGGAAATTGCCGGGCAACTGAACGGACGTATCGAGTTTGCACAACGCCAGCTGTTGCTGGAAGCCGCCGATATTGACAGCAGCTCCATTGCCGCCCCCCGCAAACTGCGACATTTTCTTGCCCATTCCAGTCCCTCCAGAATGATATTCGACGCGGGTTTCCTGGTAATTGGCAGCGATGGGCTGGTCATTGCCGAAAGCATGGGATTCCCTGGACTGGTTGGAAAGAACCTGAGTTCACGCGATTACGTTCGCGAATCCCTGCGCACCGGCAATCCGGTCATATCAACCCCGTTCCGCCTGAACGAGGCGCCCCGCTCCCCGATGATAGCCATGTCGGTTCCTGTTCGCGACAGCAGCAACCGGATAATCTGCCTTTTGGCGGGTCATCATTCACTTGGCGCCGGCGGGTTCCTGACCAGCCTGACAGCCGAGAGAATCGGAGCGTCGGGATACCTGTATCTTATTCAGGATCGAACCATCCTGGTGCATCCGGATGCCAGGCGGATTCTCGAACCGATTCCCGAAGGAATTAACCGGGGTATAGATCAGGCTCTACGCGGGTTTGAAGGATCGCTGGACAATATGAATTCCAGCGGTCAGCGCATGTTGAGCTCGTTCAAGAAGGTTGGCCACACCGGCTGGATACTGGGTGTAAACATCCCCTACGAGCAAGCCTTCAATCCACTGAAGACACTGGCACTGACCGCCACGTTGATATCAATCGGCGGCACCATGCTGTCGCTGGTTATCGTCTGGCTTGTAACCCGCCGGCTGACGCAACCGATAAGCCTGCTTACGGCCCATGTGGACGCTGCCGGCTCGGATATTCAGGCATGGCAACCGATCGAGCTGCATACCGGCGACGAGACAGAACGACTGGCCGACGCCTTCAACAGAATGATGAAGGAAGTTCATGACACGAAACAGCTGCTAAAAGATGAGAAGGATTTCTTCAGCGGTATCATCCAGAATGCCGCGGCGCCTATGTTTGTCATTGACAGCAATCACAAGATTATCTTCTGGAACGGGGCGTTAGCAAAACTGACCGGCAGGAGTTCCTTCCAGATGATCGGCACCAGGCAGCAGTGGTCTCCGTTTTATCCGTCAAAACGTCCGGTTCTGGCCGACCTGGTAATAGATCACACCCTGGAGCGCGCCGGTGAACTTTATTCCAGCCATTCATCCTCACTGTTTATCGAAGGGTCACTTCGGGCAGAGGGCTGGTACGAGAACCTGGGCGGAAAAAGGCGCTACATCTTCTTTGAGGCAGCTCCGATCAAGAACAGCAACAATGAAACCATTGCCGCAGTAGAAACGCTGGAGGAGATCACCGACAGGAAACTGGCCGAGGACTCGACGACCGCCCACAATCTCTTTCTGCAGGAGGTCATGGACGCCATCCCCAACCCGGTCTACTACAAGGACACCAACGGTGTCTACCTGGGATGCAACGCGGCTTTCAAGGCATTTTTCGGCAAGACCACCGCGGAAATCATCGGCCATACCCTGCAGGATATCATGTCTGAAAACTACGGCGAAGTGAGCAGCCGGAAAGAGCATGACATCCTAGATTCCGGCAGAAGCGACCGATATGAGACACAACTGGTGCGATCTGATGGAATGATCCGGAACATACTCGTCAGCAAGGCACCCTTTTCAAACTCCGATGGCACACTGGCCGGGGTTGTCGGCGCTTTTGTTGACATAACCGAACAGCGCCGGATGGACGAACAGATCAGGAAGATGTCCCGCGCGATCGAACAGAGCCCGGCAACAATAGTGATAACAGATGTCAATGGTGTAATCGAATACGTGAATCCCAAGTTCTGTCAGAGCACCGGCTACTCCGCCGAAGAGGCCATCGGCAATAACCCGAGCGTGCTCAAATCAGGTGAGATGCCGGCGGAAGGCTATGCAAATCTTTGGAAGACAATCTCCTCCGGAAAGGAATGGCGAGGCGAATTCCGCAACAAACGCAAGGACGGGTCACTCTACTGGGAATTTGCTTCCATTTCCCCACTGTTTGACAAGAACGGCGGCATTACCGGGTTCCTGGCGGTCAAGGAGGATATTACCGCTCGTAAGGCAGATGAGGCTGAACTTGCCCGGAGTCGCATGGAACTGGAGAAGGCCTATGCCGAACTGAAGGAGGCCCAACTGCAGATATTCCAGCAGGAGAAAATGGCCTCCATAGGTCAACTGGCGGCCGGTGTCGCCCACGAAATAAATAATCCAATGGGATTCATATCCAGTAACCTCACCACGCTCACCAAATACATCGAGCGGCTGTCGGAATTCATCAGCGCCGGCGATCATGCACTGGCGGAATACTCCGGCACCCCCGGAGCCGACCTGCTCAAGGAGACCCGCAAACGGCTAAAGATCGACTATATCATGGAAGACGCCCGCCAGCTGATCATCGAGAGTCAGGACGGCGCAGGTCGGGTACGGCGCATAGTGCAGGACCTGAAAAGCTTCTCGCGGGTTGATAACACCGAAAAGGCGTTGATCAACCTGAACGAGTCCCTGGAAACGACCATCAACATCGCCTGGAACGAAATCAAGTACGTCGCTGACCTCAACAGGGATTTAGGCGACATTCCCGAAATCCACTGCTACCCGCAACAACTGAACCAGGTTTTCCTGAATCTGCTGGTAAATGCCTCCCATGCCATGGAAGGAAAGCCTGGAAGCATTACTGTTCGAACCTGGTGTGATGGAAATGACGTCAATGTGTCGGTAACCGATACCGGTTGCGGCATACCGGCTGAAATCCGGCAACGCATTTTCGAGCCGTTTTTCACGACAAAGGAAGTTGGAAAAGGGACCGGCCTGGGACTCTCCATCAGTTACGACATCATCCGCAAACATGGCGGTGATATCACCGTGGATAGCGAACCGGGACAGGGAACCACCTTCAAGGTAAGGCTGCCGTTAAGCGGACCACCTATAAAGGACGATATGGCTGATTTTCGGTAATCAGTATAAATTGTCAACCTAGATCAGTATCAGCATGAGTTTTACGTAAATCATGATATATTGAAAACGTCGTTGTAAAATCAAACATGAGGTTACTGCCGAATGATTCAGATATCCGCAGAAAAACTGTTGGACAGCATGTTTGACGGTGTATATTTTGTCGATCTCAACAGGCGTATTACCTATTGGAACAACGCGGCCGAACGCATTACCGGCTATAACAAATCCGAGACTATCGGAAAATGTTGTTCGGACAACCTGCTGAGACATATAGACGAGAACGGGCGGGAGCTGTGCCTGGAGGGATGTCCTCTGGCGGCCACAATGCATGACGGCAAAACCCGCGAGTCAAGCATCTTTCTGCACCATGCACTTGGGCATCGGGTACCGGTTTCCGTCAGGACATCGCCGGTTCGCGATGACAATGGCCAGATCCTGGGAGTGGTGGAGATATTCAGCGACAATTCCAACTCCCTGCAGATATTGCACGAATATGAACGGCTGAAACAGGACGCCTACCTGGATCAGCTCACCGCTGTAGGCAATCGCAGATACGGAGAAATGTCTCTCTCCACGCGAATCTTCGACCTGCACACCCATAATATCCCATTTGGTGTGTTGTTCATCGACATTGACCACTTCAAAAACTTCAACGATCGGTATGGACATAAAACCGGCGACGATGTGCTGGTGATGGTGGCCAGATCCATTTCGTTTTCTCTGAGAAAAATGGATTCGGTCGCGCGCTGGGGAGGAGAAGAATTCATCGTCATACTTCCCGGAGCAAGCAGGGTAATTGTCAAATCCGTATCGGAACGCATACGCATCCTGATCGAACACAGCTTTATTATGGCAGGTAAAGACAAACTGAATGTCACTGTTTCCATCGGCGCGACCATGTCCCGACCGGAAGATACGGTTGAAACGATAGTCGACCGGGCCGACAGGCACATGTACCTCAGCAAGAGCAGGGGGCGCAACCGGGTTACGGAAGACGAGGATCATGATTAAGCTGAGCCATGCCATCATGTCATCGCCGGAAGAGAACAATCTCTTATGAACAGGACCGATCCACAACCAGCTGTTCAGGACATGAGTGTCTTGAAGACTGAATATGAACGGCAAAGCGCCGAGCTTTGCCGTATCAGGCAGGAGCTGGAATCAGCCCGCGCCAGATACCTGGACCTGTACGATCTTGCACCGGTCGGATACGTAACCATCAGCGAGAGCGGATTTATCCAGGAGGCCAACCTTACCTTTGCAACCATGCTGGAAGCGGCGGGAGAATCGCTTCTTGACAAGCCTCTGTCCAGCTTCATCCTTTCGGAAGACCTGGACACCTGGAATCAGCATCGAAAACAAATGATGGAAACGGGCACACCGGACGTGTGTGAGCTCAGGATACGCAAGCAGAAAAATGCCCCGTTCTGGGTAAGGCTGGATTCTGTGGTCATTAAAACAGCCGGCAAGACGACTGCCTTCAGAACAGTTGTAAGCGACATAAGCCAGCGGAAATCCGCTGAGAACGAACTCAAGCGCAGCTATGAAAGATTGGAGCTGATGCAGGAGGTTAGTCAGTACCATGCCGGGAACGTGCAGGACTTGCTGTACTTTGCCCTTGACAAGGTAGTCGCGTTGACCGAAAGCACCATCGGCTACATTTATCATTACGATGAGAGTGAACGCTTGTTCGTTCTTAACACCTGGTCAAAGGAAGTCATGGCGGCCTGCAGAGTTGCCGAGCCTCAGCAGGTCTACCATCTGGACAATACCGGCCTCTGGGGTGAAGTGGTCCGGCAGAGACGGGCAATCATGGTCAATGACTATCCCGCTTCATCTGCGATGAAAAAAGGATATCCTGAAGGGCATGTACCCCTCTCCCGCTTTCTGAGCATTCCTGTATACGACAATGACAGGATTGTGGCCGTGGTCGGCGTGGCCAACAAAACGCTGCCGTATGATCAATCCGATGTGCTGCAGTTGACGCTGATGATGGAAGGGCTCTGGAAGATCGCGGCCCGCCTCAAACTGGAAGAGCGGATTTCACGAGCCGGACATGAATGGCAAAGCACCTTCGATGCGATCAGCGACAGCATCGCGCTGATCGATTCCGACCAGCGGATCCTGCGCTGCAACCGGGCCACCGGCATTCTGCTGGAGCATGGTTTTAGCGACATCGTAGGTCAACCCTGCTGGAAACTGTTTCACGGCACCGATGCTCCAATTGCCGACTGTCCGATGAATAAGGCTAAACGTTCACTTCATTCGGAATCGTCAACCGTCATGCATAACGACCGCTGGCTTGAAGTTTCCGTGGATCCTATCGTTTCGGACAATGGATTACTGACAGGTGCGGTGCATATTGTTCGCGACGTGACTGAACGTAAAAGGCTCGAGAACGCGTTGCTGCAGGAAAAAGCATTGTACAAGGATCTGGTCGACACACAACCGGCAGGCATGTATCGCCTGCGCGTAAGTAACACCACCAACAGTGACGTGGCGGATTGGAGGGCAACTATCGACTCCAATTACTCGGTTGACATGGTAAGTGATCGCTTTGGAGAGATACTTGGAATTGATGCCCAGCTGTTCAAGGAGAATCCCGGCATTGTTCCCGACATGGTCTATCCGGATGACCAGGCTGATTTCATCGAGAACAACATCAGGGCGCTTGCCGAGCTCACCGCTTTCAAATGGGAGGGACGCCTCGTCAGGGGGCAGGACGTCACCTGGGTACGCTTTGAATCAGTGCCACGAAAACTTGCCAACGGAGAGGTTCTGTGGACCGGAGTTGTCACGGATATCACTGATTACAAGCTTGCGGAAAACTCGCTCCGCGAGATGCAGGCCCAACTGATGCAGCAGGACAAGCTGGCCACCATCGGCCAGCTTGCTGCCGGAGTCGCCCATGAGATCAACAACCCGATGGGGTTTGTCGGCAGCAACATGATCACTTTAGGAAAATACATAGAAAAATATAATTGCTACATCGAGGAACTGGAGCGGGAAATGCGCGCCTGCTCCGGAGGCGTGCTGCCGGAACAGGCGCAGATATTGCGACGTTCTCTAAAACTGGACTATGTGATAAACGACATCAAAGTACTCATTGATGAAAGCAACGAAGGCATCGACAGAGTCAAACGCATCGTCCAGGATCTAAAGATATTCTCCCGCGCCGACTCGACCGCGATCGGGATGGCCGACCTGAATGGCTGTATGGACAGCACTATCAACATCGTCTTCAACGAGATCAAATACGCCGCTGAACTGAAACGTGAATACGGCGAAATCCCCAATGTCTCCTGCAATATCCAGCAGGTCAACCAGGTTTTCATGAATCTGCTGATCAACGCCACCCATGCCATTCAATCCAAGGGCGAAAAATCCGGAGAAATAGTTGTTCGCACCTGGTGCGATAACAGTAACGCTTTCGTATCCGTATCCGATACCGGCTGCGGCATAGCTGCCGAAAACTTCAACAGGATCTTTGACGCTTTTTTCACCACCAAGGAAGTCGGCAAGGGCACCGGACTGGGGCTTTCGATCTCGGCCGAGATAGTCCGCAAGCATGGCGGTGAAATCATGGTTGCCAGCGAACTCGGAGCGGGATCAACCTTCACAGTCCGTCTGCCGCTGAATCCGCCGCAAGCCGGAAACCAGCCGCAATGACTGCGAGACGACTCACATCCTTTTAAAGAAAGGGATTTACATGTATTTGAAAACGTCCGGAACGGCAGTGTGCCTTGTTACGTTTTTTTACACATGCGGTGCTGCCCTGGCCCTGGATCGCAATATCTACGATCTGAGCCTGGACAAGCTGTCCGACCTGGTGATTACCGATACAAAGATTGGCCAGTCCCAAGAGACAGTCACACAAAAAGTGGAGCTCTATTTTCCTGAGGAATTCGAACAGCAGACCACCCATAACAGGAACATCGCCGAACTGCTCAAATACAGCTCCGGACAGTTTGTAAACCCCCTATCCCGCAATGACGCCAACTGGGGCTCATTCGGCGGCCTGGGGCCGAAATATAACGGCTACCTGCTGGACGGTCTGCCGATTGACTCTTTTGCCGACGCCATGAGCCTTGATCCCTTGGCCTTTGGTCAGGTCGAGATTCACAAAGGGCCGGCCTCGGTCATGTACTCCAATTACCTGACCATGGATTTTGCCGGCAACGAAACTCCGTTGGCCGGTATTACCAACTTCATACTCAAGGACAGGATTGACTCTCCCGCCACCCGCGTCATGTTGGGAGGAGGAAGTTACAACACACTTAGCGGGCGCCTGTATCACCAGGACAGAAAAGAGAATCTCAACTATTTCATCGGCGCGAGCTATGAGCAGTCCGACTATATCAACTACGGAACATCAAACTCATGGCTGAACATCATCAAAAACCCGGAATATCAAAAGACAAAACTGTACGCGAAACTGGCCTATCTGTTTGACCGTGATGACCACAAGCTGTCTGTATTTGCTCACCATACATTGCATAACGGAGATTCAGGGCGACCCAATCGTGATTTCACCCATAATTATGACACTTTCAACGCCTCCTACTCCAACCAGATTACGCGGTCTCTCAACCTTCAACTGAAAAGCGGATATCGCAATTACGACCGCCGCTGGGCTGAAGACAATTTTCCGGCGGATCTCGGGCTGCGCGAGCATGACGGAGTGGAACAGAGCATCTTCCCCTCCGACCTGACCATCAACTTCAGCCATGGCGGCAACAGTCTCTTGACGTTCGGAGCCGATTCCCAGGTTGCATCATACAAGACCTTTTCCGAGATTAACGGCATCAGGAAGACCGGGACTGAAGTAAGCGCCTACTCTACCGGCATTTTCCTGCAGGAGAAATATGTACTGGACAAATGGGTATTCAGGGTCGGCGGCCGTTTCAATTATACGAACCACTCCTATGATCAATTCAACGGAGTCGCACCTACAAAGCGGGATAATTCCTGGGATTCGTTCCTCTGGAGTACCGGTATCCGCTACAATGGATCGCCCGGAATAGCACTCTATGGCAATGCCGCTTCGAGTTTTGTTGCTCCCTCGGCAAAGCAGCTCGGGGGAACCCTGAGCGCCGCAAGCGCCGGCGTAGCCGGCCAGAACGGACAGCTCCCCAGCCTTGACCTCAAACCGGAAAAAGGTATCGGATCCGATATCGGGCTGGATCTGCGACCGCTGGATACGATGATTATCGGCATCAGGGGGTTCTTCAATCAGGTCGATGATGCAATAGTGGAAAACGTGATCAGCACTACCCCCTCCCAGAGCAGGTCGATGAACGCCGGAAATGCATTTTCCTACGGTTTTGAACTGAACATTGATCACAAGTTTGCCGAAGCGATACGCTGGTTTGCGAACCTTACCTACACGGCCAGCAGGGTTGAAAACACTCTGGACAGCGACCAGAACAACGCCGACATACCTTTTGTTCCCGACTACATTGCCAATGCGGGCATAACCGCCCGACTGCCGCTGGATATTTCAATATCGCCTTATCTGCATATGGTGGGAGACTATTACGACAGCACGTCATTGAGCAATCGCAGAAAATTCGGGCCGTATCAGGTGCTGAACATCAGGGCGCAAAAGAATGTCGTCAAAAACGCAGAGTACACGCTGAATGCCGCAGTTGATCTGAACAACGTGTTCGACAGGCGTTATGAGATGCCATGGCAGTTCAGGGATCCCGGATTTAATGCATTCTGTAGCCTGGAGCTGACGTTTTGAAGAGGGCCTTCATGGGGAAAACCGCGATCAGATTGACATTGGCCAGGAGTGCTTTTGTACTTTTGGTCATCTGCTTTGCGTCGTCAATCATTCAGGTACGACCGGCAATGGCCGGCGACCTGGAAACCAAGGTTAAAGTCGCCTATATTTATAATTTCACCAAGTTTATAGATTGGCCGGATGATGACAGCGAACCTATCAGTATCTGTGTGATCGGGAGCGATCCGATACGCACCATGCTTGGAGAGCTCTCCAACAGGGAGGTCAAGGGACGGCCGCTCAGGATCATACGGGTGAAAGATTCAAACTCAATACCTTCCTGCCATCTGCTGTTCATAAGCCGCTCCGAGGAGTCCCAGATTCCAAGTATTCTGCAGCGTCTCCAGGGAACAAGGGTTCTGACGGTCAGCGACATCCCCCAGTTTGCAAAACGGGGAGGCATGATCAGTTTTATCACTGAGAGAGACCGGGTCAAGATCGAGATAAACCAACGGACTGTTCGCCAGGCAGGCCTGAAGGTAAGCGCCAAACTGCTGGAAATAGCGAGGGTTGTTCAATGAAAGGACAGCTGATCAATCTTGCGGCTATTAAAAAGCTGCCGATAAAAAAGAAGCTGGTGGTTATCTCTATGGCAGCCTCGATCATCGGTCTGCTGGTGGCCGGCACCGCATTCACAGTGTTCGACCGCTACCGGGTCAAGCAGAACATGGTGCAGGATCTTTCGGCATTGTCGATGCTGATTGCTGAACGGACCAACGCCGCCCTGCTGTTCGATGATCCGGGACTTGCGCGTGAAAACCTGGCTTCACTGCGGGTCAAACCATCGGTCACCGGTGCCCGGATCTACACGGAAAACGGTTCTGTTTTTGCGACCTATAACGCTGCCGGCAACCAGGCAGAGACATTTCCGTCTCCTGTGTATGAAAAGCTGCATCGATTCGAATCCCGTCGCCTGGTTGTCTTTGAACCGATGATCTTTGAAGGAAAGCGGATCGGCGCCGTATGTGTGCAAGCCAGCCTCACTGAACTTGACACGGTCTGGAAGAACTATCTTGTATCCACCGGCCTGATCATACTGGGTTCATGCATGGCAGCTTTCATCCTGTCATCGCGCCTGCAGCAGATCGTATCGGAACCGATCACAAACCTTACAAAGACTGCCCAGCACATCAGCGAGCAGAAGGATTATTCGGTACGGGTGGAACAGGAGAGTGATGATGATATCGGGGTACTGGTCAAGGCCTTCAACGTGATGCTGGAGACAATAGAATTCCAGAATGCTGAACTTATCGATAACAACCGGCGCCTGGAACAACGCGTTGCCGAGAGGACCCTGGAACTCCAGGAAGCCAAGGAGCGTGCCGAAACAGCCGACCAGCTCAAATCGGCCTTTCTGGCGACCATGTCCCATGAACTGCGCACCCCGCTCAACTCGATCATCGGCTTTACCGGCATCCTGCTGCAGGGCCTGGGGGGGGCGATCAACGAAGAGCAGGCCAAGCAGCTCGGTATGGTCCGCAAAAGCGCCAATCACCTGCTTTCCCTGATCAGCGACATTCTGGATATATCCAAGATCGAGGCAGGACAGCTGAAAGTGGCAATGGAACCGTTCAACCTGCAGGAGTCGATCGCCAAGATCGTACAGAGCGTACGCCCGCTGGCCGAGCAAAAAGGCCTGGACCTGAACGTAGAGGTGGCGTCAGATGTGGGTACGATCACAAGCGATGTTCGCCGGACGGAACAGGTCCTTCTCAACCTGCTCAGCAATGCGGTTAAGTTCACCGATCAAGGCAGCATAACGATTCGCTGCGCACGTGAAGCGGAGTATTATGTTACCAGGGTAACCGACACCGGCATCGGCATCAAGGAAGGCGATCTTGCCCGACTGTTCAAACCGTTCCACCAGGTTGATACCGGCCTGAGCCGGAAATACGAGGGCACCGGACTGGGACTCTCGATTTGCAAGAAACTGGTGGAATTGATGGGTGGCAGCATTCAGGCCGAAAGCACCTCCGGCAGAGGGAGCACATTCGGCTTTTCACTTCCGGTATCCGGGAAAGATGCATGAATTCTTTGCTTGTCAGTTTTCAAAAGAAATTTTTCAGCTTGTAGATGTTGTCATCTACACGATGAACGCCACTCATATCGCCTGACCGAGAGAACATAGTATGTTCAATAATATCAGATATATGCCTGTTGTCATCATTTTCCTGACACGTATCTTCTCCAGGATTACTGGCTCTTATTCAGTCCTGTTCGCCTTGTTGACTTTTTCATGCTTTGCTGAAATCCGCACTGCAAACGCCGATGCCAGGACAGTATCAGTCGGAGTCTATCAAAATGCACCCAAGGTGTTTACCGACGAATCCGGCAGGCCCTCAGGCATCTTCATCGAAATCATCGAGCACATAGCTAAAATCGAAGGCTGGAATTTGCGCTATGTATCCGGCACCTGGGCGGAAGGATTGGATCGCCTGGCGAAAGGAGAAATAGATCTCATGCCGGATGTGGCTTACACATCTGATCGCGAGAAGATTTATTCCTTTCACAAGATTCCGGTTATGTCAGTCTGGTCCCAGGTATACGCTCCAAGAGGAAGCGGGATACAGTCTATCCTGGACCTCAATGGAAAACGTATTGCAGCAATGGAAAATACAATTCAACTCGAAACTTTTACAAGACTCACCAACAGTTTTGGATTGAAAATCACACTCATTCCAGTGCCGGATTACAAAACCGAATTCGAGATGATTGCTGCAGGAAAGGCCGACGCCGGCCTCACCAACAGGTTATACGGATTGATGCACGCCAGAAAGTCAGGACTTGAAGATACCCCTGTCATGTTCGACCCGGCCCCCTTCTTTTTTGCAGCTACTAAAACCGCATCCGGACAACTACCGGAGATCATCGACCGCCATCTTTCGGAGCTGAAAAAAGATCCTCAATCCGCATACTATACGGCTATGAAACGTTGGACATCCGAAGATGTGCAATTCAAGATGCCAGCATGGCTTCAGATTTCCGGTCTTGTCCTGGGCGTTGCTTTATTAATTAGCCTGGTAGGAGGAGGAGTCCTAAAACACCAGGTTAATGCACGTACCAAAGAGCTGAAACAGATTAACCAAGAGATGGAACAGCGTATTGATGAACGTACTATCACGCTTAAGGAAACAAACCTGAAACTGCACGCTGCACTGGAAGATCTCGCCGTTGCCAAAGAGCACGCCGAGGCCGCAGACCGAATCAAATCGGCCTTTCTGGCGACCATGTCCCATGAACTGCGCACACCCCTCAACTCGATTATCGGCTTTACAGGTATTTTACTGCAGCAACTGGGAGGACCAATCAATGAGGAACAATCAAAACAACTCAGCATGGTACGCAACAGCGCAAATCACCTGCTTTCACTGATCAGCGATATTCTGGATTTATCCAAGATCGAAGCGGGGCAACTCTCCCTGAACCCCGAAACATTCGAACTGAATGATTCAATTTCCAGGGTTGTCCAGAGCATGCGTCCCCTGGCAGAGAAAAAAGGACTCGACCTTACCCTCGAAGTAACTGGAGATGTGGGCACTGCCTGTGTAGATATGCGCCGGATGGAGCAGGTCTTACTCAATCTACTCAGTAACGCGGTAAAATTTACAGAGCAGGGAACTATTCGCGTCAGTTGTGTACGTGAAGGAGAAGAGTACCTGATCTGTGTAACCGACACCGGCATAGGTATAAAAGATGCTGACCTGGAACGTTTGTTCATGCCGTTCCATCAAATTGACAACGGCCTGAGCCGCAAATACGAGGGCACCGGCCTGGGGCTGTCAATCTGCAAACGATTGGCCGAGCTTATGGGTGGCGAAATCGGTGTCAGAAGTGAACATGGTGCCGGCACCACTTTCTGGTTCACAGTGCCGGCCGGTTCCTGTGATGATCAACCGTGCAATCATGATTCCACCCCGGTTCCTGTTGAGAAGCCGGCTAAAGCAGCTGCAGTTGAGAAATGCGCTGCCGGACCGATAAATATAACATCGCCGTTGCAGGATTCTGCATCAATCAAGGTTGACCGGGGAAGAGTTGAAGCGGTCACCAGAAGGCTCGCCGGATTATTGCGGGGAGACGACATTTCTGCCGTTGATTATTTTGACGCCAACCGGGAATTGTTAAAAGAAGTGTTCCCGCAGGACATTTTCAGTATTGAGGGAGCAATCAGACGTTTCGATTTCGAAACGGCCCTTGCCGAGCTTGAAATCGCATCCGGAAAGACTGGTTACCATGGTTAGTAAGCTAGAAGCTATTTTCTGCTATTTTCAGGCAGAAAATAGCTTCGTTAACGCACTTATCCTGTTTATCAGGGCTAGGAAATTGGCATGTGGCATAATGCGGGTTGTCAGATGAACAGCAGAGGCACTTTCACCTCAAAGCCCACCGTGCTGGTGGTTGACGACATCCCTGACAATCTGTCGCTGTTGGGCACCATACTCAAGGACTACTACATGGTCAAAGTGGCCAACAACGGCGAAAAGGCGCTCAGGATTGCCCGCTCGGAGACCCCGCCGGACCTGATCCTGCTTGATATCATGATGCCCGCCATGGATGGCTACGAAGTCTGTCGGCAGCTCAAGTCGGATGCTGCTACGCGTGACATTCCGGTCATTTTCCTGACCGCTCGGACAGATGTCGAAGATGAAAAGTATGGATTGGAGTTGGGCGCAGTTGATTACATCACCAAACCGATCAGCCCGCCCATCGTAATGGCACGTGTGAAGAACCACCTTGAGCTGAAAGCCGCCGCTGATTTTTTGCGGGACAAGAATGCCTTTCTGGAACAGGAAGTAAACCGGCGTACCGAAGAGGTGCGGGCACTCCAGGAAGTAACCATATTGGCCCTGGCTTCCCTTGCCGAAACCCGCGACAAGGACACCGGTAATCACCTGCGCAGGACCCAGCTTTACGTTAAAATACTTGCAGAACGCTTGAAGAATAATCCTCGTTTCGAAGCGTATCTTGCGGATAGTACGATTGCCCTGCTCTACAAGTCGGCGCCCCTGCATGATATCGGCAAGGTGGGCATTCCTGATCGCATCCTGCTCAAACCCGGGCGGCTGGAACCGGAAGATTTTGAAATTATGAAGACCCACACCACGATCGGATGTGACGCCATAGAACACGCCGAGCAGTCACTCGGGGCCAGCCTGGATTTTTTGAGTATCGCAAAGGGTATAACGCTCTGTCATCAGGAGAAATGGGACGGCAGCGGATATCCCGAGGGGTTGTCCGGCGACAAAATTCCGGTGTACGCGCGACTTATGGCCGTGGCCGATGTCTATGATGCGCTGATAAGCCGGCGGGTGTACCGGGAGGCGCTACCACATGAAAAGGTCGTGCAGATCATAATCGACGGCAAGGGGACTCATTTTGATCCCGATATCGTGGATGCCTTTATTCAGATCCAGGATCAGTTTAGGGAAATTGCAAGTCAGTATGTCGATTAGCCTGTCCGGGTCAACAGGCCCCCCTTAATCAATATGATATTTATTCCAATGAATGAAACCAAAGCTTATATTCGCGTAGTTATCCGAATTGAAATGATATCCGGGAAAACTAACGCAACCATTCCACATGAAAGGAATCCGGCATGAAAAGAAAGATATTGTATATAGAGGATAACGAGCAGAACCTCTATCTGGTCACCTTCATCCTGGAGAAGCACGGCTATCAGGTTTTTGCCGCGATGGATGGCCAGCAGGGAATCGACAGCGCTGCCACGGTAAATCCTGACCTGATCCTGCTTGATATCCAGCTGCCACTCATGGATGGCTATGCCGTAGCCAGACAGCTCCGCACCAACCCTGATCTTGCCGGTATCCCGATCGTGGCGGTCACCTCCTACGCCATGGCGGGAGACAGGGACAAGGCTATTGCGGCAGGATGCAACGGCTATATAGAAAAGCCGATCAATCCGGATACATTCATGCAGCAGGTTGAGCAGCACCTTCCCGGTCGGGAAGAGTAAGGACAAAAATCATGCAACGTGTACTGATAGTCGACGATATTGCCGAGAATTTGTATTTCCTTGAGGTGCTGCTCAAGGGAAACGGGTACGAGGTGCGATCCGCCATCAATGGCGCCGAAGCGCTTCAAATGGCCCGTGAGATACCGCCCGACCTGATACTTTCAGACATCCTGATGCCGGTAATGGACGGCTATGCCCTCTGCCGGGAGTGGAGGAGCGACGACCGCCTGAAACAGATACCTTTCATATTCTATACAGCCACCTTTACCGAGAAAAAAGACGAGGAGCTGGCCCTGAGCCTGGGGGCAGACCGTTTTGTCATCAAACCCCAGGAGCCGGATGCCCTGATGGACATCATCCGTACTGTTCTTGCCACTTCCCGACCCGAAGAAACAGGCCGCTACGTTGAGCCATCCGGTAACGGGGGGGAACTGCTAAGGGAGTATAACGAGGCTCTGTTCCGCAAACTGGAAAAGAAGATGGCCGATCTGGAACGCACTAACAGGGAACTTGAACTTAACATCGCCGAACAGAAGCGTCTTGAGGAGCAGCTGCGACAGGTGCAGAAAATGGAGGCGATCGGACGCTTTTCGGCCGGCATCGCACATGATTTCAATAACCTGCTGACCGTGATCATCGGCTTCGGCACCGTTATGCGGATGAGAATGTCCGGAGAAGATCCACAACGGGACAAGATCGACAATATCCTTGCCGCTGCCGACAGGGCCGCGAATCTGACCCGCTGCCTCTTGACCTTCAGCAGAAAACAGGAGATGCAACTGCGCCCGATCAACCTCAACGACTGCATCAGGCATGTGGATATATTTCTTCGCAGAATCATCGGAGAAGACATCAAGCTGTCAATTTCCCTCAAGCAGGAGAATCTCCAGATATTTGCCGATTGCGGACACATCGAGCAGGTACTCATGAACCTGGCTACAAACGCGCGTGATGCCATGCCGGACGGCGGTGCTCTCACCATCGAAACGGACCTGACCGAAATTGATCAGGCCTTTATTCAGATGCACGGCTATGGCACACCGGGGCGCCATGCAATAATAACGGTAGCCGACAACGGCATCGGCATGGATGAAGCCACCCGTCAGCAGATCTTCGAACCGTTTTTTACCACCAAAGAATCAGGCCGCGGCACAGGATTGGGACTCTCTATAATCTACGGAATAATAAGTCAGCACAAGGGTCACATCAGCGTCTACAGTGAACCTCGTCAAGGCACTACCTTCAGAATATTACTGCCGCTGCTTGAAGAAAATGTATCAGAGGACACGACAAAAACTTGTCATGAACCGCTGCCGGGTGGGAACGAGACCGTTCTGGTCGTGGATGACGAGGCCGCCATCAGGCAATATCTCGAGCTGTTTCTTACCAGCCTGGGTTATTCGGTATTGTTTGCCAGAGATGGGCAGGAAGCAATCGACATCTTCACCGATCATAAACATGACGTCAACCTGGTGCTGATGGATATCATCATGCCCAATAAAAATGGCAGGGAAGCAGCTCGTGAAATATATAAGATCAACCCTGACGTAAGGATTGTTTTCACAAGCGGCTACCCGTCCGATCTTATCAGTGACAGAAACCTTCTGGAAGACGGGGCTGAACTTTTGATGAAACCGTTGATGCCCACCGAACTCGCCTCGCGATTGAGGGCAGCTCTGAATTGTAAGGGCTGTAAATAATGTGCGCCGGAAAGGAACTTTCAATGGGACTCGCACATGAACCCGTAAGAATTTTATGTGTTGATGACGAGCGCAATGTTCTAAGGGCCCTGGAGCGGATATTTCTTGATGACGATTATGAAATAGTAATTGCCGGTTCGGGGGATGAGGGACTGAACATAATGGAAGAGTCTGGTCCTTTTCAGGTGGTAATATCTGATTACCGCATGCCGGTAATGAACGGTGTCGAATTTCTCAGGGAGGTCTACGAGCGCTGGCCGGAAACTGTCCGCATCGTGCTGTCCGGCTATGCCGATGCCGGGTCAATAGTAGCGGCGATAAATGAAGGACATATCTACAAATTCATCCCCAAGCCCTGGAATGACGAAGAACTGCGGGTTACGATCCAGAACTGCCTGGAGCGCTATTTCCTGCTGAAAAGAAATCGGGAACTGCTGGCAGAGCTGGCGGCAGCCAATCAGGCGCTGGAAGAGAAGGTTTTGCATCGCACGGAACAACTGGAACTGCGCAACCGTGCGCTGGAATTCTCCCAGGGCATTCTCGGCAAACTGCCGGTGGGAGTTGTCGGCATAGATAATTCCGGAATGATTGCACTATGCAATACCAAGGGGATGTCAATACTAAGCGGAATATGCAAAACAATCCTTGGTGGAGATGTGAACCATAATTGTTCAGCCGAATTTTCAGCTCTGGTTGGCCGCATCCGGGAAGAAAAAAAGCTGGACACTACCATTCAACTGAACGATAAATCATGGCGGGTGATGGGGACCATGGCAACCATAAATGAATCTGAGGCCGCCGTAGCGGTTTTTCTGGAGGTTTGACAGTGCGAACCGTGCTTTTTGTCGATGACGAGCAGCCTATACGTAACGCCCTGGAACGCATGTACCTGGAGCGGGACGATGTGCGCTGCCTGTTTGCCAAATCCGGACAGGAAGGACTTGAAATCCTGGAGCGGGAAGACGTGTGGGTAGTGGTATCGGACTACCTGATGCCGGGTATGCGCGGGATCGAGTTCCTTTCAAGGGTCAAGGGAAAGCGCCCCGATACGGTACGGATCATGATGACCGCCTATGCCGATCTTTCCATCGCCATAGACGCAATCAACAAAAGCGAGGCTTATCGTTTCGTTACCAAGCCCTGGAACAACCAGGAATTGATGTACGTGATCGACGAAGCGCTGATGCGTTATCAGCTGGTCAAGTCTCTGGAGAGCAACGACGAGACGCTCTATCTCTCGCTGGCCCAGACGGTGGAATTGAAGGATCCATACACAAAAGGACACTGTGACCGGGTGGCTCTCTATGCAACCAGCCTGGCACGCGCTGCCGGTCTGTCGGCGGACTTCATCAACGACATCAAACACGGCAGCTGGCTTCACGATTGCGGCAAGATCGGAGTGCCCGAGGTAGTGTTGAATTATCCGGGACGCTTGTCCGAGGAAAACCTGGAAACCGTGATGCAGCATCCCCGCTGGGGCTCGGAAGTGGCGCGTCAGGCAAGAATGTCGGAGACAGTTGTCAACGTAATCCTCTACCATCACGAACACTTCAACGGCGGCGGCTACCCTTCGGGTCTCAAGGGAGAACAGATTCCTATTGAAGCTCGGATAGTGGCTATCGCGGACGTCTTTGACGCGCTCTACTCCGATCGCCCCTACCGTAAGGCATTCGAATTTGATCGGGTAATCGAGATCATGCACGAGATGACGGCAACCCATTTCGATCCACGGCTGATGGAACTTTTCCTGCCGATATCCGAGGAGGTCCGTAGCAATGGCTGATGAACAAGCTGTAACAGTACTGTTTGTTGATGACGAGGAGAATATCCTGCGCGCGCTGAAGCGCCTGATGATGGATGAGGATTTCCTCGTCGAGACAGCCACCTCCGGAGAAGACGGACTGGAAAAGCTGCGTGAACTCGAAAATGTCGGCCTGATAGTTTCGGACCAGCGCATGCCCGGAATGAGCGGAGCCGAGTTTCTGGGACGTTCGCAGGAATTTGCCCCCTTTGCCCAGAGAATCCTGCTGACCGGCTACTCGGACATTAACGCCACGATAGATGCAATCAACAAGGGGGGAGCCGGGCGCTACATTTCGAAACCATGGGATGATCAGGAACTGGTTGACACAATCCGCTCGGCCCTTGAACAGTATGCGCAAGGAAACGAGAAGAGGCGCCTGAACGAGATCATCAGCAGACAGAAGCAGGAACTGGAAGAGTGGAACGAGAACCTGAAGAAACGGTTACTGCAGAGCACCACCACCATCAGGGAACAAAGCCAGGCCATAAAGAGTCTGGATGAACGATCACCATTGAACATTCTCAGCAAGACCTTTGACAATTTTTTCGAGATCATGGGCGATCGCAACGCGGTCCATGCCCGGACGGTAAGTACACTGGTAACCGACGTCGCCCGCAAGATGGGCCTGGATTCCGAAACTGTCGCGACCTTCCGCCTGGCGGCACTGTTGCATGATGCGGGAAAGTTCGGCAACCTGGCATCCGGACTTAACAAGCACCTTGACGAAATGTCCGAGAGCGAAGCTATCGAATACAGGCTGCATCCTTCGCGTGGTGAAGAAATGTTCAGCCAGATCGAAGAGCTGGCCGGTATCCGGCCGCTGATACTTCACCACCACGAGGCCTTCGACGGCAGCGGTTTTCCCGACCGGCTGCAGGGCGACGAGATTCCTCTGGGGGCACGCCTGATAACAATTGCCGATCACATCGAAAAGTCAGCCAGGTCTGTTGAACATAACCGCGCCGACTACGCACTGATGAGCGCCCGTTTCCGCGGCGGGACCCAGCTCGACCCGCAGCTGGTCACTCGTTTTCAGGGGATCACCAGACTTTTGTACTTCGAAGGCAAAAAGTCCGGGTCGCATTTCGATGTCGAAGTCAGTCCGCTTGAACTTATGCCCGGCATGACCCTTGCCCGAGATGTGGAAAGCGGCACCGGAGTGCTTCTGATGCAGCGCGGCTCCGTTCTGGATCTGGCAAGCGTGGTTCTGATCCGGAGCCATTACCGCAAGAACCCGCCACCACACGGTATATTCATACATGTGGTCGAGGATTGAATCTAACAGTACCTATCAAGCAGCAAGGAGGGTATATGGGCATTGAATGGAATGAGTCATTCGTTCTTGGAATTGATGAAATAGATCAGCAGCACCGTTCAATCGTGGAGCATTTCACCAGTTTCTCCCAAGCTGTACAGGATGGCAGCGGCAGGGAGATCCTGGCAGAGATGGCAACTTTTCTTGCCGATTATGCCCAGCTGCATTTCGTTACCGAAGAGCGCTATATGCAATTGTACAACTATCCACGCATTGAGGAACAGCGTCGTGAGCACGAAGAGTTCACGCATGACGCGCGTGAGCTACTTAACAGAATCGATGAAGAAGGCGCATCCAGAGAGCTTGCCTTGGCGCTGACCGGCAAGATGGTACGTTGGGTGATACAGCACATACGCAACCACGATCGCGATATGGCAGATTTTGTAAAGGAGCGGATGGCGGCAACCGGATAGCAAACCATGCGATTGGTATTTATTAATGTCATCCTGATTACGGGTGTGAATCCATAAAAAAAGGGCCGGCAGGTAAAACCTGCTGGCCCTTTCTATATTGGTCGGTGCGACTGGATTCGAACCAGCGACCACTAGACCCCCAGTCTAGTGCGCTACCAGGCTGCGCTACGCACCGGTAATACTAAAGCATGTTTCTAAGTTCCTGAAGATCTCGTCGCAATTCCCGTAAAAGGACTGAAAATTCAACATCCGGGGTGGCTGGAATCTGATCTTCGGCATTAATCAATTTCCCCTTTGGGGAAATCCTTTTTTTGACACCTTCAATAGTAAATTTCTCTTCGTAAAGCAGGTGTCGTACCTGAAGAACAAGATCAACTTCACGTTTTGAATAAAGTCGCTGTCCGGTCGCACTTTTTTCAGGCCTGAGGAAAGCAAACTCGGACTCCCAGAACCTGAGAACCGAGGTTCTTACACGGGCAGCCTCGGCGACCTCGCCGATCTTGTAATACAGCTTGTCAGGCAAGGTCGTAGGCATCTGAACCAACCTGTGCTGCGATTATTTTTCTTCAGTATTTATAGCGTTTTTCAGAACCTGGCTCGGTTTGAAAGTCAGGATACGGCGGGCGTTGATTGTAATGGTTTCACCTGTCTGAGGGTTTCTACCCCTGCGGTCAGCCTTTTGTTTAACAACAAAGTTTCCGAAACCGGCAATTTTTATCTTTTCACCGGATTCCAGAGTGTTTTTCAAAAGTCCAAAGACAGTTTCGACCATTTCAGCCGATTCTTTCTTTGAGAAACCAATCTTCTGATGAATTCTTTCTACGATGTCGGCTTTGGTCATGACTACCTCAAACTAAACATAGTTAATACTCTGAAACAAAAGGAAAAAATTTATACCACAGGGTCAGGCATTTCGCAACAGATTTTTATCGCAAAGTCACCTGTAATTTATTTATCAGGTTATCTGTGATCTTTTTGTGAATGGCATTGATCTCGTCGTCCGTCAAGGTACGTTCATAGGAGCGGTAGCGGATCCTGATCGCGATGCTGGCGTGCCCATCCGGAATCCCTTTACCGCGATAAACATCAAAAATCTGTATCTGCTCGATTTCCTTGGCCTTGACACCTCTAATACATTCCACGACCTTGTCGGACTGAAGGCCTTCAGGAATCAGCATGGCTATATCGCGAGTGCTGTCCGGAAAGCGCGATGGCGCCGTGATCGAAGATCCGCTGCCGGAGTTCTTCAACAACTTTTCGAAATCAAGCTCGAAGCAGAAAACCTGTTTTTCAATACCGAAGTTTTCCTGCACGGTGGGATGAATCTCGCCAACGGAGCCGATCTGATCACGGCCGGCCATGATGCGACAGGATTTGCCGGGATGGTAATAGGGATCGACGGAATCGGCCAGCCATGAAATCCCGCTAACGCCGATGAGCTCAAGCAACGCCTCGACAACCCCTTTGGCGTCATAAAAATCTACCGACTCATTGGGACGGCTCCAGCCATCACCGTCGCGGGAACCGGTCATGGCTCCTACAATAAAGATCGGCTCGGTCGGCATGTCGTCCCCGGCAGACGGCATATAGACACGACGCATTTCAAACAGGCGCAGATCAAGCGAGCGGAAGTTGATGTTACGGGCAACCGTCTCCAGCAGACCAGGCAAAAGCGTGGTACGCATGACCGACTGTTCATCAACCAGGGGATTCGACAACCGGATTGCCTTTCGGCGCGGGTCATCCTCGTGCAGCATCAGTTTCCCCGCTGACCCCGGATCGGTAAAACTGAAATTGATGATCTCGTTCATGCCGTGATCGACAAGAATGTTCCTGACACGTTTTTCAAGCTGCTGGTGCCGGGAAGGACGATCCGATGCAATTCTGGCGATCGGCATGCTGACGGGAATCCTGTCGAAACCGTTGAGCCTGGCCACCTCTTCGATCAGGTCTATCTCGCGCTCTATATCGATACGATAACTGGGCGGCTCCACCAGC
Organism: Geobacteraceae bacterium; assembly: GCA_032469775.1. GTDB lineage: Bacteria > Desulfobacterota > Desulfuromonadia > Geobacterales > Pseudopelobacteraceae > JACRCG01. The sequence continues at coordinate 12,844 of JAWDJY010000034.1, read as the reverse complement.
ACAGCTCCGGAATCGCTTTCAACAACACGGCATTCGAGACGTTTAAGGATATCGAGGATTTCTTCTCTGGCAAGATCTATCCCGATCAAACTGTTTGCCCGTTCCGGACGGAAAGAAATCGATGCCGTCTCGCACTTGCCCGGATAAACATCCAGCGCCCCCCCGGCCATGGTTCCGCCAGCCAGCTCCACGATCAACGCGGCGGCACGATCAAGGGCACGCTTGACGCCGCCGATATCGATACCACGCTCGAAACGATGGGACGACTCTGTATGCAGGCCAAGGCGCTTGCTGGTCTTGCGAACGGCCGCCGGCTTGAAACAGGCGCTCTCCAGCAGGATGCAGGTAGTTGCATTCTCGATTTCAGAATTCAGGCCGCCCATGACACCGGCCAGAGCCACAGGACGTTCGGCATCGCAGATCACCAGGTCTTCCGAAACAAGCGCGCGCTGTTGCCCGTCAAGAGTGGTAAACGACTCCCCCTCTCCTGCCCGGCGCACGACAATCCGTTTTCCGGAAAGCCTATCGCAGTCAAAAGCATGCAGTGGCTGGCCCAGTTCCATCATAACCAGATTGGTGATATCCACGACATTGTTGATTGAACGGATGCCGATTGCATTCAGCCGCTTCACCAGCCATTCCGGTGAAGGTGATATTTTGCACCCTGAAATGTAGCGGGCGGCGTAACGGGGACAGAGGTCGGCGGCTTCAACCACCACACCGATCACAGATTCAACCGGTTGTCCGCCTTCAATCACGGCAGAGTCGGGATACCTGACCTGCAACCCAAGCTTGGCAGCGATTTCACGGGCTATGCCCACAGCACTGAGACAGTCCGCACGATTCGGCGTAAGACCGATTTCGAAGAGCGTGTCCTTCAATCCCAGCGCAGAAAACAGCGGAGTACCAAGAACAAGTCCACTGTCTGGAAGAATCATGATGCCGGCGCTTTCGTCGGCCAGGCCCAACTCCTTCTCCGAGCAGAGCATTCCGCAGGATTCTTCACCGCGGATCTTCGACTTCTTGATCTTGAATTCTCCCGGCAATACGGCGCCGATCTGCGCCAACGCAACCATGTCACCCTGCTTGAAGTTCTGGGCGCCACAGACCACATCAAGAACTTCACTGCCGTTATTGACCCGGCAGAGCGACAACTTGTCGGCATTGGGATGCTGGCGTTTTTCCTCTACCAGCGCTACCACGACATCGTCAAATCCTTCACCAAGACGCTCCATCGCCTCGACTTCAAGCCCGAGCATGGTCAACAGGTCCGCAAGCTGATCCGGAGACAGATCGAAATCAACATATTCCTTAAGCCAATTGTATGTAACTTTCATATCAGGACACCATCTGAGTTATAGGATTAGAACTGCCGGAGAAAACGCACGTCATTTTCAAAGAGTAGCCGCATGTCATTAATGCCGTACTTTAACATTGCAATGCGCTCGATCCCCATTCCGAATGCAAATCCAGAAATATTTTCCGCGTCATAATTAACATGCCGGTATACTTCGGGATCAACCATTCCGGCGCCAAGTATTTCAAGCCAGCCGCTGTTTTTGCATACACGGCAACCTTTGCCTCCACAAATCACACAGGCAATATCAACCTCGGCCGATGGCTCTGTAAACGGAAAGAAACTGGGACGCAGGCGCACTCCTGTCTTCTGGCCGAACAGCTGATTTGTGAATACCGTCAGAATTCCCTTAAGATCACCGAATGTGATTCCGGAATCAACCATCAAACCTTCAATCTGGTGAAACATGGGGGAGTGGGTCGCATCGGAGTCGCAACGGTAGACCGTTCCTGGTGCGATGATACGCAAGGGTGGCTTCTGCTTGAGCATGGTACGAATCTGCACCGGCGAGGTATGGGTACGTAACAGCAGATTGTTTTCAACAAAAAACGTATCCTGCATATCACGGGCTGGATGTTCCGGAGGGAAATTTAAAGCCTCGAAGTTGTACCAGTCATGCTCGATCTCCGGGCCTTCGGCCACAGCGAAACCGAGACCCGCAAATATGTCGCAGACTTCTTCTATAACAAGGGAGACCGGATGCTTGGAACCCCTGGCGGCATGTCTTCCGGGAAGAGTGACGTCGATCCTCTCCGACTTGAGGCGCTCCGCCTTGGCCTGCTCACGGGCAGCCACAAGCGCTGCTTCCAGAGCGGATTCAATTTCATCGCGAACACTGTTTACCAACTGCCCGACAATCGGACGTTCATCCGCGGAAAGAGCCCCGAGGCCTTTCATCAGGGCGGTAAGTTCGCCTTTGCGACCAAGCATTCTGACACGTATATCCTGCAGTAACTCGACGTTTCCTGCTGATTTTATAGAAGTCAGAGTATCATTTTTTAACTGTTCTAGCTGTTCCCGCATAGTTTGATTACCTTTGCGACAGAGTTTGATGGTGACATAATCTAATTACAAAAAAGGGAATGGGATTTAGTCCCATTCCCTTTTTTCGGTTCGACACGACAATATCCTAGATGCTTGCCTTGGCTACATCCGCGATCTGTGCAAATCCCTTGGGATCCGTTACAGCGATGTCGGCCAGAACTTTACGATCGATCTGAACGTCAGCTTTTTTAAGTCCAAAGATGAACTTGCTGTATGAAAGTCCGTTGAGACGGGAAGCCGCATTAATGCGGACGATCCAGAGACTGCGGAAATCACGTTTCTTGACGCGACGGTCACGGAAGGCATAATTAAGAGCCCGGTCAACAGCTTCTGTGGCACTGCGGAACAGTTTGCTCCGTGCGCCGCGGTAACCTTTGGCAAGCTTTAAAACCTTGTTACGTCTGCGTCTCGCTTTAAATCCTCTTTTTACGCGTGGCATACTTACTACTCCTTCATCGGTAAAATGGCCAGATCCACAAGGGGAGACAGTTTCCTCATGGTTCTTGGCATGCGTACCCCCCTCACCTCTGGTGGAGGGATATCGTTGTTATTTGTATGGGATCAGACGTGCAATATTTTTCTGATCAACTGCGGCCACCATCGAGCCACCACGCAGGTTACGCTTGCGCTTGGTTGACTTGGGAGTCAGGATATGGCTTGTATATGCACTGCCTCGCTTGATCCGGCCTGTCGCGGATTTTTTGAAGCGCTTGGCGGCGCCGCGGTTGGTTTTAATCTTTGGCATGAATTAACTCCTTCTTGTTATGTACTGAAATATGAATTTTATTCCGTTATTTTTTTACTTTCGGTGCGACAATCATATACATGTTGCGCCCTTCTACACGCGGCTGGTTCTCAATGATCGCCACATCCTGCAACTCTTTTGCAACCCGCTCGATAACAGCACGACCAACATCCATGTGCGTAATTTCCCGCCCCCGGAACACTAGGGTTATCTTTGCCTTATTGCCCTCTTCAAGAAAACGTTTGACGTTCTTGATCTTGAATTCAAGGTCGTGGTCATCGGTTTTGGGACGGAGCTTGACTTCCTTGAGCAATACATGGACCTGTTTTTTCTTGGCTTCCTGCAGCTTCTTGCTCTGCTGGTACTTGAACTTGCCGTAATCCATGATCCGGCAGACAGGGGGAACTGCAGTGGGTGATACCTCCACGAGGTCAAGCTGCTGCTGTTCGGCAAGCTCAAGCGCCCTGGAGACAGGAATGATACCCAATGCTTCTCCATCCGCGCCAATGACGCGTACTTCAGAAACCCGGATAGCCTGATTGATATTCACGGTCGGTTTTGCTATGGCGACACCTCCTGATGGCAGCTTAGATTGCTGTCACCTGCTCATACGATCTATTTATATTCTTTACATTCCTGAGATACAAAATCAATAAACTCTTCCGGCTTCATCGGCTGCAGATTCTTTCCATCACGGTAACGGGGCGTAACGGTACCCTGCTCAACTTCCTTGTCGCCTATCACCAGCATGTAAGGGGTCTTCTGCAGTTGGGCCTCGCGAATTTTGAAGCTAAGTTTTTCATTGCGTAGATCGCTCTCAACCCTGATGCCCGCATCGCGCAAGCGCCTGTAAACATCCTTGGCAAAAGGGACCTGGTTTTCAGTGACCGTAACAATAACCGCCTGTACCGGAGAAATCCAGAGTGGAAAACTGCCGGCAAAGTGCTCGATGAGAACACCGATAAAGCGTTCTATGGAACCGAGAATTACACGATGAACCATAACCGGCCGCTTGCGTTCGCCATCTGAGGCGACGTAGGTCAGGTCAAAGCGCTCGGGAAGGGTAAAATCGCACTGGATAGTAGCACACTGCCAGCGTCTGTCAAGACAATCGCGCAATTTGATGTCGATCTTGGGACCATAGAATGCGCCGTCACCCTCGTTTATCTCATAGGGTCGCCCGGAATCCTTCAATGCTCCCAACAAGGCATCGGTAGCCTGCTTCCAGTCGGCATCTGAGCCGATGGACTTGTCAGGACGTGTAGACAACTCCATCTCATACTCGAAACCAAAGATATTCATCACATCGTTCACAAAGGAGATAACCCCTTTGATCTCGGCGTCAAGCTGTTCAGGGGTACAGAGAATATGGGCGTCATCCTGGGTAAAACAGCGTACCCGCATCAACCCGTGCAACACGCCGGCACGCTCATGACGATGCACCGTACCCAGTTCAAAGAAGCGCAGGGGCAGATCGCGGTAACTGCGCAGCTGGGACTTGTAAATCATCATATGCGAGAGACAGTTCATCGGCTTGATGCCGTAACCCTGCTCATCAACCTCGGTGAAATACATATTCTCGCGATAGTTCTCGTAGTGCCCGGAGCGCTGCCAGAGCTCACTCTTCAGGATCTGGGGACCGACAACGATATCGTAATCGCGGCGGAGATGCTCCTTACGCTCGAAATCTTCAAGAACCGTACGTAACATGGCGCCTTTCGGATGCCAGATCGGGAACCCCGCCCCTACTTCATCCGAAAAAGAGAACAGGTCCAGCTCGCGGCCAAGCTTGCGGTGGTCGCGACGCTTGGCCTCTTCCAGACGGTTCAGATATGCCTCCAGCTCTTTCTTGTCTGTAAAGGCGGTGCCGTAAATGCGTTGCAGCATGCGGTTCTTTTCATCGCCGCGCCAGTAGGCGCCGGCTATGGAAAGCAGCTTGAAGGCCTTGATGCGCGATGTGGACGGCAGATGTGGACCGCGACAGAGGTCGGCAAAGCTCCCCTGGGTATAGACTGAAACCCGCTCCGCGCCAAGATCGTTGATCAACTCGGCCTTGTAGGTTTCACCCATCGCTTCGAACATGCTGACAGCTTCGGCGCTGGAGAGCTCACTGCGCACGATTTTCTGGTCGGCAGCGGCAAGCTCGGCCATCCTGGCTTCGATCCGCTCCAGATCTTCAGGAGTGAACGGCTTCTCCATGTCGAAGTCATAATAAAAACCGGTTTCGATTGCCGGCCCTATCGTGACCTTGGCCTGCGGGAAAAGTTCCTTGACAGCCTGAGCCATCAGGTGCGAGGCCGAGTGCCGGATGATTTCCAGGGCTTCGGGACTCTTCTCGGTAATTATTTCAACGCGGGCGCCATCAGGCAACGGCGACGAAAGGTCGACCAGCTGTCCGTTGATCCTGCCGGCCAGGGCCGCCTTTGCCAAACCGGCTCCAATGGAAGCGGCCAGATCATAAACGGTGGCTCCCGACTGGAGTTCACGGGCTGAATTATCCGGTAACGTTATAGTGATGGTAGACATTGTGTATTCCTTTTTAAAAGAAACAGAAAAGGCATCGAAACATCGATGCCCGCATCCTGCCCGCCTAGCACTGCTTTAATGGTAGGCGCGGGCGGTCTCGAACCGCCGACCTCTACCGTGTCAAGGTAGCGCTCTCCCCCTGAGCTACGCGCCTGCATCAAAAGCTGCAAAGTAATAGCAAGTTGAAGTTAGTATGTCAAGCTGATTTTATTACTTTTTCCAATCTGGCCACGTTCTCCACGTGCACGGTCTGCGGAAACATGTCGACCGGCTGGATTTCCCGGCAAACATAACCTAGTCCCTTCAGCACCACCAGGTCTCGAGCCAGGCTGGCAGGTGAGCAGGAAACGTAGAGTATCGCCCTGGGACCGAGTACGGCGATTCGTTCCAGAACCTTCTGTTCACACCCCTTGCGCGGCGGGTTAAGGACAGCCACATCAACCTGCTGATCTTCGTCGGACATTTCATCCAGTAGCTCGGCTGCATCTCCCGCCTCGAAGCGGCAGTTGCGGATATTGTTCACCTTTGCGTTCAATGCGGCATCCGCAACAGCATCCTCAACCACTTCGACACCGATCACCTGCCCGGCCTGCCCGGCCAGGAACAGTCCGATTCCGCCGATTCCACAATACATATCCAGGACTGTCTCGGTCCCGGCAAGGGCGGCCCACTCTCGAACCTGCGAGTAAATTAGCTCCGCTCCGCTGTTGTTAACCTGAAAAAACGAGCGCGGCGAAATCCTGAAAGAGATATTCCCGATTTTTTCTACCAGATGATGCTGGGTGGTCAGAAAATAATCTTTCTGCCCCATGATGACATTGCCTTCGGAGCTGTTCACATTCTGGGCCATCACCTGGATTTCCGGAACCTGTTCCTGCACAAACCGGCTCAGGTGATGAATTTCATTATAGGAACGCTTGGCGGTAACAAACACCACCATAGCCTTTTTTTCACTTACCGACACGCGCACGACAAGGTAACGTAAAAGCCCCATCTTGCTCTGCGGATTGTATACCGGCACCTTGCACTTGGTGATCCCCTTCCTGACCGCCTCTACCACCTTGTTGATCAGCGGATGATGCAGCGCGCACTGGTCCAGGTCATATACATCATGACTGGCCCGACGATAGATTCCGATAAAAGGATCGGAAAACTTTCCGGCCACGGTCAGCTTGGCAGTGCTGCGGTAATGGATCAGGTTCATCGGGGAAAGCAGCGGATGGACAGTTATTCCCGCCAGATCAGGATATTTGGACAGTTCCGAAAGGACCATGCCACGCTTCCATGTTTTCTGTTCGGCATACTTCATCGCTATCAGTGGGCAACCGCAACACTCCGCGCTTTCATCGCATGGCGGACGTCTGCTGCGCAACCCTGACGGCTGCAGCAGTTTTTTTACATGGCAAAACGCGCTGCCGCCGGCAACATGGTCGATCCCGACCAGGGCCACATCACCCGGAATAGCCCCTGAAACCTTCAGGGTCATCCCTTCTTCGCTACGCGCAGTTCCGTAGCCATCCTCATCCAGAGCGGCTATTTTCAACTCAAGCATTGAATTGCGAACCAACCTGGTGAAAGGGCGCTCCTTGGAGGTCGCACGGTCAGACCTGCCGGCGTCAGGCTTGGTTTTATTAAAATCCTTCTGTTCCGCTTTTACATGATTTTTCAATGTTTTGACTTCCTCATTTAGTTATTGCCTGTCAGACCTGTTCCAGATATTCCCTGAACTGCCGGAAGGCCTGACCGCGATGACTGACAGCGTTCTTCTGTTCCAGCTCCAGTTCGGCCATGCTGCAGTCAAATCCGTCCACCAGAAATAGCGGATCGTAGCCGAACCCTCCGTTTCCCCTTGGCGATTCCAGAATCTGTCCACCAATCCTGCCGGTAAATGTTTTTTCGAAACCATCCGGAGTCACAAATGCCAATACACAAACAAAAGCAGCCCGCCTCTCCCCGGCTGATACGTTCCGCAGCTCTTCAAGCAGGTGCAGATTGTTGGCGTCGTCGCCGGCGCCTTCGCCGGCAAAACGGGCCGAGAAAACACCGGGGCGGCCGTCAAGCGCATCCACCACAAGCCCCGAATCATCGGCCAGAGCAGGCAAACCTGTAAAACCGGATGCTTCCCTGGCCTTCTTCAGGGCATTATCCTCAAAAGTGACGCCATCCTCAACAGTGTCAGGAAAACCGTCCAGGTCGGCAGCACAGTGGAACTCGTCCACCAGATCCCCAAGCATCGCTTCCAGCTCTTTAAGCTTGCCGCGATTGCGGGTAGCAACCACCATCTGCTTCATCGTGCCAGAACCTCGCGTTGGATTTCAAACAACCTGCGGATACCGCTCATGGCAAGCTCCCGCATTTCATCCATCTGGGCGATCGTGAAGGGTTCAGCCTCGGCAGTGCCCTGCACCTCTACGAATCGGTCGCTGGAGGTCATCACGTAATTCATGTCTACCTCGGCGGCTGAATCTTCAGGATAATTCAGATCCAGCAACGCCTCGCCATCCACAATCCCTACGCTGACCGCGGCAACGGACTCGCGGATCGGCATCTCTCCCAGCAATCCTCTTTTCTGAAGAGTTTTAAGCGCATCCACCAGGGCCACATATGCTCCGGTAATGGAAGCTGTGCGGGTACCGCCATCGGCCTGGATCACGTCACAATCGATATGTATGGAGCGCTCGCCAAGCTTGGCAAGATCTACCACCGCACGCAGTGAACGCCCGATCAGACGCTGAATCTCGAGAGTTCGCCCGCTCTGCTTACCCTTGGCGGCCTCACGAGCCGAACGAGTGTGTGTGGCACGCGGCAGCATCGAATATTCGGCCGTAACCCAACCGGTGCCTTTGCCTCTCAAAAATGGCGGAACAGACTCTTCCACCGATGCGGTACAGATGACCCTGGTATCACCGAATTCAATCAGAACAGAACCTTCGGCATGCTTGATAAAGTTGCGCGTGATGGCAACAGGGCGCAATTCCCTGGCTCCACGCCCGTCATTCCTTGTCATGTAGATCTCCCGAAACAACTGGATAGTATAAAATAGCCAGGGTGTTCCTTAACCTGAAGCAGGTGCGCTGTCAAACAAAAAGGGAACCAGTTGCCAGGTTCCCTCTGTGCTGCCGCCATCGGTGGCGAGATCTATCCAAGTTGGGCATTGTTGTTCTTGGTGCGGTTGGAAAGGATGGTAGAATCAATCATCTCTCCGCAACAAGTGCATTTCCAGGCATCAAATGAACGGACGAAATCATAGAACTTTTCTGTGAACATGCGACCTTTGCAGCGTGGACAATGCATAAGCCCTCCCCGGATGCGAATATTTCAAACAATGCGGGAGATTGAGCAACTTATATGCCAAAGGCACCATATTTGATAAAAGCCATTTAACCCCAGCAATACAATCAATATTATCTAATGGTTAGAAATACCCCACCAGCCCCTTATACTTCTTTTCACCAATCCCCTCAACGCCTTGCAGCTCTTCAAACCTCATATTTCCGCCATTTTTTTGACGATATTCAATAATCTTTTGAGCCGTAACCGGTCCGATACCGGGCAGATTTTCAAAGTCAGCAGCACTCATGGCGTTGATGTCAAGCGGAATCCCGAGGATCATTCTCTCTTTTGCCGACATTGATCCGCATGTAATCATTCCTGTTCCGTCACTTCCCAGCTCCAGTCGCAAATGATCGCCATGGCCGACGGTGCGCTTGTCGCAACTTCCGGGAGTGAAGCGATTTACCGGCCGCAACGGCTCCGCCAATTTAATGGCGGCCACCGTCAACGAATTGGCGGACACCTGATAAACTCCGCCGTGACGGACATCTCCGCTGATCCGGAACGTGACAGCGGTGGAGGAAGCAATTGAAAAAGCCGCGGGAACAGGGACTTTTCTGTTCACGCGGCTCTTGACAACAACCGGCAGGGCAACCAGGATCGCAAGCACGACAATGATGATCCTCTGCTGCATAAAAATTACTCCGGGTCTATTCCTCCGACTTGTGCAGCTTGTAATCTATACTGTCGATCAAGGCCTGGTAGGAGGCATCGATAATATTATCAGAAACGCCAACCGTACCCCAACGGGCATGCTTGTCGCCGGATTCAATCAGGACGCGGGTCGAAGAAGCCGTTCCCTGGCCTGCAGGCAGAACTCGAACTTTGTAATCCAGCAGCTTGACTTCTTTCAACTTGGGATAAAACTTTTCCAGCGCCTTGCGGATGGCATTGTCAAGGGCGTTTACCGGACCATTTCCCTCAGCGGCGGTATGCTCGATCTTGCCACCCACCTTGACCATGATCGTCGCTTCCGCAATCGGCTTCTGCTCTTCACCGCGCTTCTCGTCGATCACACGGAAACCCATGACCGTGAAAAATTTCTTGTGGGATCCGAGCGCTTTTTTCATCAGCAGCTCGAAAGAAGCCTCGGCGCCTTCAAACTGGTAGCCGCGGTTTTCCATCTCCTTGATGTTATCCAGGATCTCAAGCGTAACCGGATCCTTGCTGTCCAGGTTGATATTGAACTCCTCTGCCTTGGCCAGGATATTGGAGCGTCCGGACAAATCTGAAATCAGTACGCGGGTGCAGTTGCCCACCAGTTCTGGCCGCATGTGTTCATACGTCTCCGGGTGGCGCTGGATGGCGCTGACATGCACCCCACCCTTGTGGGCAAATGCTGAATTGCCGACATAAGCCTGGTGCTTGTTGGGAGAGATATTGGCAAGCTCATAGACAAAGCGCGAAAGATCACGCAGATGGCGCATCTGCTCGTCGGAAATGCAGTCCTGCTTCATCTTGGCCTTCAGCGCCGGAATGATCGAACAGAGATTGGCATTGCCACAACGTTCGCCGAAACCATTGATTGTACCCTGTACCTGGACGATACCCTGTTCAACCGCATGCAGTGAGTTGGCCACGGCACACTCGGAATCGTTGTGGGTATGTATGCCAAGCGGGGTTTTTATATGCTCTTTTACGGTCCTGATGATCTCGGACACTTCAAACGGCATGCTGCCGCCGTTGGTGTCACAGAGAATGATGCAGTCCACGCCGGCCTGTTCGGCAGCCTTGAGCGTTTTGATGGCATAATCGGGATTAGCCTTGTAACCGTCGAAGAAATGCTCTGCGTCGTAAAACACTTCCGGAGCATTTTTCTTTAGATACTCCAGCGAGTCGAAGATCAGCTCCAGGTTTTCTTCCAGCGAAATGCGCAGGGCCTCACGGACATGAAAGTCCCAGGTCTTGCCGAAAATAGTGATCGCATCCGGCTCTGCCTTCACCAGGGTAATGATGTTGCTGTCCTTGTCAGGCGTTACCTTGGCGCGGCGGGTTGAACCGAAAGCGGCTATTTTGGCCTGTTTGAGTTTCTCCTTCTTGATCTCCTTGAAGAAAGCAACATCCTTGGGATTGCTGCCGGGCCAACCGCCCTCGATGTAGTGGATGCCGAGCTCATCCAGCTTATGGGCAATGCGGATCTTGTCTTCCAGCAGAAATGAGATATCCTCCGCCTGGGTCCCATCCCTCAGAGTTGTATCGTAAAGCTTGATAAGACTCATACCTAAACCTCCACTTGTATTGAATATTTTTCACGGATTTTCATAAAACCGTATTTTGCTGAACGGTTTTCCCTTGTACCGGTTTAGACCAAAAAAATCAACTGATTTGCAAGGCTTCAGAACTTGCTCCGGACACGCTCAAATTCAATTTATCTTTATTTAAAGCAGCTATTCTGCTATATGGAGCCATTGTACTATGTGCCAAAGAAGCACGGTAAACATCAAAAACAACGTAATCGCCGATTAACGCAGATACACGCAGAGAAAACCGGAAACGACAACTGAGTAAAGGATTTGGGTTTACCCAGAAAAGTCTTTTAACTTACTCGGCGTGCATCCGCTTTTCTCGGCGGTTAAATATCTATTTCTGACTATATATTCACAATAGGAGATTATATGAAGTTAAAGAGTATCGTTTCACTGCTGTCAATGCTGCTTGCCGCCCAGCTAACCCTGAGCCGTCCGGTTCACGCTGAAGGCGGAGCGCCGGCCGCACTGTCCGCAGCTCCGGCGGCTTCATTTTCAACCACTGCACCAGCCACATTGAACGTACCCACGGCAACCGGGCTCTCCTCCACAGCCGCACCCGGAACCGGCGGCATTACGGCGCCGCTGGCGCCTTTGACAGGCCAGGCAACACTGTCAGCAGGGGCACCGGCAGCAGCTCTGTCCACGCCCCAACAGTCACAGCAACCGACAGGCTCCCTGCTTACCGCCCCGATCCAGAAAGCTGCCGACCCGGCGACACTGGCGCCTCAACCCCAAAACGCACCTCAACAAATAATGTCCACACCCATTACGGCAATGGAAATGTCCAACGCCGAGCGAGCCATGCTGGACTCCGGCAGTGGCGCCGACAAATCATCCCCGCAGGAATTCAAGGTCAAAAACCTGAAACAGTTCGGCTACAATTTTTTCCGACCCGATATGCAGGGTTTTTCGGCACTTACCGATATTCCGGTCGGACCTGACTACCAGCTTGGAGCCGGTGACCGCATCGTATTGACTGTATGGGGAAGCCTGGAAGGCTCATATGAACTGGAGATAAACCGCAGCGGCGAACTGGTACTGCCAAAAGTAGGATCGGTAAAAGTAGCCGGCACGACTTTCGGGCAGCTCCCCAAGCTGCTGAGCGGACATCTGTCGAAAGTGTTCCGCGACTTCAACCTGAATGTCACCATGGGCAAACTGCGCATGATCAAGGTCTACGTGGTCGGCGAGGTAAAAGCGCCCGGCGATTATTCCATATCTTCACTGTCGACACTGATCAACGCACTCTCGGCGGCCGGCGGGCCGACCACCAACGGCAGCCTGCGCTCGATCTCGATCGTCAGGGACGGCAAACAGGTTGATTCGGCCGACCTGTATTCGTTTTTCCTGAAAGGGGACAAAAGCCGCGACATACGTCTGCAACCGGGCGACACCATCTTCGTTCCGCCGGTCGGCCCGGTTGCCGGTATCGCCGGCAACGTACGCCGTCCGGCAATTTACGAGCTGAAAGACGAGAAGAACCTGAAAGAGCTTCTGGAGCTGGCCAACGGCATCGTGCCCACCGGCTATCTGCAGCGCATGCAGATTTCCAGGGTCGAAGCCAACGACAAGAAAATCATCACCGACATC
>JAWDJY010000033.1:0-49899 GCA_032469775.1 Geobacteraceae bacterium | reverse complement strand
CGCCTGGCCAAGATAGAAGGTCTGGAAAGTGAGGTACAAAGATGCAAATTGGCATGATTGGACTGGGTCGCATGGGTGGTGACATGGTGCGTCGCTTGCTGCAAGGCGGCCATGAATGCGTCGTGTTTGATATGAAATCCGACATTGTGGAAGCACTTGTACGCGAAGGTGCTTTGGGATCACGATCAATCGAAGATTTTATTTCCAGACTCGTCAAGCCTCGGATAGTCTGGCTGATGGTGCCGGCCGCCTTGACCGATTCGATGATCACTACGCTCACCCCGCTTCTGGATAAGGGCGATATTATTATTGACGGTGGCAACTCCTACTACCGGGATGATATCCGCCGATCGACACAGCTGCAGGAACACGGTATCCGCTACCTCGACGTCGGTACCAGCGGCGGAATCTGGGGAGCTGAGCGGGGTTACTGCCTGATGATCGGCGGGGATACGGCATCTGTAAAGTTGCTCGACCCGGTTTTTGCCGCGTTGGCCCCGGGCATGAGTGCGGCCCCGGCAACGCCGGGCAGAGAAAAGACAGAGGGGACGGCTGAACAGGGCTATCTCCACTGTGGACCCAGCGGCGCGGGACACTTCGTCAAAATGGTGCACAACGGCATCGAATACGGACTGATGGCAGCCTATGCCGAGGGGCTCAATATTCTTCGCCATGCCAATGCCGGAAAGCAGGAACGGGAGGTGAACGCCGAAACGGCGCCGTTGCGTCATCCGGAACACTATCAGTATGACTTCAATCTGTCCGATATTACCGAGGTCTGGCGGCGTGGGAGCGTGGTCTCTTCATGGCTGCTCGACCTTGCTGCGAATGCGCTGCTGGCGAATCCAGACCTGGATAATTTCAAGGGCCGCGTATCCGATTCGGGTGAAGGCCGTTGGACAGCCATCGCTGCCATAGAAGAGGGGGTTCCTGCCCACGTACTCAGCGCTGCACTATACGAACGCTTCAGTTCGAGAGGTGAGTCCGATTTTGCCGACCGGATCCTGTCTGCCATGCGTTATGAGTTCGGGGGGCACCTGGAGAAGGTCGATACCAAGACAGGAGGCGCCTGATGACCCCCTTACGTTCGGACGCGCTGGTACTTTTCGGTGTGACGGGCGATCTCGCCCACAAGATGATCTTCCCGGCGCTCTATGCAATGGCGAAGCGGGGCGATCTTACGGTCCCGGTCATCGGTGTCGCATCCTCGCAGTGGAATCTGGTGCAACTGCGCAAAAGCGTGAGGGACAGTATCCAGCAATCGGGCGGCATCGATAACCAGAGTGCCCTCAGTCATCTTCTGTCCCTGCTCGAATATGTAAGCGGCGACTATAATGAACCTGGCACGTTCACCAAGATAAAGAAGGCGCTGGGCAGCGCCCAGCACCCGGCGCACTATCTCGCCATCCCCCCCTCGCTCTTCGAGACGGTGATCAAAGGGCTCGGCACCGCAGGCTTGGCTGCTAATGCGCGCGTGATTGTCGAAAAGCCGTTCGGACGGGACTTGGCTTCCGCTCGCGCCCTTAACAAGGTAGCGAGGTCGGTGTTCCCGGAAGATTCTATCTTTCGCATCGACCATTTCCTCGGGAAAGAGGCAATCATGAATATCCTCTATTTCCGCTTTGCCAATTCTTTCCTGGAGCCGATCTGGAACCGCAACTACGTGTCCAGTGTCCAGATAACGCTTTCCGAAAAATTCGGCATAGAGAAACGCGGCGCTTTTTACGAATCCGCCGGCTGTCTGCGGGATGTGATCCAGAACCACCTGTTCCAGGTCGCCGCTCTGCTTGCCATGGAACCGCCGGCGTATAGGGGCTTTGGCGCCGTGCACAGCGAGAAGGCCAAGGTGTTCCAGGCCATGCGCCCCCTGCAGCCCGACGACCTGGTTCGCGGCCAATACGCCGGCTATCGCAAGGAGCCAAACGTGGCGAAGAACTCCGATGTCGAGACATTCTGCGCCCTGAGGCTTTTCATAGACTCGTGGCGGTGGGAGGGTGTGCCTTGGTACGTGCGCTCCGGCAAATGTCTAGCCGAAACGTCTAACGAGGTCCTGGTGGAGTTCAAGCCGCCTCCCCAGAATCTTTTCGCCGACTCGGCGCCAACGAATGGCCGGGCCAACTACCTGCGCTTCCGAATCTCCCCCAGCTCCGCCGTAGCCCTCGCCGCGCGCGTCAAGCGCGCAGGGAAGCAGTTCGTGGGTGACCAGCGGGAACTCTACCTATGCGAAGAACAACCGGGAGAGGAAACACCCTACGAGCGGCTCCTGGGAGACGCCATGGCCGGCGACGGCGCACTCTTTACGCGTGAGGATGCGGTTGAGGCCGCCTGGGCGGTGGTCGAGCCGGTTCTTGAAACACATCACCGGGTCCACATCTATGAGCCAGGGAGCTGGGGGCCGGAAGCGGCCGACCAGCTGATTGCCCGGGATGGGTTCAGCTGGCTGCAGCCTGTGATCAGGGCTGAGAAGGACCTGTGCCCACCATGATCAGGGTATGCGATGATCTGGAAGCTGTGAGTCACGCCGCGGCGGAACTTTTTGCAGCTGAGGCGCAGCAGGCAGTAAAGGCGCGCGGCAGGTTCTTGGTCGCTCTCGCCGGGGGAGCTACACCGCAGCGTACCTATGAGCTATTGGCCCAGGAACCTTTCCGTGATCCGGTACCTTGGCAGAATACCCATATTTTTTGGGGGGATGAACGCTGCGTCCCTGCCGACGATCCGCGGAACAATGCCAGAATGGCGTACCAGGCACTGCTCAAGCACGTTCCCGTCCCTTCCGCACAGGTCCATCCGATGGTCTGCGACAGTTCTCCGCACGGGGCCGCAGTGGAGTATGAGGCGCTTCTGCGCGATTTGTTTATCGCGGCGCCTCCCCGATTCGATCTGGTCCTGCTGGGACTGGGGAAGGACGGCCACACAGCTTCACTGTTTCCCGGCACTCCCGCCCTGGAAGAACAGCAGCGCTTGGTGGCAGAAGTCTATGTGGCCGAAGAAGGCCTGCACCGGCTTACCCTCACGGCAGCGGTCATCAATCAAGCGGCACTGGTCGTTTTCCTGGTCTCGGGATATTCCAAGGCAGCCATCCTGCGGAATGTATTGGAGGATGCCTCTGACCCACGCAGTCTTCCCGCCCGCTTGATCAAACCGGCACATGGTGGACTGTTGTGGCTGGTGGACCGGGATTCCGCCTCATTACTGCAATCAAGGAAGGACCGGTAATCCAATGACTTCAAGAACTATCCCTAAGATACGACAGGCCCGCACACTTGCCATTGATGTGGGCGGCACGGCACTCAAAGCGTCCGTCCTCGATGACCAGGGAAGAATGGTTGTGGATAGCGTCAGGGTGGACACACCGTACCCCTGTCCGCCAAAGGTTCTCGTGCAAGCGCTCGTTGATCTGGTGAAAACGCTTCCGGAATTCGACCGCGTCTCGGTCGGATTCCCCGGCTATGTCCGCGATGACAAGGTCATTACCGCTCCACACTTCGGCAACGACATCTGGCATGGCTTCGACGTTGTGAAAGCACTCAAAACCGCATTCGGCAAACCGGTCCGTCTGCTCAACGATGCCGACATGCAGGGACTCGCCGCAATTCAAGGCACGGGACTCGAACTGGTAATCACGCTTGGAACCGGAGTGGGAACAGGGTGGTTTCGTAACGGTGAACCGATGCCGCATCTCGAACTGGCGCAGCATCCGGTGCATAAGGGAATGAACTATAACGAATATATCGGCAATAAAGCATTGAAGAAAATCGGCAAAAAGAAGTGGAACGAGCGTGTGCAGCACGCAATTACACTACTGCAGGAGCTCTTTCATCCCGACGAAACCTACATCGGCGGCGGGAATGCCCGTAAGATCACCTTCGCGTTGGGCGCCCACGTCCAACTCATATCTAATCAGGACGGCATCCTTGGTGGTTTCAGGTTGTGGGAACCGATTCAAAGTGTGAATCGAGATAAAACCGTCGCTGCAGGCAGATAGCAAGGAGAACGTATGCAGATTCCGGATCGTACCGCACCAGGAGCCCCCGGAATTCCGGCACGCTGGACTTCCAGTGCCAAGTCAGGTGTCGGCACTGCCCTCAGTAGCAAGAGCCGGATCTGGTTTACCTTTAGCCACGGCATATTTAACGAGATCTACTATCCGCGCATCGACCAGGCCTGTGTACGGGATATGGGTTTGATTGTCACCGACGGCGTGAATTTCCTCTCCGAGGAGAAGCGCGACACCAGCAGCACGGCCCACTGGCAGGAAGCCGGAGTCCCGGCATTTCATCTGATCAACAGCTGTCGTCAGGGTCGCTACCGCATCGAGAAGGAGATTCTGAATGACCCGCAACGGGACAGCCTGTTGCAGCTGACCCGTTTTTACCCCCAGCAGGGTCAGCTTCAGGATTATCGACTCTATGTGCTGCTCGCGCCGCATCTGGGTAATCAGGGAGCGGGCAACAGCGCCTGGATAGATGAGTACAAAGGCGTCCCCATGCTGTTCGCCGAACGGGATGGGAATGCCCTGGCGCTGGCCTGTTCGGCTCCCTGGCTCAGGCGCTCGGTAGGCTTTGTCGGCTTTTCCGACGGCTGGCAGGATCTGGTCGCACACAAGCAGATGGCCTGGGACTACACACGGGCTGAAAACGGAAATGTATGCCTGACCGCAGAGATTGATCTGCAGTCGGGTGGAGGGGAATTCCTTCTGGCGCTCGGGTTCGGCCGTAATGCAGCCGAAGCGGGGAACCGTGCCCGTGCCTCGCTGCTGGACGGCTGCGATGCCGCTCAATCCGAGTACGTCCAGCAATGGCAACAGTGGCAGAAGACGCTGCTTCCCCTCGATACGGAACGCAACCGGGAACAGTGCAATCTTTACCGGAGCAGCACGGCAGTGCTGCGCACCCATGAAGCATTCAATTTTCCCGGAGGGATAATTGCCAGCCTGTCAATCCCATGGGGGTTCAGCAAGGGGGACAACGATCTGGGGGGGTATCATCTGGCCTGGCCGCGCGACCTGGTGGAGTCGGCGAGCGGTCTGCTGGCTGTTGGCGCCAATGACGAAGTTCGGCGGGTTCTCTGCTATTTGCAGACCACCCAGGAAGCTGATGGCCATTGGGCCCAGAACATGTGGTTGGATGGTTCCCCTTATTGGAACGGTATCCAGATGGACGAAACAGCCTTGCCTGTTCTTCTGGTGGATCTGGCCCGACGGGAAAAGATATTGACCCCGCAAGAGGTGGCCCGCTTCTGGCCGATGGTTCGCCAGGCCATGTCGTATCTGGTGCGCAATGGGCCTGTCAGCCCGCAGGATCGTTGGGAGGAAGATCCGGGCTATTCGCCGTTCACAATTGGCGCGGAAATAGCCGCACTCCTGGCAGGGGCGGACCTGGCAGATCTCAACAACGAATCGGCCATTGCCACCTATCTGCGCGATACCGCCGATGCCTGGAATGCATCCATCGATCGCTGGATGTATGTAACCGATACCGATTGGTGCCGTGATTTCGATGTTGACGGGTATTACGTCCGGATTGCGCCGGTTGATCCGGGGGGTGGGATGTCGCGCTTCCTGGAGTGTATGCCGGTAAAGAATGTTGAATCCAGCATGGCCAGCAGTTCTGTCAGTCACCTGGTCAGCCCCGATACCCTGGCTCTGGTCCGTTTTGGCCTGCGCGCTGCTGACGACCCGCGTATTCTTAATACCATGAAGGTTATTGATGCGCTGCTGAAGATAGAGACCCCGCACGGTCCGGTCTGGCGACGTTACAACGGCGACGGGTACGGCGAACATGAGGATGGCGGGCCATTTGACGGCATCGGTATCGGCCGTGCCTGGCCCTTGCTGACCGGAGAGCGGGCCCACTATGAATTGGCTGCGGGGAGAGTCAAAGAGGCTGAACAGCTTAGGGATGCCTTGGAATCCTTTGCCAGCGGAGAAGGACTGTTTTCCGAGCAGATCTGGGAAGCTGCTGACATTCCTGAGAAAGAGCTGTTCTTCGGCCGGCCATCAGGTTCGGCCATGCCGCTCGCCTGGGCGCACGCCGAGTATCTCAAGCTGCTCCGCTCTTTACGCGACGGTCGGGTATTCGATATGCCGTCGCAAACCGTGGAACGCTACCTGACAAACAAAACCGAACCCCAGTGTCTGATCTGGTGCTTCAATCATAAGATCCGTTCCTTGCCGGTCGGGAAGATACTACGCATCGTGACAATGGTGCCGGTGGTCTGTCACTGGAGTGCTGACAATTGGCAAACTACGTATGACAGTTCTTCCCGTGATACCGGACTCGGTTTCCAGGTCGTGGATTTGACGACTGCCGCCCAGACTGAAGGGAAAGAGGTCAGATTCACATTCTTCTGGCCAGATGCTGATCGCTGGGAGGGTGTGGACTTCAGTGTTCGTGTCGGTTATTAATCATGAATAAAACTGAATCACATGGTCAGCTGACAGTCTATACCGTGGGGCATTCGACTCATAGCCTCGATGATTTTGTCGGGTTGCTGCGGGCATATGGCATCGAACGGCTGGTGGATGTACGGACCATCCCCCGTTCCCGGCACAATCCCCAGTTCAACCGCGACACACTGGGTCCGCTTCTCCGAAACCGGCGGATCAGTTACCGGCACATGAAAGAGCTGGGAGGGTTGCGCCATACACACGCCGATTCTATCAATACCGGCTGGCATAATGCTTCCTTCCGCGGCTTTGCCGACTATATGCAGACTCCGGAATTTGTCACAGCCGTAATGAAACTTGTTGAGTTGTCCAGGGAGAAGACTACCGCCATTATGTGCGCCGAAGCGGTCCCCTGGCGCTGCCACCGCTCCCTCATTGGCGATGCCCTGATCGTCCGCGGTGTTGATGTTGTGGACATCTTCACCTTGAAAAGCGCCAAGCCCCACACCATGATACCTATGGCCGAGATCCATGGGATGCGGGTTACATATCCGGCAGAGGCAGAGAATGAAAGCCCCGATGTGACACACGGGCCAACCCCACATCAAATGGATGCGCCATGAAATTCACTATTTATACTCTGTTCTTTGTCACCACTCTGGCCGCGTTTTTTTATGTGACTTTACTATGCTCTATAGTGCTTATGACATTGAGCACAACAATGCCGTAGCACTCCGGTCGTTTCTCGAAAAAAGACTGGGCGGCGCTTCTTAGTCTGTTTGTACAAATAAAACGTATTCAAGGGAGGAGGAAAATGAGAAAGCCATGGGTTGACCAGGATGCCTGTATCGGTTGTGGACTCTGTGTGACAAATGTTCCAGAAGTATTTCGTATTGCAGATCATGACAAGGCGGAAGTTTACGATCCGGAAGGAGACTGAAGACACTATCCAGCAGGAGGCCATCGATATCTGTCCGGTTTCTTGTATCCACTGGCAAGAATAACCATAAAAGGAGAAAATACCATGCAAAAATGGAGATGCACCATCTGCGATTATGTCTATGACCCTGCAGAAGGGGACATTGGAAACGGAGTCGCACCGGGAACTCCTTTCGAGGGACTCCCCGACGGATGGGTTTGCCCCATTTGCGGAGTCGGCAAGAATTTGTTTGTTCAGATTTAACCTGATGATAAAAATGAAATTGAGACTGAATACCGTCTTTGCAGGTGTGTCGTCAATGTTACAACTAGCCAGGCAAGGACAATAATTTGTTTCACTCGGATTTTTGGCGACGTTCCGGGATTCTATCTACATTACTTTTGCCATTGCCGTGAAACATACTGCTCACAGGTCGTGCCTCCAAACCGGCGAGACCCGGACAAAGAGAGTTATAGTCTATGAACTCTGTTACCTTTACCCTCAAACCGCTCTCCCCCTTCCGACTTGACCTGACGGTCTGGGTTCTCCGGCGCCGCCCCGATAACCTTCTCGACCGCTGGGACGGATACACCTACCGGCGCGCCTTAGCACTGAAGGGCGGAATCACTATTGCTACCGTCTGCCAGGCAGGCACGACTGCTTCACCTGAACTCCTGGTCACTCTCCTCGCTTCGCGTTTCGATACTGATATGACAGAGGAGGCTACGGCGTTACTGGAACGGATGCTCGGGTTGTGCATTGATCTGAGCGGTTTTTACGATCTTGCAGCCCGCGACAGGAAACTCTCCGTGTTGGCCGAACGTTTTCGGGGAATGAAACCTCCTCGTTTTCCGACCCTTTTCGAAGGGTTTGCCAATGCCATTGCCTGCCAACAATTGACTCTCACTTTCGGCATTCAGCTCCTCAACCGTCTTGTCCAAACCTTTGGACCTTCGCATTCTCCGGACGCGGATGCGCTGCACGCCTTTGCCCGACCGGTAGATGTGGCAGGGTTAGATTCTGCGGTATTTCGAACGCTCGGCTTCAGCCGCCGGAAGGGAGAGACCCTGATCGAACTTGCTCATGGCATACTGAGCGGGCGCCTTGACATGGAGGCTCTGGAAGCGCTTGACGATGAGGCCGTGCTTCGTGCGCTCTGTTCCTTACGCGGTATTGGTCGCTGGTCAGCTGAATACATTCTGCTGCGCACACTCGGACGAATAAATGTTTTTCCAGGAGATGACGTGGGAGCGCAAAAGAACCTTCAACGCTGGTTGCAGTTGCAGGAGCAACCCGATTATCAGGGCGTTCGAAAGCTCCTGGTCCGCTGGCAACCGTATGAGGGTCTCATCTATTTCCACCTTCTCCTCGATCGGCTGGCGGTTGCCGGACATCTGCCCTGATTGATATTCATACGGTCTCGATTAATATTAAAGCATCGTAAATATTCACAATAAGCGGTAGAGGAAATGTGAATGGCCGGGTATCAGGCATTCTGCCTCCGGAGCAGAGATTACAATCCAGTATTTTTCTCACAGGCGTTTCATCGGCAAATTACTACCGTTTCAGCAGGCTGGCCAAAAAAATAAAGTCTCGTCTATCCGGATCAAAGATGTTCTTAACCATGAAGAAGGTCGCTTTCAGCTCCGATGTGTATGCTTCATTACAAATTGTGTGGCAGCTCTTTCTCGATAAAATCGAAAAACCACAAGACTTATATTTCGGGCATAGCGGAAGTAAAGATACTTGAAAGATATGACGACTGACTCCTGAGAGAGCTCAGGAGTCAGGGGATTGTTATAAAGGTGCGGGTATGCCAGGGCACGGGGTGAAACTGTGCAGCGCCTTTAGTTTGATGCCTGGCGAGAAAGCCCTTTATTTAGGGCGTGAATAGGCAGCACTGGCCCGGATCGAAGCAGTTACGCTCATAATCAATGGTCATGTGCCAGATAATTTGCATGAGGAAGTTCGGAAGCAGTTTTCAGATGTTGAAGTAGTCAATCTGACGCTTGCCATTGTTGTGCAATCAACGGATGGAATCGTTTGGGTATTGCATTCGTGCGGTTCCTGCGCTTACGAGCCGAATCCGTTTGGTGGTATTGATTCAATTTCTGTGGTTTGAGTAATAAAAGAGTTTTATTGACATGGGTCATGTTGTTTGTTGCGCATAGGTATAATGGATATCACACAGGCTTGTGCAGTTTCATAATTGCTCATACCGCAATATCTTTGTGAAAGCAATTTGCTTGTATGTTCCAATGAATAAAACTCTGTAAACAGAGGTTAACTCTTTTGTCCAGGGAAGGGGAGAATGGTATGGCAAATCGAAACTGTTTCCTGAGTTGTTGCAGCACACTTTTAGTTCTATTAGCATGTTGCTGTCCAGTGCAGGCGGATCAGGGTAAAGATCTGTTCGATAAACAGTGTGCCGGTTGCCACAGTATCGGTGGTGGTGATGGCGGTGGTCCCGACCTTAAGGGCATAACCGCTGAGCGGCCCCATGAGTGGCTCGAATCGCTCATCATGGACCCGGGCAAGCTGACGGTGAGCAAAGATCCGGTTCAGGCTGAACTGGTGAAGAAATACGGCTATGAGATGCCGAACCTGGGTATCAGTCATGAAGATGCCCTGAAAATTATTGTTTATCTTTCGAGTACAAGCGGCGCGGGCGCTTTACCGGCTGGCGAACAGCTGGCAGTTTCTGTTACCCCGGAACTGATCGCCCAGGGAAAGGCGCTTTTCACGGGGAGCACACGTTTTACCAAGGGCGGTGCACCCTGTCTCTCCTGTCACCCCTTCACCTACCCTGGTATCACTGGGGGCAACCTCTCGATTGCCGATCTGAGCAAATCCTATCAGAAGATGGGTGATGCTGGTATGCAGGGCGCCCTCAAGTCACTCAAGTTCCCGATTATGAAAAGGGTCTACGCCGACCGACCACTAGCCGATGACGAGATCGCGGCGCTGATGGCCTTGTTTAAGGACTCGGCTACCCAAAAGGGCGGTGGCGGCTGTCCAATTCCCTTTCCCCTGATGGGCGGCGGTCTGTTTGTGGTGCTGCTGCTGGGATTGACTCTCTACAAGAGGAGGATCAGATAATGTCGAACGAGCGGATCAAAGACGACCATAGCCCGTGCAATCGGGGGTGGGAGGAGTTCTACCGGAACCGGTGGCAATATGACAAGGTGGTGCGCAGCACCCACGGGGTCAACTGCACCGGCGGCTGCTGCTGGATGGTACATGTCAAGGACGGCATTGTCGGCTGGGAACTGCAGGCCAACGATTATCCGCAGTTTAACGGTGATATTCCCAATCACGAGCCACGCGGCTGTCAGCGCGGGATCAGTTTTTCCTGGTATCTCTATAGTCCGTTGCGGGTCAAGCACCCCTATATGCGGGGCGCACTGATCGATCTTTGGCGTCAGGCCCGTGCGGTCCATGACGACCCGGTTGAGGCCTGGAAAAGCATTGTTGAGAATTCCGAGTCGCGTGAGAGTTATGTCAGCAAGCGCGGCATGGGCGGCTTCCGTCGCGCATCCTGGGAGGAGGCGAATGAGCTTATCGCCGCTTCCACCCTCTATACAGCCAAGAAATATGGACCGGACCGAGTGATCGGATTTACACCCATTCCTGCCATGTCCATGATCAGCTATGCGGCCGGTACCCGTTTCCTCCAGCTGATAGGCGGAGTAGCCATGAGTTTCTACGACTGGTACTGCGACCTGCCGCCGGCATCTCCCCAGGTCTGGGGCGAGCAGACCGACGTCAACGAGTCGGCCGACTGGTACAACGCCTCCTACATCGTCCTGTGCGGCTCCAACGTTCCCATGACCCGCACCCCGGATGCCCACTTCATGACCGAGGCCCGCTACCGCGGCACCAAAGTAGTGGTCATGTCTCCCGATTACAGCATGGCCAGCAAATTTGCCGATGCCTGGCTACCGGTAGAGCAGGGGCATGATGGCGCCTTCTGGATGGCGGTCAACCACGTGATCCTGACCGAGTTTTACGCCAACCGGCAGGTCCCATTCTTTGACGAATACGTGCGCAAGTTCACCGACCTGCCGTTCCTGGTCAAACTGAACGAAAAAGACGGCGCCTTGCGGCAGGGAGAATTCCTGCGGGCAGCCGACCTGGAGCGCGGCCAAGGGATTGAACATGCCGACTGGACCCTCTGCGTCGGCGACAGTGCCGGGAATGTCCGTTTTCCCCATGGCAGCGTCGGTTCACGCTGGAGCAAGCAGGAGGGAAACTGGAACCTGGATATGGTGGACCTGGTGGACGGGGGCGATATCGATTGCAGCCTGACCAACCTGGGCCAGGATACCCGTAAGGTCCGTTTCTCCTTTGAGGCCGACGGCGACGTGCTGCGGGATGTCCCGGTCCGGCGTGTCATGACCAAGGATGGGGAGATCACGGTCGCCACCGTTTTTGACCTCATGATGGGACAATTCGGTGTTTCACGCGGCCTGGGGGGCGACTACCCGAAGAACTACGAGGATGACAAACCCTTTACCCCGGCTTGGCAGGAAAAATACACCGGCATAGCCGCCGACAGCCTGATCACGATCGCCCGCGAATGGGCCGTGAATGGCGAGCAGAGCACAGGCCGCAACATGATTATCATCGGCTCGGGTGTCAACCACTGGTATCACAACGACCTGATTTACCGGGCCGCCATCACCGCCCTGATCCTGACCGGCAGTGTCGGCAGGAACGGCGCCGGCCTGGCCCATTATGTCGGCCAGGAAAAGGTGGTACCGCTGGCCCCCTGGACCTCCATCACCATGGCTCAGGACTGGATCAAGGCGTCACGGCTGCAGAATACACCAAGCTTCTGGTATATGCATTCGGACCAGTGGCGATATGATCGCAATTTCGTCGATTACTTCAAGCCGGAGACCGGCGAAAACATGCCGATGCATACCGCAGACTTCAACGCCAAGGCGGTTCGACTCGGCTGGCTGCCGTTCTCGCCGCATTTCAACGAAAGCCCCGTCCGCCTGATGGAGCAGGCGCAAGCGGCAGGAGCTACGACCGACGATGAAGTCCGTGCCTGGTTGATTGCCCGCCTGAAGAGCGGCGAGACCCGCTTCGCCATAGAGGATCCTGACGGTGAGGGCAACTCTCCCAAAGTCTGGTTTATCTGGCGCGGCAACGCCATCTCTTCCAGTGCCAAAGGGCACGAATTTTTCCTCAAGCATGTCATCGGGGCCCCCAACAGCAGCTTTACCGCCAGAGAGGCAGCCAAGGGACAGGTGAAGGATATCGTCTGGCACGAAAAGGCTCCCACCGGTAAAATGGATCTGGTGGTGGATCTCAACTTCCGCATGGATACCTCAACCCTGTATTCGGACATCGTCCTGCCGGCGGCTACATGGTACGAGAAATCAGACCTCAACACCACCGACATGCACTCCTTTGTCAACTGCATGGATGCCGCCGTTGATCCAGCCTGGGAATCAAAATCCGATTGGAACATTTTCGCCGGGATCGCTAAAAAGTTCAGCGAACTTTCGCCGAAGCACTTCCCCGCACCCTTCAAAGACATCATCGCAGCGCCTCTGCAGCACGACACGCCGGGTGAAATCGCCCAGCGAAATGTGAAGGACTGGAAGCTGGGCGAGTGCGAGGCGATTCCGGGCACATCCATGCCGCACCTGCCGATTGTCGAGCGCGACTATGTCAATCTCTACAACCGCTTCATGTCCCTCGGACCGCACATTGGCCATCTGCATGCCCACGGGGTCAGTTGGGAGGCGGAAGACATCCACGAACAGCTCCTTAAGACCATGCCGACACGCTCCTGGGGAGATAAGACCTTCATTGATATGGAGGACGTGCGCGACGTAGCCGACGTAATCATGGCCCTGGCCCCGGAAACCAACGGCGAACTGGCCCACCGCGCCTATCAGAACCTGGAGAAGCGGGTTGGAAAACCGCTGGCACAGATTTCCGAAGGCGACCGCAATTTCCGTATCACCTGGGAAGATATTACCCAGAAACCGCGCCGCCACATCAGCTCCCCGGTCTGGAGCGGCCTGGTCAACGAGAATCGCCCTTACGCGCCGTTCACCCTGAACGTGGAGTATGGCGTACCCTGGCGAACCCTCACCGGACGACAGTCACTGTATCTCGACCACCCCTATTACGGTGAGTTCAACGAGGGTCTGCCGACCTTCAAGGGAAAACTTGATCCGGCCATGCTGGATGAAACCGAGGGGGAAACCGGGCTGATCCTCAACTTCCTGACTCCCCACGGCAAGTGGAGCATCCACTCCACCTACAGTGACAACCTGAGAATGTTGACCCTTTCGCGAGGCGGTCCCGTCGTCTGGCTCAACCATGAAGATGCGGCCAGCGCCGGGATTGAGGACAACGAGGAGATTGAGGTCTTCAACGCCAATGGCGTGGTGACCAGTCGTGCCGTGGTGTCGTCACGCATTCCACGCGGCGCGGCGATCATGTATCACGCTCCCGAGCGCACCCTCAACGTCAAGAAATCCCGCAAAAGCGGCAAGCATGGTGGTGTTCACAACAGTCTCTCCCGCATCCGCCTGAAGCCGACCCTGATGCTGGGCGGGTACGCACAATTCAGTTATTACTTCAATTACTGGGGGCCGCCCGGCGTAAACCGTGACAGCTATGTGGTAGTCAGAAAGTTGAGGGGGTGAGGCAATGGACGTCAGAGCACAGCTGGTAATGGTATTCAATCTGGACAAGTGCATCGGCTGCCACACCTGCAGCATCTCCTGCAAGAACATCTGGACCGACCGCAAGGGCGCCGAGTACATGTGGTGGAACAATGTCGAAACCAAGCCGGGAGTCGGCTATCCCAAAAAATGGGAAAACCAGGAAATTTTCAAGGGCGGCTGGCTCCGTGAGGGGGGCAAATTAAAGTTGCGGGCGATGGGCAAGGGGCCGACGCTCTTCAATATGTTCTTTCAGCCCAACATGCCGAAGCTTGATGACTATTACGAGCCGTTCGACTTCGACTACAGCAACCTGTACAAAGCCCCGCCAGGCAGTGATCAGCCGGTGGCCGAGGCCTTCTCCCAGGTTTCCGGTGAACGGATCGAGAAGATCACCGGCGGTCCCAACTGGGACGACGACCTTTCCGGATCGCAGGTCTATGCCGTCGAAGACTCCAATCTGGATGATTGCACACTAGTCGCGGACTATGGCCGCATGTTCATGCACTACCTTCCGCGCATCTGCAATCACTGCCTGAACCCGGCCTGTGTCGCCTCCTGCCCGTCCCGGGCCATCTACAAACGGGGCGAAGACGGCGTTGTCCTGGTGGACCAAGAGGTCTGCAAAGGGTGGCGTTTCTGCACCAGCGCCTGCCCGTATAAAAAGGTCTATTTCAACTGGCAGAGCGGCAAGGCGGAGAAGTGCATCTTTTGTTTTCCGCGCACCGAGACCGGCCAGTGCAATGCCTGTGCCCATAGCTGCGTCGGCAGGATCCGACATGTCGGCGTGCTGCTTTATGATGCCAACCGGGTCGAAGAAGCACTGCTTAAGCCCGACGATCAACTGGTGGCGGCCCATCGCGACGTGATCCTGGATCCTCACGATC
Organism: Geobacteraceae bacterium; assembly: GCA_032469775.1. GTDB lineage: Bacteria > Desulfobacterota > Desulfuromonadia > Geobacterales > Pseudopelobacteraceae > JACRCG01. Next base: position 35,013 of record JAWDJY010000033.1, on the reverse strand, counting down.
CGGAAGTCAGGGAAGCCGCCCGCAAGAACGGGGTCACGGACCAGTGGTTGGAGGCTGCCGAAAAATCACCGGTCTACGCCCTGGTTAAAGAGTTTGCCGTGGCCCTGCCGCTGCATCCCGAATTCCGGACCATGCCGATGGCCTACTACATCCCCTCGCTCTCTCCGGTCATATCCAGCGGTGGCGATCTCCATGAACTGGCCGACCATGGCACGTTCCCGCTGCTTGAAAAGATGCGTGCCCCGATCAGCTTCCTGGCCAGCATTCTTTCCGGTGGCAACCAGGAAATCATCGCCGAAATCTTGCGGAAACAGATCGCCCTGAGGCTCTTCAAACGCGCCGGAAACCTTGGCCAACCTATCGAAGAGTCTATCCTGAAAAATGCGGGGCTGGACGAAGCGGGGGCAAATCGTCTCTATAGTCTCTTCACCATCGCCCCATACCGTGAGCGCAACGTCATCCCGACCCAGCAGCGAGAAGAACAGGATTCCCACCAGCGCAAGGGAGCCAGTGGATTCGGTATCCTGAAGAAGACAAGGGGGCCGAAATGACCATTGCCGCCAGCTACGATGCCCTTGCCCGGCTGCTCGACTATCCGACGGAAAAACAGCAACTGCGGGTTGATTATGAACTTGTCAGCTCTTTCTTGAATAAGCTGCACCTGGACAGCCCCATATCCGACTTCGCCGGGTTTGCTGAAGCCTCTTCCCTGGCAGAGTTACAGGAAGAGTACGTTGCCACCTTTGATTTCAATCCGGCCACGGCCCCCTATCTGGGCCACCACCTTTTCGGAGACAACCAGAAAAAGGGCGGCTACATGATCATGCTGAAACAGGAGTTCGAGCGCTGTGGATACACCCCCATTGCGACTGAACTTCCCGACCACCTTTCGGTGCTGCTCGGTTTTCTGGCCCATCTGGCACGTCAGGATCAACACGGAGCGCGACAGCCATTCATCTCCGAATGCGTGCTGCCGGGCGTGGAACGGTATAATAGCGCCTTCGCCGGCCGGCAGGATTCCCACTGGAAGGTGCTGGTTGAAGCGGCCCGGCTGCTCTGCGCAGAAGACTGTAAGGAGGTGCCGTCATGTTAAACAGCTTTATCTTTATCGTTTTGCCCTACACCGCCCTGGCGCTGATTATTTTCGTAACACCCTATCGTTTCTTCAGCAACCGCTTGACCTGGTCGGCCTATTCCACTCAATTTCTGGAGCGCAAGGCCCTATTCTGGGGTATCAATCCGTGGCATTACGGCATCATTCCGGTGCTGGCGGCCCACGTTCTGGGCGTTGTTGCCCCCGGCCCGATGAAAGCGCTTCTAGGAAACCAGAACAACCTGGTAGTTATCGAGAGCATCGGACTTGCATTGGGACTTTTCGCCGTTTTCGGATGCCTGGTACTGCTGCTGCGTCGAGTCAATACACCGATCTTGAAGCGGGTGACATTCGCCTCGGACTGGGTAGTGCTTTACCTCCTGCTTGCTCAGTCCATGACCGGCGTTTACGTCGCCACTTTCATGCGTTGGGGCTCTCAGTGGTATCTGCACACGGCGGTTCCCTATCTCTGGTCGCTACTGACTTTCAACCCGCAGATAGAGTACATGACCGATTTCCCGCTGGTCTTCAAACTGCATGCGGCCGGTGCTTTCCTGATCGTGGCACTGTTGCCGTTCACCAAGCTGGTACACCTGCTGTATGTCCCGTTCGACTTTTTGAAAGACCCGCCGATTCTGTATCGCTGGCGGGCAAAATAGTAATTCTGGTGTGATTACTACGGGTTTGAAAGGGCTTGCTGATGCTGGAAATCGCAACCACAAAATCACATAAGATCCTCTTTCTCAACACCCTTGCTTTCACGGTCTGTTTCGCCGCCTGGATGTTCAATGGCGTGCTGGTGACATTTCTGGTCGACAACCAGGTGTTCAACTGGGGACCGGTGAAGATCGGCTGGCTCCTGGGGATTCCGGTCCTGACCGGCTCGCTGTTCCGCCTTCCGGCCGGCATGTTGACTGACAAGTTCGGAGGCAAGCCTGTATTCGTCTCGCTACTTTTCCTCTGCGCCGTCCCCATGTACCTGCTGTCAAAGGCTGACAGCTTTTTCTTGTTTGCCCTGTGCAGCTTTGGTTTTGGTCTGGCCGGAGTCAGTTTTTCTATCGGCATCGCCTTCACCTCGGTATGGTATCCCCGAGAGCGTCAAGGCACGGCGCTTGGTATCTTCGGTGCCGGGAATGTCGGAGCAGCCCTTACCACATTGTTCGCCCCGACCATGCTCAATAGGTTGACCAACAGCGGCGCCAATATCGATGGCTGGCGGCAGCTTCCGGTGTATTACGCACTGATCTTGGCAGGAATGGGAGTGGTCTTCGCTCTTTTCAGCGAGAACAGGAAACCGGCCAGCTCCAGCAAATCCTTCACGAAGATGCTGACGCCGCTCAAGCATGTTCGCGTCTGGCGCTTTGGCCTTTATTACTTTCTGGTATTCGGCTGTTTTGTGGCTTTTTCCCAGTGGCTCATGCCCTATTTTGTCAATGTCTATTACCTGCCGTTGGTTACCGCCGGTCTGTTTGCCTCCATGTTTAGCCTTCCCTCGGGAGTGTTTCGTGCTCTCGGAGGATGGTTATCCGACAAATTCGGCGGTCGTCAGATCATGTACGTGGTGTTGACAGTTTCGACATTAATTAGCCTTCTGATCATCGTACCTAAGATGGAAATTTATTCACCGGGGCAAGGGGTCATGGCCAAGCGCGGGGGAGTGGTGAAAGAAGTGACCTCTACCTCCATTGTTATTGATGAACAGTCATACCTGTTAAAGGGCAAGCCGGAAATCATGACGAATTTTGATGGCAAGATGCTGATTTTCCCCAGTAAACAGGCCTGGCAGGAACCGGTGGTTGTGGTCGGGCAAACGGTTTACAAGAAAGAACTGCTCGCCAAAGGTGTGACGCGAATCTTCTTTCAGGCCAATGTCTGGATCTTTGCTGCATTTGTCTTGATCTTGGGAATCTCATGGGGAATCGGCATGGCCGCTGTTTATAAGCTGATTCCGGATTACTTTCCGGAGGAGGTGGGCGTTGTTGGCGGAATGGTGGGAGTTATTGGAGGATTGGGCGGTTTTGTTTGCCCGATTGTATTCGGATATCTCCTTGAATGGTCCGGCCTTTGGAGCAGCTGCTGGATGTTCATATTCGTCCTTTCCCTGCTCTGCATAGTGTCCTTACATTATGTTGTGAGGAAGATGATGTTGGCAAAACACCCTAAGGATATGCGCAAGATCGAAGGACCAGCAGCGGGCGTACGGCTTTAACTTTCCAGTAAACCAAGGAGACCAGGAATGTCCTCTCGCGTAATTACAGAATGGAACCCGGAAAACAAAGAATTCTGGGAGAAGGAAGGGAAAAGGATTGCTACCCGCAACCTGTGGATATCGATTCCTGCCCTGTTTCTGGCCTTTGCGGTCTGGATGGTCTGGAGTGTGGTTGTTGTCAATCTCACCACCATCGGGTTTACATTCGATCCAAACAAGCTGTTCTGGCTGGCGGCTCTTCCCGGACTGACGGGCGCTACTCTACGAATTTTCTACTCTTTCATGGTCCCGATTTTTGGCGGTCGAAAATGGACCACTATCAGCACGGCATCCCTCCTGATCCCAGCCATTGGCATCGGTTTTGCCGTGCGCGATCCGAGCACCAGTTATACCACCATGCTGATTCTGGCTCTGCTGTGCGGCTTCGGTGGTGGCAATTTCGCGTCGAGCATGGCAAATATCAGTTTTTTCTACCCCAAGGCGCAAAAAGGAACCGCATTGGGCCTGAACGCCGGCCTGGGAAACCTGGGAGTAAGCGCCATGCAGTTTCTGGTGCCACTGGTGATAACCACCGGCATGTTCAGCGCTCTGTGTGGTGACCCGCAGATATGCGTGATCAAGGGGCAAACGACATCAATCTGGATGCAAAACGCCGGCTTTGTCTGGGTCCCGCTGATTCTCACATCCACCATTGCGGCATGGTTCGGTATGAATGATATCGCCAGCGCCAAGGCATCATTTAAGGAACAATCGATCATATTCAAGCGCAGACACAATTGGATCATGTGTTGGCTCTACCTGGGAACATTCGGTTCGTTCATCGGTTACTCTGCGGGTCTGCCGCTCCTGATCAAGTCTCAGTTTCCGGCTGAAAACCCCACCCAGTACGCTTTTCTCGGCCCCCTCGTCGGTGCGTTGGCCAGGCCGCTGGGAGGCTGGGTGGCTGATAAACTGGGCGGCGCGCGGGTAACTTTATGGAATTTTATCGTCATGGCGGCAGCGGTTTTCGGAGTGCTCTTCTTTCTGCCTCATGGGGGCGTGGGCGGCGATTTCTGGGGTTTCCTCGCCCTGTTCATCCTTTTGTTCTTCACAACCGGAATTGGTAACGGTTCCACCTTCCGTATGATTCCGGTCATCTTTCTCACCGAGCGGCAGCGAGATGCGCAGGGCAAGGATACGGAGGCTCAGGAGCAAGCCTTCAAGGATGCCGGTAAGGAAGCGGCGGCAGTGCTTGGATTTACCTCTGCTTTTGCGGCTTACGGAGCCTTCTTCATCCCCAAGGGATTCGGTACTTCAATTGCCGCGACCGGAGGACCACAAGCGGCACTGTACGGATTTGTCTTCTTTTACGTAACCTGCATCATCACGACCTGGTGGTATTACTCTCGAAAAAACGCCGAGATGCCCTGTTGATACTGTCAGTTGCCTCAACGTAACAAAATCGATCCTATACGGATAAAACAATCAAAAGGAGAAAATCATGAAAATCGCCAGTAGGTTTCCCGCCGTTATTGCCATCCTCGCCATTTCCGCTTTCGCTGGGACGGTCTTCGCCGCTGATGTTATTGAGCTGCCTGCATCCATGGGCAAGGTGACCTTTCCCCACAAGAAACATCAGGTAATGCTGAAGGATTGCAAGAAGTGTCATGAACATGGTCCCGGCAAGATCAAGGAACTGGGTAAGGATTGGGCACACAAGACCTGCAAGGGCTGCCACACTGAAGGTTTTAACGGCAAGAAGGGGCCCACCGCCTGCAAGGATTGCCATAAAAAATAAAATTATGGCCATGTTTACACGGCAATGAGTTCATTTACTGATTAGAAAAGGAAATCCCATCTGTTTCTCTGATTTTGACTACGATCAAGCAAATGTCAATAAACGAGGTATAATGTAAGGTCACTCAGTTTAAAATCTATCAGTTTAATCGGCTAAAACAACAAACCAAAGGAGAATAAAAAGATGAGTATGTTCTGTAATCAATGCGAGCAGGCAGCAAATGGTACCGGTTGTAACATCTCTGGCGTATGCGGCAAGAATCCCGAAGTAGCGGCTCTGCAGGACCACCTGCTGTATGGCCTGAAGAGCTTGGCGCTGTATGCAGACAAGCTCGGCCGTAATACCGAGATCGACCGTTTCACCATCGAGGGTCTCTTCAGCACCGTCACCAACGTTGACTTTGAAGCTGCCCGCATTGGCGGCCTGATCAAGCGTTGCTACGAGTTGAAAGAGAAGGCCAAGGCCGCTGCCGGTGTAACTATTACTGGTCCGGTAGCTGACTGGAAGCCGGCCGACGATCTGGCTGGTATGACGAGGCAGGGTGAGGCCCACGGCATCAATACTCAGCACGTCAATGAGGATATCCGTTCCGTCATCGAGATCCTCATGTACGGCCTGAAAGGAATGGCTGCTTATATGGATCACGCCATGATCCTGGGCAAGACTGATGACGACGTCATGGCTTTCTTCCAGAAGGCGCTGGCCGCCACCACCGACCCCAGCCTGGGCCTGATGGACTTTGTCGGCCTCTCAATGGAATGCGGTAAGCAGAACCTGACCGTCATGGGACTCCTTAATGCCGCCCACACCGATACCTACGGCCACCCGGTGCCGACTCCGGTTCAGTTGGGCACCAAGGCCGGCAAGGCCATCCTTGTTACCGGACATGACCTGAAAATGATGGAAGAGATCCTCAAGCAGACCGAGGGCAAGGGCATCAATGTCTATACTCATGGCGAGATGCTGCCGGCCCACGGTTATCCTGGCCTGAAGAAATACAGCCACCTGGTGGGCAACTACGGCGGTGCCTGGCAGGACCAAGCCAAGGAATTCGCTAATTTTCCTGGCGCCATCATTTTCAACACCAACTGCATCCAAAAACCGGCCGAATCTTATGTCGACCGACTCTACACCTGGGGTCTGGTGGCCTGGCCCGGCGTCAAGCACATCGACGGCTGGGATTTCAGCCCGGTGATCAACAAGGCCTTGGAGTGTCCGGCCCTGCCCGAGAATCCCGGCCAGGAAATTTTGACCGGCTTCGGCCACAACGCCGTGCTGGGTGTGGCCGATAAGGTCATCGCTGCCGTCAAGTCCGGCGCTATCAAGCACTTCTTCCTGATCGGCGGCTGCGACGGAGCCAAATCGGGCCGCAATTACTACACCGAGTTTGCCGAGCAGGCGCCCAAGGATACCGTCATACTGACCCTGGCCTGCGGCAAATATCGTTTCAACAAGCTGGAGTTCGGCGACATCGGCGGCATACCGCGCCTCTTGGACGTAGGCCAGTGCAACGACGCCTACTCGGCCATCCAGATCGCTGTAGCCCTGGCGGGTGCCTTCGAGTGCGGCGTCAACGACCTGCCGCTCTCCATGATCCTCTCCTGGTACGAGCAGAAGGCGGTTGTGATCTTGCTGACCCTGTTCCACCTCGGCATCAAGAACATCAAGCTCGGGCCGACTCTGCCGGCCTTCATCACCCCCAATGTCCTCAGCTTCTTGGTTGAGAACTTCAACATCGCCCCGATCACCACGGCCGAAGCAGATCTGAAGGCGATTCTGGGGTAATAACCATACAAATAACACCGTTGAATAATGAGCGCCTTGCGGGTCCCCGTGGGGCGCTCATTATTTTTGTGTACTACGCTAGTTTATGTTCTTTTATTGATGTGCATCAAAATTCAAACTTGGTCATCGATGTATAATACAACTATTAGACCACACGACCAGTCACAAATTGGGGGGGATATGGACAGGCTATTGAATCAAGCAGTTAATGATGCTCCGGATGCAATCCTCATTTCAGACCGGGAGGGAATTATCAGCTTTTGGAACAGCGGAGCAGAGCAGATGTTTGGGCACACCTCAGCTGAAGCTGTTGGCCAATCACTTGATCTGATCATTCCTGAAAATCTGCGGGGCCGCCACTGGGATGGATATCAACGGGTAATGGCTTCTGGAGAGACGAAATATAAAACAGGCCTTCTCTCGTCACCTGGCGTCCGTAAGGACGGCACCCGTATTTCGCTGGAATTCAGCATGGTGTTACTACACGACGAAGATGGCCAAATGCAGGGCTGTGCATCGATCATGCGGGATGTTACTGAGCGATGGAAAAAGGAGAAGGAACTGAAAGAGCGATTGACTGTTTGCGAAACAAAACTGGCAGGATCATCTGCTTAGGGTCCAACAAGATGAGCCACATAACAAGCTACACCAGCTCAGGCTGATCCAGAGGAGAAGCTACAGTGCAAATTTACAGTTGTAGCGTAACTATTCCATCCATAGGAGGAAGGACATGCAGACGAAGTATGTGAGAAGATTCACCGTACTGACAATACTGGCAGCAACGGTAATTTGGTCAGGATGCTCGCCAAAGAAGGTAGAGCCCTTGAAGACTGTGGCTATCGAAGACGGCACGATTGACCCCGCCGAGTGGGGCAAAGTTTATCCACTTCAGTATAAGCTCTGGAAGCAGACAGGCGAGCCGACCCCGGCAGGGAAAAGCAAATACAAGAAGGGCTACGATGTCGGCGAGGATCGTCGGGACAAGCTCGACGAGTACCCTTTTCTGGCGTTGCTTTATAACGGCTGGGGCTTTGGCTCCGAATACCGCGAACCGCGTGGACACTACTTCATGGTTCAGGATCAGCTTGAAGTTGACCCTGGCAGGGTAAAAGCAGGGGGCTCATGCCTGACGTGTAAAACGCCTTACGCACCGACACTTGAGAAACAGATGGGGAAAGCCTACTTCTCAACCCCTTACAAGGAAGTGCTGGCAAAGCTCCCGAAGGATCAACAGACTCTGGGTGTCGCCTGTATTGACTGCCACGACAGCAGAGGTATGGCGCTCAAGATTTCTCGTGGCTTCACGCTAGGAAAGGCACTCCAGAAGATCGGCGTGGACGAGGCAAAGCTCACGACTCAGGAAAAGCGGACCTTGGTCTGTGCGCAGTGCCATGTCAGCTACATAATCAGCAAGGACAAAGAGATGCATTCGACGGATGTCGTCTTTCCTTGGCAGGGCAGCAAAGTCGGTAATATTAGCATTGAAAACATAATTGCCGAGATCAAGAGTTCTCCTGCACATGCAGAGTGGACACAGAGCGTGACCGGCTTTAAGTTGGGCTTTATTCGCCATCCCGAGTATGAACTATTTTCCAACAACAGCCCACATTGGGCTAATGGTGTGAGCTGTGCGGATTGCCACATGCCGACCGTTACAAGGGATGGTCAGAAGATTTCCGATCACAGGATCATGAGCCCGCTCAAAAACGATCTGGTTGCTTGCGCTGCCTGCCACGAAGAGAAGCCGCAGGCACTCCGCGAAAAGATCTTTGCTATCCAGGACAACACCATGATCGTGTACCTGAAGGCGGGTTATGCGACTGCAACCGACGCCAAGCTGTTCGAGATGGCGAATAAGGTCGAGGCCTCAGGTAAAAAGATCGACAAGACTCTCTACGCCCAGGCAAAAGAGCAGTACGAACAAGCCTTCTATCGAGTCATATTCATCGGGGCAGAGAACTCTAACGGTTTCCATAACCCAAAAGAAACCATGCGTGTGTTGAACGATGCCTTAAAATATGCAGCAACTGCGGATGCACAGCTTCGCAAGTTGTTAGCGCAAGCTGGAGAAAAAGTGCCGGAAAAAATCGACCTGGAACTCTCAAAGTACACAAACAACCGCGGCGTGAAAAAGATCATGTTCAAGCCCGAGCACGAGATAAAGTCTCCCGAGGTTAAATAGCACCATTACCGGAGAGCGGTACATATCCGCTCTCCGGTTTCTTTCCTCATGACTCGTTTTCTCTACAGACCAGTCAGATACTTAACCAACTATAGTTACAGGATAAATATCGCCATGAAAAGAACAAATGTATTCAAAGCTAGCCTGTTAGGAATCTCCGCGTTTTCTGCTTTATTTCTTGCTACCCCTAAGGTTGCATTAGCACACTGTGACACCCTTGACGGACCGGTTATCCAGGATGCCAGAAAGGCCATCGAAGCCAGGGACATCACCCCTATACTCAAATGGGTAAAATCAAAGGATGAAAAGGCTGTTCGAGTCGCCTTTAAAAAGGTGCTTGCAGGCAAGGGAAAGAATCATGAAGCAGCAGAGAATTCGTTCTTCACGACTCTAGTAAAAATCCATCGAGCCGGCGAAGGGGCTCCCTTTAGCGGCCTGAAGCCTGCCGGCGCGGTCGAGCCGGCCGTTGCCGAAGCGGACAAGGCCCTAGCGAACGGTTCATCCGATGCACTTGTAAAACTGGTCACCGAGGACGTTGCAGCCGGGATCAGGAAGCGTTTCGAGCATGCAGCGGCTACGTACAGACACAAGGACGAGAGCGTCGCTCTGGGACGGGAATTTGTGGAGGCCTATGTTGCGTACACGCATTATGTTGAACGGCTTCATCAGGATGCAACCGGCAAAGATGCACATGGTGCTCATGCCGAACACGACAAGCATACAAAAGTACTTACAAAAGAACCGGACCACTCTCAGCACGGAATGCTACTGAACGAATTAAAGTGAATTCTACTATCTGTCTGAAAGGGGACGCATCCTGTCAGGCAAATTTGATTTTAATTTTCGTAACACGCTGCCGGTTTCCTGCGTAAAGTCACTGAATAAAGGGTACGAACGCAATCGACACGATCAACACAAATAAAGAATTGATAAAAAAACGGGTCGTCATAGTAGGGATGGGTTTTGGCGGAATCCGCGCCGCTCGGGTCCTGGCAGCCGGAGAACTCGATGTAGTGCTTGTGGATCGAAACAATTACCACTTGTTTCAACCGCTGCTCTACCAGGTGGCTACTGCCGGACTTGAACAGGAGTCAATCGCCCATTCGGTGCGCGCTATGGCCCGGAATTGGCCGGGTACACGGCTTCACCTGGCTGAAGTGTCAGGGGTCGATTTTGCCGAGCGCGAAATAAAGACCGGCAACGGGCTTCTTCCGTACGACTATCTCATTATCGGTGCCGGCAGCGTCACGAATTTCTTCGGGCTCGAGTCGGTGGAGCACCACGCCTTTGATCTCAAGGAACTGGCGGACGCAGAGACACTGCGCAATCACATACTCACCGCCTTTGAGCGTGCAGTTGTTGAACCAGACCCGGCTCGCAAACGTGCGCTGATGACATTTGTTATCGTCGGTGGTGGCCCAACAGGGGTTGAGTTTGCCGGGGCGCTTATCGAGCTGGTCCATTTTGTTCTGGCCAAGGACTACCCTGAGCTGAGCACCCATGCAGCCAGGGTGGTACTGGTGGAGGCAACCGACAAGTTGCTGGCGACAATGCCCGAAAAACTAAGCACATACACGCTTAAAAAACTGCGCAGCATGTCCGTGGAGGTACTCCTCAATGCTCGAGTAGTGGATGCCGGCCCTGAACGTGTTGTCCTGCACGATGACGCAATAATCCCAGCGCATACACTCTTCTGGTCTGCAGGGGTAAAAGCGGCATCGTTAGCCGCCGTTCTGGACGTACCTCACAAGGCCGGCGGCCGGATTCCGGTAGAGCCCGACCTGACCCTGCCAGGTCATCCCGATGTCTATGTGATTGGCGACATGGCGTATCTGGAGCAGGACGGTTCTGCGCTTCCCATGATTGCCCCCGTAGCCATGCAGATGGGTATCTACGCCGGGAGGGCAATTCTGGCGAAGGAGTCAGGCTCAACTCTTCCTCCGTTCTGCTACCACGACAAGGGGAGCATGGCAACCATCGGGCGGAATGCGGCGGTGGCCAGCGCCTTCGGCATGAACTTCCGGGGGTACTTGGCCTGGCTAGTCTGGCTGCTCTTGCACCTCTACTACCTGATCGGCTTTCGCAATCGCATCGTTGTCATGCTCAACTGGGTTTGGTACTACTGGTTTCATGAGCGCCAGGTGCGCCTCATCACCAGACGAGAGGGTCAGTCACATGAATGAACTTTCAACAAAATCCTTACGCTTCATTCGAGTCGCTGTTCAATGGTGCTTTCTGTTGTGGGTGGTCGGGATCGGCATCCGTTTCGGCATGTTTGTCACCTCGGTTGAACGTGGCGCAACCTCGTCTCTGGTATCACGTCCTCCAGGTGTGGAGGGTTTCCTCCCCATCGGAGCCCTGACCAGCTTAAAATATCTGCTGGTTTCTGGAGAAATCCACCCGGTACATCCCGCGGCATTGGTTATTTTTCTTACGATTCTGCTCATGAGCTTGCTTGCCAAGAAATCCTTCTGTTCCTGGCTCTGTCCGGTCGGTACCCTATCAGAAGTGGCGTACAAGCTTGGTCGGAAGGTATTCGGGAGCAATTTCCGTATCTGGCTCTGGCTTGATCTGTTATTGCGAGGCATCAAGTATCTTCTGCTTCTGCTGTTCATGGTATTTATCCTGATAGGGATGTCCGGCGAAAAAGTTATTAAGTTCCTGGATGCCCCCTATTGGGCGGTCAGCGATGTTAAGATGCTCCACTTCTTTACCAAAATGTCTGGGACAACGTTGGTGGTCTTGGCTGTTCTGACTTTTTTGTCCCTCTTTTATAAGATGTTCTGGTGTCGCTATCTTTGCCCCTATGGTGCGCTGCTGGGCCTTGTAAGTGCCATGAGCCCTTTCAAAATCCGTCGGGCCGCTACCGGCTGTACTGGTTGCCAACGCTGCTCCGCAGCCTGCCCATCCGGTCTTGCGGTACATTCCAGCACAGCAGTTTCTTCGCCTGAGTGCACCGGATGCCTCACCTGTGTGGCAAATTGCCCGGAGAAAAATGTCCTCGCCATGCAGCCGGTCTTCTGGAAGCGACCGCTAGCGGTGTGGATTTTCCCTGCTACGGTTGTGTTAATGTTTATGACGGGGACAGGTGCAGGAATGGTCAGCGGGCACTGGCAGAGCTCGTTGAGTTATTCTGACTATCAACGACTCATCCCTCTTGTGCAGAGCCTGAGTCATTGAGGTTGATGGACGTAATAAAATTCGGTAACGCATTGGCTAGCTTTTGGACACTGGCGGAAGAACAAAAGTCCATTTCAAGCAAATTGATTGTAAGGGGAATTACATGTTTTTGTTAGCATTATTTTGTTTAAAACCGGTCGCCTGGTATATTGCTTTCAAGTCAGGAATCATCGAAAATATGAACACAATGCTACTCTGGGCGGCAGGGATTACTGTTGTCCTTACGCTTGTGGATAAAGTGAGTGTTGCCGACAGGTTGCCGGTTTCGGCAATACTGCTGACCCTGGCCCTCTATGGGCTGATGTCATTTACGTTATTCTCACTTGCCTGGAAGGCTAAAAAGTCGAAACTCTCCGTGGTTCTCAACGTGGTGGGCATGATCGGAGCTTTTGCCGGCGTAAATTTCACTATGGATTTCCTCAGGGGATTCCAGCAAATAATGACCCGGTAACAAACCCAACACGTGGCGTGCACCGGCCCCTTTCATGTAACATCAAGTATTACGTAAAATAATTTGGAGAGACGCTTGCCGATAAGAAGAATCACCGGATTTGCAATGCGTTGCAAGGCTCCAATATGGGGCCCCCGCCCGAAAATGTCTCTAAGGTATGCGGTCTGGAGTTTCCTGAGTTCCACTCTAGGCATTCTGGCTATTTGCGAAATCACAACTTTTGTCGGTCATCCCTTGTTGATCGGATCGTTTGGAGCTTCGGCGGTTCTTCTTTTTGGAGCCACGGACTCGTCGCTGTCCCAGCCTCGCAATCTGGTAGGTGGACATCTCATCTCCGCCATTGTAGCAGTAATTGTCGTTGCCATCTTCGGATCTACTACCTTTGCCATGGCTCTTGGAGTTGGGCTGGCTATTTTTGTGATGAACCTGACCCACACGACCCATCCGCCGGGAGGAGCTACCGCCCTGATCGGAGTTCAAGCGGCGGTTGGCCCGGAGTTCATCCTGTTGCCGGTGTTGGCAGGCGCCTTGATTCTCCTGGTTACGGCAATCTTTACGAATAATGTGGTATATCACCGTTCTTATCCTAATCACTGGCTATAGGTCTTTATGCGTCTCGTTACCGGCAGTAAATTACTTCTCAATCTTGTTTTGATGTTCCTACTTCCGATTCCAGCACACGCCATACCTGCCATTACGTGTCATTGCTTTACAGACCGCTCCTATGATGCCGCGCATCCAACAGCTGCCGACGCGTATTTTTTAGCTACTGCGCAAAACTCCTTCTTTGCAATTGTCTTTAATATTGACAAGAAGAGTATCGTGATGAAAAAGCAGCAAGGCACTTCTTCTGACGATCTTTGGGTTGCCTATTGGGTCGCTGCTAAAGCCGGTAAGTCCCCGGACAGCCTGTTCCAGGACAAAACGAAGAGTGTTTCATGGAAGAACGTCGTCGTATCACTGAAACTTCCACCGAAAATATTGGGAGCGCGGTTTTCAAATGCCCTCAATGCAAATGTACCGACTGACCGATTATCAGAAGCGGTGGTTGATGAGCTATTCCTCAAAGACCAATTGCTGGGTGAGTGGGATTTGGCCGACGTGCGGAAAGCGGGTGCCAACAATCAGGAATTGATTATCGCCACCGTTATCGCTACCAAGACGAAGCAGTCGGCCAGGCAACTTTATCTTGAAGTAAAGGCTGGAACCAAAACCTGGGGTTCACTCTTGTCATGGGCAAAGATCGACACGAAAAACATGCAGCAAGAGGTAGCCAATATCCTTAAATTACATCCGCAGTAGTTCACAAGTGGTGTTTCAGTTTGTTGTACCAAAGCGGTATATGAAAATCTACAATACACTCTTTTACCATACGTGGTGAAATCCTCGTAACCGCGTTCCTCTCCCGTCACATTTGCAGCTCTCCCTCCGAAAATGAAATCACTTTGTTGACCCACATCAAACTCCTCTGACAATTATTGTTCTAAGGTAGATTCATAACAGAGCGAGGAGGTACATAATGAATTTCAATAATGAACTAGGTGATAAAGCAATGCAGGATGTGATGCATACCTACCCGGAGATCGGCAAGATCCTCGCTCGTTACGAGATTGGCTGCACCACCTGCAAGGTGGGGATCTGTCTGCTGAAGGATGTGGTGTCCATTCACGGATTATCCAAGGAAGATGAAGCGAAAATAGAGCAGGAAATTAACGACCACTTAGCAAAAAAAGGAGACTAAATCATGGGAAATCTCGGATGTGGCTGCGCAGGAAGCATGGCGAAGGTAATCGAAAGACCGGTAACAGAAGAAACAAGCAACGTAAAGGCTGTCTCTGAACTAAGGCAGTGGCCGGTGCAACTCCACCTGGTCCCTCCAACCGCTCCGTACTTCAAGGATGCGGAGATACTTGTCTGTGCAGACTGTGTGGCTTTCGCCATGGGGAGCATGCATCAGGATCTGCTGAAAGGGAAGGCACTGGCAATCGCCTGCCCGAAGCTGGATGATACGGATACGTATGTGGATAAACTGGCTACGATCTTTTCGGCTAACGAAACCCCTCGTGTCACCGTAGCAATCATGGAGGTGCCATGCTGTCGCGGGTTGGACCTCATGGTCAAGGAAGCGATTCAGAAAAGTGGCAGGGATATTCCATTGGACACAGTGATTGTAGGCATCGATGGCAACAGGAGAAACTGATGAAAGCTGACATCACCAAGGCCCTGGTGGAAGAACATCGCCTTATTCTGCGTATGATTGATTTGCTTGAAAAAAATGCCCCCCGGACGGCTGAAGGAAGTTACCTCAACTGGCAATTCTATCTTGATGGCATCGACTTCATCCGTCAGTATGCTGACCGTTTTCACCATGCCAAAGAAGAAGATGTCCTTTTCAAGGCATTGGTTGATAACGGTATGCCGAAAGAAAACAGCCCGGTAGCCGCCATGTTGATGGAACATGATCAGGGGCGTAGTTTTGTCCGTGCCATGGAAGCAGCTGTTCAAGAGGCGCAAGCAGGGCGTACAGATAACTATCAAACAATTGCCGATAATGCCCTAGGGTATGCTGCTCTACTGCAAGATCATATCAGCAAGGAAGATGACATTCTCTACCCGTTGTCAGAACGAGTGATTCCTGAAACGATGCGTAACGGGATTTTGCAGGGGTATCAGGCTGCTGAAGCTCAAGTATCACCGGGGTTTGGTATACGTTATGACGCCATTGTTACCAAGTACGAGCAGGAATAGGCGGTATACGGGAGAATAAAATATGCTCACCATCAGCGAAATAGCAGTTACGGCAACAATCTGGAGTTTGACGGTAGTTGGCGGATTCTTCGGTACAAGGGCTGTTCTGCGCAAAAAGAAGATAAAAAGGCAGATAGCAAAAAACAGATAACTTCAAGAGATAACTTCTTGACGAACTGATATGATCTGGATATTATGTGAATATATATTCACAAGAGGTGACTGTGCTGGAAAAGAAAAGTACACGTGTCCGCAAGGAAGAAATCGTCCAGGCTGCCCTTGAGGTCGTCGGCCGCAAAGGGGTGCGTGCCCTTACCATCTCGGCAATCGCAGATTCCGCCGGGATGAGCGAGGCCAATATTTATCGACACTTCAGCGGTAAAGACGAAATCTTTGCCGCTGTGGCGGAATTCATCGGCAGCGCGGTCGTGACCAACGCAGCCGCTATTGCGGGAGGAAGCCGGAAGCCGCTGGATAAACTGGAGACAATTTTTTTCTCCCACATCGCCCTTATAATCGAACACCCAGGAATTCCACGTTTCGTATTCTCCGATGATATTCATCTGGGTCAGAGGGATTTGGCAGACACTCTGTCAGTACGCATCGGGAATTATATTGAAACGATCACAGGCGTCATTGCCGCCGGCATCTCCGAAGGCGAGTTGAAACCGGACCTGTTGGCACGGGAAACGGCTCTGACCCTGCTTGGCATGATCCAGTTTACCGCACTGCGCTGGACAATGAGTAACACATCCTTTGAAATACAACCCGAGGCGGAAAAACTCTGGTTAAACTTTAAGCACCTGGCTCGTTGATTTTTTTTTGCACTGCATGTGAATATCTAGTCACATAATATTCGTTTTTTAGCATGTAGAAGGAAGCCAATTATGAAACGATTTATGTTTTTTCTGCTTGCCCTTCTCATCCCGACTCAGTTGCTTTATGCGGCACCCGTTCTGACACTAGAAGAGGCGCTGACAACGGCACTGAAAAACAACCCTCAGATTGTTGAAGCCAAAGAAAACCTGAACGGTACCGATGCCAGAACCGGGCTGGCATTGTCAAACTATTACCCTCAGATCAGCATCACCGCTGACTGGAGTAGAGGTCGCTCCTACCTGACGGCATTGCAAGGCATCAAAACGACGGAAGTGAATACTGAAGCCCTGTACCTGAAACAGACCATCTATGATTTCGGGCGCACAGCCGGGGCGGTTGCTGCGGCTCGCGGTAATCGTGATGCCGCTGATCAGGCTCTCGCCGTAACTTTGCAGGATCTGACGTTGCGAGTCAGGAGTGCTTACTACCTGCTGCTTGCGGCTGAAAAGCAGGTCGTGGCTATCAGGGAAACCGTAAAAGCGAGGGAGGACGTGTTCAGGCAAGCAGAAGAATTCTTAAAGCAGGGTGTCAGGGCCAAGGTTGATGTCGCCCGGGCTGAAGCGACTCTGTTTGCTGCAAAGACGTCTTTGATACGGGCAGACAACAACCGGGAGATCGTCCGGGTCGAACTTGCCAACGCCATGGGGATGGAATCCTTGGGGGAACGGCCCCTTGTTGAACCTCCTTCCGTGTCACCGCCTGTGCCGGAGATGGCGTCTTCGCAGCAGGATGCTCTGCGTAACCGGTCTGAACTGCGACAGTTTGCAGCCTTGAAGTCGGCTGCGTCCGGAAATCTCACATCAGCCAAGAGCAGCTATCTGCCGATTCTCTCCGGTGTGGCCAGCGCCGGATATGCTGACCGGGACTTCCCCCCCACCGGCAATGTCTGGGGGGTGGGCCTGAATCTGACCGTGCCGCTCTTTTCCGGTTTCTCATCGGTTGAGCAGGTGCGTGAAGCCACTGCGGCAATTAATTCCATAGAAGCCAGACAAAACAGCCTCAGGCTGCAAATCAGCAAGGAAGTTGAGTCTGCCCGGCTTGGCGTGAATGAGGCCGCCGCACGCATGGTCTCAACCGAAAAGGAAGTTGCCGCGGCCAATGAAAGCAAATCGTTGGCTGAGGGGCGTTATCAGGAGGGGGTCGGCAGCATCATCGAAGTCAGCGATGCACAGTCTCAGGCCCTTGATGCCCAAACGTCCAATATTCAGGCCAAGTATGATTATTACACCGCGCTGGCACGATTCGACCGGGCTGTGGGCAAACAGTGATAATCACCGTGAAGGAGTAATGCATGAATCTGTTAAAGAGTCTGGCACGAAAGAAAGGCTATCTGATCTGGCTGGCTGTTGTAGTGGCTGGCGGCATCGCTCTCAAAATGACGCTCTTTGCCCCGCCCAGGGTAAAGGTCGTGACTGCCGAAAAGCGAGACCTAACCGCACAGGTTTACGGCAACGGAACGGTTGAGGCCAAGGTTGTGGTTGGCGTTTCCAGTAAGATCACCGGCAGAATAGTTGAATTGTATGCCGATCAGGGTGATCAGGTGAAACGCGGGCAACTCCTCGCGAAACTGGAAAGTGATGACTTCCGCCATCAGCAACTGCAGTCCGAGGCCGGTGTGAGCCGTTCAGCGGCTTTCTTAAATGTTGAACTGGCTAATCTTCAAAAGGCCCGGACAAACCTGGTACTGGCAGAAAAAAACGCGCAACGCTTCAAGACCCTTTCTGAAAAGAACTTCGTCTCCCGGTTGGAGGCTGAACAGTATGATACCGCCAGCCAGGTGGCCAGAGAAGAGGTAGCCCGTAGCAAGGCCGCTGTAGAAGCGGTACGCATGGAGCAACGAGCCAACAGTGCCGGTCTCGGTGTTGCCAGGAGCAAGGTGGCAGACACGCTGATTTACGCTCCCCAGGATGGAGTCATCATCACTCGTGACCTGGAAAAAGGTGCCACGGTTTCGCCGGGGCTGACGATCTTCACTCTGGCAGATCCACGGACCATCTGGGTCAAGGGCAATGTGGACGAATCCTCGTTGCAGGGGGTGGACGTCGGCAAAAAGGCGCTCATCTCCCTCCGCTCCTCCGCAGGCGAGCAAAAGGCCGGCCACGTGGCTCGCCTGGGGCGCCAGAGCGACCGGGTGACCGAAGAGCTGGAGGTGGATGTGGCCTTCGACGAGCCGCTTAATAACTTCCGTCTTGGCGAACAGTCCGACCTGTACATAATCACCGGGATGAAAAAAGATGCCCTGACCCTCCCCTCTGCCGCCATTGTAACGAAAGACAAGAAAAGCGGCGTATGGATGGTGGCAGACGGAAAGCTGACCTTCAAGGCCGTGTCTGTCGGCATCACCGACCGGAGCAACGTTAGCGAAATCGTCACCGGCCTCAAGGGCAGCGAACGGGTCGCCTTGGCGTCACCGCAGGATATGGCAAAATTCAAGGAAGGCCAGAAGGTCAGGGCGGTCAAATGAATCTCGCCATTCGGGACATACGCTATCACCGGGGGAGGTTCATTCTGACCACCATCGGCCTGGGACTGCTTCTGGGGGTGGTGATCAGCATGGGTGGGATCTATCGGGGGCTTTCCGCCGATGCCCTGGCTGTTCTCGAATCCACCCGGGCCGACATCTGGGTCGTGCAGCAGGACACCAACGGACCCTTTGCAGAGAGTTCGCGCATCCCCGAGGATACCAAATACCGCATCAAGGCGGTGCCAGGAGTGGCGGAGGCCTCTCCGCTCTCGTTCCAGACCATCCAGATCGAGCGGCAGGGGAAACCGTTTCGCTTTTTCTTGATCGGCTATGACTTGAACGGTTTCGGCGGCCCGCCGGAAATTATTGCCGGTCGTGATATCCGTCAAAAACATTATGAAATGGTAGTTGCCAAGGCAATGAAGATGGGGATCGGCGAAAAAATACATCTGGGGCTGCATGATTATACCGTCGTGGGGATTACGGGGAAGGTCGTCTCGTCGGGCGGCGATGCGGTGGCGTATGTAACTCTAGCCGATGCCCAGGATATCCAGTTCAAGAAAGACAATGACGCCATCAGAAACGACCGTGAGCGGATCGGTGCCAATCTGGCCGGAATCCAGACACTGTCACCCACCCAGACGAAATATCTGAAACAGAACATCGCCGCGATCACGGAATCGACCCATACGGTCAACACTGTTGTAGCCAGGCTGACGCCGGGAGCGAATCTCCATGAAGTACAGGAGCGGATCAGCCGCTGGAACCACTTTCATCCTATATCTGCGGAAGAACAAATCCGGATCATGACCAAGGGGATGATAGAGAAGGCGCGGATGCAGATCGGGCTGTTTCGAGTCATTCTGCTCGTGATCTCGGCGGTCATAATTTCGCTGATCATCTATACCTCGACCATCGACAAGATCAAGGTGATTGCCACCCTGAAGCTGATCGGCGCACAGAATCGCGTGATCATCGGTATGATTCTCCAGCAGTCGCTCCTGATGGGAGTGATCGCCTACGTTATCGGTTACGGGCTGATTCTGCTCACCTACGAAAAATTCCCCCGGCGGATCGTTCTGGAGGCATTTGACCTGCAGGCGCTCTTTGTGATTGTCATCGTAATTAGCATGGGTTCAAGCTTTGTGGGCATACGTAAGGCGTTGAAGGTTGAACCGGCGGAGGCTCTAGGTGGCTGAGATCAAGTACGCAATAGAAGTGGAAAACCTGACAAAAATCTATGGCAAAGGCGTGACGGCAGTGACCGCGATTGCGGATGCCACCCTGCAGGTAAAGCCGGGGGAGCTTGTGGCACTCCTCGGTCCGTCGGGATCCGGTAAAACCACGTTGCTCACCTCCATTGGCCTGATCAACGAACCAACCCACGGCAAGGTCGTTATCGACGGAACTACTGTCGCTGATGAAGGCTGGCAAAGCGGTATTGATCTGAAGCGGATGCGCCGGGAAAAGCTCGGTTTCATCTTTCAGGCCCACAACCTGATTCCATTCTTGACCGCTCTGGAAAACGTCATGATTGCGTTGGAGATCAACCACATGACAAAAAATGATGCGAAAAGTCGTGCGACAGAGCTGCTTACGTCCCTCAATCTTGGCCATCGTCTGTGCAACTACCCTTCAGCCCTTTCCGGTGGTGAAGCACAGCGGGTTGCCATTGCAAGGGCCATGGCCAACAAACCGAAGGTAATTCTAGCCGACGAACCGACCGCTGCCCTTGACACTGAGAACGGGAAGAATGTCATGATTTTACTGAAATCGTTGGCAGTGCACAACCAGTCAGCCGTACTGGTTGTCACCCATGACCACCGAATGGTGGAGGGATTTGACAGGATTTTTCACGTCAGAGACGGTCAGTTAGTCAATTAACACCTCAACTCAGCACTTTATTATCATAAATTTTATCGCAGATGAGGCTCTAGTTTCACCTCATTTTATATACATAGAAGGGCGTCCAATAAGCAATATTATAAATAAACACATAAATGTAAACTATTAGTTTACAATACTGCATTTATTTTATATGGTGATACAAGCTGCATTATGGAATAACAATAAATTGGACCTTAAATGTCAACTAATAGTTTACATTCAAGTAAAAATCTAAAAGCGGCGCTCTTTTCCCTGCCGAAGGGTATGCCGGTCACGACCAGCCAAATGGAACATTTGGGCATATCTCGCCAGCTGGTTCATCGCTATGTACAAAACGGTTGGTTAACGTCGCTAGGATATGGATACTTCCAGCGAACAGGTGATGAACTTACTCGGAACGGTGCGGTATCGGCTCTTGAAAATCAGGGTCTTGATGTCCACATAGGTGGGAAATCAGCATTATCGCTTCGAGGTGCAGTTCACTATCTGGCACTTGGAAAGGAAAAGCTGGCCCTGTATGGTGTGACACGCAAAAAAATACCGGACTGGTTTACGCGTCAGTTTCCCTGCGAGTTACGTATGAGTCGGCTTTTTGGGGAAGAAGGGGCGCTGGAAAGCAGATTGCAGGTGCGGCTTCTGGATGAAGCTGATCCTTACTCGCCTTTTGTCTCTGAACCTGAACGGGCTTTGCTGGAAATGCTTGATGACGTGCCCCAAAAGCAGAGTCTCGACGAAGCCAGAAAAATAATGGAACCTCTGTTTACCCTGCGACCCGAACTGTTGCAAGCTCTATTGGAAACATGCACAAGAATAAAGGTTAAGCGGTTGTTTTTCTCGCTGGCTGAGGAACTGAAACTGCCGGTCTTGCAGCAACTCGATGTGACATTCATAAAATTTGGCGCAGCTTCCGTCTACGTACGGACACAGAAGGGGAATTCACTGATCTTGCAACACCCAGGAAAGAAATTGAATGGATAGCCGTTATCTTGATACCGTACGACTGCTCATCGATGCAGCCCCGTTCGTCTTTACTCAAAAGTGCTTCGCTCTCAAAGGAGGCACGGCGATAAACCTGTTTCTGGAAGACATGCCACGCCTATCGGTCGACATTGACCTTGTTTTTACAGACCTGGAGTGTCCTGACAGGGATTCGGCGCTGGTGGCAATAGAAAAAGCCCTGCATGGCGTTGCAGAGCTTTTGCAAACTAAGCTTGGGGTAACCGTCCGACCGACAACTTCCGGCAGTGATCATGAATCAAAGTTGTTCATTTCCCGTGGGCCAGTGCTTCTCAAGGTGGAGGTCAACCATGTATTCCGGGGTGCAGTATATCCTCTGGTTACCGGTAGTTTGTCCGTAGAGACGCAGAGACGTTTTTCGCGGGCTCTTTCCGTCCCTATGCTCGACCCTGACGAACTGTATGCCAGTAAACTCGTAGCTGCACTTGATCGCCAACATCCGAGAGATCTCTTTGATGTGATGTTGTTATTTGAGCGTGGTGGCATCACGCCGCGTATGCGTCGTGCCTTCACGGTCTATCTCGCCGGGCACAATCGGCCAATCCATGAATTGCTTGCTCCCCATCATAAAGACATCCGCGTTGAGTTTGAGAGCGATTTTGCTGGCATGACCAACAGGGAAGTGACTGTTGAACAGCTGATCGAGATACGTGAAAAGCTGTTCCGTGAGCTTCCAGCATCTCTTGACGGATTGGAACGCGAATTTCTCCTCTCGGTTAACCGTTGCGAACCTGATGGTGAAATCCTCGGATTGCCGGGTATAGAAAACCTGCCGGCCATCCGGTGGAAGCTGGTAAATTTGCGAAAACTGTCCAAGTCAAATCGCACTAAATACATTGTAATTACAGATTCTTTGAGCACTATGTTTCAATAAACACATCAGGTTGCAGCAGACACGACATTCTTCTTTTTGGCTCCCTTCGTTTCTTCTTCACCACTCTTCGAGAGAGGGTTTGAAAAGCCCCGGGGTGGTGTGTAGTCCCAATCCATCAACTCACACATTTCCGCATTCAGCAGGTTGATCTCCTCTCGGATCTTCTGGCTCCGCTCGATAAACTCCTGGGCCTTTTCAAAGGTGATGTTGCTGTTGCGTCCCATCTTCATGCGAAACTGGTAGAGGACGTTGTCATGAGTGTTGAGCATGGATATGAAGTCGCTTTGATCGAGAGTTTTCCGGGAGATTACATCAATGTCATCCCGTACCACCTTTTGCAGCTTTCGATCCTGCCAGGTCTGTTTTCCTGATGGCTTTTTCCCGCCAGTTTCTATCTTGTTGTCTGCCATAATTCCTCCCTTGTGTTCGTGGTTAGATTCTGCCGGTAGCCCGCATTGCGATCCCCTTGCCGAACCGGTCTGATAATTCCGAAAATACTGTGTCATCGAACTTCTTCATGTTCTGGACAATCATTTCCACTGCATTGATCTCCGATGCTGCATTGGCGTAGCTCTGTTGGGCGACGCTCAGCAGTTGGAGCGTTTTTTCCTCCAGCGTCTGAATGTGTTGCATCCCTTCACCAAGAAGGGCCAGTTGGCAGGTTTCCGGTGATGCCCCGGCCTTATTTCCCTTCTGACTTGAGAGGATGTTACGGGCCATTTCCTGAAGCTGGACAGCCCGCCCGAACAGGTCGAGCAGCATATAGTAGCCGTAGGCTCGGGCGGTCAGTTCAGCAAGTTTGCCGATGACCTCACCTTCAGTATTGGTTGCCGTTGCATTCTTAAGGATCAGACCGACCGACAGCGGAGTGCTTTTGAGAAAAACCTCTTCATCGGCAGAAAGAGAAGTCTTCGTTTTAATCTTACCGGAAATGGTCTGCATTTTGCCGGCCACATAAACCATTAGGTTCTTGTTGGCGTCGGTAATGTCTGCGCAAGCCCCGGCAGTATCCCGTCCCTGGGCGGTGCCGCTGATGAAGGAATCGAAGCTGTTGTTCTTGTCGCATGGTGGTATGTACTGTGCCTGATAGGTTGTCCCGGTCGTAGCTGGACTCTGGATAACCACGTCGCCGATGAAGCCTCGAACCAGTTTTACATATTCGCTGTTCAATCCCTTCTTGCTGGCCAGGTTTTCCAGAACCGAACCGTCACCGAAAACTTGAAGAACCTCAACCGGACAACCAGCGGTAGCGCTCGTGGCCGAGGTCTGGGTTGTACCAGGGACACCCGGTTTGTTGCCGGCGTTGGTCTTCTGCTCGGTCTCAAACAGCTTGCTTACATCCTGGTAGAGATCCTTGGCGCCGCTCGATACCATGAAATCGGTCTGGGCCGTCTTCATTTCCGCTTTTAGACTATCGGACATGACCGACGAAAACGGACTGGAAGCAGTTGCCACCAGCGCCTTGGCAGCCTTACAGTCATTCAGCTGCAGTGAGTTCAGTCTGTCGGTGATGGCTTCGAGGGTCTTGATGGTATCGGCCACCTGAGGTGCCAGCGTCTTCAGGGCGATGTCGAAAGCAGCTGCCGGAGCTGCCGACAGGATGTTCTGGAGTTTCTGGACCAGGTAATCAACATTCAGGAACGAGAAGCCGCCGAGGAACATGTCGATCCCGCCACAACCGGACTTCAACTTGGGTAATGAGGCAGTGAACAGATGGTCGTCCGTATTTGCCCACCTGGCAGAGAAACTTCCCCCGGTGTAGTAGCCCCGCTTAGAGCCTTCGTAATAGCTTGGAGAGGTAGAGCTTTTTTGCTGTACCCAGTCATCGACCCAGCCGGACCAGGAAAGGACCGGATTCAAGGCTATGGCTGCCGCCAGGCAGGCGGCGGTGGTTCTGGTAATAACAGTTCGTTTCACACTGACACCTCTTCTCTGTTGCGGTGGGACCGACAGACTCACGGCTGATCCTTATCCTGAAGACGGCGCTTTTTGACATCGAAACCGCCTCCCTTCTGGAATTCGTAGAGTGAATACTCCTCGGGGGAGATTTCCCCCTTCAGGAGACGTACCGCCCGGTATGCCTTGTCCTCGATCTCGTCAGCGGAGATGACTCCCGCTGATACGGGCAGGTAATCCTGGTTTCCCTTCTGAATCAGGATTAGGGTAGGGGTGATCTCCACACTGAACTTGGACGCCATACTTGGGTTCTCACTGATGTTGACCCGTTTCACGGTCCAACCTGTTTCGTTGGTGAACCAGTCCAGGATGCGCGATTGCTCGTCGCAGTAGCTGCAGTCGGGCCGCTGGAAATAGATGAGGGCAAAGTCTTCCCGGTTGTCCCGCAGTGTGCGCTGCCGTTCCTCGTTGATCTGGGCAATCCGAGCCAGGTTGCCGGGAGTGGTGATCGGATAGTCCTTTTTGGTGGTCAGCTCCGGGTACTTCTGCCAGACGAACTGGGCAACGTTCGAAAAGGCAAGTGCCTTCTTACGGGCAATTTCCTGTACCTCGAAATACTCCTTAACATTCTCTTCGCTTGGCTTCTGGACAGCCTTCTTCTTCAAGGCCTCAGCAAATTCCTGGAACTGGTCAGGATGCATTTCCCATATCTGATCGTAGGTATAGTCCTTGAGAGAAGGCACACTGTTTGATGCTTTTTTCTTCTTTTCAGGATTTCCAGGCTGCTTCTCCGGCTCCTTCTGGTACCACCACCAACCCTTGGCCGAATCGTTGTAGTAGCTCGCACTGGCTGTTGCAGCAAAGGAAAGTATGATTGCTACTGTTAGCGACCTACGCATTGTTCCACCTCGGTCTGCTTCAATTTGATCTCCTTGACCATTCGCTTAAGCTGTGGCGACTTCAACTCCTCCAGCGTTGAGGGTTTTTCTCCGAAGGCTTGTGCTGTGAAGGGGATGAGCAGGTATGGGAGCCTTTTACCGCCCCCGGTAATAATTGAGACCTGCGTAGTGTAATACCTGTCAGCAACGTACTGGGTGGCAATGGCATCCCTGGTCTTGGACAGCTCGGACACAATTGTGTACAACAGGTTCCGCTTCTCAGATTCACACCCCTCTGAAGCTAGTACCTTCGGGTCTAAATCGCTTACTTCCTTGATTGCCGTCCAAAGTCCCTCCGGGTTGACGAATACCAGTCCCTGGCTTGTGGAAACCGCCGACCATTGTTCACCCTTCGGAGTCGATTCCACCTCATTGATTCGTTTTTTTAACGCCGCGAGTATGGCATCCGCGTCGAACCATTCAGGTATATCCAGCATGGTGGGATAGAATTTCTCTCGGGATTCGAGATTTCCCAAGGGATGCTCACGCTCTTCAACAGGATGTTGAGGTTTCTGGGTGTTCGTCCGTGTTGTTGCGTCTGTCGTTGCAACGGGCTGTTTTCCACTGTCATCTGGATCATTTTTTCTGCGTTCCCGTGCTTCGGCATAGAGGGCGGATAGTTCAGTTTGCCGTGCTTCATGGTCACTTAGTTTGAGTCCATCGGTCAGGATATTGTCACTCTTCAGTAGGTGATGACCGGTGATGGCTCTATGAATATCTTCCCTGTTGGGAAGAGAAAGATACTCAGGGATATTGTTAAGGATGAGCCCCGCGATGATCGGGTGATCGCCGCTGCTGTACATACCGTCATGGTAGGAAGGAATCTTACCGATGTCGTGGGCCAGGGCGATGATTATCATGTCCGCCAGCAGGGCTTCCTGGTCGGCTTTGGCAATAAAATTGCGGGTGACCGTTAGCGTATGACGGTAGAGTGGAACAGTCGCCAGCAGGGCATATGAGTCATCCGAGTAAATGCGTTCAGCTTCGTCTTTATGTACCCTGACAACGGACGGACAGTCTCCCTCGTCATCGAGCATGGTAAGGATCTTGATTATCAGTGCCCTCCGTACACCGTTTACGGAAGGTCTGTTTTCGATCATCTCGGTGAAGAACTGGTCGATCTCCTCATGTTTGAAAACAGGTCGAGGTTGCTTTGTGGTCTGGTTTGCTGTTTGTTCACGCCAGAGACAGGCCGCATCCTTGATCTCGATTTCGTTATCGGTCCAGAGATGACTAAGGTCAGCCAGTCTCGCCACTTCCGTAAACTCAGTTCTTACTTCTGCCGGTTCTTCGGTTGGTATCCACTTCCTGGAGCCATAGTAGCCAAAGCCGATGCCGACTGCGGCGGATACGGTGAACAGAAGCGTATTCATGGAGACTCTGTCTCGTCTGACTGGAATGGTGACATCATCGAGGTGATGACCGCAGGTGCAGAGGGAAAGATGATCTTCATTTTGGGATTGCGTGCTTCAAGGGTGGTCCCCTTGAAGCGGCCAGAATAGGTCATCAGATAAAACTCACGTGGTTGCAGGCTCAGGACGTCCTGCACCCGGAGGATATCCTGTTCGACCTCGCGCGTTGTAACCTGGTTTGATCCGAAGATCCCAGTCAGCACGTTCTGCACTCCGAAATGTTTAACAACATAATCGCTGGTTTCCGCGTCGGAGCAGCGCATGAATATCTTCGTGTTGGTATTATCGAGAATGCTCTTTCCGAATTCCTCACCAATGACCGCGTAGATTTGGTTTACCGACTGGGCGAAGGCGGTGACCATGACATCGGCTGATCCCGCCTTGGCAAAAAGTTCCTCTACGCCTTGATAGAGCAGGCTTTGAGCTTCGTCGATGAAGATTGAAAGGGGTGGGTCAACCTTCTGTCGGTTGGACAAATAGACACGACCAACAAAGGACTGGATCATGGAGAGGAGCACCTTTCCGAGGGTCGCGGAAGCCTCGCGCGTGATCATGGCGCCGGTATGTACGACCAGGATCACACGTTTGCCAGCCTCCAGGTTTTTGATGAATCGATTTGAGTCAGCCTGGCCGATGATCTTGCCGATATTCCCGGCTGAGAGTTCCATCAGAGCTGTGCGCAATGTCGAGGAGACCTTGGCGTAGTATTCCATGGGAGACTTGAGAATATCCTCAATCATGCCTGCAGTCAGTTCTGCTTCAGGAGTACCGATGCTGCGGAGCGACTTCATTGTCGATTCAAGTGATTCTCGCCGAATCCGTTGCCGGATGGTGTCGATGTTCATGATCGGCAGGTTCCCATGTTTCCGTGCCAGGATTATGTATGCAGATATGACGGCGGTGGTAATCTCTTTGGCGATGTTGCGATAGAACGGTTCACGGCCACCGAGGATGCCGGAAACGATATGTCCCACCAGTTCGTCAGGCATGAAGTAGAAGGCCATTGGGTCGACGACGGCTGAGTATTCGGGGAAGATAGGGGTGACGAGCATCAATTCATCCAGTCGGTTTGCCTCACGGGCAACTTCATAGATCTTGGTGAAGATCTGCTGGTCTCCCTTTGGATCGAAATAGACAACCGAGTACCCCTTGCGGATGTCCTGCTCGATCAGATTTTCACATAGGCGGGTTTTCCCGACACCGGTAGTGCCGAACACAAATGTATGCCGTTTACGGTAGGAGTCTGGAATGGCGATTGGAACGATCCGAGTTCGGTGTCCCATGTTGACGCCGGTCCCCAAGCTGGTCATTGGCTCGGACGGGTTAACGATGCGTTTTGAGAATGGAAACATGCAGGTGCTCTTCCAGTTCCTTTCCTACAGAGTTGATCACATCCTTGGGAATACGTTTTGGCGTCAAGATGATGCTGGAGCTTCCCGGGATGCGTTTCAGGCACTGAATTCCAGATATGCGACTCCGCTCCTGTAACAGCAATCGGGGGAGCTGCTTAGATGTGCGATTGAGTAGAATACGTACCTTGGTTGATTTCCTGTCGACCATGACTGGAACGACACTTGTAATGTAAAACTCCTTCACGCTTCCCAGGATATAACGGCCCCGTTCGTGAAGCGGCTGAAAGCGTTCTGGACAGATCCCCGCAAGAATCAGACGCCGGTAGCAGTCAGCTATTTCCAGGGCGACGAAAAGCGCTCCATCAGCAGTCATGCGAGATATTAAACCGGGAGCAGTTACGCCTCTCAACTCCCTCAGGAGGTCCGCCTCGTTCAGTGTTCTACGTCTTTGCAGTTCTAGCTCGATCTGGTGCAGAAGGTGTCTCCGCAACTTACGATCGATGTCATCCAGAGACAAAATGACCGGTTCACCTGTTTCCGGATAAGCCGTTATTCGCATATTTTCACTGATAGTGACACTTACGCTCATACGAAGGGCTTTGGTCAGAACCCGAGCTATGGCAACTTCGACTGCATCCATTGCCTCATTCGGCGGGAGTCTGCTCTCAGAGAATATTTCAGCGGGAAGCATTGTTAAACGCCTCTTCCCAGGGTGTTGTTACATGTGTGATGGTGGCAACCTGAGATGAAATCTGCACGTTTGGTTGACGTAATGGTTCCCTATCAATAATGCGGGCGATTCTGGCGGCATACCGGTCTCGCTTGGACGGGGTACGTGAGTTGTAGCAGCCGACGGCTGACCAGGTGTAACCATAGTCTTGGATGCATTGGGAGAGGACCCATGCACCGACCATAACGTTGGTACAGGGATTGGCGAGTGAGTCCCATGGTACGCCGAGTTTGCGAAGTGTCGGCTCCCATGAGGAGTTGATCTGCATGAGGCCGTAATCGTAACTGCCGTTGGAGTTGTAGTTGATTGCAACCGGATTGAAGCTGCTTTCTCCCTTGGAGATCGCGTAGAGGAGATTAGGCGAGATTCCGTATCTGCTGCCGGCTTCTGCGTAACAGAAGGCGTATGACGTTTCTGTCGAAACGGCAAAAATTCCCAGCAACAGTATCTGGATGGCAAAGTGCATGATTCCCCCCATGTATATAATCTATAAGGGGGGCAGGTAGGGGAGGGTGACTAAGCAATGTTGAAACTCTTCTGCAGGTTGGAAGAAAATGGATCTACAGACTTATTTTCCGTTTATCGATTCTTTGAGGATTGTACTCGGCTTGAAAGAAAGGATTCTCCGCGCATCGATGATGATGGATTCGCCTGTTTGAGGATTTCTGCCCTTACGTTCATGTTTATTCTTGACCTCAAACTTACCGAAACCGGAGATTTTTATATCCTCTCCATTTTCAAGAGTGGTTTTCAATACGCTGAAGACCGATTCAACCATGTCTATGGAATCTTTCTTTGAGATTCCGCATTTTTCGGCAACTTTTTCGACAATATCTGCCTTGGTCATACTTTACTCCACCCTGCTTGGTATAAACAATGATATTGGTATATGGTACATCATTGTTCTCTCTTGATGGGGATCTCAATGAGGTAGACAAATTATTCTTGATAGATTGGAATGGTCAACCGGTGAGAATAAGGGCAACAAAACGGCAACAAGATTCATTTTGCATACAAAAAGAGCCTACGTAATAAACTGTAAGCTCTTGTTATTATTGGCGCGCCCGGACCGATTCGAACGGCCGACAACCTGGTTCGAAGCCAGGGACTCTATCCAGCTGAGCTACGGGCGCATTAATTTCCGGGACGGTACCACAATACTATCCCAAAAATAAACAATTTAGTGCCAAGGCGAATTAAGTTGCCTTTTTGTCAAATTTTTTTACAATCAAAGGCAACCGCGACTGTCCGTGCCGTTACCGGAAGTGCTGGAGACAAGTCATGCGCAGTATTCAAAGTAAAAGCAGGCTGACTACCCGCAAGATACTGTTTCGTGTTTTGCTGGTTGTTTTTCTGGTGGAATCGGTCAATGAACTGTTTGCTCTATTTGGACCGACCCGCTCCGGGATCTACCACCTGTTTGAAAGTATCATGCTGGTTGCGGTCAGCGGACCGATCCTCTGGCTGACCATTGCCCGGCCATTGAAACAGTATGCCGAGCAGCAGAAGAGTATCGAAAATGAGCGTGACCATCTGCTGTCGCTGATGGAATCCACTGTCGAGTCCACCACTGACGGTATCGTTGTGTTTGACATGGATAAGCAGATTAGAATTCACAACTGGCAGTACTGCAATATGTGGGGAATATCTGAAACAATGGCCACGGAAGGTCCTGTGGCTTGTATAAATGAGACTATCCGCAGTCAGTTGATCGATCCGGATGAGTTTGACGGCCACTTGTGTCATCTGTATGAGTGCCCCGATTCGGTCTATCATGATGTGTTGCATCTGAAAGACGGGCGGGTTATCGAGCGGGTCTGTACTCCGCAAAATGTAGATGGCCAGATAGTGGGCCGCGTACTGAGTTATCGCGATGTAACCGAGCGGGTGTTGGCCCAGAAGGCGATCCAGGAGAGCGAATCCCGCTTTCGCCAGATATTCGAACAGAGCGCCGATGCCATTCTTCTTTTCAATACGGATTGCACATTGGTGATTGATCTTAACCAGGTGGCATTGAAAATGTTCAGCTACGACAAAAGCGAGCTTATCGGCCACCCCCCGGATTTTCTGTTTTCACCGGAAGAGTGCCGTATAATTCACAACCAGACCTTGGAAACGGGTAACGATATCGGTTATTGGGTGGATATTCTGCATGCCCATGGCAAGGACGGTACGGAAATGTACGTTTCCGTACGCTGTCGCCGGATAGAGCTGGCCGATCAGCAGGTGCTGCTCTGTACGATCAGGGATATCAGCAGCCGGGTGCGGGCGGAGGAGGAGAATCGCGCGATTGAGGCCAAGCTGATCCAGGCCAATAAAATGACTTCGCTGGGAGTGCTGGTGGCGGGAATCGCGCACGAGATCAATAACCCGAATAACTACATCTTGGTCAGTTCGGAGTTGTTGTCAAAATCCTGGAAGGATGTCTACCCGATCGTTGAAGAGCATCAGCAGCGGTATGGGGATTTCGAGATTGGCGGAGTGTCGTTCGATCTTATGAAAGACGAGATACCGAATCTTCTCGAGAATATAACCGAAGGTTCGCGGCGAATCCGGGACATCGTCAACAGTTTGAAAAACTTTGCCCGTGAAGGCAAAAGAGGTATGCGGGACGATCTGAATGTCAATGATGTGATTTATCAGGCAACCACCATAATCAGCCATCAGATTCGACGCCATACCCACCGGTTTCTGGTTGACACCGACCAGGCCCTGCCGACAGTGTCGGGAAACTCCCAGCAGATCGAGCAGGTATTGATCAATCTGATTCTGAACGCACTGCAATCGCTTCCCGATCCCGAACGACAGGTGCGGGTCGTATCCCGTTATGATGCGCAGGCAGCCATGGTCCGCATTGAAGTCTCCGACCAGGGGATCGGAATACCCGACAATATCTCCAGCAGGGTTCTGGAGCCTTTCTTTACAACACGTCTGGATAAGGGGGGTACCGGATTGGGGCTTTCTATTTCAAATTCCATCATTAATGATCACGACGGCACTCTGACTTTCAGCTCCTCCCCGTCCGGTACTACCTTTGTCATCAGTCTTCCGGCCAACCGTACACATAAGAACAATGAGGTGCAGAAACATGTCGAATGAATTTAACCGTACCGTCCTGCTGGTCGACGATGAACCGGCCATACTCAAAACGAGCAGCCTCATGCTCAAGGGGCGTGGTTTCAGTAAGGTTCTGACAGCCCTTGACAGTCGTGAAGTAATGAAAATACTTGCCGAAGAACCGGTTTCGGTCGTTGTTCTCGACCTGTACATGCCGCAGATTTCCGGGCAGGAGCTGCTACCGCAGATAATTGCTACTTATCCGCACACATCGGTAATCATAATGACAGCGCTGGACGAAACACAGTCGGCTGTGGAATGCATGCGGGCCGGCGCCTTTGATTATCTTGTAAAGCCGGTCGAGTCGGACCGCCTGGAAGCCACGGTGTCGAAAGCGCTGGAGGCCAGCACCCTTTCCCGTGAAATGTCCTCTCTGAAGGATTACCTGCTTACCGATCGGCTCAAATATCCGGAAGCCTTCAGTTCTATCATCACCTGCGACAAGCGGATGCGTTCCATATTTCAGTACGTCGAGGTCATCGCGCCATCGCAGCTTCCGGTCCTGATCACCGGCGAAACCGGCGTCGGCAAGGACATGCTGGCAAAGTCGATACATAATGTATGTCGCAGCAAAGGGCAGTTTGTCGCCGTCAACGTGGCCGGCCTTGATGACAACATGTTTTCCGATACGCTTTTCGGCCATAAGCGGGGCGCGTTCACCGGGGCCGATCAGGCCCGCGACGGATTACTGGCCCGGGCGGCCGGCGGGACCATTTTCCTGGATGAGATCGGCGACCTTAGCGATCTGTCACAGATCAAGCTGCTCAGGTTGCTGCAGGAACAGGAATATTATCCGGTAGGATCCGACGTGACCCGCAAAAGCACCGCGCGGGTTGTGCTGGCAACCAACAAGCCGCTCCGGTCCTTGATGGCTGCCGGCACTTTCAGGCATGATCTGTACTACCGGCTTTGCACCCATCAGATCGAGATACCTCCGCTCAGGGATCGTCCCGATGACATACCGCTCTTGATGGAACATTTTATCTCCAAGGCCTGTGCCGCATTGGGGCGGGAATCAATGGCAATTGATCCCGCATTTGCGGATCAGCTGAAAACATACCCGTTCCCAGGCAATATCAGGGAACTGGAAGCGATTGTTTTCGATGCCGTGGTGCGCCAGGCGTCGGGGACTTTGTCAATGAACGGAAGCAGCATGGTCATGCCGGGCAGCGATAATTTTGACTTCAGTCAGCAGAAAATAGATCAGGAACCTGATTTTGAGATGATCAGGTCAATCTTCGGAGGTTTTCCCAGTATCAGCCAGATGGAGGATTACCTGATTGTGGAAGCGATGAAAGAGGTGAAGGGAAACCAGGGGGCCGCCGCGGCGCTGCTTGGCATCACCCGCCAGACGCTTAACAAACGCCTGGGAGAGTTCAGGAAGGAGGGGGGAGGGACGGATAATTCCATCGCAGCGGGTTGATTGTTCTTTGCTGCCAAATGATGTCAGGGCTGTTTCTGCTCATCCTGGTAGCGTTCCACGAAACTCTGCACCTGTCTGGCGGTGTCGCTGCTCCTGTCCAGTTGCAGGTATTGCCGCCACAGTTTCAGGGCTCGGGGGATGTCGTTCAGGTCAAAGGCATGCACGTAGCCACTGTTATACAGGCTTTCAAGGTTTCCCGGATCGAGTTTGAAAGCCTTTTCGAAGTTGGCCAACGCTTTGCGGAATTCTCCGGTCTGGCGATACATTGCCCCCTGATCATTGAGGATGTCTGTGTCATCCGGCTTGATTGCCAGGGCCCGGCCGTAGGCTTCGATCGATTGTTCCGGAAGGTCCGCGTCGAAATAGGCATTTCCCAGCAAGCGCCACGCCTCCAGGCTGTCGGGTTCCGCCTGGGTCCGCTTTGTCAACTCCAGTATGTTCTGCTTCATCTCCTCGCTTAACTGCCTGCCTGAAGTTGCTTCAGGCAACTGTTCAGGTTCCGGATCGGGCGTTTGATCCTCTTCGTCCAGAGCCTCTTCGTCAATTGCCGGACAGATTCTTTCGGCGGCCCTGTCAAGCGCCGATCCGGGAATGATCGCGTCGGGCTGGAGTCCTCCCCGCATGCGTTTCAGTCGCGTCTTGGAAGCGCCGAAAATATCGATCAGCGTCAGCACCGCGTTCTTTTCACTGCAGTCGATCTCATAGAATTCAAGGTGGGAACGATAGCCGTTTTCTCCATAATCGGCGGCAGCGGCTCTCCTCTGGGATTCTCCTTTTGGAACGAAGCGCAGCCAGACCGCCAGTCTGCCCAGCGGAGTCAATCTGATGGACTCTTCGTCAATGGCGACCTGGTAACGGGATGTCTCAGCCAGGGTTCGCCATTGCACAGCTTCGGCGGGGCCGGACAGCAGGCCGGTCAGGCCTGCCGCAATTACCGCGCTTTGGAAAATGGAACGGATTGGTGATGTCATATCTCTCGTTAACCCCGTCTGTTTCCGTCAAGACGACTGTTCCTGCGACGGCGACTATATCACAATATTATCCTAGAAAAAGCAGTTTCACGCGACGAACGCAACGACGCAACGTAAAATCAAGCAATTAAACGATAATATCATTCACCAGATTGGTGAGGTTACAAATCTTCTTAATTATCTGAATTTCGTCGCGTTCGTTGTGTCGTTGCGTGAGTAAATGCCTTTTTTAAGATTATTATTTTTCAGCCCGCAAAACCTTTTCCGGTTCGAATACGCCGCCGATTTGCCGCAGGATCTCCTTCAATTCATCGGGAGTTGCCGCTTTCGGGAAACAGCCCTGATCGGCACAGATCGATACTCCCTGTGAACACCGGGAGTTTTCCAGCCGGATGGCGAGCCGTGGAAGCGGATACGTTTTAAGTACTCTGAGGAGGGGGCGTATCACGGGACTCCCGGTCGTGGTGCCGGACAGGGTCGCGATGACCGGGGCGGCATCCAGGTCGGAAAGCGCCTGCAGTGCGCCCAGATGTCCCAGCGGGTTGCGATCCAGTTCAGACGTTATGCCCGCCAGTGCTTTGCGGGCATTTTCGATCAGTTCCGGCCTGTCGCAGGTCCAGGCCAGTCG
>JAWDJY010000032.1:0-50463 GCA_032469775.1 Geobacteraceae bacterium | reverse complement strand
TGACATTGAATCCGAACCAGCCGACCGCCAGGATCCATGAACCAAGTGCCAGGAAAGGGATGTTACTGACCGGGATCGGGTGGGACTTGCCGCGAACATAGCGTCCCATGCGTGGCCCGAGAATGATTACCGCCGGCAGTGCAATCCAGCCGCCGATGGAGTGGACGACCACCGAGCCGGCGTAGTCATGGAATTCGGCTCCGCCGATTGACTTGAAGATGTTCTGCAGCAGGGAGGCGTTCTGGCCCCAGATCAGGGACTCGAACAGCGGATAGGAGAGCCCTGCAAAGATGGCACCGGCAATTACCTGCGGCCAGAACTTGGCGCGTTCGGCAATGCCGCCTGAAATAATGGCCGGAATGCAGGCCGAGAAACAGAGCAGGAAGAAAAAGTGGACCAGATCATAGCCCTGGGCCTTGTTGACCAGATCGCCGGCCGGTTGCAGAAAGGAGATGCCGTAGGCGATCGGGAAGCCGATCAGGAAATAGACTATGGTCGAAACTGACCAGTCGGTGAGGATTTTGACGAAGGCGTTGACCTGGTTTTTCTTGCGGACCGTGCCAACTTCGAGAAAAGCGAAGCCGGCATGCATCGCGAACACCATTACCGCCCCCAACATCAGAAAAAGTACATCAGCACTGCTCTTCAGGCCCGTCATCGTTGACATGGTCTCCATTCAGAATACCCCCGTTGGTGTCTGTCTGTCCGCCGTTGGACAGTTGCATGTTCAAGCAAAAACTTGGCCAATAGAGCAACTTGTTGATATTGCTTGATAGACTGGTGTATGTACTTGGCTTGGCGCATTTTTATTAATCATGCTGCCTGATTTTTGGGCAGTCAGGGCTGAACATGACTCTTCCCATTCGCGCTTCGAAGAAGTAGGATTACCGCCATGAGCCTTGAAGACAAAATACGTCAGCTACCGGCAGTGCCGGGGGTATACCTGATGCGCGATGATGCCGGGACCATCATCTATATCGGCAAGGCCCGCAGTCTGAGGCAGCGCGTACGTTCCTACTTCAATGCTTCGGGTGATTCCCGGTACCATGTCCGGTTCCTGATGGCAAGGGTCGCTGATATCGACGTGCTGCTGACCGATACCGAGAAGGAAGCACTGCTGCTTGAAAATACCCTGATCAAGCAGCATCACCCCCGCTATAACCTTGATCTTAAAGACGATAAAAACTATTTTTCGCTGCGGCTAGACCTGCGTGAGGAGTATCCCCGTTTCACCCTGGTCCGCAAGATGCCGCATGACGGCGCCCGCTATTTCGGGCCGTATGCCTCGGCTTCGGCCGCCCGTGAGGTGTTGCGCCAGATGACCCGCATTTTCCCGTTGCGACATTATCCTCTGGCCTCCTGCATGTCCCGCAAACGTCCCTGTCTGTACCACCAGATCGGCCAGTGCAGCGCTCCCTGCCACGGCTTGATCACCAGGGAGGCTTATCTCGCCCTGGTTGAAGGGGCGATGCTGTTCCTGGAAGGAAAGGGGCGGCAGCTGGTGGCGGAATTCAAGCGCCGCATGAACGAGGCCGCCGCAGGCATGTTCTACGAGGAGGCCGCCCGCTGGCGCAACCTGTTGCGTTCGATCCAGGTCACGGTCGAGAAACAGAAAGTCGTGTTGCGTGGCGGCGACAGCGATGTGGTCGGATTTCACCGTCAGGGGGGGCGCATCGAACTGGCGATCCTTTTCATCCGTGGCGGGGTGCTGTCCGGCAGCCGCCTGTTCAGCCTGGGGTGGGAGTTGGACGATGCCGCCGGGGTGTCGGCTTTCCTGCAGCAGTATTACACCTGCGAGGTTTTCGTTCCCGAAGAGATCCTGTTGCCGCTGCAGATCGAGGATGCTGCCGTGCTGGCGGAATTGCTGGAGGAACTGAAAGGGGGCAGGGTTTCAATCACTTGCCCGCAGCGCGGAACCAAAAGGGAACTGGTAGAACTGGCCAGCAGGAATGCCGAGTCGGCGGTGCGTGAGCGCGACGAAGCGGCGGCTTCGGCGGCAACTACTCTGTCGGAACTGCAGAGGCGTCTCCAGCTCACCCGGCTGCCAAACAGGATTGAATGCTACGACATCTCCAACATCCAGGGGCGTTTCCCGGTCGGCAGCGGCGTGACTTTCAGCTCTGCCAGGCCGGACAAAGCCAATTACAGGCGCTACAGTATCCGTACCGTTGAAGGGCAGGACGATTTTGCGATGCTGCGTGAAGTCTTTTCCAGGCGCTTCCGTGACGACAACATTGAGAAGAACGGTCTGCCCGATCTGGTGGTGGTGGATGGCGGCATCGGCCAGTTGAATGCGGCGCAGGAGATAATCAGCGAACTGGGGCTGGCCGGCCGTTTCGATCTGGTCTCGCTGGCAAAAAGCCGTACATCGCGGGATGTTTCCGCCGATACGGTGCAGAAAAGCGATGAACGCGTGTTTCTGCCGGGGAGGAAGAATCCGGTTGTGCTGCGTCAGAATTCGCCGCCGCTGCTTCTTCTGGCTGCGATCCGCGATGAGGCCCACCGTTTCGCGATCGAATATCACCGTAAACTGCGCGGAAAAGAGGGGGTCGCCTCCGGAATCGATGCTGTCCCGGGCATCGGTCCCAGGCGCCGTACCGCTTTGCTGAAGCATTTCGGCAGCCTGCAGCGCCTGAAGGAAGCGGGCGTGGAGGAGATTGCCTCGGTGGACGGTATGAACCGGGCCACTGCCGAAACACTGCATCGGGAGCTTCACAATGACTGAGCAGAATCAATCCATCAACCTGATGACGATCCTCGGTCCGACCGCCTCGGGCAAGACCCGCCTGGCGGTGGCTCTGGCGGAAAGGCTTGGCGGCGAGATCATCTCGGCTGACTCGCGCCAGGTCTTTCGCGGCATGGACATCGGCAGCGGCAAGGACCTGCATGAATACGGTTCGATCCCCCACCATCTGATTGACATCCTTGATGCGGGCGAAGAGTTCAGCGTCTTTGCCTTCCAGCGCCTGTTCCTGGAGGCATGGCATCAGATAACGTCCCGCGGGCATCTGCCGGTCCTCTGCGGCGGCAGCGGCTTGTACCTGGACGCCGCCCTGCGCGGCTACCGGATGGCGGAAGTCCCGCCGGACGAACAGCTGCGGGACGAACTGGCTCTCAGGAGCGATCAGGAGCTCTGCCGGATTCTGAATACTCTAAGGCCGGACCAGCATAACCAGACCGACCTGCTGGATCGTCAGCGCACGATCCGCGCCATCGAGATCGCCCGCCACGACAGCTCCACCCGGAGCGAAGCGGATCCGTACCCGGAACTTCACCCGCTGGTTATCGGAATCCGGCTGGAGCGGCCCGAGATGCGGCGGCGCATCACCGAACGGTTGCGTCAGCGCCTGGATAACGGGCTGATTGAAGAGGTCCGGAGCCTGCACGACAGCGGAATCGCCTGGGAACGGCTGGATTACTACGGTCTGGAATACCGCTACGTGGGGGCTTTTCTGCGTGGAGACCTGAGCCGCAATGACATGTTTCAGAAGTTGAACAGCGCCATTCACGATTTTGCCAAGCGCCAGGGCAACTGGTTCCGCAGGATGGAACGGCACGGCGTTCCTGTCAACTGGGTGGATGGCGCCGCTGATCCGCTGGAGCAGGCGCTCTCGATCTGCTCGGCAGCTGGCATGGGATGAATCCGGTGGCGTTTCAGGCAAGTTATGGTGTATGGTTTCCGGCTGGTGCGGATAAATCGATAAACAGGCTGTTTCTGTGGATGGTGGTTGACCCTTGAAAATGGAACGCAACAAAACTGCCCGCCCGACTCCGTTGCCCGACCTTTCCGGTATCGATCCGGTAAGCGAAGGCGTTATCGTGGCCCATCACGGGGTTGCCGTGGAGGTCGCCTTCGAGGATGGCCGGCGCAGGATGGTGCGGGTCAAGCGCAATTCGGGACATGTGGTCGGCGATGGTGTCACCGTCACCGGCGGCGTACTGCAGCGGTTGCCGCGCAGGACCGAGCTGCGCCGGCGCGATGCCCGCGGTGGAATCCACCTGGTCGCTGCAAACCTTGATGTCCTCGGCATCGTGGTCGCGCACCACTCTCCGGCGGGATTCATCGACCGGGCCATCGTTGCCGCACGGGTGGCAGAATTGCAACCCTTTGTCGTGGTCAACAAGTGCGATCTTGATGATTCGCCGGAATTATTCAACCGGTTAAGCGGCATTTATGCCGGTTCCGTACCGTTCTTTTTCATCAGCGCCGTC
Source organism: Geobacteraceae bacterium (assembly GCA_032469775.1). Taxonomy (GTDB): domain Bacteria; phylum Desulfobacterota; class Desulfuromonadia; order Geobacterales; family Pseudopelobacteraceae; genus JACRCG01. The sequence continues at coordinate 46,251 of JAWDJY010000032.1, read as the reverse complement.
AATCGGACCGGACTGAAGCCGCTGCTGGATTACCTGCGCCAGGGACATCGCGGGGTGTTCATCGGCAGCAGCGGGGTCGGCAAGAGCTCGCTTTTGAACGCGCTCTGCCCGGAGATCGATCTCAAGGTGAGGGAAGTAAGCGACTACAAGAGCCAGGGGAGGCACACCACCACCGTCTCCACGTTGCATCCGCTCCCCGGCGGCGGCGAACTGGTAGATACTCCCGGCTTCAGGGAGTTCGGGCTGGTGGATATCACGGTGGAGGAGCTTGCCGCCTTCTTCCCCGGATTTGAAGAGCATGGCCAGGCCGCCTGCCGTTTCCGTAACTGCCGGCACCGCACCGAACCCGGTTGCGGGGTGATCAGGCTGGTGGAGCAGGGCAGCATCCCGGCGGAGCGCTATTCTACCTATCTGGAGCTGCTGGGTGAAGTCGAGTCCGACCAGTCCGAAGCCCGCTGCAAGGATTGGCGCTGAGAGCGGTTTCGCCCGCTTCTGAGCTTATGCTGCCCGTTTCAGAGTGAAATCTTTACCGGCATATTGAATAGCCTGCGGATCATCGGCGCGGGGAGGCGATACCGCATGCACGCCGCCACAGGCCGGACATTCCTGCACAAAGGTTTTCAGCACTAAGGGGGCGCCGCACCCCTGGCAGTCATGTTCCAGGCCGCCTCCCGGCAGTTCCGACAGCGCCACTGCTCCGCCATGGGCATTCATCACAAACTCCACCAGTTCCCGGCCGGAAGCAAAAGGCCCTGAACCGGGTGTCCGGCTTGATCCGCAATCACACATAAGTTTTCCTCCGTTGTTTAGCAGTTGGAAGTCGTTTTCCGCTGTTTTCAGGCAGAACATAACCTGTCAACGCACTTGTCCTGTTTGTCAGGGTCAGATCCGATCTGCTTCAGCCTAGCCCGTTGTCGTTTTTTTAATTATGACCTGAGTCAATTTTTCGTATTTCGAACATTTTTCAATGAAAGCGTGACAGACCTTAAACATGAACAAGGACCGAATTCTACAACTGATAATCTCCCGGCTGTCACACGATCTGGCGGTGCTTTTGAACGCTGCCAGAACGGCCCATGAAGCCTCGACCCACGAGGAGAATATTCCCGACAACAAGTATGAAACCCTGGCGCTGGAGGCTTCCTATGTCGCCCAGGGGCAGGCCAATCGCGCCCAGGAGATCAGGATGGCGCTGGAAGCCTATAAGAAGCTGGAACTGCAGCATTTTGACCGTGACTCGCTGATACGCCTGACTGCGCTGGTGACGCTTGAAGCCGGCGATGGCAGCGCCAGAAAGGTTTTTATCGGTCCGCTTGAGGGGGGATTGAAAATTGCCGACGGACCGGACGAAGTCCTGGTGATTACGCACCAGTCTCCGCTTGGCAGGGACCTGATCGGCAGGAGCGTAGGCGATCTGGTTGAGACCGGAGCCGGACCCGGTTTGAGGGAATATGAAATTACCGCTGTCAGCTGATTCTGCTGGCAGGGCACCCATAGTGCCATTTGACAGATAACGCATGAAAGCGAAAGGCGGGCAGCATGGCGCAACCATGGAAAATTATCGAGAGTATAGCAACCGAAGAAGGGGTGCTGGAACTGCGTCAGCGTGGTGAAAAAGACTTCCTGATCATGATCGGCGCGCAGGTGCTGATGAACAGCCTGGCCAACCGTTCGGAGATCATGCTTGGCCAGCTTGGTTGTCAACGCCTGAAGGAAAGCGCCGCTCCCAGGGTGCTGGTAGGTGGGCTCGGCATGGGTTTCACTCTCAGGGCCGTACTGGACAGCCTGCCGGATACAGCGAAGGTAGTCGTGGCCGAACTTAACCCGGTTGTCGCCGAATGGTGCCGGGGAGCGCTGGCGCCCCTCACCGCCAGCGCCGTCAATGACCCGCGCGTGACCCTGGAAATCGGTGATGTCGCCCGGTTGATCCGCAACAATGCCATCAGCAGGGATCACACCGGCTTCGACGCGATCGTGCTGGACCTGTACCGCGGACCGCACGCCGGGACGGATGCCGTTAACGACCCGCTCTACGGCAGTCGGGCGATAGAGAATGCCAGGGCCGCGCTCAGGCCGGGCGGGATGCTGGCCGTCTGGGGCGAGAATTATGACGAAGGTTTTGTCAGGCGCCTGGCCAGGGCCGGCTTCTCCGTCACCTGCGAGCGTCCCGGTCGGGGCGGGTTGCGCCATGCCGTATTTCTGGCCAGCCTGAAGTCAATCTCCGGAGCCGGGAAGCGAACACCCTGAAAAACTGTCTGCTCTTGTCAGGATTAAAGTCGGATGTTATGGAAATGATTCACCTCTGATATATAGCCTGCCGGCCAAAATTTTTTTATAATTAATAACTTGACACTGTTGAACGAATGCTGTTATGGTCGATGAAATTCGAGATTATCTCTCGGATAAAAAACAGAGAAGAATCAGGAGAAGTAAGCACATGGTAAACGGAACAGTAAAATGGTTCAATGACAGCAAGGGTTTTGGATTTCTTGAGCAGGAAGGTGGCGAGGATGTATTCTGCCACTTCTCCGCTATCGCAGGTGATGGCTTCAAATCCCTTGCTGAAGGTGATAGCGTGACTTTCGAAGTAACAAAGGGTCCGAAAGGGCTTCAGGCCGCAAACGTGACACGCGTCTAATAAACGATCTGTGTTGGAAAAAAGCCCCGGGCATCTGTCCGGGGCTTTTTTTGTGTCGCAAACCTGCACATTGATCAGAAGGGTTCCCGGTATCTGCCGGGAACCCTTCTGCGTTTGATTGACTCAGTGGAGGGTTTTTCTTATCAGATGGGCCAGCAGAGCGATCAGCAGCATGGCCGACACTGCCAGCGCCCCGGCCGTCTTCCGCTTCCGGCCGGTCTCGTCCCAGGCTGACAGCACGTCGCGGATTTTTTTCAGTTCCACCTGGATCCGTGTTGATTCCGCCTTGACCGATTCGACATTTACATTATGAAAGAGCGAATGGAATCGGTTGCGCAGCGCGAAAAGCTCCTTTTCCAGTTTCTCTGTGTCGCTGCCGAGCTTTTTATAGGCGTTGATGCGCCCCTCGATGCTCACGATCATCCCCTCGGTCTCCTGCATAGCATCCCTGATTGAGCGGGCCCGGTCAAAACTGTGGCAGCGGCTGCAGCTCTTCTCGCTGATCAGTTCCAGCGAGGCTTTCAGGACCAGGTGGTTGCCGTGGCAGGTGACGCAGGTCGGCCCCCCCTTGCCAAGGGCCCGGCCATGTGCGCTGGCCAGGTATTCCTTCATCACTCCAACGTGGCAGCGACCGCAGAAGGCCGGTATGTCCGGTTCCTTGGGAGCGCCCAGGAAACCGCGTTCCGGGCTCATCGCCATGGCGGCGTCCTTCGGGTCGCCTCCGTGGCAGCCGTGGCAGGTGATGCCGTTTTCGGCATGGATGCTGCCGCGCCAGAGCTTGACCGGCTGGCTGTACTTCTCAGGCAGACCGGAGTGGCACTGGATGCAGACGATCTCGGCAGGTTCCTGGCTGAAGGCGGCCTGGGGCAGCGGTACAAACAGAACCGTCAGTATCAGCGTGAACAGCGGTATGAAATTTGTGATGTTCCTATCCCGGTATCTCATGAGAAATGCCCCCAGATGCTTAGTCCGATCCAGAGCAGCAGCCCGCCGACAGAGCAGGCCAGGAACAGCGGCCGCTTGAGCGGATGCCGTTCCGGGCCGCGGTCGATGAAGGGGAGCAGCGCCAGGAAGGTCATTGCGGCGCCCTGCAGCGATAGTCCGATCAATTCGTTGGGGAATATCTTCAGGGTCTGGTAATTGGCCAGGAAATACCATTCCGGCTTGATGTGGGCCGGGGTTACGAAGGGGTTGGCCGGAATGAAGGCGTCTTTCGGGAAGAACAGATAGGGATCGAAGAAGAGCACCGCCAGGAAACAGGCCATGTAGATTGCAATAGCGCGCAGGTCTTCCAGGGCAAAGTCGGGGAAGAAGGGAATGCCGTCCGGATGGTCCTCGTAACGATAACTGTCCCCCTGCCACGGGTTGCAGGTCTGCTGCTGACCGAAAGGGGGTGTCGATACGCCGGTCCGTTTCAGCAGAAACAGGTGGGCGCCGATCAGGGCCGCGATGCCGGCCGGTATCACCGCCACATGCAGCGCGAAGAAGCGTCCCAGCGTCGGCGGGCCGACCAGAACTCCGCCCCGCAGGAATTCCACCAGGTATGGCCCGATCACCGGAATCGCGTTGGCGCTGTTGGTGGCCACGGTGGTGGCCCAGAAGGAGAGCTGGCTCCAGGGGAGCAGGTAGCCGGTCAGCGAAATGCCCTGCACCAGGGAGAAGAGGATGAAGCCGGTCAGCCAGTTCAGCTCGCGCGGACGCTTGTAGCTCCCCATGAACAGCACCGAGAGCATGTGCAGCAACAGCGCCAGCACCATCATGTTCGAGCCTACCGCATGGCACATGCGGATCAGCCAGCCGAAAGGTACATCGTTCATGATGTGACTGACGCTCTTGAAGGCTTTGTCCGCGTCCGGCACATAGTAGATCAGGAGCAGGATGCCGCTCAGCACCTGCAGCGCGAAGGCGAAGAGCAGCACGCTGCCCAGCGAGTACCAGCCATTGATGTTGCGCGGCAGCAGGTAGCCGGTCAATTCCTTCTTCAGGATGTCACGCGCGCCGATGCGCAGATCGATCCAGTCGACAATCATTTTTAACGGTCTCATGCGGTTTCTCCGGATGCTCGGTTCAGCCTACGGTGATGTTGCCGCCGGCCACGCTGAACGGGATTTTGGGGAGCGGCCTGGGGGGCGGTCCGGCGGTGACGATGCCGTCGGCGCTGTAATGCCCGGCATGGCAGGGGCAGAGGAAGTCCTGCTTGTCCTTCTGCCATTGCACGATGCACCCCAGGTGGGTGCAGACCGCCGAAAGGGCTACCAGGCTGCCGTCCTTTTTGCGCACCAGTACCGCCGATGAACCGGCGTACTCGAAAAACTTCGCTTCACCTTCGGGAATCTCCTTTTCGGGTATTACAACCTTTCCGGCCGCCTCCCTGCTTGAAGCGGGCGCCAGATAACGGAAAACCGGCCAGCCAACCGCTGCCGCCGCGAGTGCACCGAGTCCGGCCAGGCATATGCCGAGGAACGTCCTCCTGCCGCTATTGTCCATTTTACCTCCCGAATGCACGTTGATGGTTAACTATAAACCCTGCCCGGAAAATTACAAGCGGCGCTGCCATTGCCCGGTCCGGGTGGATGAGGCCGGCGCGCTGCTACACCGGTCCGGCCAGTTTGTCCTTCAGGCCCGAGTTGCGCCTTGTGCGGCTTTTGACCGCCTGGCGGAAAACGCTTTCCGGACTCCAGATCTCCACCTGCCGCCGGGCGCGGGTGATCGCGGTGTAGAGCAGTTCGCGGCTGAGAGCTTCGGACATGCGCTCCGGCAGAATCAGCAGCACCCGCTCAAACTCGCTCCCCTGGCTCTTGTGGACGGTAAGCGCGAAGGCGGTCTCGTGCGCCGGCAGCCGCAGCGGCGAAATATGTCGCAGTCCGCTCTCCGGATCGCTGAACCAGACCGCCGTCCGTCCGTCATTATCGATCACAACACCGGTATCGCCGTTGTAGAGCCCCAGCTCGTAGTTGTTGCCGGAGATCATCACCGGCCTGTGGCGGTAGCAGGCCTCGCCTTCGCCGCTTTTCAGGCCCAGCGCCGCTTCGCAGAGCCGGTTCAGGTTCGCGGTGCCGTACATTCCGGAGCGCAGCGGCGACAGTACCCTGAATCGATCCAGTTCCGCCAGCGCCTCTGCGGGGGCAGCGGTCCGGCCATAGGGAGCATAACCGGCTTTGGCCGCGGCGCCGAAGGCGGATTCGAACTCCCTGCCTGTCGGCAGCTCTCTCCAGACGATGTCCGCAAGGCTCCCGGAGGCCAAAAGTTCGAAGGCGGATTCCCCGTCGCCGGAGTTGATCAGCCGGCTCAGGGATCCAATGCCGCTCTCTCCGGCGAAACGGTAGCTCTTTGTCAGCTGCGTGACCGGCACGGCGTCTGCGGACGCATCTTCACTGCCGGCGCAGATGTCGGCCAGAACCGCTCCCGCCTCGACCGATGCCAGTTGGTCCCTGTCACCCAGCAGAATCACGCGGGCCCGGTCGTGCAGCGCTTCCAGCAGGCGGGCCATCAGCGGCAGATCCACCATCGAGGCTTCGTCCACCACCAGCAGGTCGCATGGCAGCTGGTTGTCGCGGTTGTGCCGGAAACCGTTCCCGTCTCCCCTGACACCCAGCAGACGGTGAATCGTGCTGACTTCGTCCGGCATCCTGCTCCTGATGGCGTCACTCAAGCCCAGCTTTTCGGCCGCCAGCAGTATCGACTGGCGCAGGCGCATGGCGGCCTTGCCGGTCGGCGCGGCCAGCGCGATCTTCGGCTGCGCATCGCCGGCCAGCTCGATGGTCAGGGCCAGGATGCGGGCCACCGTGGCGGTCTTGCCGGTGCCGGGGCCGCCGGATATTACGGAAAACGCCCGGGTCAGCGCCATTCGGGCCGCTTCGCGCTGCAGGTCCGGCTGGTTGTCCAGGGTCGGGAAATAGCGTTCCAGCCCGCTCTCCAGCAGTGCCGGATCCGGTTGCTGCAGCCGGCTTCGCGACAGGATCGCTCCGGCCGCCCGGCATTCGTGCTCCCAGGAACGGTGCAGGTAGAGCCGCCCTGCTGCATCCATGACCAGCGGGGTATACTCTCCCGGGTCGCCGACCGTGTCGCATGCCGCCAGCGCGGTTTTCCAGGTTTCCGGGGCCGGCGGGGGCAGCTGCCGGGCCTGCCCGGCGCAAGTGATTTCCGCCCGACCGGTCTCCGACATGTCGAGGCAGGTGTGTCCGTTCCCGGCGGCGTTGCTGGTCAGTGCGGCAGCCAGCCAGAGCTGGTCGCAGGGATTGCTGTCGATGCGGACGATGAAATCGGCAAAATGGACATCGAGGCTGGAAAGCTGTATCAATTCACTCATCGCGGTATCTGCTGGCGGGTCTCGCCCGGCTGGGGGGTCAGGGCATCACTGAAGATCGTCAGGCGGTTCTTGCCGTTGCGCTTGCTGTGGTACATCGCTTCGTCGGCATTGGCCATCACGGTGCGCACGTCCTCTCCATCCTCGGGATAACCGGCCAGTCCGGCCGAGAGGGTGGTCCGGATCTCGGTCCCCTCGAAATAGAATGGAGTCGCTGACATGCCGTTGACGATCCGCTCCACGGCGCCGGCCACTTCGTCCTTGCCGGTCTCGTTGAACATGATCACGAATTCGTCGCCGCCGTAGCGGGCACAGATGTCCGAACCGCGGATGTTGTCGGTGATCATCTGCGCCACCTTCTGGATCAGCAGCGTTCCTGCCAGGTGGCCATGTTTGTCGTTGACCTTCTTGAGGTTGTCGGCGTCGATCATGCAGATCGCATAGGGCCTGACATAGCGTTTGGCCAGTTTTTCCTGGATATTTGACAGCATGAAGAAGTTGCGCATGTTGTTGATGCCGGTCACCTCATCGGTCAGCGACAGCCGTTCCACCTCCTGGCGGGCGGTTTCGCTCTCTCCGGCCAGCATCGCCCCCAGGTGGGCGATCAGCATGAAGGGGAAAACTTCCAGTATGTGGGTGAGATAGTAGTTGATTTCGCGGATATCGACCGATGCCAGCAGCGCATAGGAGGTGATCGCCAGTCCGGCCATGAAATAGGTCACCCGCCGTCCCTGGGTCAGGGCCGTGGCCATCAGTATCAGGTAGATCAGCGACATGAACGGGCTGGTCATCTTGCCGGTGTACCAGCAGACCGCTACGATGAACGCCAGGAAAACCATCAGGTCCACGAAGGTTTTGAAGGCGCTGTATCGGCGTGAGAGCAGGCCGTAACGGGCGTTCAGGTTATAGAAGAACAGCAGCAGGCAGAATATTACCAGGAAGGCGATGCTGGAACTCTCGGTCGGCAGCAGCTTGATATCCAGCGCCACCAGGGCGATCAACAGCCAGGAGATATTGCCCATGATGCGGTCGTAGCCCTTGTAGCGCTGTTGAGAATTCTGGCTGTGGTCAGGCTGCGGTATGTCGTTCATCAGGTGAAACCTCCAGGGAGTGTCACATTCAGGCGGCGCTTTTCAGGGTTATCCAGGCCACCACCGCATAACGGGCCAGCTTGCCGGATGCCACCAGCAGCGAGAACAGGCCGAAATTTACCCTCAGCATGCCCCCCGCCAGGCAGAGCGGGTCGCCGATCACCGGCAGCCAGGAAAAGAGCAGCGAATAGGCGCCGTAGCGGCGGTAATAATCGTGGGCGCGCTGCTGCTGTTCCGGCGAGACCCGCAGCACCCGCTCGATCAGCCATTTGCCGCCCCACAGGCCGATCAGGTAGGTGACGGCCGCCCCCAGGTAGTTTCCGGAGGTGGCGACGGCGACGGTGGTGAAAGGCTCGTACCCGCCGGCCAGCATCATCACCAGCAGCCATTCCGACCCGAGCGGCAGCAGCGTGGATGCCATGAAGCTCAGACAGAACAGCGTGACATATCCCGGCTGGTTGAGCCAGTCGTGCAGCATGACAGTATATGTCAGAAATGTGTTGTCAAAAAAAGCCAGATCGATACAATGCTCCCGGTTGTCCTGCGATCGTTCCGCGCTCACATTGTAGCGATAAATTCATTTTCGGCAAGGGGGAAGCATGCAGAAGGGAAAACCGGCCAAAAAATATTCCCAGGCGGGGAGGCTGCATTCGATAATCAGGCTGCTGGAAACCAGGCGGGGCATGACCCTGGACGAACTGGCCGAAGAGTGCGGAGTGGACCGGCGTACGATCCACCGCGACCTGAATGCTGTGGAGGAGGCCGGCTATACGCTGACCTCCGAGTGGATCGAGGGCAAAAAGGTCTACAGCTTTCTGGCCAGGTCCCGCAACATCCCCCCGATCACCTTCACCCTGCCGCAGCTGATGTCGCTGTACCTGTTGCGCTCGCTCGGCGCGCATCTGGCCGGCACCCCCTTCCTGGCCGAGATCGACGACCTGTTCCGCTCGATCAACTCGGTGCTGCCGGACCGCCACGCCGCCCATCTGGAGCGGATCGCGCGGGTGTCGCTGCCGCTCTTGCACGGCGCCAGGGACTACTCCCGTTCGGCGGCCTTCCTGGGTGAGCTGCAGCGGGCGCTGTTGCACCAGTACCGCATCCAGCTCGGCTATGCCAAGAAAGGCAAGGGCGAGGCCGACCAGTACCTGGTCGATCCCTATACGCTGGTCTTTCACAAGGGGGGCATCTATCTGCTGGGGAACGCCCAGAATCGCGGCGCCATGCGCCTGTTCGCGCTGGAGCGGATCTGCGGCGTGGAGGTCACCCGCCAGCGCTTCGAGATTCCGGACAGTTATCGCCCGGAAGAACATTTCAGCAAGGCTTTCGGGCTGGTCAGCGACGCGCCGATGAAGGTGAAGGTGCGCTTTTCCGCCGAAGTGGCCCATGCCGTACGGGAGCGGGTCTGGGTGGCGGGGCAGAAGATCGGCAGTGACGGTGAAGGGCGGGTGACCGTCGAGTTCGAGGCCACCGGCAGGATGGAGCTGGTTTCGTGGATCCTCTCCTACGGCGCCCACGCCGAGGTGCTGGAGCCGCCCGACCTGCGCAAGGAGGTCAAGCGCCAGGTCAAGGAGATGCGTGAGTTCTACCGCAGCAAGGAGAAGGAGAGCGACGCGGCCGAGAAGAAGGGCAAGCGGGGCCAGTCACGGTAGGGTTTGAGATCTGATATCCGGAAGTCAATTTTGACTCCTGATGCGCTCTCTCATGCCCTCACCCACTCCACCAGTTTAACCGCCAATATCCTTGCAAATTCGGATTGACACTCCGAATTTGCAAGGGAGCGTCTAGAGGGTGACGTTGCTTGCTATGTTGCTATTGTGGCAATAGAAAAATAACAAGCAATGTTCCCTTACGCCTTCCCTGTCAGGTTGAACGTCATCGCTGACCACCCTTTGTTAAGTGAAAACTATTTAGGAGAATAATGTGCCTGAACACGTTCTATTCTTCCTTGCTCATCTATTTCCATGACTTCAGCTGCCATAAGGTTGTTAACACTCTCGTAGTAGATTGTTACGCTCCGCACACTAGAAAGTATTTTGTGGAGATGAAATTTGAGATCCGGATAAGCGGCCAATCCCCTTGAAAAATATTCTCTCAAAGCCTCTTTCCCTCTGACAGTTCCGTCAGGGGCACCCAGGAGTTTTACAGCAAAGGGGCTTATGAATTCGATATTTTCAGCATAGTGCAGCATGATACGGTCAATGTCATGGGAATTCCATGACTCCAACCATTCTATAGCGACCTGACGGGCCCTTTCTTGTGTCAACATGTTCAATTCGCTTTCATATAGTTCAAATGTGATCAGGCAGGTCCGCCACGGCTGATTTTTCGGCAGACGTCCTTTTCTATAGCCCAGCCAGATACCTGGCCGTATTGACATTTCTGATAGTCATGAACTGATAAATTCTGTGACCTGTTATCTTGTTCAATTGACTTTTATTGTAGTTTTCCCTTTTTACATTCCATATCAGCGCTCCAGCGGTATACCTGACATCAAGATACTCTTTTCGTATCGGCAGCTCATCGAGAATGCCCGCTGTATCGGCCTCGTCAAACAGATATGCGACATCGGTACGCTGTTCGGTATCGTTTTTCCAGTCTGCGGGAATTTGTGCAGCGATCTGAGCCAGTTCATTTACTGATCTTACCAGTACCGATATTTTGGCGCCGGTTTTTTCCAGTAAGCCGGATTTGATTTCCGTCACTAATAGTTCAGGCTGCCGATCGGACTCAAAGATCACATTGCCTGAATTAATATAAGTAGATACATTGCAGTAGCCATTCATTTCGAATATTGATTTCAGGCTTTTCATGTCAATCCGATTATTTTTGCCAACATTTATTCCACGAAGCAAAGCTACATACTTCATACGGCATCACTCCCATGTTTGACGATGATAACCTCATGCGGAAGGAAGTAAATTTCTGCCTCATAACGTATAAGGGTTGAGCATTGGTTTTCAGCGTTTGTTGGTCTTTTGTTGCCTCTGTTTTTCTTTTTCTGCTTCTTCAATGACTTCATTTCTTGCTGAATTGTAGTAGGTCATTATCTGCTTGACGTAGGCTAGCGCCAGCAACAGTCCGATAATTAAAGCACTTTTCAAACTCTTGGTGATAATGTAGATGGCAATAGCGGTAATGATCACTACGGCTAGATATCCTAGGTAATCCCGGAATATCTTCTTTCCTATTTCTTTTGTCACTTCTTTCATGATGTCCGTCGAGGTCCGATCCCTTGGCTGTCGATATTTTTTTCTGCTCAACGTCTGGGCGGTGACCGGGCGCGGCTTTATCGCGATCCGGTCCACTGGCCGTGTGGGGTGGGTGCAGCGGGGTCTGGGCTACACAATTCACTTTTCTGAGTTAATTTTGTGGAATGTGTAGCCCAGACCCTTGCTGTCTCCTCCTTGCTGTCTCCTCGGTGTCAGTGGCGTTCCCCCGACTCAACCACTCAATTCTTCATACTTTGTTTTGTATTGAGCAGTTAGTTCTGGCGAAAGCTTTGCTTCGATTTCTTCTCGCAGATTGAATGGATCTGTTTCAATTCCGACGAGATCTCTGGTCCAATTTGTCCCGACTAAAAGTCCGTCGCGGGTCATACCTGGAAGCCGGGACGTCTTGGGGGACGTTGTTAAGCTAGTTAACTTGGCTTGGGCAGATTACTAAATTAACTACGTCCCTCAAGCCTCTACTTTGAGTAATACTTCTCTTGGTAAGAATCAGGCAGGGTGAGTTCGACATATGCCGTAAGCCTACCATTTGATTCTCCGATGGCGTAACCGTCGTTAATGTGGCCGTTTTTGTTTAGAGTATCGAAAAAACTTTCAACTGCGTCACGCTGCTTCTCTCTTTCGTCTGCCTTGGGGTGCAATTTCCCGAAATCAACTTCACATAGGAACATTGTCTTGTCCTTTTACTCATTCATGATCTGAGACAACGGGCATGGCTTTGACTTGCCGGGTTTCGGGGCAGGTCGTAAGCCTTGTTGTGGTCACAGTGTCATTACAGTGCCGAGTATTTCGATTTGAAGTCAAAGAGCGGTACACCAACTCGTCGTTCCTCCTTGCCAACACGGTAACTAATAAAGAGATGGTCGTGTGAGAGGAACTGTTGAAGCAAGTCTAATTCAACCGCACTAGTACCTTTTGCTTTCCCGTGTATAGTTCGGGCAACGCAGGAATCAGCACACCTTTCAAATGGAAGAAAAAATTGGCTCGTATCATCAATTTTGATTCTAAAGCCAGAGGCGGTCTTCATGCTGTATGCAAATACTCCCTTGATGCCGTGCTTTCTTTCTGATTTATTGGATACCTGAAACGAAATAAACGCAGATAACTTGGGTCCCCTGTCGATTGCAGATGTGATCGTTAAGTAATTGTTGAGGTCTTTCATATCTGCGTGTTTATCGCCGTGGAATACATCCAAAAATAGCAGCCATCCCTTAGGAGTACTTTCAACGTCCCACTTGTAAAGGTCGACAATAGCTTCAACCCGAGCCTGACCCAATCCTTCTGCTCGTATCGGAGAGGCACAACACGCCATGATGAGCAGAGTTATAACCAGTAGTTGTCTCACTTTTCTTCCTCCACAACGGGGTCGGCGTTGACCCGCCCGTCTTTTGGGGCGGCGTCTAACGACGTGGTTATATCGTCATGTTATCTTTGCCCAACCAATCAATTTCCTTTTCAAGAGGCTATACACAAAGATTTTTTCCTCTTGTTCCTCTTCATTAAGTCGGGTTATGTGCCAACCTGTTATTTTTATAAACATGATTTCCTTATCTCTAGTTTGTCTTGTCTCAGCTAAATTAATTAAATGGGTATGATAGATTTCCCTTTCCTTTTCTTCGTCTTGATATTTGATTGAAATTGAGTTGATTGGTGCGGAGGAAAGAGTTGCATTTACTCCTGATGATGTCGATATTTCGACTTTGTCTTTGCTATTGCCAAGGGTTCCGACAACTGCCGCTTTTTCATATTGCGTGACGTCAAAATCTCTAATCTCACCGTCGAGGCTTCGAATAAGATAGATCATGCCTAAAATAATCATTAGCATTGGCAAGATATATTTCATTTTGTTCCACAGACATGGTTTTGCCCCGCCATCTTTCAGCCCTAAAAGAATTCTCAGCGCCATGAGTACGCCAATGCAATTTAAAAGCGTGGATTGAACCAAGCTGAAAATTGCCATAATCCCCAGTGCACATCCGACAGTTTTATATTTCTCGTAATTTTTCATGATATAACGGTGCTGAGGGTCTGCTGTGGAGCGTAGCGGAAACAGCAGTGGGGACGTCTTGGGGGACGTTGTTAAGCTAGTTAACTTGGCTTGTGCAGTTTACTAAATTAACTACGTCCCTCAAGCCTCTACCCGGTTACTCTGCGATTTATCTTGATGCCAGAACTCTTCCAATGCAGTAAATTACCGCCTCAGCGGCATACTCGTTTCTTGCCTTTTTCGCCTTCTCCGCTCTTTCTCGATTCTCCGGCACATTTGCGGCGTCCTCGCCGTTAACTTTCCGGCACACCTTGGCGTAATTTTGCCCCTTTTCTTATACGTCCGTACTCATAAGCCAGCTTCAATAAGTCATCTACAAAATTGTATCCATCCCAGGAATCCAGTAGAAAACGAGGATACATTGGAATATAGATTTCGGGATCAAGAGCCTTCTGCATATTCCTTATTTCAATTAGGAGTTGTTGCGTTACAGAAGGTGAGAGAGCTTTTTCGTTGTTCACATCTGCGACTGACGTAGTGAGTTTTTCAATTACGTCATTGCACCACCTATGCACAAATTCTTGTCGTTCAGTCATTTCTATCCTTGGTTCAACGGTAGTGAGGCGCAGCGGCGGCGCAATCTTGTTGCGCAGACCGTCTGCCGCGCTTAGTTGGACACCATTTCTAATCATGATAGAAGTGGCTACAATTATTTACCGAACAACACCCACTTATGTTTTTTTTCTAATATGTCTGTAGATGCTTGGCCGATGGTTGAAACTACCGATATAGTTGTACTAATAAGAGGCAAACCTCCCATCGTGAATGCTTCGAAAAGTGCAGTTGGAATTGCGCTATAGGTAACATATCTGAGACCTTGGTTAATTTTGTTAGAAAGTTTTAGGTGCTTTTGTGAAATTCGTACTTCATTCAGTAACTCTTGAGAAGTTTTGATGTCACCTGATGCCATCTTTGATTGGAAATCGATTAACTGTTTACGAAAAACATCGAAGTTTGGGTCAGCTTTGATCTTGTATGCTTCTTCAAAGCAAGTCGGTACTGGTAGCGAAAGGCCAGCGTCGTTGAAAACCTGCCTAACTACCTTGTAGTCATTAACAATCGTCGATGGGTCAGCTGGGTTAGTTTGTGCGTTGAAAGCATACCGGCCATCATGATTGATCTTACCTGCTGCTGGAGCAGAATACTTAACCGACAGCCCCTTAGATATTATTACTCTCTCTGCAGCCGCCATCGCTCCAAACAAGATCATGTCAATGGGGCCAAGTTCGTCATTACGGTTGTTAACTTCAAATTCGGATATAATGTCCTCGATAATTTCAGAACCTAAAAGGTAATGAAGATTGTGACTGGTCAAGTCAGTATTATTTGAACAGTAATAACGGTAGCCAAAATCAATAATTATATCTATCAACTTTAGTCTGGGAATTTTAGCTTCTTTTGAAACAAAATCAATTAAGCCATGGCTAGTGTTTGTGAGTGATGAAAGAACAAAATTATTATTTTCTTTAACGAGCGTTAGAGCCTTAGCAAATGCATTCCGATCTCTATTTTTATACCAGTCTGACTCAGAAAATATCTCACCCAGTATAGAGTCGCAATGCTCAAAGCGGAGATGTCCTTTTTGTTCAAGCTTTGGAGCTGAATAATCAACGTACTCAGCAGGGATGATAACTTCGTCGTAAAGGAGGAAAAGGGTAAGCGCTTCCTCTTTGAACCTAGAATATCTATATCGTGGATACAGCTCATGCCCTTCTGTTGAGGATAATAGTCCCTCTTTCAGTGCTTGACCGAGAAAACCTTCTCTCAATTTATCGACCAGAATTACCCTCTTCATTTCATTTCACATCCTGTCTAACGGCTTGGCTTTGACCTACCGGGTTCTCGGGCAGGTCGTAAGCCTTGTTAGAACTGTGCTTTCCGCATCTTTCAATCAGGCAAGCCTGATCCGGTTAACCTCAACAGTAGAATTAATAATGTTCACCTTGAGGGTCGCGTTTATGCTTTAAAATTAAGTCAGTTGCTTCTCTTGAGAGGTAACTTAAATCTCTTTGTGAAAAAAAATCAATAAGTACCGCTGGCACCACTTGGTCGGTCTTGCTAAAAAGATCAACAATTCTGTAGTAGCGAACTTTGAAAAACTCAGACTCTGATTTGTCTTTGCATTGTTGTTCTAGTTTGATCAAGTAAACTCTTAATTGTATTAGCAATATTATAAGGTTAGTTATTGTTGTATTAACTTTAATGAGTACTGCTTGCCAGTCCTTATGGTACTTTTCATCATAATCGAACTTGTATACAAGGTCGTTCAAGGATATTTTTTCTTCAAAAGGATGCCCCAATTCTCCTTCACGGACAATTGTGGTTGACTCCATCAGTTTTGTTGATTCAGCATGTATCAACTCGATAATCTTGAAGAGGTTATCTGCTTTGTTCTGTTTCTGTGCTTGGGATATCGACCATATGATTCCCATAAGAGCTAGAAAACTGAGAATTGGGTTAGTTGTTCCTCCAATAAAATCCCCGAAAGCTCCCCATTCAGCTTTAGTGCCAGCTTTATCTATAAAACATCCAAACTGCTCTGTGTATTGCCAAAAGGCTATTGCAAGTGCAAATAAGCCGGCAACCAAGATGGCACGAAGACGTGCCTCATAGTGAGAGTTCATGATTCTGTTATATAATCTGTCAGGACCTTGTATCTTCATTGTTTTATCCTTTTTTATTGTCCAACTGTGCAGGAGTTGACCGGAGGTTTTTGATCCGGTCTGGTTGGGATTTACCTTTCGCTTTTATGTCCTCAACTGGGCTCCGTGTGCCTTATGGTTTCTGCTTGTAGACGGTTTTTAGGTATTCTGAGACTTTGTCGATCTCTGGATAGATGAATGATTTTTTTATGCCGATGCTCACTAGCTCTTTCTGCATTGCCTCTATGAAATTGCTATCAAAATGTGCTTTATGAATTTCAAGTATTGGATGTTTGACATCCGTTATAGAGGTATTCAATTTTCCAGACTTTAAAAGTCTGATTGGTTCCTCACAGTTGTAAGGATTTAGACCGAATAATAAAAAAGCGCCTTTTTGAGACCTGATCCTACTATTTGTAAGCTTTGGTAAAACGAACTGCACTGAGGTAAGGTGTTCAGGAACAATCAAGTTTGAAAAATGGGGTTTTTCGTGCTTGATCTCATGCAACAAGTAACTTGCGCTCGAAGTCTTATTGAACTTTTTTTTGTCATTGAGGTGAGCAATAATATCTTTAAGCAACTTGCGCTTCGACTTGTTGTTGGTGTTTATTAGTGGGATTTTGGCAAGATTAGAAACAACAGTGACTGTATCGGAATCATAATACCTAATTTCACTTTTTTTAATTTCAAATACATATATGATTCCATCAGTTTTATCCTTTGAGGTGTCCTTGTCGCTAATTGCAAAGTACGCTGCGCTGAATAGGTCCTCACTTACGTCAATCAGCCTGGTAGGCGCAGTGTAATGTTGGATTCTGCTTAATCTGTCAAACACACTTCTATCGGAATTGAAATCCATATCGTTGAATCGTTGGCTCTCTCTGTAAATGATGTCTTCATGTTGTATATAACCGCGGTAAACAAGTGGAACCAGCGCAGTGTCACCATGATCCATTTGTTCACCACGAAACATCAACAAGTTGTTGCTGCGTCGCCCTATTTCAGCCACAAAGTCGACTAGCTCACTGAGCTTTTTTATTGTTGTTTCCATGTTTATCCTTTTTCAGCGACTAACGGGGTCGGCCTTGACCCGTCCGCCTAGTTTTTTCGGGCGGTCGGCGACCAAGGGCGTGGTTTGGGCTTCTCTCTTTATTCGTTGCTGTAACTACAAACTAATTTACTTCTGATCATAAGCGAGGCCGTATCTTTCAAAATATGGAGGACGTCTTGGGGGACGTTGTTAAGCTAGTTAACTTGGCTTATGTAGTTTACTAAATAAGAAAAATCAATGAACCTAAAAACGGCATTACTCACGCGACGGCGCAACGAACGCGACGAAATTCAAATGCTTAAGAGAATTTTAAACACCACCAATCTGGTAAATGATATTATCGTTTAACTGCTTGATTTTACGTTGCGTCGTCGCGTTCGTCGCGTGAAACTGCTTCTTCTAGGATAAACCGATTCCAATCTGACTAAAGCATTTCCGGCTTAATATCAAGCGTATTTTCGGGAAGTTACAATTGTTAAAAGAGAAAAGCATTTCTACCGCCAGGACGTCCGTAGGGACATTCTGACCAAGCTGCCTGTTTAACCCGGACGGCCGAAGATCAACTGCTCCATACTGCACAGTCAGGGCCAAAACCGGCTTCCGTGCCACCGCATCATTCAAATGAAAATGCTGGCAAAGATTACAGTACCTTGGCGAGATGGAATCCATGGACGGTGCACATTTCCGCAGCTGCAGAACCTTTCACAGAAGTGTAAAGGATCTTTCCACACCCGGAGCAGATCAGCGTAACCGCACGAATTTTCATTACTTTTAAAAATGTGTAAAAAAACCTGCAGTTGCAAAGTTTCTTTACACATTATAATTCCGGCGATGCTTGCCAGTCAGGTAAGAGTTTGAGATTATAGCGGGCCGATCCGGGGCCGGCATGAACACGACCCATTTCAGTCACGGCAGCCGCTCTGATCCCCAATATAATGAACAAGAGAAGTTTATGACCTGATCCTTGGCTTCTTCCCTCTATTAGCTTCTCATTTCCGTTATTCTCCCGGCAATTCATCCAGCTCGGTCTTGCCCAGCCAGTAACAGGCCAATGGCGCCGGTATCCTGGCTATCCGGATCGGCACGTTGCCGCTTTTGGTTTCGACCTCTTTCCCGAGCGAAAGAATGGAAAAGTCCTGCATCTCCCTGGTAATTACATAGCCACGGGCTGCTTTGCGAGTTTCGCAGAATTCTGCCAGTCCCTTTAACTCACTTGAACCCGTATGCTGTGAACGGTATTTCACCTCAAACGGAATCAGACGCCCCTCAACCTCGGCAACGATGTCAACTTCCCGATTGTTCTTGCCGCGCCAGTAGGAAAAACCGACACTGGTTGAATAATAACGGGCGAAGATATGCTTGAAGAAGGCAGTCTCCACGGCAATGCCCAATGCAACCGGGTCTTCCAGAAGCGAGGTTCCTTTAAGCAACGCCGATGGAGAAATGGCTGCGTCAGCAAGATACACCTTGTAACGGGCTCGCAGGATCTCCTTGCCGTAGCCGAACGGCGGCAGCTTGTAGATGAGGTGGGTTGCTTCCAGCAGACTGATGAAGTTGTTCACTGTTGGTTTTTTCAGTCCCAGATCACTGCACAGCGTCTGCACATCCAGAATCCCGCCGCCATGCAGGCAGAGGTAGAGAAATACCTGCTCAAGCTCCAGAATATGCCGGACGCCGAACAACGCGGTCATGTCACGCTTCAGCACCTTGTCCACGATGTCTTCACGCAACAGCTTCTGTGCAGCGGTGATGCTTCCCATCAGGACGCTTTGCGGGAAGCCGCCCCGCAGCAGGTATTCGTGAAAATGCGCCACCAGCGGCGCTGCATCGGCGGCAACCGAAGCAAACTGTGCCGGTTTCCAGTCAAAGAGTCGAACAAGCGAATTGATCTCCGGCAACGGCGGGACATTGACCTGCTTGAGTTGCAGATATTCAAAGAACGACAGTGTGGAGAGTCGCAAGGTATGCCAGCGTCCGACACCCGATTCCTGTCCTTCCGTCACCAGTGGCGCAGCTGAGCCGGTCACGGCGATACGGCGCTTCTTCTCAAAATCCACCTGCAGCTTCAGCCAGGTCTGCCAGTCACGAATAGTCTGGATTTCGTCGAGAAAGAGATATTCGATACCGTCGCTTTCAGGCTCGAACTCCCGCCACAATTTGAGCAGCCCATCCAGGCCCAGCAGTTTGAGGAGCGGGTGGTCGAAGGTGGCATACAGGATTTTATTCGCTGGAACGCCGTTGTCGATCAGCTCCTGAATTACCTGGAGAAAAAGGGTGGTTTTCCCCACCTGGCGGGCACCGGAGAGGAGCAGCGCCCGTGGCGCGGGTGGTGACTGCATCCAGGAGAGGATGTCGTGAAAGGCTCGCCGCCGCCAGCTCGGCAGGTCTGCAGCCGGTGAATTGCGCCACCAGGGATTATACTGGCGCAGCACGGTAATGAGTTCGGATGAGGTAGCAATCATGGCAAAATGTCCTAAAATCGTATTTTAGATAAAGTATATATTACTTAAATTGATATTTTAAGACATAAATTTATAGATAGTGTATTTTATCGTCTCAAAGTAGTTAATCTGGAAAAAGCAGTTGTGCGGCCGGGCAAGGTCGTGTAATTCAGCATGGTGCGAAAATCGCTGCTATCAAGTTCATATGAGACTCGCTGCCTGAAGTACGATCGCAACAGGGGAACAGAAACCAGATGAAAATCCTGCACACATCGGACTGGCATATCGGCAGGGCGCTGTATGGCCGCAAACGCTACCAGGAGTTCGAGCGCTTTCTCGACTGGCTGATCGACTGCATCAGGTCCGAGGGGGTCGAGGCGCTGCTGATCGCGGGGGATGTCTTCGACAACGGCACCCCCAGCAACCGGGCGCTGGAGCTGTACTACCGCTTCCTCTGCCGCTGCGCCGGCGCGGGCTGCCGGCACGTGGTGGTCATTGCCGGCAACCACGATTCCCCGTCGCTCCTGAACGCCCCCCGCGAGGTGCTGCGCTTCCTGAATGTCCACGTGGTCGGCTGCATGGCCGAGGCCGGTGATGAGCTGGTGCTGCTTGACGATGCCCAGGGCAAGCCGCAGCTGATCGTCTGCGCCGTTCCCTATCTGCGCGACCGGGACATCCGCCGGGCCGAGGCCGGAGAGACTTTTGATGACAAGGGGCGCAAGCTGGTGGAGGGCATCCGCGACCATTACCGGCAGGTGGCTGAAGCGGCCGTTGCCAGGCGCGCCGAGCTGGGGGGGAACCTGCCGATCGTCGCCATGGGGCACCTCTTCACCAGCGGCGGCCGCACCGTGGAAGGTGATGGCGTGCGGGAACTGTACGTGGGCACACTCGGCCAGGTGCGGGCCGACATCTTTCCCGACTGCTTCGACTACCTGGCTCTCGGGCACCTGCATGTGGCGCAGCTGGTAAACGGCTCGCAGGCCCGCCGCTATTCGGGCTCGCCGCTGCCGATGAGCTTCGGCGAGGCCGGCCAGCGCAAGATCGTGGTGGCGCTGGAGGTGGACACGGACGGCGTTCGAACAGGTGAGATCGAAGTGCCCTGTTTCCAGCAGCTGGAAACGCTGCGCGGCGACTGGCAGCGAATCACTGGGCGAATTGAAGAGCTGAAACGGGCTGGGTCTTCGGTATGGCTGGATGTACTCTACGACGGGAACGAAATCATTGGTGATCTGGGGGAACGCTTGCGTGAGCTGATCGACGGTACCGAGCTGGAAATCCTGCGTCCACGAAATTTACGCCTGATGGAGCGGAGCCTGAGCCGGATGGAAACCGAAGAGACCCTGGATGACCTCACCGTTGACGATGTCTTTGCCCGTTGCCTGGCGGCCCATGAGGTGCCGCCGGAACAGCAGGCCGAGCTGGTGGAGGCCTTCCGCGAGACGGTCGCGGCGCTGCACGAAGATGCCGCTTTGGGGGAAGCATGAAGATCCTCCGGCTCACCTTCAAAAACCTGAACTCCCTGGCCGGTGTGTGGGACATCGACTTCAGGCATCCCGACTATGTCTCCAGCGGCATCTTCGCCATCACCGGGCCGACCGGCGCCGGCAAGAGCACCATCCTCGACGCGATCTGCCTGGCGCTTTACGGGCAGACCCCCCGCCTCGGCCGGATCTCCCAGGGCGAGAACGAAATCATGTCGCGCCAGACCGGCGAATGCTTTGCCGAGGTTGAATTCGAGACCGCCAGGGGGCGTTTCCGTTGCCACTGGAGCCAGCACCGCTCGCGCAAACAGGCCGACGGCCAGCTGCAGTCCCCCAGGCATGAGATATCCGATGCCGCCAGCATGATGATTCTGGAGTCGAAGCTGAGGGGCGTGATCGAAAAAGTCGAGGATGTCACCGGCATGGACTTCGACCGCTTCACCCGCTCGATGCTGCTGGCGCAGGGGGGCTTTGCCGCCTTCCTGCAGGCCCGCCCCGACGAGCGCGCCCCGATTCTGGAGCAGATCACCGGCACCGCCATCTACAGCCGAATCTCGATCAAGGTTCATGAACGCACCTCGGAGGAGCGCAAGCGCCTGTCGGAGCTTAGGGCCGAGCTGGATGGGATCCGGCTGCTGTCGCCCGGGGAAGCGGAGGCGCTGCTTCTGGAGCAGTCCACGCTGCAGCGGTCGGAAGCCGCCCTGGCCGCGGATGCGCGGCTTATCGGCGAAGCCCGCGCCTGGCGGGAGCGGATAACGGCTCTTGAAACGGAACTGCTGCAGCTGGAACAGGAGCGGATTGCGCTGGACGCTCGCAAAGCCGCGGCTGCGCCGGAACTGGAACGGCTGGAGCTGGCCGGGCGCGCCCTGAAACTCGGCGGCGGGCATGCCCGGATCGGCCTGGTGCGGGCGCAGCAGGAGGCGGAGCGGGGCGAACTTGTGACTGCCACGGAGTTGGTCCCGCAGCGCCAGCTGGACTGTCAGGCCGCTTTCGAGGCTTTGGAGCTGGCCGGGACCGGGCTGGCCGGCGCAAGGAGTGAACAGGCCCGCGAGGCGGAGATGATCCGCCGGACGCGCGAGCTGGACGTCCGGCTGGGCGAGCTGCAGGGCGGACTGCAGCGCCTGGAGGACGAAATCGAAAAGGGCCGGCGCCAGGCCGGCGACTATCGCAGCCAGATCAGGGAGTGCGAAGCTCGCATCGACCAGAACGATGGGCAGCTGCGGGAAGCGGCGGCTTTTCTCGCCGAACACAGCGCCGATGCCGGGCTGGCCGGGTCCCTGGCCGGCATCGAACAGCAGCTGAAATCGCTCCAGTCCCTTGACAGGCAGTGTCGCGAGACCGGCGACAGGCTGGCCGGGCAGGCGGCGCTGATCGATGACGCAACCGTGGCGCTGGGTAGGGCCGAGAACGCCTGGCTGGAGTCGCAGCGGGCCGTGGCCGGGGCTGAAAGCGGGCTGGCCGGGATCGTCGCGGCCCGTTCGGCGCTGCTGCAGGGACGGGAGCTGTCCGCTTGGCGCTCGGACGCGGAGACCCTGGCGAACCGCCTGAGCCGACTGGAATCGCTGACGGAAGTCGTGGCGCGGATTGAAGGTCAGCGCTCGAAGCTGGCGGAGCTGCAGCCTCGCCTGGAATCGCTCGAACTGCAGCGCCTGGAGCTTGTACGGCAGGAGGCGGCCCTGGCCGGCGAATCCGAACTGCGGGAGCGGGTTGTGCGGGGGTTGCAGGACAATCTCGTGCTGATCAACCGTGTCTGCAGCCTGGAGGAGGATCGCAGGCGGCTGGAGGATGGAGTGCCCTGCCCCCTGTGCGGTTCCCCTGAGCATCCCTACGCCGCCGGAAATATTCCACAACCGGACCAGGCCCGGCAGGAGCTGGAGTCGGCTCTTGCCGAATCCAGGGCTGTCAACGAGCGGCTTTCCCGCATCAGGGCGGAGCAGGTCGCGCTTGACAGGGAGCTGCAGCGCTCCGGCCAGGAGCTGGAAGAACTCAGGCAGCGGCAGCTGCATGACGAGTCCCTCTGTACCAATGCCATGGCCGAGCTGGGTCTGGCGGCAGAGCCGGGCGAGGCCGCAGCCGCGGAGCAGTGGACGCGGGCCATCCGCAGCGGGAGCGGGGCCTGCCGGGGAGAACTGCTCAGGCTGCGGAGCGTGATCGAGGAGGGCGAGCAGCTGGAACAGCAGGAACGCGATGCCCTGGCCGCGCTTGCCCGGCTCAAGGGAGAACTTGCCGGGCATGACCAGGCGCACCTTGCCGCCCGGCTGGGGCAGGAGGCGGCGCATTCGGAGCGTACCCGGCTGGAGGCGGAATCGGTTGAACTGCAGGCCGGCCTGGTGCGGGTGCGAGTCGAGCTGGACAGTGTGGTCGCCGTCTATGGCTGCGGCGAAATCGATCCGGACGGCGCCGGCCGGCTGCTGGCCGACCTGGGCGGACGACGCGACCGCTACCTGCAGCGG
Organism: Geobacteraceae bacterium; assembly: GCA_032469775.1. Classification (GTDB taxonomy): domain Bacteria; phylum Desulfobacterota; class Desulfuromonadia; order Geobacterales; family Pseudopelobacteraceae; genus JACRCG01. Next base: position 22,874 of record JAWDJY010000032.1, on the reverse strand, counting down.
ATGCAGGCCCATGAGCGCCTGGAAAAGGAACGCGCCGATTTTGCCGCCGGGAGGGAGAAACTGCTGGCGCTGCTGGCGGAATCGGAAAAAATGCTGGCGGAGAGGGAGCTGGAGCTGAACGGCAGGGTCGCGCAGCGGGACGCGCTGGTTGAACAGCGCCTGGAACTCTACGGAGAGCGCAACCCGGACCAGGAGGAAAAGCGTCTGGCCGATGCGCTGCGACAGGCCGACGAACTGCGTGAAGCGGCGCTCAAGCGCCATAACCTCCTGCAGGCCGAACTGGAAGGATTGAAGGCGCAGATTGAGCGGCTGACCCGGTCGATTTCCGGGCGAGGCGACGAGCTCTCCCGGATGGAGTCGGAATTCCTGCAGCATCTGGCCGAGGCCGGTTTTGCCGATGAGGGGGCCTTTCTGCAGGCCTGCCTGCCGCAGGAGCGCTTCGAACAACTGACTAAAATGGCCGCTTCGCTGGGCAGGGACGAGGCCGCCTTCATGGCGCGGCTGAAAGACCGCCGGGAGGCCTTGGCGGCCGAGCTGGAAAAGAACCTGACCGACAAGGCGCTGGAACTGATCCTTGAAGAACAGGCGTCCGTCACCGGACGACTGGTTGAACTGCAGAAGGAGCTGGGCGCGCTGGAGCTTAAGTTGCGGCAGCACGCCGAACAGCAGCGGCTCCACCATTCCCGGCTGCAGGCGATCGAACGGCAGCAGCGCGAGTGCGGCCGCTGGGAGCGCCTGCACAGCCTGATCGGTTCCGGCGACGGCAAGAAATTCCGCAACTTCGCCCAGGGGCTGACCTTCGAGCTGATGGTGGCCCATGCCAACCGCCAGCTGCAGAAGATGAGCGACCGCTATATCCTGGTGCGGGACGGCGGCGAACCGCTGGAACTGAACGTGATCGACAACTACCAGGCCGGGGAGGTGCGCTCCACCAAGAACCTCTCCGGGGGGGAGAGCTTCATCGCCAGCCTGGCCCTGTCGCTCGGCCTTTCCAACATGTCCAGCCGCAACGTGCGCGTGGATTCGCTGTTTCTCGACGAGGGTTTCGGAACCCTGGACGAGGATGCGCTGGAAACCGCGCTGGAAACCCTTTCCGGCCTGCAGCAGGACGGCAAGCTGATCGGCATCATCTCGCACGTACCGGCGCTCAAGGAACGCATCGGCACACAGCTGCAGGTGGAGGCCGGCAGCGGCGGTCGCAGCAGCCTGAGCGGACCCGGCTGCCGGCGGGTCTCCTGAGCCGGCCGTGCCGGCGCCGTACAGGAGGGGATAAAGCTTGACATTGCCGGATGCATTATTTAGATAATTTCACTCCGGAATATCCGGTCGAGGAACAGTTGGTTTCCGAATCCTATGACTAATGAGAGTATGTGGTAATCATGACTGAAAAAACAGAGTTGCAGGATATCATTGCCGCCCGCATCAGCGAACAGGGGCGGATGACGTTTGCAGAATTCATGGGAGCCTGCCTGTATGAACCGGGACTGGGCTATTACACCTCTCCCGGCCGCAAGGTGGGCGCCGAGGGGGACTTCTATACCAGCATCACGGTGCATGCCGCCTTCGGGCGCGTGATCGCCCGCGAAATCGCCCAGATGTGGCGCTGCATGGAGATGCCGGAGGCCTTCACCCTGGTGGAGTGCGGCGCCGGCAATGGCCGGCTGGCCTGCGACATCATGGATTTTCTGGCGCAGCGTGAACCGGAGATGTACCGCGGCCTGCGCCTGGTGCTGGTCGAGAAGGAACCGTCGCTGGAGTCGGCCCAGCGGGTGATGCTGGCGGCGCACGTGGACAGGATGGAATGGCTTTCCCCGGAGGAGTTCGCCTCCGGCCGCTTTACCTTCAGCGGCTGCCTCTACTCCAACGAGCTGATCGATGCGCTCCCTGTGCATCGTGTGCTGATGACCCCCGAGGGGCTGCGGGAGATTTACGTGACGGTCAAGGACGGGGAGTTTGCCGACGAGCTCGGCGAGCTTTCCACTCCGGCGATTGCCGGGCAGCTGGAGCGGATCGGGGTTGAGCTGCATCCGGGCCAGGAGGCCGAGGTCAACCTGAACGGTCCGGAGTGGCTGTCGTCGGTATGCAGGGCGCTTGAGCGCGGTTTCGTGCTGACGGTCGATTACGGCTATCCGGCCGAGGAGCTGTACGCGCCGCATCGCAAGCGGGGGACGCTGCTCTGCTATTACCGCCACCAGACCGAGGAGAACCCCTATATCCGCCAGGGACTGCAGGACATTACCGCGCATGTGGATTTCACCAGCCTGATCAGGCGCGGTGAGGAGCTGGGGATGCAGAACGTCTGGTTCGGCGAACAGTACCGCTTCCTGCTCTCGGCCGGGATCATCGACGAGCTGGAAGACCTGGAACGCTCCCCTGTTTCCGAGGAGGAAAAGCTGCGCCTGCGCCTGACCCTCAAGAAACTGATCGTACCCCAGGGGGGCATGGGCGACACCTTCAGGATACTGGTGCAGTCCAGGGGGATTGCTGCCCCGAAGCTGCTCTGCCAGCGCAGGATCGGTTTCTGATGTTCCCGGATATCCGCGGCATCGTCTTTGATCTGGACGGTACGCTGTACGTCTGCAACGCATTTGCCGACACGATCCAGGATGCGGCCAACGCCTATATCGCCGGGTTGCTGGGTATCAGGCAGGCCCAGGCCTTTCAGCTGATGGCAGATACCCGGGCCCGGCTCACGCGGGAAAGCGGCACGGTCCAGACGCTTTCGGCGGTCTGCGCCGAGCTTGGCGGTGACATCAGGGAGCTGCATCGCTATTTCGAGGAGGCGCTCCAACCGGAGGAGTACCTTGTCCGGGATCAGCGGGTGATCGGGCTGATGACCAGGCTGGCGCGTCATTTTTCTTTGTATGTCTACACCAACAACAACCGCTGCCTGGCAACCCGCATCATCAGCCACCTCGGGATGGAGGGGCTGTTCCGGCAGATCTTTGCGATCGACGATGCCTGGCGCTCCAAGCCGGATGAGAGGATGCTGGCCGGGATCCTGGAGAAGACCGGCCTGAAGCCGGCCGAAGCGCTGTTCGTGGGGGACCGCTACGATGTTGACCTGCGCGTGCCGGAACAGTACGGCTGCCCGGTATATCTCAGCCGCACCGTTGAACAGCTGCTGAGGCTGGAGCAGCTGCTGAGGCTGGAGCAGCTGCTGGCCGGCCGTACCGAACCGGTTTAATTCCAATTCCATATCAAAGCCCTATCTGCGTTGGCTCGTCTTCAGCCGCTCAACGTACTTATCCGTATGCCTCGCTGCCTCAATCCTCGCCGCCTTGAGATCATCTTTGATCTGGAACCGGTATAAGGCTGAAATTATGGTCGAGAATCAAAAAGCCCCCTCGCTGCAGCGAAGGGGCTTTTTGATTTTATTGCGGATGCGCCGGTGCTCCGTTCACTCCGCCGCGCGCCGCAGGTATGCCAGCAGCTCCTGCATGTCCGCCGGCGGTTCGACCGTGAATTCCATGTATTCGCCGCTGGTGGGGTGGATGAAGCCCAGGCAGCGGGCGTGCAGCGCCTGACGCCCGAGCCGGTTGATCATGCCGCGCAGCTGGGTGTCGGGAATGTTGTTGATCCGGCCGCCGTCCGGGTAGAGCGGGTCACCCAGAAGCGGAAAGCCGGCTTCGGTCATGTGCACCCTGATCTGGTGGGTGCGACCGGTTTCCAGCCGCAGTTCCACCAGCGAAACCCGGTTGTAGCGCTCCCTGATCCTCCAGCGGGTCACGGCGTGCTTGCCGTGCCTGGCCTTGCCCGACAGCCGCAGCCGTTCGGTCGGGTGCCGTCCGATGATCCCCTCGATCTTGCCCGAATCCTCCGCCGGACAGCCGTAAATCAAAGCCTGGTAGATGCGCTTGACCGAATGGACGCTGAACTGGGCCGACAGCGCCTGGTGGGCGCGGTCGTTCTTGGCGACCACCAGCACGCCGGATGTGCCCTTGTCCAGGCGGTGGACGATGCCGGGGCGCAGCTCCCCGCCGATGCCGGACAGGTCGGTGCAATGGGCCAGAAGCGCGTTCACCAGCGTGCCGCTGGCGGTGCCGGGGCCGGGGTGCACCACCATTCCCGCTTCCTTGTTGATCACGATCAGGTCGCCGTCCTCGTAGAGCACCTCCAGCGGAATCGATTCCGCCTGTGGTTCGGCCGGTTGCGGTTCCGGGATTTCGATCTCAAGCCGTTCGCCCCCCTTGAGCTTGTGGGACGGCCGTACCGCCGAGCCGTTCACCAGCACATTGCCGTTTTCTATCAGGCGCTGGATGCCGGCCCGTGACTCTCCCTCCATTTCACGGCAGAGAAACAGGTCGATCCTGGTCGGTTCGGCGTCATCGGGATATGTCAGTAAAATCTTGTCCATGGTTCCTCTCGCTTCCGGTCGCCGGAACGGTTTTTAAAAAGCAAAGGCGCACCCGGACAGGCACGCCTTGCAGAATCATTGGTTGTTGCCGGTTGCTACCAGATTGACGATTCGATCTTGCCGGCCCGCTTGATCAGCACATCCACCACCGCTATCTCGTAGATCGTGTCCGGATTGAGATCGGTGGATACCCTGGAAAGGAAATGCTGGCGCCCCTCCTCCAGCTCCTCTTTGAGAATGTCAAAAATGTTGTCATTCTTGATGCCATTCTCGACCTTCTCCTTGTTGTACATGGCCACGTCGGAAAGAATAGCTCTGGCCAGGCGTTTTGCCTGATCGGGATTATCAATCATGTTCATGGAAGTTGTCCCTCATGCGGTAAAGTTTATGCACCATAGCACTATTTTACGCGTAATGCAAAGTAGATGCTTGCATCGCCCCGTCGAACCAGGATTGTCAGGTTGCCGTTGCGGCTGGAATTGACTGCGCGCTCGTATTCGGCGCTGTTGCCAATCCGCTTGCGGTTGATCGAAACGATCAGGTCGCCACGCCGGATACCGGCCTCGGCAGCCGCTCCGCCGCGCACGGCTTCAACCACGACAACGCCCAGCCCCTGGCCGCTGTCTTCCACCACCAGGCCGAGCAGGTCGGCCTCGCCATCCTGCTGTCCGCCCCCCCCTGATTCGCGCTGGCGCTTGGGGGCTGAGTCGGCGCTGGCCAGTGACAGCCCCAGTTCGAGCGCCTTGCCGTCGCGGAACACGGTGATCCTGACCGGTTTGCCGATCCCGGCCTCGGCCACCAGGCGCTGCAGATGGGAGGGGTCCTTGACTTCCGTGCCGTTCAGCGCGGTGATCACATCCCCCTGGCGGATGCCGGCCTTGTCGGCCGGGCTCCCCTTGATGATGTCATTGACCAGCGCACCCCGGGTGTTTTTCAGGCCGAACGATTGTGCCAGCTCTTCCGTTACCGGCTGGATCGTCACTCCCATGTAACCGCGGCTGACGCTCCCTTTCTGGATCAGCTGCGAGAAAATCGGCTTGGCCATGTTGATCGGGATCGCGAAGCCGATTCCCTGGCCGGCTGCGACGATGGCGGTGTTAATGCCGATCACCTCGCCGTACACGTTCAACAGTGGGCCGCCGGAGTTGCCGGGATTGATCGAGGCATCGGTCTGGATGAAGTTCTCATAGGTCTCGATGCCCATGTTGGAGCGTCCGGTGGCGGAGATGACGCCGACCGTCATGGTGCGGTCCAGGCCGAAGGGATTGCCGATCGCAATCGCCCACTGGCCGACATCCAGCTTGTCCGAGTCACCCAGCACCGCTGTCGGAAGATCGGCGGCGCTGATCTTGATCACGGCGATGTCGCTCTTCTGGTCGCCGCCGACGACCTTGGCGTCGTAGACCTTGTCGTTGGATAACTTGACCTGGATGCTTTCGGCGTCGCGCACCACGTGGTCGTTGGTGACGATGTAGCCATCCTTGCTGATCAGGAAGCCGGAGCCGAGGCTCTTGTCCCGCCTGGTCTGCGGCGCTCCGAAGAAATCCTCGAAAAACGGGTTCATCTCGAAGAAGGGCTGCACGATCTTCTTGCGGCTGACGGTAGAGATGTTGACCACGCAGGGGGTGACCTTTTTGGATACGTTGCTGAAGGCCTTCTGGGTGGAGAGGATGTCGGTCGGCACATCCTTGACCGGGGCCTCGGCTTCACCTCCCTTGCGGTTGGATTCCAGGTAAAGGGGCGTGTCGCTCTTGCCGCTGCAGCCGGCCATAGTCGACAGCAGCAGCGAACAGGACAGGGCTAAAAGCAGTTTACGGTGCGGGAATTTCATATCGGTCCAACTTTCGAAAGGCGATGATATTAGTCAACCCCAAGACTAATCATCTTCAATACCGTTGTCAATGCATTGAACGAATGCATCCGGGCCATGAGTCGCAATCAGGAACCATCCGTCTTTACCAGACCACCAGGCTCTCCACGGTCAGGCTGCCGGTGGAGATGGTCAACACGCCCTTCAGTGTGCTCGGCAGGCCGCTTTTGCCGCTGTAATCGTTCCTGTAGCCCCCCTTCAGGGTGATGGACTTGCCTTGGTCCAGCGTAAAGCCGGCGTCCGGCATCTCCGTATCCAGCAGCAGAATGGTGTCGACACTCCCGGCGGCAGCATAGGCGGCGGCAAGCGAATCATAGCCGGTCAGGCCGATTTTCGCCATGGGGGCCGGTGTGAATGTGGCTGTTGCTGTCCTGTCTGCGGTCATGGTTACGGTGCAGTCGCCGCTGGGATTGGTACAGGCGTCAGCCCAGCCCCCGAACTGTGAAGTGCGGCCGGGCGTTGCGGACAGTTTCACCGTGCTGTTTTCCGGGTACCCGGCCGTACAGGTGCCGCTGGTGCAGGCGATTCCGGCCGGATCGCTGTTGACGGACCCGTCTCCGGTGCCTGCCAGGGTTACCGATAGGGTCACGATCTTCAGCAGCCGCGCGTCAATGCCGGCGGTCCTGTTGGATTTTGTGACCGTGACCTGTGTGGAATCCTGCTGGCCGGAGGCCTGATCATACCATATGGTGAGGGTGTCATTTTTTGAGAAGCGGAGCGTATAGTTGCCGGGTGGCAGGACGCTTGATGAGTACATGCCGTATGCGGTCAATTCTTCCACAAGGGTCCCGGTTGTGCCGGAATAGATCGACACTGTTGCGCCCATGACCGGCTCATTGGTTTGAAGGTAGGTCACCGTGCCGGTGATGTAGCCACCGGCCACAAGGGCGGCATTGACACCGGTGTGGTTCGATGCGGCAGTAACGGCTATCGATGTCGCACCGCTGTCATCAGGGGCGTTGTCATACCATTGGGTGACATATTTATAATAATCCGGGTCTGAAAATACAATCTTATAGGAGCCGTCCGGGATGTCGGATATGGAATAGTCCCCGTTGGTATCCGTCCTGACATACATGGCTGTATTCGTCCCCTGGACCAGCGTGACATAGATACTTGCGACACCCAGGCCGTCGCCCAGGTCCGTCACTCTGCCGGAAACGGATCCGGCCCAGCAGGGATCGCTGCCGGGCAGCAAGGCCAGCAGGGAGGTTATGAAAATCAGGGCCGGCAGCTTGAGCCGTGAAGTGTGCTTCACCCGTCATTCTCCGCAATCAGTTTCATTTGAATTTGTCCGGTTTGCAAAGACATTGAAACAGCACTAAAAACGCCGTCCCTCCGGTATAGATCCGGAAAAAACGGCGTGGTATGAAATCCGGTAATTGAACCTTCTCACTTCGACAACCCCTCTATCCCTTGCGGGATGGTAGCTTTGCGACACACGGTTGCCCGTGCTGTGTCTTTTCGGTTGCTAATGTCACAAATGCATACATGAATTATCTGCCCTGGTCAAATTAATATGACAGAAGTTGATCTGCTTTTTCGATAGGATAGCCATTGGAACATCTTTAGTTTACACTGCGTTTTACACACCATAATAATGTTATTGAATCACAGCACGGTTTGTGTAAAAGTGCATATGTAAGCTGCGAAATTTCTTTGGGGGAAATCGGATGGGAGACATCAAGGCACAGATAAAAGCGTTTCGAATCGGCGAGAAAATCAGGGCACTGCGTCAGCAGAAGCGGCTGACGCTTCAGGAACTGTCCGAGCTGACCACTCTTTCCAAGCCCCTTTTGTCACAGATCGAAAACCAGCAGGTGATTCCTCCACTGGCTACCTTGCTGAAAATAGCCAAGGGGCTCAAAATCGACATTCACTTCTTTTTCGAGGACGAAGGCAACCGCCAGAAATATGTTCTGACGAGGCGCGAAGATGTCCGGGAGGACGAAAAGGTGCCGCGTCCGGTGGCCAATGATGTCACCCGTCCCTACACCTATTATTCCCTGGCTCAGGGTTTGCGACACAAGCACATGGAGCCTTTCCTGGTGGAGTTCGATAAAAGGGAGTGGGACGATGCGCTCTTCTTCAAGCATGAAGGGGACGAGGAGTTCATCTATGTCACCGATGGGGAGCTGGATTTCCACTATAACAACGAGGTGCTGAGGTTGCGCGCCGGTGACAGCATCTATTACGATTCCAGCCAGCTGCACGGTTGGGTGGCGGTTGGAGAAGGCAAGGCGCGCGCAGTGGCGGTGATGTACACCAAGGAATAGCTTTGAGCTGATTCGGGAGGTGTCCGATGAAGGTGCAGGTGCTTTCCCACTACGATACGATAGAAACGGTCAATGTCCGCGATCTCAGGCGCCTGATCGCCGCCGGAGAGGTGCTGGCGTTCCGCCGGTCGAGCGGCTGGGTCAAGGTCGGTTCGGAGCCGGTCAGGGGGGACGGCGGCGGAGATTATGACGGGCCGGAACGTCGCAACTACAGGCAGAAACCGCCGGACGAAGAACAGGCGCCTGGCGGGCATCATCATGTTATCGCAGTCATCGGACCGGACCCGGAATGGTGACTTGCCGTAAATTGTAATTATATCCGGATCGGCGGAGAGCTTCTCCGCCTTTTTTTTGCAGCTGAGACAGGTTCCTGACAGCTCTCCTGGTTATCAATTTAGCCCCCAGTTCACTAATCACTTCATTGCCGTGTCCCCCGTTTAAGCCCGACTCCATTGATTGTTGCAGAGCAATGCTATTGATTGAAGACTTTTTTGGTCTTGTTGCTGAAGAACGTGTTATAATCATTTCGTATAAAGGAGGTGGCTTGTATGAACGCACTTGATTATATGACACGGTTTGAAGAGGACTGCCTGCGGTTTTATGAAACCCTGGGCAGCGACAGGCATGACCCGGAACTGAGCGAGTTGTACGCACTGCTGGCCGAGAGTCAGAAAAAACACCTTGATGCCCTTAAGGCGGTCCGGGACTCCTCCATCGGCAGTGGCGCCGAGTCCAGTCTGGTGGAGCGCGCCGATCATGTCGTGAACGGCTTTCGGCAGTTGCTGTTCACCCATGATATCGCCAAAGAGATGAGGCGTGATCGCGACGCCTTCTCACATGTGCTGCATGCGGAAGAAGAGATGATCAAGCTGTGTGAGGGGATGGCCAAGGCAGAGCCGAACGCCGGCTCCAAAGCGCTACTGGCATGGCTTGCCGAAAATGAAAAACGTCATCTGAATGAAATCGAGGAAATCTACAATTTTGTGGAGTCGCCCGGCTGCTATCTGGAGTGGGGCGAGTTTTCCAATCTCCGCCCGCTTTAGCGGCGCAGGAGTCGTTGAAAGGAAGGTATGTCATGAGAATGGAACACTATCAGCAGGTTTGTTACCGGACGGAACAGCGCGATGAAGGCGTCGTGCTGAAAAATCTCAAGACCGGAGAAAAGGGCGTATCATTCGGCTGTACCCTTGCCGGGGAAACTGTTCAGGTCCGCCTTGAAAACGGAGAGCTGGATTCGTGGGAACGCAGGGAATGTTCGGAAATGACCCATTGATCGTAAAGCGGCCGGTGGTGTCGTTTTATATATTCGATTCAGACCGGACTTTCCGGAAATAGGTGGTATATATTTCAGCGCAGGGTCTGTCTGCATGCGGTGACGTTTTTCAGGCAGACCCCTATCCGGATTTGAGGTGATATCATGGAAACCAGACTGAGGGCGACTCTCCCGGATCAGGAACTGTTGAAGCTTTACGAGCAGATGGTCCTGTCAAGGGAGTTTGAGGAGTCGTGTGCCGAGCAGTACACCAAAGGCCACATAACCGGTTTTCTGCACCTGTACAGCGGCCAGGAGGCGGTGGCGGTGGGTGCGACCGCCGGCCTGCACAGGGACGATTACATACTTTCCGCCTATCGTGAGCATGCCCAGGCCATAGTGCGGGGCGCCGAACCACGCCGGGTAATGGCCGAGCTGTTTGGCAAGGCCACCGGTGTCTGCAAGGGTAAAGGGGGCTCAATGCACCTGTTCGATCCGGCACTGAACTTCATGGGGGGGTATGCGATCGTGGGGGGGCAGTTCCCGATCGCGGTCGGTCTGGCCTTTGCAGCCAAATACCGGCAGGAGGACCGGATCGCGGCCTGTTTCTTCGGTGACGGCGCGGTCAACCAGGGCACCTTCCACGAATCCCTCAACTGGGCCCGCCTGTGGGAGCTTCCGGTGCTTTTCATCTGTGAAAACAATTTCTACGGCATAGGCACCGAGGTTCACCGTTCCTCGGCGCTGGCCAGCATCCATAAGCGCACCTGCGGCTACGACATCCCGTCCGAGAAGGTGGACGGCATGGACGTGGTGGCGGTCTACAAGGCGATCAAGTACGCGGCCGAGAAGGTCCGCGAGACTTCGCACCCCTATTTTATCGAGGCGGTCACCTACCGTTTCCGGGGGCACTCCATGGCAGATCCGGCCAAATACCGCAGCGCGGCCGAACATGAAGTCTGGAAATCGCGTGATCCGATACCGGCCCTGGCCAAGCGGCTTGTTGCCGAGGAAATCACGACTGAAGACCATCTGGCGGAGATTCGCAACAAGTGCCTGGCAGTGGTGCAGGAAGCGGTCAGGTTTGCCGAGGAGTCGCCATGGCCGGAGGATAGCGAGGTGTACAATGACATCTATGTCTGAAATGACCTACCGGGATGCATTGAACCTGGCCCTGAAGGAGGAGATGCGCCGCGACCCTTCGGTGGTCCTGTGGGGTGAGGATGTGGCGCTCTACGAAGGCTCGTTCAAGGTGACGCGCGGGCTTTTGGCCGAGTTCGGCGAAGAGCGCATCAAGGATACACCGATATCGGAAAACACGATTGTCGGGGTGGCGGTCGGCGCAGCCATGGGCGGTCTGAGGCCTGTGGCGGAGCTGATGACAGTCAACTTTGCGCTCCTGGCAATGGATCAGATCGTAAACCATATGGCCAAAATCCGCTCGATGTTCGGCGGCCAGACCTTCCTGCCGATGGTGGTGCGCATGCCGGGCGGTGGCGGGAGCCAGCTGGCGGCGCAACATTCGCAGTCGCTGGAGAGTTACTTCATGCACTGTCCAGGGCTGCATATTGCCTATCCGGCCACACCGGCCGATGCCAAGGGGCTATTGAAGAGCGCCATCCGCGACAACAATCCGGTGATCTTCCTGGAGCATGAGCTGCTCTACAACAGCAAGGGAGAGGTACCGGACGACCCGGAGTTCCTGGTGCCGTTCGGTCGGGCCAATATTATCAGGAGCGGTACGGACGTTACTATCGTAGCCTATGCCCGCATGAGCATTCTGGCGCTGCAGGCGGCCGGCGAACTGGAGAAGGAGGGCGTTTCCTGCGAGGTGGTTGACTTGCGCACCCTGAGTCCGCTGGATTCGGAGACATTTATCGATTCCGCCCGCAAAACCGGCCGGGCCGTGGTGGTGGAAGAGTGCTGGGGAACGGCGGGGTTGGGCGGTGACATCGCTCACCGCATCCACGAGGCCTGCTTCGACAACCTGCTGGCTCCTGTCAGGCGGGTATCCGGGCTGGATGTGCCGATGCCCTATTCGCGCAAGATTGAAAAGATCTGCATCCCCAGCGCCGAAACTATTGCGGATGCGGTACGCGAGGTAGTCGGCAGGAAATATTGAAATGTAATTCCAATTGAAATACCGGAGGAGATATGGCGACAGAAATCACGATGCCCAAGCTTTCCGATACTATGACCGAAGGTCATCTGGGGGCCTGGCGCAAAAGTGTTGGAGAAAAGATTGAACGCGGCGATATCATCGCCGAGGTGGAAACCGACAAGGCAACGATGGATCTGGAGGCCTTTGCTTCCGGAGTGCTTCTGGAACAGCGGGTTCAGGCCGGGGAGCTGGTGCCGGTCGGAACGGTTATCGGCCTGATCGGTCTGCCGGGCGAGTCCATACCGGCAGAATCATTGCTTGCGGAAGTTCCCGTGCCGGAAGAAGATTTGGTGGCGTCTGATGAAGTGGAGGAAATTGTTACTCCCGATGCTCCGTTCGTGGAGCGGCAGCCGCAGTCGCATGTTTTCCAGGCTGCGCCGATTGTTCGTCGCCGTGCCGCAGAGCTGGGGATAGATTTGGCCGATATTAGCGGAAGCGGCCCGGATGGCAGGATTCTGCTGGATGATCTGCAACAGCAGCCGGGGGCAAGGCTGGTGCCGTCTGAAGCAGATATTGCCGTTACTGGTTCCGTTGATGTTACTCCTGCAGTAAATACAGTTCAGGATGACGCTGTGCAGCCTTTCAGCCGCATGCGTGCGGCAATAGCCAGGGTCACCACGGATTCCTGGCGTACTGTCCCGCATTTCTACATCTCGGTCGATGTCGAGATGGGCCGTGTCGAACAGGTTGTGCGGGATTTGAATACCGAGGGGGAGGCGCTGACGCTTAACGCGCTGATCCTGGGCGCCGTTGCCGCATCACTGGTAAAGTTTCCGGAGCTGAATTCTGCTTTCACGGAAAAGGGTATGCATAAATATTCCACGGTAAATCTGGGTTTTGCCGTTGCGGTTGAGGGTGGGCTGCTGGTACCTGTTATCAGGGGAGCGGAAGTCAAGGGCGTACGGGAGTTAAGCTCCGAGGCTGCCCGTCTGGCGTTCAGGGCGCGCTCCGGCAGCATCAGCGAAAACGAGATTTCAGGCGGTACCTTCAGCGTATCAAACCTGGGGATGCACGGTGTCAACTCTTTTGCCTCGATCATCATGCCGGCCCAAGCCGGCATTCTGGCGGTGGGAGCGGTTGCCGACCGTCCCCTGGTCCGCAACGGAAACATTGAGGCCGGACGCCAGATGACCGCCACACTCTCCTGCGATCACCGTATCATTGACGGTGTCTACGCGGCCGGGTTTCTGAACGAGTTCAAGCGATTGCTGGAAAACCCGAACGAGCTTCCGGCCTGAAAGGAGATTGGCATGAAAATATTCATCAGTGGCGGAACCGGTTTTGTGGGCGGTCACCTGATCCGAGAGCTTACCGGCAGGGGGCACCAGCTGCGCATACTGAGCCACAGCAAACATCCTTCTTCCGAAGGGGTGGAACAGGTCGCGGGGGATGTGACCCGTCCGGAGACCTTCGAGCAGGCCGTCCAAGGCTGCGATGCGGTGATCAATCTGGTCGGAATCATCCGCGAGTTCCCATTCAGGGATGTCACTTTCAGGAAGCTGCATGTACAGGCGACCGCCAATATGCTGGAAGCAGCCCGCAAGGGGGGTGCCGGTCGCTATCTGCAGATGTCCGCGCTGGGGACACGTCCCGGTGCCGTTTCCGGCTACCACAGGAGCAAATGGCAGGCGGAGGAGCTGGTGCGCGCTTCAGGGATGGACTGGACCATCTTTCGCCCATCCCTGATATTCGGGCCGAAAGACGCCTTTATCAACATGCTGGCGGCCCAGCTGCGGATGGCGCCGGTGATGCCGGTGATCGGCAACGGAACCTATCGCCTGCAGCCGATCCATGCCGACGATGTGGCGCGCTGCTTTGCCATGGCCCTGGAAATGCCGGCGACGATCGGACAGACCTATGAACTGTGCGGCAATGACCGCATGAGCTACGAGGATCTGCTGGACACGATCGCCGTTGCCATGGGGCGCTCGAAGCCGCTCAAGCCCCATGCGCCGTTGGGTCTCATGAAGCTGGTTATCCCGGTGATGCAGAACATCCCGCAGTTTCCGATCACGATGGATCAGTTGCAGATGCTGCTGGAGGAGAGTATCTGTGACGGGGCCTGGAAGCGGGAATTCGGCTTTGAACCGCGGGGATTCGGCGAGGGTATCGGCGAGTATCTGCGCAAAACTTGACCAAACTCCCTTAGTGTTGTATAAGGTACGCCATGAATGTACCGTTTTTCAACACGATAGGGATGTCTGTGGCGGTTCTGGCCGTTCTGCTGTTCACAACGTCAGCCCGCGCCGAAGAGAAACCGGTTTCCGCAGACCAGCACCTGAAGGAACTTTCGGCAAATCCGGCCACCATATTGGAGGAGCTGCTCCTGAAGAGCAGCACCTTCGAATCGGTGGATGCGTTTGCCACCTATTATGCCAGCCGTTTTGAAGGGCGCCTTACCAGCTCGGGGCATCGTTACAATCCCGACAAGCTGACGGCTGCGCACGCCAGCCTTCCGATGGGCACGGTCGTCAGGGTGCTCAATCCCGCCACCAAGCAGGAAGTCCATGTAACCATCAATGATCGCTGCGCTTCAAAGCCGTTCCACTTCATCGACCTGTCCCGGGCCGCAGCCAAAAAGATCGGTCTGTGGGGCAAGGGCAAGATCAAGGTGGTGATCTATCCGCTTTTGGAAGGACGGCTGGAAGAGCCGGCCTAGGCAGCTCGTCTCAATAAATATATAAAGCACAAAGGCCGCTTCCCGGACAGATCGGGACAGCGGCCTTTGTGCTTTGATTCATGACGCCGGACTATTTTGCCGCGTCAAACAGTATTGTGAAGCAGGTTCCCGCATCAGTCCGGCTGGCAACTTCAATGCTGCCACCATCCTGTTCCACCAGAGTCCTGGTCACGAACAGCCCCAGTCCTGTTCCTTCTCCCGGTTTCTTCGTAGTGAAGTATGGCTTGAATATCTTTGATACTGTCGCTTCAGACATGCCGGGACCGCTGTCGGTGATTTTTATGCAGACCCTCTCGGAGGAGGTTGCGGATGTCTCGACCATCAGGGTGCCACCGTCGGTTTCCATCGCCTGGAGGGCGTTCATGATGATGTTGAGCAGGATCTGCTTGAGAGAGTTGTTGTTGATGCCGATCATCGGCAGGCTGTGATCCAGCCGCCTGGAAAGCGTAACCCCGCGCTGGGCGGCCTCGAACCTGATGAACTCAAGCACGAAATCAATAGTCAGGTTGACATCTGATTCACCGCCGATGTCGTCATGGCTGCTGAAATTGAGCAGCCCGCGGGTCAGTTGCGAGAGGCGATGCGCTTCGGAGTTGATCCGGCCGACCATCTCGCGCACAAACTCCGGGACCTCTTCCTCCCTCAGGATCATCTGTGCCGCCGATGTTATCACCGAAAGCGGGGCGTTAAGTTCATGCACGACACCTGCCGAGATCCGCCCGAGTTCGGCCATCTTCTCGTTATAGGCCATTTGCCGGAACAGTTCGTTGCTGATAGCGCCGCTGCTATGCGTGTCTGCCGGGGTGGTCATACTCGCTCCAGATGGTTATCCAATTCCAAATCAAAGCGCCCTCTGCGTTGGCTCGTCTTCGGCTCCTCAACATACTGTTTGTATGCCTCCTCGCCTCACTCCTCGCCGCCTTGACTGCATCTTTGATTTGAAACCGGAACAATGCCCGATTTACGGAAAGAAGCCGCCCACAATCGGGCGGCTTCCTGTGGTGTGAAGACCGGTAATACTGCTGTTACATGTTGTAGCCGGACTCCGAATGCTGAGTCTGGTCGAGGCCCATGATCTCGTCTTCCTTCTCGACCCGCAGGCCGATGGTCTTGTCCAGTACGAAAGTGATGATCAGCGTTACTATCACTGCGTAGGCGCCGGCAGCTACGACTGCGATCAGCTGGACCATCAGCTGCTTGGCGTTGCCGGCCAGCAGGCCGGTGGCGCCAACGGTTGCAAATACGCCGGTGATGATGGCGCCGAAGGTACCGCCGATGCCATGTACGCCGAAAGCGTCCAGCGAGTCGTCATACTTCAGCTTGGCCTTGAGCAGGATGCCGCCGTAACAGACCAGGCCGGCAGCTACACCCATGATCAACGCTGCGCCGGGCTGTACGAAACCGGCTGCTGGTGTGATCACGACCAGTCCGGCTACGACACCTGAGCCGAAGCCGAGAGCTGAAGGCTTGCCGGAGTGAATCCACTCAGCGATCATCCAGGAGAGGCCGGCAGCTGCCGGGGCGATCGTGGTGGTGGCGAATGCCAGGCCGGCCAGGCCGCCGGCAGCGTCTGAGTTGTTAACACCGACAATTGCGGAACCGGCGTTGAAACCGTACCAGCCGAACCAGAGCAGGCCCACGCCCAGAAGAGTCAGGGGCAGATTATGCGGGGCCATGCGCTCGGTCGGATAGCCGTGGCGTTTGCCAAGGAAAGCCAGGAACACCAGCGCAGAGATACCGGACGAGAGGTGGACGACCGTGCCGCCGGCGAAGTCCAGCGCGCCCTTCTTGAACAACCAGCCATCTGTCATCCAGACCCAGTGTGCCAGGGGGTCGTATACCAGTGTGGTCCAGAGCAGTACGAACACGCAGTAGGCAGAGAATTTGACGCGCTCGGCCATTGCACCGGAAATCAGCGCCACGGTGATCATGGCGAACATGGCCTGGTACATTGCAAATACCAGTTCGGGGATTGCGCCGGGCTCCTTGGTGTAGTTCTGGAAGAGGGTCCACTCTACAGTGCCGCTGGCGGCATCTTTCATCACGATCAGGCCGTTCAGCATGAATTTGCTGAAGTTGCCGACCAGTCCCATGCCGTTCATGTCAGGAGCAAAGGCCAGCGAGTAGCCGATCACGGCCCACTGTACGCCGACGATGCCCATTGCTACGAAGGAGTGCATCATCGTGGAGAGGACGTTCTTCTGGCGGACCATACCGCCGTAGAACAGGGCCAGGCCCGGGATCATCAGCAGTACCAGCGCCGATGAAACCAGCATCCAGGCGGTGTCGCCGGTGTTGAGCACCGGCTTGACATCCGGGGGTGTTGCCGGTGCGGCTGCCGGAGCGGCTGCATCCGGGGCCGCTACTGCCGCGGCCGGGGCTGCAGTTGCTGCGGCGGGTGCGGCTTCGGTCGCAGCTGCAACCGGAGCGGTATCTTTTTTCTCTTCGGCCATGGCTGCGATCGGAACCAGTCCGGCCATGACAACCAGCATTATTGATGCAAGGTATAGTTTGAGTTTCATGGGTATCCTCCCGATGGTTATCACGTCTTTATCAGATCGCGTCGGAGCCTTTTTCGCCGGTCCTGATCCTGACCGCTTCTTCCAGTGGTATGATGAATATCTTGCCGTCGCCGATCCTGCCGGTCTTGGCGATGTTCTGGATGGTTTCGACCACCTTGCTCACCAGTTCATCACTTACCGCAATCTCCATCTTTATCTTGGGGATGAAATCGACTACATACTCAGCTCCGCGGTACAGCTCGGTATGGCCTTTCTGACGGCCGAATCCTTTGACTTCGCTTACTGTTATGCCTTCGATGCCGATTTCGTTCAGCGCATCTTTTACCTCGTCAAGCTTGAAGGGTTTTATTATCGCTTCGATCAGTTTCATTGCGTCCGCCTCCTTTCCTGCTTATATGGTTTGCTCCTTAAAAAAGACGGGAGCGGGAGGCACCCCGCCCCCGGATTGAAGGAGGGACAGCCTAGAAGTTAATAAAGAGCTGGGTGGTGAAGGCCGGTTTGCCGCCTGGCAGGCCTTCGCCCTGGCTGGGATTGTAAAACGGGTTGAATACCTGTACACCGGCAAGGAAAGTGACCTGTTTTGAGAAAGCCCATGAAGCGCCGATGCCGAGCTGGCTGTTGCCGTTGTTACCGCCCATGTAGTCCACAGCCATCCAGAGTTTGTCGGAAACTTCACTGATAGTGCGATCCCAGGAGGCCATGATTCCGCTGTTCATATCTGTGTCGATACCATTGGATCCATTTGCAAGAGCGCGTTTGGCGCCGAAGTAACCACCGGCTGAAATCCGGCCCACAACCGGGATGGTTTTGGCGGCAAGTCCGTAAACAAGGTTCTGGCGGGTTGAAAGGCCTACTTCCGGTTTGTCGTAGGTTCCGAGGTTGTAGGCACCGACTGCGATTGCCGGCATGCCTTTGAAGCCAAGATCCTCAGCTGTTGCCAGCTTGGCATTGAAATAGATCGGGTAGTCGTCGGCTTTTGATTTTGTGCCGGTTGTGAGGTAGTCTATACCGATTTCCATCTTGACTGACTCAAAAGGCAGCACACCTGCAACAACGCCGACATCATAGTAGTTTGGTCCAGCATCTGCGGCATTGGAAAAACGTGCGATATTGATCACATTTACTGTTGTTTCTTTGAATCCCTTGGCGTCTGTTGACGGAATCCAGATCTGCGATGTGGGGGTTGCCATTGCTACGCCGCTTGCCAGGGCCACTGCTGCACAGGTTGTTGCCAGAATTCTTCCGAGTTTCATCTTTCCTCTCCTTTTCATCGTTGATTTTGAACGGTGATTGGATGAAAGCTCCTTTGATCTCATCGCTGCACGTTCTGTAGAGTAGTTCTGTCGTTGGCCACAACAATTTACACTTCAATAGTTGCTCATCAGATGCCAGTTGATTAGCATAGAGCGTGCCACTGTTTAAAAACTAAACGAATACAGTATGTTGAATGTAATTGACTCCTTTTGGCGTGTTCAGAGGATGTGAGCAGCTACGGTTTCAGATTATTTTTTAGGCAGGTGGTCCGGGGCAGTGGATCATAAACAGGCTGGGACAACCGGGATAACCATACAGGACCATTGAAAGAACTATGCTGCCAAAAAAACATGCAGGCTATGAATCCCATTTGACTGCGGGCTGCTTTTTCAGGTAGTTTGATGCATTAATAATGCTTTTCAGGGAGGTTGAGCGATGCAAACTGCGGCAAGAGTCAGTGAAGTCCCGAACTTTGGTAAAAAGGTCGTAACGGTTTCAGGTCGCGAAATATTGCTGATAAACATCAAAGGTTCATTTTTTGCGGTCGAGAACGAATGCCCGCATCAGGGAAGTCCGCTGGGTGGCGCAGTGGTCAAGGATGGCTACATCTCATGCCCCAGGCATGGATACCGCTTCAGTCTGGCCGACGGCAAATGTGCCGAACATCCGGAATTCGTACTGGCAACATTTCCGGTCCAGGTGAATGGTGATGAAATCCAGGTGGATCTGGGCTGATTCTTGGACCACCTCCTGATCGCACTGCTTGTTGTCAGCTGCTGCCTGCTCTCCCTGGGGGCCGCCGGCCATGCGCTGATCTTCAAGCGCGATTCACGTTCGGCGCTGGTCTGGACCAGCCTTAATCTGGCCCTGCCGTTGATCGGCCCCTTCCTGTACTGGTGCCTGGGCATCAACCGCATCTCGCGGCGGGCCCGCAACTGGCAGGAGAGCGGCCGCCGTATCAGCGGCACTGAAATCTATCCTCTGGAAGAACTGGAGGGGGAAGTAGTTGTTCTCCCGGCCGCCGCCTCGCACCTGCGCGATCTTAGCGTCCTGGCCGACCGGGTCGTCGCTACCCCGCTGCGTGTCGGCAACCGCATCCTGTTGCTGGAAAACGGCGACAACGCTTATCCGGCAATGCTGGTGGCCATCCGCCGTGCGCAGGAAAGCATAAACCTCTCCAGCTACATTTTTGATGCTGACGGAATCGGCGGCGAGTTTGTCGAACAGCTCAAGGCGGCTGCCGATCGCGGAGTGACGGTACGGGTAATTATTGATGCTCTCGGAGAGAAATACAGCCGTGTTTCACCCACCAGGGCCTTTCGCGATTCACGGGTCTGCCTGGCACGCTATCTGCCGCTTCGGCATGGCGCCTACATCAATCTTCGCAACCACCGCAAGCTGCTGATCATCGACGGCCGGGAGGCGTTTACCGGCGGGATGAATATTCGCGGACGGCACATGCTCTCCGAAGCCGATCCGGACAAGGCAACGCTCGACTTGCATTTTTCCGTGGTGGGGCCGGTGGTGGCGGACCTTCAACGCTCATTCATGGAAGACTGGTTCTTCGTCACTGGCGAAAGGCTCGACTCCCCGATGTATTTCCCCCCTCTGGAACCGGTCGGTAACGCGCTGGCCCGCTGTATCAGTGACGGTCCTGACAAGGAGTTCCGCAAGCTGGAGCAGATCATCATGGGTGCCTTGTCCTGTTCCGAGCGTTCCGTCAGTATCATGACCCCCTACTTCATTCCAGAACGCTCGATGATTTCTGCTCTTGTAACCGCAGCGCTGAGAGGTGTGAAGGTCCGCGTGGTTCTGCCGGGGCACAACAACCTCCCCTTTGTGCAGTGGGCCAGCCAGGCGCTGCTGTGGGAACTTCTGGCCAGCGGGGTCAAGGTCTATTATCTGCCGCCTCCATTTGTTCACAGCAAGCTCATGCTTGTGGATGAGATCTGGTCGTTGATCGGTTCGGCCAACCTCGATACCCGCAGCCTGCGACTCAATTTTGAACTTAACCTGAGTGTGTTCGACCAGGAATTTGCCGTCTGCATCAAACACCACTTCGAAAAGTCCGTGTTGAGCGCAAGGGAAATCTCGCTGGAAGAGATCGAAAACCGGCCGTTGACTGTCAAGCTGAGAGATGGTTTTTTCCACCTTTTTTCTCCATATCTGTAAAAAAGACTAAAAGAGTATTTTTATCCTATTGACAAGAGCATGATTGGCTGGTATTACCATAAACATTAATCATTACTTTTACTCAAAAGGAGAATCTTACTTATGTGCCTTACTACACTCGTAACCCAGCAGGCCCCTGATTTCACCGCGGAAGCGGTCATGCCCGATAACACTTTCGGAAACATCACACTCTCCGGTTTCAAGGGTAAATACGTCCTGCTGCTGTTTTACCCGCTTGATTTCACCTTTGTCTGCCCCTCTGAAATCCTGGCCTTTGACAAGCGGGTTAACGAGTTCAAGAGCAAGAACTGTGAAGTGATCGGTATTTCCGTTGACTCCAAGTTCACCCATCTGGCATGGAAGAACACCCCTATCGAGAACGGCGGCATCGGCAACGTGCAGTATCCGCTGGTGCAGGACCTGAATAAGGAAATTGCCAAGTCCTACGGCATCCTCTTCAACGGCTCGGTCGCGCTGCGCGGCCTGTTCCTGATCGATCCGACCGGAAAGGTCCGTCACTGCATCATCAACGACCTGCCGCTGGGCAGAAGTGTTGTAGAGGCGCTGAGGATGGTTGATGCGGTCCAGTTCTCCGATACCCACGGTGAAGTCTGCCCGGCCAACTGGCAGGAGGGCGAGGAAGCAATGAAGCCTACCGCCGAAGGTGTCGCCTCGTACCTGGCCAAGCACGCAAAATAGATTTATCCGCTCCCGGTCTTCCAGGACCGGGATTGAATGAACACAAAGACGCGGCTGATCATCAGGCCGCGTCTTTTTTTGTCGTAAATCCGGAAAGCAATTCCAGGCCGGTAACGGCTATCTCCTGCCAAAAAATCTGCCAAATTTAACATTTCTGTCAAATATTGAGACATGTGTCTCTGTGCCATCACTCCGATTTCGACCGCCGTTTGAAGTAATACCCTGTTTTTAATGAACATTGTTGCCAAAAACTTTTATTTCATTCTTGGCGTTTATCTTGCGATATGTCCGAATTGGACTTGGCTGGTGTAACTACTTGATTTACAGAAATTAACTTTGAGCTTTCGGCACGGGATATGCTGTAAGCAAGCACTTACATTGTGAGGGAGCTGAACGTGAAAAAGCCTGCTCGTGAGCGGATTCTGGAAGCGGCTTTCGAACTCATGTCCGAAAAGGGTTTTGCGGGCGCATCTACCCGCGAGATCGCCCAGCGGGCCGGGGTGGCGGAGGTGACCATCTTCCGTCAATTCACTAACAAGGAAATTCTGTTCCGTCAAATAACACAAAGCTACTCCACAATCCCGGTGATTGAGGGATTGATACCGTCGCTGCTTGACAAACCGATAAACGAGGGTATTGCACTTCTGGTGGATGCTTTTATCGGAAGACTGTCCGACAACAAACCCTGGGTACGCATGTTTCAAATGGAATTGCAGCGGGATCCGGAAACTTTCCGTCCATTGTTCCAGTCATTTCTGGACGAGCTTTACCGGGTCTGCGGCAGCTATTTTACAGAGATTCTGCGGCGTGGTTCTTCTGTCTGCTGCGATCCGCAGCTGGCCGCCAGAATATTCGTGATGCTCTGTTACGGTTGTTTCCAGGTGGAAGAAATGCAGTTGGGCGGTTCCTGTAAAAGCATGGAGAACAAATCATTGATTGATTCGATCGTGAATTTGCTTTGCAACGGAGTGGCCGGTGCTGTTTCCGGGGCGACTCCCCATTGCTGAATATTTGGCCGTTGTCGGGATTGGCTTACTGAAACGTGAAATCGAATCAGTTCGGGAGGGGGGATCTGAATCAGGGCGGTAAGACGAATATGAAGCTATTGCTTTTTATGGCTGCAAGAACGGATTGATAGAAATCTGCATATTTACTTCTGGAAAGGAGGGAATATTTTGAGAGACCACCAGAAAGAAAATTCAGGGCGCATTCGGCGCAATTTCCTGAAAGTAACGGGGGGGGCGCTTGCGTTGTCATCGTTGATGTTGGCGTCGCCGCTCATGGCAGCCGACTATTCGTTTTCCGGCGAGTCCAACACGATCTTCCGCATGAGGACGACCATTGATAAAAAGGATATCTACCCGGTTTACGAATACCTGCGTATGAACATGACCGACAATCGTGGTGACGGATCCGCGGTTTCCTTCTACCTTGGCGCCTGGGGACGTGTCGACCTGGCCGACAAATCCACCGACAAGTATTCCGACGCCGATCTCCAGTATGCCTACCTCAGCTATCGGGCTGCCAGAAACAATACCGTTGTCAATCTGGGACGTCAGTTTGTAACCGAAGGTGTCGCCGCCGAAAGGTTGGACGGCCTGTATCTGCGGAATGATTTCGGCGCCGGAATC
>JAWDJY010000031.1:0-50885 GCA_032469775.1 Geobacteraceae bacterium | reverse complement strand
CCAAGACGGCCATTATCGGCGAGCGGATCAACCCGACCGGCAAAAAACTCTACTCCCAGGAATTGCAGGAGGGGAAGGTCGCCTATATCCGACGTGAAGCGACCGAGCAGGTGCTGGCCGGCGCAACACTCCTGGATGTCAATGTCGGAGCTCCGGGAATTGATGAAGCACCGGCAATGGAACGGGCAGTCTTCTGTGCCAGTGGCGTTGCCGCCGTGCCTCTGGTACTCGACTCATCAAGCCCGGCCGCCCTGGAAGCCGGACTCAAGGCCGCGGATGGCAAGGTATTGATAAATTCCGTCTCGGGTGAGACCAAAAGTCTCAAAAAGATTCTGCCACTGGCCAAAAAGTATGGTGCTGCCGTCATCGGTCTGGCTCTGGACAAAAACGGTATTCCGGACACGGCCGAGGGACGGTTGGCCATTGCCCGCCGTATCAGGAATGCCGCCCGCCGCGTTGGAATTCCCGACTCCGACATCATCATCGATTGTCTGACACTGACAGTCAGCGCCGAACAGAAGCGCGCCGCTGAAACACTCCGTGCCATCCGACTGGTAAAACAGAAACTTGGACTTTCAACCGTTCTCGGGGTCAGCAATATCTCCTTTGGATTGCCGCAGCGTCCGTTGATTTCCTCTTCATTCTTTTCAATGGCGATGGAAGCCGGTCTGGATGCTGCCATAATCAACCCCAAGGACAAGCCGATGATGGATGCCTGGCGCTCGGCGATGGTGCTGCTTAACCGTGACCACCAGGCCGCTGTCTATATTGAAGCCTACCGTGGTGAGCAGGTAGGCGTTTCCACCACGGTTCCTGTATCCGACTCTCCACCGACTATTCGCGAACGCTTGTCTCAGGCGATCATCAGTGGTGATCGAGATGGTATTGTGGGGTTGGTAGAAGATGCCCTGAATGAGGGATTGGTGCCGCTACAGATCAGCAACGAAGGCTTTCTGCCCGGGCTGGAAGAGGTCGGGCGGCGTTTTGAGAAAAATATCTTTTTCCTGCCTCAGGTGATGCAGTCTGCCGATACCATGCAGGCTGGATTCGCCAGGCTTAAACAGGAGATGAAGGGACAGAAGTTCAAAAGCCTGGGGAAAATCCTGATGGCTACGGTAGAAGGCGACATACATGATATCGGCAAGAATATCGTCTGCACTCTTTTGGAAAACCATGGTTTTGAAGTATTCGACATCGGCAAGAACGTCTCGGCTGCAACGATCATCTCCAAGGCAAGGGAATATGCCGTGGATGCTGTCGGACTCTCCGCGCTGATGACAACGACCATGTCCGAGATGGACGTGGTCATCAAAAAGCTCAAGGCTGCCGGCATTACCACATTTACCATGGTAGGTGGAGCGGTGGTTACGCAGGAATATGCCGACCGGATCGGCGCTGACCTTTATGCCCGTGATGCCATGGAAGCGGTCGCAAAGATCAAGAAGTTGTTGGGACTGTCTTGACGGGGTCGTATCGAAATTGGCGTTCAGGGCCCTTTGTCTGAAAAAACATGTCTTGGTATTGCCGGCGCGGAGATAGTGGTTTAGGCGGCGAATTCTTGCGCCCATTATTTAGGCAGATATTGTTCCCGAATATTCGGATTTAGTGCTTCTTCAGCTCATGGAGTTTTAAGCGGTTGCTATTATTTGAAAGTATGTGATACCGTCAAATGACGTAATATATGTTGATGGTGGTGGTTTATGGTTTTGGGATTCAATCACAACCTGAAGTACAAGGGTGAGGTCTTTCATGTTCAGACTGAAGACAGCGGAGTTGCAAACCCTCACATCATTACTCTGCTCTATCGTGGCGGTGTAATTATCTGCTCCAAGAAAACCAGTTATTCCGATATCCTGAAAATGGATAATCTGGAAGTCGTTGTAGAAGAACTCATGAAGGAGCAGCATAAGGATATGATGCGGCGCCTGAAGTCAGGTGAGTTTGATGAAAAAGCCTTTTCGATCAAAGCCCAGTTGATTGAAAATTATGAAATACCCTCTCCGGAACCGGAATCCACACCGGCTTCCGACCTGTTTGCCCAATCACCAGCTTCACGAACTACCGGAAAGGGTGATATCTCGATGCTGTTTGAAATGCCAAGACAGAAAACCGTGCAAACGGCTGCTCGGCCGGTGGACAAACCCAGGCCAGACAATTCGCAGAAAGATATAAATCTGGATGACGCCATCCTCTCTTTTTTCGGGAATCATGATAAAAAACCCTGATAGCGGGATATATTGTGTGTCATGCGGCATCGCCGCAAGTCATGATTTCATGTCGTTTAATTAAAAAATGATTTTTAACTGATGTCTTGATTGTTGTCGAGTACAGCAATAATCCCTTGCATGTGAGTGCAGGTAGGCGTCGCGAGAGAGAATGTTCATATTCCGCAGTCTGACAACTCGCATTATTGTAACAACGATAACTTTGCTGGTTGCCGGCATTTTTGCGTACGCCACATTCAATGTGCGTCACCAGCAGGACATGCTGATTGAAACAGCACGGGAAAGTACCGAGCTGTTGCTGCATACGGTGGAGAGCAGTATCTATAACACCATGCATATCGGCAATGTTCAGGATGTCGGATCCATTCTCTCGATGGTCGGTCAGCACAATCAGCTGGTTGGAGTGAGGATATTTCATCCGCACGGCATCATACTGCGCTCGTCTGCACCGAATGAAGTCGGCCGCACTGTCAACGCAAAAGATTACAACCTTTACCAGACTCCAAAAAATTACGGAATTTTTGACCTGCCGCCACACGGTGAAGTCCTGGCCATGGTCAAGCCGATTTACAACGAGGATGCCTGTCATGCCTGCCATGGTACCAAGGCACGTGTCATCGGTGTTCTCAATATAAATTATTCCTTGAACCGTACAAAGGTTCAGATGCTGGATGCGTCAAGAATCTTTGTGGCTTCGTCAATTGCAATCACGGTGTTCCTGGCGATTACAATCTCCTTCATATTGCTCAAGTTTGTCAAAAAACCGCTGGATAACATGATTGACACCATGTCTAAAGTTGAGAATGGAGACTTTGCGGTCCGCATAGATCACAAGGGCGAGGATGAAATCGGGCGCCTGATAGTAAGCTTCAATTCGATGGTTGATAGGCTCGACGTGGCCAAGAACGAGCTTGAAAAACTGCATTTCCAGCAGCTTGAAAGGGCAGACAGGCTTGCTTCAATCGGTGAGATGGCTTCAGGCATTGCTCATGAGATAAAAAACCCGCTGGCGGGAATCTCGGCGGCTGTAACCATCATCAAAGATGATCTGGTCGCTGAAGATCCTCGTAAAGAGATACTCTGTGAAGTATTACAACAGGTAAAGCGGCTCGATAAAACGGTTAACGATCTGCTCTTCTTCGGCAAGCCGTCTCTACCGGAGCTGTCCTGTATCGATATAAATTCCGTTCTTACCAGTACTTTGAAGTTTGCTTCACAACACCGCAGCGGAGTGAATATTGAGAAGCGGGTGGAGCTGGAATCCGGGTTGCCACCTGTTTATGCGGACGATAAACAGATGCAGCAGGTTTTTTTGAATATATTTTTAAATGCGTGTCAGGCGATGTCAAACGGTGGGGTGCTGACAGTAAGATCTTTTCTGACAATTCGCAATGAAACCGAGTTTGTCAGGGTTGATGTCTCCGATACCGGTCCAGGGATTCCTCCGCAGATACTTGAAAAGATTTTCACGCCATTTTTTACCACGAAAGCCCAGGGAACCGGCCTGGGACTTCCGATCTGTTGTAAGCTGGTGAATTTGCATAATGGAGATATTCGTGTCTCAAGTGATAACGATATCGGTACGACATTCACCGTTGAATTGCCGGCATGTCATGTAGAAAACAACGATGTTAGCGAGGAAAAACATGAAACGTAACAAGCTGCTGGTTGTGGATGATGAGCATCTGATTCGCTGGTCACTCGAACAGAACCTGAAAAAACAGGGCTATGACGTGGTGACTGCCGGTACGGGTGAGGATGCGCTCAGGCTGGTGCGTGAGGAACAACCCGATCTGGTCTTTCTGGATATTCAACTGCCGGGTATCAGTGGAATAGATGTCCTTGAAAAAATCAAGGAACATGACGAAGAGATAATTGTAATCATGGTGACTGCGCATGGAGGACTGGAAACGGCAGTCAATGCCATGCGCCTTGGAGCATATGATTACGTCAGCAAGCCTTTCAACCTTGATGAATTGTCGATAATTGTCAGGAAAGCGCTCGAAACTTCAGACCTTAAACAGGAAGTTGTCCGGCTGCGTACTGAAACCAAAAAGAATGTTCCGCCAAATATTATCGGCGAGAGCCGACATATGAAGTATCTGATGGAAGTGCTGGACAAGGTAGCTAAAAGCGAAGCATCGACCGTGCTTGTTCAGGGGGAGTCAGGGACCGGAAAAGAGCTGGTTGCAAAGTGGATTCACTATAGCTCGAACCGTGCTGAGAAACCGTTTATTGCAATCAACTGTGCCGCCGTGCCGGCTACACTACTGGAGAGCGAACTGTTCGGGCATGAAAAGGGCGCATTTACCGATGCCAAGACAACAAAAAAAGGTCTGTTTGAACTGGCGGATGGCGGGACTGTCTTCCTGGACGAGATCGGTGATATGGAAATGGGAATGCAGGCCAAGTTGCTGCGTTTCCTTGAGGATCGTTCGTTTCGCAGGATCGGCGGGGGAAGGGTGTTCACCGTCGATGTAAGGATAATATCGGCGACAAACAAGGAACTGCATAAATCTATAGAAGAAAAGACATTCCGTAACGACCTGTATTACAGGCTGCAGGTTATTCCGATATTCCTCCCGTCGTTGCGTGAACGTAAAGAGGATATAATCCCGCTTGCTACGCATTTTATCAATCTATACAACAAGGATTTTAATAAAAAAGTTCATGGAATTGCTGGTATGGCTGAAAGGATGATGGTTGACTACAGTTGGCCCGGAAATGTCAGGGAGCTTAAAAACGTAATCGAGCGGGCCATCATCCTGGGCAATGACGACACGCTTCTGCTGGAGCATCTGCCGCTGGAGATTGTGGCCAAGGCCTCGCTTCAGGGGGGAGCGCCGGTCTCTTCATTCCGGCTTCCACCAGAAGGAATCGACATAGAGGAAGTTGAAAAGGAATTAATTCGACAGGCTCTGGAAATGGCCGAGTGGAATCAGTCAAAAGCAGCAAAAAAACTCAACCTTGGTATAGATGCATTCCGCTACAGGATGAAAAAGTTCGGTTATCTTAAATAGTTTAAAAAATTCTTTAATAATTAGTGTTGTTGGCACTTTGTTTGCTTCATTAATCGTAAGCAGTTTGTATGAAAACTGCGGTTGCACTACTCGTGTGAAAAATAAAACTCCACAAAAACGGAGGCATAGAATGATAGCCAGCCAGAGAAATACCAAAATTTGCGTAGTGATCATGGTTGTTATGACAGTCATTTCACTGGCAATCAGCGCGGTGGCAGCAACAGCGCCTTCGGTATCAGTACTGGATCCACTCGATAAAGGCCTGTATACGCCGCTTCGGATGGCACTTGACCAGAATGGTGATGTTTATGTTGCTGATCCGCGATCTGGCGGAATTGTCGTTCTGGATCAGTACGGAGTCGTTTCAAAGACGATTTCAACCCCCAAAACTGTCAATGCGCTTGCCGTCTTGAATCCGCTTGTCAGTAATATCGCCGGCGGCAAGATTCTGGCGGCCTATTCCGATCAGGTGGTGGTGTTGGATCAGGCGGGAACGGAAATAGCAAAACTTGGTTCCGGCGCCGGACAATTCAAGAGGGCTGCCGGAATTGCTGTTGATGCAGCCGGAAAAATCTTTGTAACGGATTCGGGCGCATATTCGGTAAAGATGTTTGATTCCGCCGGCAACTACGCAGGTCCGTTCGGAGTGTACGGTGCTCCCCCTTCAACAGGTGTGTTCATGCAGCCGACTGCAATATCGGTTGTTCAGGCAGTCGGTGGTCAGCAGGTTGCAGTTGTTGATACTGTAAACGGCAATGTGCAGTTCTTTACCACTGAAGGTGTGTTCGTAAAGAGTGTCGGAGCCAGCGGAACCGCGATGAGTCCGCTAAGTTTCAGTTATCCGGTCGGATTGGCATTTGAATCGGATCGGATGTACGTGCTGGATTCCTATCAGGGTAATGTTCAGGTAGTTGACCTTTCGGTGGATCCGCCGAGCTTCCTCAGCTACATCGGGAGTTACGGGTTTGCTGCCGGTCAGTTGGCCACTCCCAGTGATCTGCTCTACGACCAGGTGAATCGCAGGCTGCTTGTTTCCAACGGTATGAGCAATGTTGTCAGTTTCGGTATAGATGGCGGTTCCAATCCTTTCAATGCAACACCTCCCGCGCTTGCACTCTCGCAATCGGTTATCTCGGTGGATGTACCAACGGTAAATATTTCAGGTACGGTTGATGTGGGCTGCACTGTAGCGGCTTTGGTCAATACAGCGGCCCAGGCTTCGGCAGCCAGCTTCCCGTCGTCGACGTCCTGGTCTGTTTATGTAACCGGATTGGTTCCCGGACTCAATACTGTCTCTGTGACAGCCAAGAACCAGTATGGTGCAACTGTTACCAAGACGGTGGCTGTTACGTACATGCCGCCGACAGTGCAGCTGACAGTCGGCGCTTATCCTGCTCTGACAAATCAGGCTGCCATGACATTGACCGGCACAACCGAGCCGGGGTCGGTTGTTACGGTGTTCAACTCGGCAACAAACATTGCCGGACAGGCCAGCGTTATTGATAACGTATGGGTATATGTCGCTTCTCTGGTGGAAGGCGCCAACCCGATTTCAGTGACTTCAGTAAAAAGCGGTACCGCGTCAGCCCGTCAGGATATCTCGATTGCGCTGGATTCACTATCTCCCGTGATTGTCGCTTCTCTGCTGAACGACGGTAGTACAACCGCCAACCAGGTATTGGGTGTGTCCGGAACAGTGACGGATCAGAGTCCCGCCGTATTGACAATTAACGGCAATCCGGTTGCTCTTGTGAACGGACAGTTCAATACCGCGATTACCCTGAACTATGGTCCGAATAATGTTACCATCACGGCTGTTGACCCACTGGGTAATGCAACCTCAATTGTAAGAACCATAAACTTTGATCCGGCACTGCAGACTATCGCCATTCAGTCTCCAATGGATGGTTCGTTTACAAATGTACAGGATCTTGAAGTTGTTGTTTCGGCTCCCGATGCGACCTCTGTTGAAGTCAACGGAGTACCTGCCCTGCCGGGACCGGTTGTCGGGCAGTGGACAGCCAAGGTAAAGCTTGCAGCCGGACTTAACACCATACTGGTTGATGCGCTGGATGTGTATAACAGGACCGTGCAGGACAAGCGCACCGTGTTTTATGACGGAGTTGCGCCGGTGGTCACAATCATGACTCCTTCGCAAGATGTTGCAACCAAGGTTCCAGGTCTGACAGTAAAAGGTCTGATCAGTGACAACGCTGAGATAAAGAGTATCAGTGCCACTGTGAACAATGTTGATGTACAGATTTCGCTGGTCAATAACGAATACACGTTGTTTGCGGAATTTCAGCAGGAAGGCGTTTACAGCATAGCTGTTACAGTCACTGATATAGCCAACAACAAGTCTACGGCTCTGCGTACAATAATTTACGATGTTACCGCACCTGTGATTACAATTGACCCGGTTCTGGTGGCCGCTCCTGTCAAACTCGAAGGTACTGTTGAGGCTGGCGCCACCGTAGTGGTTACCGATGCTACCGGTGCATCTGCTCCGGTTGTAATGAATGGCGACCGTTGGTCTGCAGACCTTTCAGGAGCTGTTTACGAGTATGCAAGCCTGAGTATCACCGCGACTGATGCCGCCGGGAATTCATCCGCCAAATCCATAGCCGTGCCTGTGCCTGACGGTGATGTTGATGGAGATAATCTGGTGACTATCCGTGATGCATTGAAGGTAATCAAGCTGGTAGTTTCTGGTGCACAGCCTTCGGCAAATGATCTGTTGCACGGCGATGTCGGTCCGCTGCTGAATGGCAAACGGAACCCGAATGGCACTCTGGATCTGGTGGACGGCATACTTCTGCTCAGAAAAGCTCTCGGGCAGACAGTCTGGCTCCAGTAATTCGTAATTTCCATGTCAAAGACATTTAGAGGTGAGGTCTATGGTATCAAAAACAATTAACATCCTTTCGGTCCTGTCGGCGGTGGTGCTGACGTCAAGCATAGCTTTCGCCGTGCCTGACGCATCAACCGTAACCGATGTACGTTACACGGTTCACAACCTGTCCAACAATACCCTGATTGCCAACGGTCTGGCGGGAGAGGGGCGCAACTATGCAGCAAGCGCAACCGGGCAGGCTGACCAGGTCTGTGTGTTCTGCCA
Source organism: Geobacteraceae bacterium (assembly GCA_032469775.1). Lineage (GTDB taxonomy): Bacteria > Desulfobacterota > Desulfuromonadia > Geobacterales > Pseudopelobacteraceae > JACRCG01. The sequence goes on along the minus strand of JAWDJY010000031.1, from coordinate 42,522 downwards.
TACTCCTCATAATGCTACACCGTCAAAACCTCTGTGGAACAAAGTCTATACACCGGGCGTAGAAAGCAGCTATCGTCTTTATACATCTTCCGCCACACTGACTCCAACCGCCAAGGCCGCTACTATCACAGCCAACAGTGAATCAATGATCTGTCTCAGCTGTCATGACGGTAAGACGGCTATAAACGTTCTTCACAATTCAAGCTATCGTAACAGCACCGATGTAAACGGTGATGCCGTAATTGACATTGACGGCACATTTTCCGGAACCGGTGCTTTTGCTCTGGGACAGCAGTGGTCCGGTGGTTTTACCAGCTACAACTACCCCAACCTTGGTGCGGCACGAGCGGCTGATGGCAGCATTCCGACCTTGGCTGCTTCACTTGCCGGTACCAATCTTACCGATGACCATCCGATCGGTTTCTCCTACACGGCAGCACAGCTGCAGGACTCCGCTGGGTTGAAGGCGACTCCTGATGCCGGTATACGGTTGTTCGGACCTACAAACCGTGTTGAATGCTCAAGCTGCCACAATCCTCATGTGTACTATGGTTCCGGTTTGGCCGGAAGCACCAGGGTGTATTTTGACACTGATATAACAACTCCGCTCGTTGCAACAGCAACACAGAAAGCAAAAACACCTTTTTTAAGTATATCCAACACCGGCAGTAATCTTTGCAAGGGTTGTCACATTAAATAGCACACATTGAAGATAGCGTACCAGGAGCGAGCCATGAAAAAAAATATCAGCTTCATACTCTTGTCAGTTGCCATGTTGTTGGTGATACCACTCTCGGCAATTGCAATTGTAGCGCCTCACACAAATGTTACCCAGGTGGGTTGCTCCAGTTGCCACAACGCGACTGTGACGGCTTCAACCTCCTTTAATAACATGTGTGTGACCTGCCACAAGCCGGGGTCTGCAAACGTAAATATCACTTCGGTATTTTACCAGTCGGATGCAGCCAACATCTACAACCGTTTCAACGGTTACTCCGGAGGCATTGCACCGGCGAAGCTATCGTTTACTTCCCATAACTGGGCCGGTTCTGAAGTCGCTCCCGAGGCTGGCGCCAGCAGACCTACCAACGCCAAGATGAATCCGGCTACTCTTGGAACCAATCTTTCATGCGCCCGTTGCCACAATGTACATATTGCACGCTCCTCAACTACAAACTCGGCGCCGTTCCTTCGCACCATCAACGATAATGATGAAATGTGCCGCGACTGTCACCGTACTCGCGATACCTCAAGCCACCTCTTGGGGTCACATCCGGTAAACTTCCGGTACACTTCGGCAACCTCCAAGGCCGTCACAAGCCCGGATGATTACTTTGTTCCACCCAGAAGCGCCAATCCTGCAAACCCGACAGCAGCCATGAAGCTGGTAAATGGCAAGATTCAGTGTACATCCTGTCACGCCATCCACTATGCCGACTCCAATAGCGGCACGGTTGACAGTCGCGGCACCTGGGCCAACCTGTCCACTTCCCGCGGCATGTTGCTGCGTACCGACACCTTCGGCAAAACAGCCGAGACCACATCGGTAAATATCTGTACCAACTGCCATAACCGTCCCAACCACCAGGTCTATGCCGGTTCCAAAACCGTTGCTAATCCGATCCAGTGTGTGGATTGCCACTCCGGCCACGTAGAATATCTGAAGCCGGAAGATGTCGCCCTGGGCGGCGACAACGCCAAGCCGAACGTCTACATGCTGCGTCGTTATGTCAACTACTCCGCCGGTGTCAAGCTTAATTCATACCGTCGCAAGGCATTCCTGACCAGCACCTCCAGCACCGCGCCTTTAAAGAACGCCACTGGTACAGGTGTCTGCCAGGCATGTCACAATTTGCCACCAAATGTACCGGAACACACATCCACAACCAATAAAGATCAATGCACTAGTTGCCATATTTCTCTGCATGCAACTACGGCACCAATAGGATGTACCAGCTGCCACGGTTCTCCTCCCGAGCACACAGTTGCCGGCAATATCAATTATGGAACAGCGCTGAACCCGATCATGTCCAAGGGCTACGCGGTATACAGCTCGCGCCTGGGCGTTCCTCAGAAAAGCTACCTCCTTCCAAATGTCGCCTACAAGAACGAGTCTACCGCCGGTCATCCGACCCACTCCGCCGGCAAGCCTTATTCGTTCGGATGTCAACAGTGTCATAACAAGACCGATGTGACCCACTTGAACCAGGGTTACCAGGATGTTCCTTTCAATGCAGCAGGAACGCTTTCTCCGGCAACCGTTTTCACACCCGGAGCAGCTACCTCAACATGCGCCAACATGTACTGCCACAGCTACGGTACTGCGACCCTGGCCAAGGCAAAGACCGTTTCCTGGGCCGCCGGTGTGCGCGGATCGATCGTCAATGCCGGCACCGGCCGCTGCGTGGCCTGCCACAACGGTGTCAACGCAACCTTCAACAACCTGTCAACTAACTCGCATTTCCGTCATGTAAGTAACAATGCTTCTACCGGCAAAGCTATTAATTGCAAATTCTGTCATAACTCTACTGTCAGCGACAACTCTGTGATATCCAGCTATTCAAACCACGTCAACGGATCGCGTGACCTTAGTTTCACCGGTACTGCCGCTGGAACATCATGGAACGGCACAACCTGTACTTCGGCCTGCCACTCTAACGGCAAGGGCGCTCCCGCTGTAGTCGCAGCCACCTGGAGCGACCGCAACAGTGGCAAGTGCGGAACCTGCCATTTGACAGCGGTCAACACCGGCTTCGGTATCATGTCCAGTAATGCACACTTTACCCATATCTCCAGCAGCTATGGTCCCAAGCGCAACACCAACTCCACCTGCAACGCATGCCATGACTATGCCGGTGAACTGGCAACCTCTCATGTCGATGGTTCCATCTCCAAGAACAGCGGCGCAACCTACTGCCTCAACTGCCATGCGCAGTCCACACCGACCTGGACCAACCCGGCACGCCTCTCCTGCCAGTCCTGCCACAGCGGCATGGGCAGCGGCAGCACCGAGGTTGCGGCAAACCGTTCCTGGTCGAACTACAACGCAACCGGAGTCCAGGCGCCTTACAAGTCCTACTCCACATTTACCACCCGCGGCCATGGCGCATTCGTTTCCATCGTCTGCAACGATTGCCACAACGCCAACAGCAGGCACATCGACGGCAGCCTTACCGCCACCGGTTCATACCGCGGAGCACGTGTATTCTCCAACCTGTCCGGCCTGAACGCCACCTACAGCGCCGACAAGCTCTGCATCGACTGTCACAATGACGCCGGTCACGGCGGCCGCGGTGTCGTAACCGACATCAACAAGATTAACTTCATGTCTCATGTTTCCGACAGGGCGCTGCCGACCATTTCCCAGTGCGTGACCTGTCATGACGTTCATGGAACATCTAACAAAGTAATGCTCAAGAAGACATTCAATGTCTACACCGGAAACGGCCGCGGCGCAGCAATCAAAACCGTCAACTTCAGCAACATGACCACCGGTTTTGTAAATGCCAGCCGTACAGGTATCTGCCAGGTCTGTCATACCAACACCAAGGTCTACAGGAACTATACCTCAACCACCGGTATTTATGCTGGTACGGTAACTTTCAGCGGTAGCTGGGGACACATGGGCAACAACAAGCGCTGCCTGAGTTGCCATAAGCACAACGCTGATGGATTTGCATTCAAAGTCAGTGGTGGTGGCGCATGCGACGGTTGCCACGGTTACCCGCCTGCAACTAATGCTCATCAGTCACATATTACTGTAGCATCGGCAAAACCGGCTGCAGACGGATTCGCCGGCACCACTAACAATACCATGGCCTGTGCTGCCTGCCACTTCAACGGAAGCCAGGCAACTTTCGATAGTGGTCATACATCGGCACCGAGCGCCAGTATCGATGTCCAGGATTCATACAAGTTCAACAGCACCGGTACACTGGACAACACCAACTACAACCCGTCATTCAGCTGTTCGAATGTAAGCTGCCACTTCAAGGCATCGCCAACCTGGAAGTAGGAAAGAGGAGCTTTTTGATGACACGGTTCAAATCACCTATAAATGCTCTGTACAAGGAGTTTGTTATGAAATTTCACACCAAATCGGGAGTATGCACAGCCTTTACCTTGTTGATGCTGATGCTGATCCCCTTGGCCCTTCCTGGCAATTCGATTGCTGCCACCGGCACTGTTGCCAGCTGTACCGATTGTCACGGCTACCCACCGGCCGACTCGGCAACAAGAAACACCGGTACAGGTGCATTTGCCGGCAATCACAGCACGCATTTCAGCGTGAACAATTGCCAGGCATGCCATAATACGGTAGGCGCTTCCGAGTACAATCACAGCATGAGAACTTCTGTTGCCGGTGTAAATTACATTAATATGACCGGTGTCATTCACAGGTCCAGAATGGGTGCTGCCGCCAAATATAACAAAGGCGTTTCGTTTCCCCAAATTGCTACTCCGACGCTTGACACATGTTCAAATGTCAACTGTCACTTCGAAACAGTTACACCCACATGGGGTCAGACGACAACCTGGTCGAGCACAAAAACAGCTAACAATAATGACGCCAACTGCGCACAGTGTCATGCATCCACCGGCCTGACTTCCGGAAACCATGCCAAGCATATTACCGCCGGTGGCGGAACCCAGACTGCCTGCGCCAAGTGCCACCCTGACTATAATGCACTGGCCGGCGCGGCAGCTTTTGCACACACAACCAGTGTCAACGCACCGATCAACGTCAACTTTGCCGCCGCACCCAACCTGGGCGGCTCATACACCGGCGGCCGTACCGGCAGCAACTACCTGCCCAGCGCTGCAACTGCCGCTACCGGTTCATGCTCTTCTACATACTGCCACAGTCCGGGTACACTCAGCAGCGGTTACGCAGCACCCAAGGTTGCAGCAACCTGGGGCAACACACTGACCTGTGCCGGATGTCATGATTCGAACACAGCTACAACCACTCTGACCGCCAAACATCTCAAGCATGTGGGCGGAACCGGTTCCAACTATAATATCAACTGCAGAAAGTGCCATGCTTCTACCGTATCCAACAGCATGACCATCGCAACTGTTGCAAATCATGTTAACAAGAGCGTTAATATTACTTTCCAGAACCTGTCAGGTGCCGTCAGCGGTACTTATGTCGGCGCTGCAACTCCTTACACCCGCGCAGCTAGTGCAGTGCCTGCAAATGCTTACTGCAGCAACACCTACTGCCACAGCCAGGGACGCAGCGGCAGCAACTATTCAGCCGCCGTTTACAAATCCATGTCTACACCGAGCTGGTCTACAGCCTTCGTTCTTCCAAGCGGAGTTCGCGCCTGCAGTGCCTGCCACGGTGGTGATTCGACCAACAACTCAATCCAGCGCCAGATCACATCTGTTGCGCACCGTCGCCATATGGGCGGTACTGCTTCTTCAATGTACAACTTCGGATGCGCTGTCTGCCACAGCCTGACAGCAGCCTCTAACACAACAATCAACCAAACCGCCAAGCATGCCAACTTCCAGAAAAATGTTGATATCAGCGCTACATACGGTGGTACTTACTCGGCAAACAACACTCTGCCCGGCACAGCTGTCGGAACATGCAGTTCTGTTTACTGCCATAGCGATGGGCGGGCAACTCCCGGATACACAACAATCAGTTGGAGTGCGCCAGCTCCCAGCTGCACAGGTTGTCATGGTAATGCTACAACTAACAGCCCGGCTGCAACAGCTTTGTCTGGCAAACATGCAGCACACGTTAATAATGCAGCGTTCTTTGGCGCCGGAAACAGCCTGCATTGCATAGAGTGTCACAGCACTACTGTTTCAAGCGACACTGCTCTCAATGCAACAACCGGTACGACTGTTCATGCTAATAAGCTAATCAACTACACAGGTGCCAAGGCTGGCAAACCTTATGTGACTGCGACCAAGGTTTGCAGCAACGTATATTGCCACAGTTCCGGCCAGGCTATCCCGGTATACCGCAACATGACCGGCAGTAAAGCCTGGGGTGGTTCTGCGACTTTGGGTTGTAATGGCTGTCACGGTTATGGCGCCGGAGCTTTTACAAGTAATTATGGCGAGCCTAACTATGCCAACGTTTCCTCTGCAACCCGTAATACATTCAACTCACATCAGGCTCATGTGAATAATATTGCTTCATGCAATGTTTGTCATGCCACCACCGTCAATACTTCAGCTGCTTTGCTGGCAAATGCCAATCACACGGATAAAACCATTACGGTTTCTTTTGATGGTATCAAGGCAACCTCTGGTACATACTCCAACGGCTACTGTAGCAATGTTTCCTGCCACGGTGGTACAGGTTCTGTTCGTTGGGGAAAAACAGGATTAACCTGCGCTTCCTGTCACGGCACGCTCTCAACCGGAGCGCACGCTAGACACACCGGCGCTTATCTGGCCCGCGGTCTGACTGCATATCTGAACATGACCGCTAACGTATCACCTGCGTCTGGCGATACAAATGCAACGACACTTACTAATTATGGTTTCGGCTGCTCGATCTGCCATCCGCTGTCAAACGCAACCCATGGCGACGGCACCGTTGATCTGGAACTTAATTCAGTTGCCGGTGGTGGTACCATCAAGAGCAAAACCACGACCTGGACACGTAATGCAACAACCGGTCTTACCACCGACTGTTCCAATGCATATTGCCACTCGGATGGTAAAGGTACTTATATTGCGACAGGCGCATGGAATACTACTTACACCATCAGCACCCGATGCACCAAGTGCCATGGTAACTCGCCTGCCGATACCGCCCATGCTGCACATGACGCAGGTATCCACTATGATACTTTGTCGCAGAAGACAGCAAACAACCTGATTGCTGCTTCCGGTGCTCCCGGTGTAGTTGCCGGCCACGGAGATCCGGCCTACTCCACCACGATCAGCTGCAATATCTGCCACAACGGCACTGTTACTACTTCCGGCAACAAGTACAAGACCGACTGTCTGGCTTGCCATTCAGCAACCGGAGACACCGCGACAAACGGTGGGGCTATTTACATCTCCAACCTGAGAAACCATGTTAACGGTTCTGTCAACGTTCAATTCGCTGCTGTGACGATCAAGACCCGTGCTCAGCTCCGTCCTGAATCCTACGGAAACTACACCGGCAACGCCACCACCAACGGCTGGGTGCGTAACGCTGGTAATTACAAGACCGGCCTGGCCGCTTACGAGTCATCCAAGCGTGCTCTTAATGCCGGAACGGCAGGTTTCGCCGGTGAGACCTGTACCAACATTGTTTGCCATAATGGACAGGGCAACAGCAGTCCAAGATGGGTAACCGACCGTGGCGCCGGTTGCGCACTGTGTCACTCAAAACTGTAACAGGTTGACAGGCGCGATGTTTCTAATGTAGTTTCAAACATCGCGCCTTCCAAGATAAACTCACTACACAGACTTCAGATAGAGGTGATGCTCCATGGGTAAAATCATTGCAAAAAAAGTTCGCGGCATGAGATTGTGGGCCAAGGGTATGCTCGTGCTTACGCTGACGCTGCTTGTTACCGCACTGATGTACCAGGGTTGGTACAAACCGGGCATGGTTTCAGCTGCTGTAAGCGATACTTTGCTTCATAACAGTGCCAACCTGGGCAATACAAAATGGCCAAACAATGCAACTGGTTGGGGCGTTGCCGGTGGTAAGTATGGAGCGTTCAATTGCGCTACATGTCACAGCTCATCTGCCACTAATCTCAAGCGAATCAAGTCATCCATTGCCATGGTGAACATCAGTACCTTCAATGCTGCCGGTACTGCCATCGGTCGTACATCATCCGTCAATGTGTCATTCATAAACCTTACAAGTATGGGTAAGGATCCCAGTCCCACAGCCTACAATGCATCGACACGCGTCTGTCAGGCATGCCATACACGTACTGCCAAACATAATTCCAACAACCAGCGCCCCATGGCTACCGACCATGCTCACAACAACGGCACGGACTGTACCGGTTGTCATTTGCACAATGCAGCATTCAAAGGTGCCGGCGAGTGTCTGACCTGCCATGACAAGGTTCAAAACACCAGAGCGGCTGTAGTGCTTCAGTTTAACAATGGCGCACTTTCCGGAGGTTCGCATCACATCCAGGGTGTGACCTTGACCAACGCCCATTGCTACCAGTGCCACATGGAGGCGGATTCCGCCGGTAGTATGACTTCCTATCACAAGGGTTCGCCCGGCGGCGCAGTCAATCTGGTTGTTTACGGCGCCAACGGCGTACGCGGCACCAATTTCATTTCCTATACAGCGTCACTCAATACACGCGCATCCATTACCAAGCTCAACCTGCACTGCCTGAGCTGCCACAATTCGACCAACACTTCCTACGCGGCCGGCACACTGAACGTGACCGCAAGGAACTACTTCAACGACGGCAAGGCACCCAACAACTTTGCCTGGGACTCCACCAAGACCAGTATCGATTCCCGTTACACCAATGCCGCCACCGTGACATGGCTGCCGGCAACCTTTGGAGCAACTGTTGTCACCGTAACCAATCAGACTTGGGTAAACATGTTTGGTTCCAACAAGAAGAACACGGTCACCAAGGCGCTTTCAGCCCACGGCAGGCCTGACCTCAACCAGCGCGGCTATACTCACAACAAGGCCGACGTGGCTACGGCAGCCGCCACTACCGACGAGTTCTGGACCAATACCAGCGGTTCTGTTGTCGTTGCCTGTTTTGACTGCCACAACTCCCATGGTTCATCGGTTGAGGGCACTGTCACCAGCTACACCCCTGCCACTACTACCGGCGGTATCCTCAAGGATGTCACTGCGGGTGAGGGCGGCTATTCCGTAAGTTACCGCCCCTATTCCGGCGGCAGCGCCGCTGCGCCGAACAAGAACAAGCACACAGCCGGCGCCGCTCTCTGCTTTGACTGCCACAACACCAAGAATGCCGGAGATGCCACCAAGACAGTCGGCGGCACGACTTATTCTGCTCCATGGGGTTATTTCGGCACCTATGGCTCCACTCAGCGCATTGAAAACTACTTTGACACTCCGGAATTCGGCAATTTCAGTACCGGCAGCACAACAGTCAAGGCAAAGAACGGCGCCCAAAGACGTTACCCGGTCAAGAACCTGGCCGGCTCATCACTTAACAAGGGCGGTCATTTCGGCGCTTCCTCCACACTGGCAACGGCGCTGGTAGCCGGCCGGACCGGTGGCAACCAGATCAACGGTGTCTGTACCCAATGCCACGATCCGCATGGTGTAACCAGCGACACGACCAAGGTCACCGCCAACCAGTACGGCGTACCGCTGCTGAAGGGCAACTGGATGACCTCTCCGTACCGCGAGGATGCTCCTCCAACCGCAACCACACATACACGTGGCGGCGGCGACGGCCTGGGTGTGATTGCTACCGCCAGCATTCCACGCTACCGGATCGACCAGAACACCTTTGGCGCCACCGTGACCAACAACACCGGCGGCGGCTCGCTCAGTGCTCCTACGGCTAGCGGCGCTGGAGGTGTTTCACCCAGCTGGACATTCACCCTGCCTACCGCAGGAGCGACCAACACCCAGGGATACACGGCAGCCCAGTTCGGCGGGCTCTGCCTCTCATCCGCAACCGGCACCGGAGCTACCGGCTGCCATGTACAGGCCAACATCAATGCAAACACAGGCGCCGCATCCAGTACAACGTGGAAGAACATGACCAGGGTACACAATTCCGTCGAGGGGTGGGCATCCACCACCGCTGGCGGGTTGAACGCAAATAATAACGTGCATGCCTATACCTGTTCCAAGTGCCACTCGCCGCACACATCCAATCTGCCGCGACTGCTGGTGACCAACTGCCTGGACTGGAAACACCGTAGTATGGCAGCTACCGGCGGTTCGATTTCCGCCAACACCGGTGCGGCAGCAACAGGCAACCAGAACCGCGGCGTAACAAACTGCGGCATGGGCGCCGGTCGTTTCCCTGGCGGCGGAGCACGTTACCTTGCAGTGGCTACTGGCAACACCCGCGCCAGTAACGCCGGCCCATGGTTCTTCGGCACCAAGCGTACCGCCACAGGTGGCACGGCGACTTCGGGATACACCTTCGCAACCCGCGTCTGTCATGATTCTTCGACTGCCGGTGGAGCCTGGTCTTCGACCACTTACCCGACCAGTCAGTTGTGGAATACAAAATCCACTTGGTGATTTTGGATAAAGAATGTATTATGTCGAAAATTAAGTTTTTGGCGTGCAATCAACGTAAGCACATTCAGATGTGCGGAAAGGAGATGAACAGATGAAAAAGCAGACCTATATGAAGCCCCGGGTGGTTGGTTCAGCAGACGTTCATCCTTGCTGATCCGTTGTAATCAGATGAGTGGGGCCGTTTTCACGGCCTCACTTTTTATCAATTTCCCCCTTGTACGGAATCCTGCCCAGGTGACCACAAGGGGGTTTTTATATCGTATTATTTTGTGTATGATTATTAGATAAATTATCGAGAATTATTCTGTTTAATGGAGCATTTCATGAACATAAAATCTCTAATGATATGTCTGTTATTGATTCCGTCACTGGTTTTTGCATGGGGTGAAGAGGAGGATGTGGGCAATATAACCGGTAAACTCATGCTGAACAATGGTCAGCCGATGTCCGGTGCAATAGTTTTCCTTTTTGATGCCTCCAGTGGTCCGGCGCCGATGCTGGGAAAATTCTGGCGTGTACCGGATGTGATCTCGGAGACTGACGAAGCCGGTGAATTCAATATCCAGACCAAGCCCGGCAGATATTATCTTGGAGCAGTCAAGCGAATGTCTGATTCAGCTCCGATGGGACCGCCGGTAAATGGTGACTATGTTTTTCCAAGTCACGAGGATGAAGTCAGGGGAAAACAAAAGGCTTTCCGGATTACCAAGTGGGACACCACCAATATAGGCACTATCAAGGGGATTATTGCTTTTGATCCGGCAAAGCATCTCTACCGCGGTCCCGTTACCTCTATTGAGGGAACAGTTCTGCTGCCTGACAATAAACCGGCTGAACACGCCATCGTTTTCGCGTATGACAATGCAGAAATGAGCGGCAGTCCCAAATATGCGTCCGATCCATCTGATAAGGATGGAAAATATGTACTCAAGCTGGGAAAAGGCGGCAGGTATTATCTACGTGTCCGCGGTGGTTATGGCGGTGGTAGGCCGGTTGCCGGTTCCATCACCGGCGGTGGTGTTGCGACTGGAGTAAATGTTACACTCGGCAAAACAGTTAAGGGTATCAACATTACCGGGGCAATCTTTTCCGAATACGGAGACAAGGCAAAATAATTGTTGATACTACTGTGATGCTTTCCTCTGATTCTTGCCTGAATTATATCAAGACCAGAACCACATATAAGGAGATTCAAATGAATGTGTTCCGTACTGCAACTTTAGCTGCCAGTATTTTGATTTGTGCTTTACCAGTTTACTCAGCAGATTACATTGCAGAATGCAACAAGCAGATCGAGGCCGGTGATTATTATGCTGCCGCTGAAAGCGGAAGAAAAGCTGTAGATTCAGCAAACAGGAATGTTGATGCGCATTTCTGCCTGGCTGAGGCGTGGCGTCTTAATGGTGACCTGCAGAGGGCCCAGCAGCAAATGAAAACTGCCGAGACATTCGCTAAAGATGATGAATATCTTGATCTGCGCCTGGCTCTGAATGAAATTACACCTGACCAGTACATGAAAATTCAAAAGGAGCAGCTGCTGAAGATTAGCGGACGACTCGGTGCCATAGCTACAAAACAAGGTGACTACGCTAGTGCCATTGAAGAATATAAACGCTCGATTGTTCTTGCCAAGGAATTGTCCGACAAGGATCAGGAAGCTACCGCGCTTTCCAGCCTGGCCGGTGTTCGAGGCGCAATGAGAGAATATGAGCAGTCTCTTGAAAATTATCGTGAAGCACTCACTCTTACTACCAGAGAACCCGAAATATCATCGCTCTACAACAATATGGCGGTGGTTTACGGTCAAATGGGCAACTATAAAGTGGCAGAAGAATATTTCGCAAAGGCGCTGACTATTGATGAAAAGCTCGGCGATTATCGCGCCATGGCCATACATCTTCTCAATCAGGGTATGACAACCCAGGCCAGGAAGGATTATGCAGGTGCGGCAGCCATTTATGGTAAAAGCCGGGCTATCAGCCGAAAGGCGGGTGAATTGTACTGGGAGGGGGCTGCGAACAGGCACTTTGGCGATCTGTACCGCCTGCTCGGCAATATGCGGTTGGCCCGCCTGTCATACATTGCATCCCGTGATGCATTCAATGCAGCTCATGCCGTCAACGAAACCAGCAGCATGGTTGCCTTGATCGATGACCTGGATGAACCGCAACCCGTGGCTGGTATCGAGATCGGTTCGAGTGATGTCAAGACACTTTTGATCGCCCAGCGTACAGATAAACGGGGGAAAACCGATTTCAGGGAGATTCTGAAGATGACCTCAGGCACAGTGTCGCCTGTACCCAAAGAAGGCGAAGCTCTGTCGCCGGAAGAGATAGATTCGTTTGCCGCCGGTGTAGCTGCCTCGACCAAGACGCTGCTGCAGGAACGCAAGCTGGATCGTTCCGTGATCTCAATATTGGTCACCGGCATTCCTGCAATTGCTACAAACCGTGACGTTCTCGAGAAGAGGATCATCCAGGAAACCGGAATTGCACCAATCTATATGAATGATGGTGAAAAGAAACGCTATGATTTCAGCGGCAGCGTTGCTCAAGGCCGCGAGTCTGAGGGGCTGTTGCTGAAGGTTTCCGTTGATGAAACTTCTATCCATGCTCTTGATTCTGATAAGGGTGTCCTGTCAGTTGAACTGAAACAGGGCGCTTTTACTGCAGCCAGCCTGCAGGAAAAAAACCCTAAAGCCGTAGCTGAAAAGCTGATCAGGGGAGGACAGGCAAAGGCTTTCCGGAAAGCTCTGAAGAGTTCTCCGGCATTTGCCGGCAGGAAAACAATCTACCTGGAAGGTGAAGTGGCCAGGGTTGTGGCACTTTTCACCCATCCTGACAGGGATGGCAATCTGGTATCACTCACTACTGCCGACCTTAATAAATTCATCACCGCTGTCAGGAAAAAGGCCACTCCGTATTTCAATCCCAACCTCAAGCGGATCAAGGATTCCGGGGTACAACAGTGGGCTGAAAGCGAGATGACGCTGGTCAAACAGAAGTACATGCCTGACGACCTGATGGCCGGCGTTCAGTATCTGAAGATGTTGATGGAGGAGTTGAAAGTCAAGAAAGCTTATGTTACGCGGGGTGGCAGTTGGGTGGCCGGAAAGCTGTACGAGTCAGCTCGCATGGCGGAAACTCTCGAGGCCGCTAGACAATAACAGTTACAGTGAATTGAGCTGTTGCCAATGAACGGTAAAAAGAGACTTCTGCTGGTCTATCCTGCCATGGGAATGTCTGGCGCCCTGGTCAGGCATTTGCCACTCAGTCTGCTTTATGCGGCGGCGGATGCGCTCAAATCGGGTTTCTCCGCGGATATAGTCGATGTCAGGCTGGACCCTTCCGGCTGGCGAGAAAATATTGCCGCACGATTGAGCGCCGATACCATCCTGGTCGGCATCAGCGTCATGACCGGTACGCCGGTCTCGGGCGCACTGGAGATCACGCGCTGGATCAAGCAACATTATCCCGATTTGCCGGTGGTTTGGGGCGGGCCGCATGTCACTTTTTGCGGGGACGAGGTGCTGTTCGAACAAGGCATTGATTTTGCGGTCAGCGGCTATGGTTCGAAGGTGCTCTGCCGTCTGGCCTGTAATCTGCGGGGCGACAGCGATGCCCTGCCGCTGGAACTGATACCGGGCCTGATCTGCCGTGAACCGGAAACATCCGTTGCTAGGTCGGTGCCCCCGGATAACACGTTTGAACTGCTTGACTTCCGCGATATCCCCTATCAGTTAATCGAATCCGATCTGCCCCGCTACGGCCAGCTGGATATGTCCGAGCGCATCTTCCCACTTTACAGCAGCATGGGGTGCCCATATCGCTGTTCATTCTGCTCATCACCCGCCCAGTATTCCGGCATGGAGAAAAAATACCTGCCCATTTCCCCCGGTGAAGTGGTCGATCACATAGAGTATGTCCACAAGCGCTACGGGGCGGGGTATATCTATTTCATAGATGACGATTCGTTTGTAGACCTGGCTCACGTGGCGGCCATTATCGACGGGATCGACAGGAGGGGCATACGGGTCAGGCTCGGTTTCAGGGGGGCGCGGGTGGACGAAATCCTGCGCATGGACGATGAATTCCTCTCTAAACTTGTCGCCTCCGGTACATCCATACTGCACATCGGCGCCGAGTCCGGTTCCCAGCGCATGCTGGACCTTATGCGGAAAGGGTGCACGGTAGCTGATATCTTGGAGGTCAACCTCCGCCTGGCAAAACACCCTGAAATCGTAGCCGCCTATAACTGGGTGGTGGGAACACCGGGCGAGACACTGGACGATCTGAGGCAGACACGTGAACTGATACTGCAACTGCTTGACGAAAATCCGGCTGCCATCATCTTTGCACCCAACATGTACCGACCCCTGCCCGGAACGGAACTGTACGAACTGGCTCTGAAGCACGGCTATAGGCGGCCGGAACGCCTCGAAGAGTGGGCCGAGGTGGAGGTGGAGGGGGGATTCAGGCCGGACTGGATCAGCCCGGAATTTGCACGTACAGTGGAGATGATGCGGGTGACATCGTATTTCATCGATGACAAACCGCTCAAGCTGCAGACCGGCAACACCCTGGCGTACAGGATGCTCCGGATTGCGGCGTGGCTCTATGGCCCGCTGGCGAGATTGCGCTTCCGCCACGGCATCACTGCCATTCTTGTAGAACAGCGACTTTTTGCATGGTTTGTTGGCCGCATGCGAGGTTGAACCGTACGGCATATGCTGATTGCATAAAGGTACAATATGTACTATCTGTTTATTAAAGCGATGTCCTTGGCGGTGGAGTGTGAATCCGGAACAATACGGGGCGTGACAGTACCATTATGAAATTGATCATACAGCTGCCCTGTTTCAATGAACAAGATACTCTTCCGGTTACCCTGGCCTGCCTTCCCCGTACTGTTGAGGGGTTTGACACGGTGGAGTGGCTGGTGGTGGATGACGGCAGCACCGATGCGACCTCCGCTGTCGCCCGTGCATCAGGTGTCAACCATGTGGTAGCGCATGCCGAGAACCTCGGTCTTGCCAGGGCTTTTATGACCGGTATCCGTGCTTCTCTTGACCTTGGAGCTGATGTTATTGTCAATACCGATGCCGACAACCAGTATAATGCCGACGACATCCCCATGCTGATCAAGCCGATACGTGAAGGAAAGGCCGAGTTTGTCATAGGAACACGTCCCATCAGCCGCATGCCACGTTTTGCTCCAGTCAGCAGGTTCCTCCACGCACTGGGATGCCTGGTGGTCAGGCTTGCCAGCGGAACCGATATTCCGGATGCTCCGAGCGGATTCAGGGCTTTTACCCGTGCTGCGGCGGAGCGCCTGAATGTCCATGATACGTACACCTACACACTTGAAACAATCATCCAGGCGGGCAGCCTTAATATGGCGATCACATCGGTGCCGGTGAGGGTTAACGGCCAGCTGAGGCCTTCGCGGCTGATTAGCAGCATACCCAGTTATATACTGAAGTCGGCCAGGACAATCATCCGGACATTCGCGCTGTACCGGCCCCGGCAGTTTTTCATACCGGCTGCAATAGCACTGCTGGCGCCAGGAGCGTTGATCAGGTCCTGGTCAAACGGTGCTGGCGCTCTGCTGCTCGGGTTGGGAGGAGTGCTTGTTGTCTGCGCCTATGCGGTCGAGTTGCTTCCTGTCAGAAAACGTATCCGCGATGATGCGGAGCGGCAGGCAGGCAAAGTTGAACGGAGCGGACAGCCTTCTTCATGAAACGGCCGGAAGAGTCGTGCCGAAGGAGATCAGGGATGGAGTTAATCGAAGCGCTCAAAACGCGCAGGACGGTGCGTGCGTATCAGGAACAACCGGTTCCTGACAGCATGGTGGAATACCTGCTGCACGAAGCGACCCGGGCTCCCAGCGCATGCAATATCCGGGGATGGCGCTTCATTGTCATTCGCAGGAAGGAACAGCTTCGCTGGCTGTATGAGAACGGTTCCGCGTCTTTTATCCCGGAAGCCCCGCAGGCGGTATTGGTATGCTACGACAACAGGACAGAAAACTCCGCCTGGAACGACTTCGAACAGAGCGCAGCGGCAGCGATCACCTGTTTTCAGCTTCTTGCCCATGAACAGGGGATCGGTTCCTGCTGGATTTGCCACCTGCCACCCAGGGAGGAAGTCCGGCGGCATTTTGGCATTGTGCCTGACTATACCCCCACCGCATTGGTAACTTTCGGTTACTACCGGACGGGACAGCCTACCTCTCCCAGAGACCTCTCCGGTGAGGTTCGCAGGGTGGCGTATGAAAAATGGGATTTTGAACCGGAAAAGCGGGACACGGCATCAGGCCTGGCGTCCCTTGCCAGAAGGACAGCACGTTTCTTGTACTACCTGCTGCCGAAACGGGCATGGCTGCGCAGGTATGCGCTGAAGTACGAGAAGAAGTTTTGATTGTACAGCCCATGAATAATTTTGACGAAATGATCGGTAAATACCGGGAACAGCTGCTTAGAAGCATACCGCGGATACTTTCACAGATCGACAGGGATCCTGACTCCCCCACCTACGGCAGTTTTGACCGCGACTTCTGGCATTACAAAATGCGCGATTTTTCTTCGATCGTGCTCCAGCAGGGCATGCTGGTGCTGGATGTCCTCCATGATTTTGACCATCCGGACAACCCCCTGTACCGCCATCCTCTTGCAATTCAGTTGATCGATGCCTCACTCGGGTTCTGGGCTTCCCAGCAGCTTGCCAGCGGTTCATTCAACGAATACTATCCCTTCGAGGAGGGGTATCCACCCACTGCCTTCAGCCTTTATGCCGTGGGGCTGGTGTTCAGGAAACGTGGCTATCCCCGGCCCGACGGAAAGTTGAAAACTGCCATCCGGAAGGCCTGCGAATGGCTGCTTGACCACCCCGAACATCAAGCATTTAACCAGGAGTCGGCCGGGTTGGCAGGCCTGGCGATGGCTGCCCGCATTCCGGGTGTCACTGTCGACGCAGGCAGGCTGGAACAGCGCCTGGCCACATTTTTTGCCGGACAGTCCCCGGAAGGGTGGTTTCCGGAGTACGGCGGTCCGGATCTCGGCTACCTGTCGGTGACACTGGACTGTCTCTGTGACTATCATGAGACGACTGGAGACCCTCGGGCTACGGCTGCGATGGAGCGGGCCGTGGAGTTCATCTCCCACTTCATTCCGGTTGCCGGAAATACACCGGTCATGATCAACGCCAGGAATACGGATTATATAGTTCCCTACGGCCTGGTCCGTCTGGCGGTGTCAAACCCCATGGCAGCCGGAATCGTGCGGAGAGTCTTTGGGACGGCCGCTTCTCCCTTGCATTTCCTTGCCGCAACCGATGACCGCTATCTCTGCCACTATGTGTACCAGTCCTGTTTCAGGGCACTTCACCACCTTCCGGAAATGACTGGAGATGAAACCTCCCTGCCGTGCAATACAGGGGGCGGTTTCTTTTTCAAAGAGTCCGGCATATATGTGCGTCATCAGCCTGCACGCTGCAGCATATTCGTGGCGGG
Organism: Geobacteraceae bacterium; assembly: GCA_032469775.1. Lineage (GTDB taxonomy): Bacteria > Desulfobacterota > Desulfuromonadia > Geobacterales > Pseudopelobacteraceae > JACRCG01. Next base: position 24,821 of record JAWDJY010000031.1, on the reverse strand, counting down.
GAAGAAGGGCGGGGTGCTGTACCTGTATGACTCCGCAGGCCATGCGGATGTCGATTACGGCTGGAGATGGAAGCGTTCGGGCGGGGCAGTTGCCGTGACCCACTGGCAGGGCGGTTCCATGGTCAGCAGTCATACTGCAGATCGGGACATCGACATGCTGGTTGTGGAAGGGCGGATGTCGGTCCATCGCCGGTACGTGCCATCGCCATTACGGCACCTGCTGCTGAGGTTGACGGCTTTTGTCACTGGAAACAGGCTGGTCCACCGGTTAAAGCATGCCATGATTTTCAACTCTCCCGATGCCGGAGTCGGCTACCGTCGCGAGATCTCCGTCGAAGCCGATCGGCTGGTTGTGACTGACAGGTTTGATGCTGCCGGCAGTGACGACTTCCAGCCGGTAGCGGCACCGCACTATTCACTGCGCCATGTCGCCAGCGCCGGCAGTTTCTCGGCGGAGGAGCTGTTGAGAGTCAGCGAGGCACGTGCTGTCCCGGGGAAAGACGGTGAAATCGCGTTTGAGAAGCAGCTTTTATTTGAGATGATACCTTGCGAGTAGTATTTCCCAGCATAGGCTCTGAAAATATCGGGGTCTGTTGCCTGAGCGGCATGCTGAAAGCCCATGGTATTGAAACGCTGCTTGCCTTTGAGCCCTCCCTGTTTGACGATACCAAGTTCCTGCATGTCCCCGCCATCCCGCGGCTGTTCGGCTACAACGAACGATTCGCGGATTACGTGGTTTCACTGCAGCCACAGGTGCTGGCCTTTTCGGTGCTGACCACCAACTACCTCTGGGCGCTCGATATCGCCCGCCGGGTAAAGGAAAGAATCGATGTGGTGACGGTGTTCGGCGGAGTGCAGGTGCAGGCGCTCCCGAAGCGGGTTCTGGCCAACCAGCAGGTGGATTTCGTCATTCTGGGTGAAGGGGAGTATGCCCTGCTGGAACTGGTGCAGAGCCTGGAGGCGGGAGCTGTTGATCTGTCCATATACAATCTCGGTTACCGACGGGGTGATGAGATGGTTTTCAACCCTGTGCGACGATTGATAGAAGATCTGGACTCGCTGCCGTTTGCCGACCGGGCTTTGTTTGCGGATGTAGAGGATTATGGAACCAGCATGCTCTACCTGTGCGGCCGCGGTTGTCCCTTCCGTTGCTCATTCTGTTCAACCGATGTCATTCGCAGCCAGTATCCCGATCCGTGCAACTATGTGCGCTTTCAAAGCGTGGAGCGCTGCATGGCGGAACTGAAGCAGCTTAAGAAGGCCTATAACCCGCGATCGTTCCTGTTTCAGGATGACGTGTTCCTGATAAACAAGGGGTGGCTGCGGGAGTTCTGTGACCGTTACCGGCAGGAAATCGGAGTGCCGTTTCAAACCACCGGCTATCCGGGCGTGGTTACGGAAGAGGATATCCTTCTGCTGCGCAACGCTGGATGCGATTCCATCGAGATCGGGGTACAGTCCTTCAATCCCGGAAACCGCCGTGGTATCCTGAACAGAAACGAGTCGGACCGGGACGTGGCGGATTGCGTGGAGTGGTGCCGCAAATACGGCATGGGAATCAGTATCGATTACATATTTTTCCCCTGGGAGGACAACGAGACTGACCAGTTGCGGGCGGCGAATTTTTTTCTCCGGCATCCTCCGACCCGTATAGCCAACTTTTATCTTTCGTATCTCCCCTCCACCGCTATTGTCAGGTATGCGCTTGAAAACGGTTACCTGGCAGAATCGGAGCTGGAGGGGGTGGAAACCGGAGAGAACGCCCATTACCACGCCGGCGGAACTTTTCTTTCTGACAGAAAACGGTTACGTTTTTTCAATCATTTCTATAATTTCTTCATCCTGATCATCATACTGCCGCGAAAATGGGGCGAAGCGCTTTTCCGTGTCAAGGCCTACCGCTATGCCGGCTTCATACCCAGAATCCCGCTGCTGCTGATCAAGGAGGCCATACTGCCCTGGCTGACGGGCAGGTTTCAGGAGACACCGCTGTTCACAAAGTATATGCGCTATTATTTCCGGAACCTTAAAACCATGCTTTTCGGCCGATACGGGTGAATGATTCATGTGTGGAATAACCGGAATATTCTCCTTCGGTGATGCTCACAAAGTCTGGCCGGCAGAGGAACTGTCCCGCAATATCAGGGCTGTCCGACACCGGGGGCCGGACGGTGAGGGGCGCCATGTAGAACCGGGCCTTTTTCTCGGGCATGCCCGGCTGGCGGTCATCGATCTCAGCACGGATGCCGGCCAGCCGATGCATTCAGCTGACGGCCGTTTCGTGCTCACCTACAACGGGGAAATATATAATTTCCGGGAACTGCGCCATGACCTGGAGCGGCTTGGCCATGGTTTCCGGACCCGCTCCGATACGGAGGTGCTGCTGGCATCCTGGCAGGAATGGGGTGAAAAGGCGCTGGACAGGCTGGACGGGATGTTTGCCTTTGCGCTGTTCGACCGGCAGGAACGCGCACTGTACCTGGTGCGTGACCAGATCGGCATCAAGCCCCTGTTTTACAACTTGAGGGGAGGCGATATCTTCTTCGCCTCCGAGCTGCTGGCGCTTTTCGGTCCCCTGAACCCCTGTCCGGAACAGGATGCGGAAGACCTTGACCGCTATTTTACCTTCAACTATCTTCCCGCTCCAGGCACCGGCCTGCAGGGGGTCTGTCAGCTCGAAGCCGGCTGCCTGTTGCGGGTCGATGCCGCCGGGCTGAGCCTGAAGCGCTACTGGTCGCCGGCAGCCGACGCTGCTGCTCTGCATTTTAATCCGGAAACAGTCGGGCGCTTCAGTGATGCACTTAATTCTTCCGTGAACCGTCAGACTGTCGCGGATGTTCCATTGGGGGTATTCCTCTCCGGCGGACTTGACTCGTACAGTGTGGCATTGGCGGCTGCGGCGGGCGGGCACTCCCCGGAGGCCTTTACCCTGGGGTTTGCCGAGGCAGCGTTTGACGAAAGCGCTGCTGCAGAATGTTATGCCCGCCATCTGCAGATCCGTGACCATCTGCTGACCTTTGCCTGGGATGTGCCGGTTATAGAGCGGACGCTGGCTGCCATGGGAGAGCTGCTGGCCGATGCCTCATGCTTTCCGCTCTATCAGCTGTCGTCATTTGCCCGGCAGCGGGTAACGGTCATTCTGGCAGGAGACGGCGCGGATGAACTGCTGGCGGGGTATGGCACATACCGGGCCGGAGATCTGACCCCGCTGATCCGGAAGATCCCGGCGCCGCTGCGCCGCAGCGCGAGGAGCCTTGTCCGGCGCCTTCCTTTGGATGACCGGCGTTACGGAGTGCGCATGGTTGCGGAACGGCTGCTGGCCGCTGCTGAAGCCGGTCCGTTACGGGATCACGCCTCTTTTCGCAGGATATTCGGTGATGATCTGAAACAGCGGCTGTATTCAGGAGACCTGCTGGATGCAACCGCTGCCACTGATCCGGTCGGAGAATACGCCGCTGTGATCAGCCGCGCCTCAGACGGCGGATCGTATCTCGCAGCCTGCCAGATTGCAGACCTGCAGTTCCACCTGCCCGGGATTCTGGCCAAGGTGGATCGTATGAGCATGGCTCATGGCCTGGAGGTGCGGGTGCCGCTGCTGGGAAAAGAAATGGTCAGCTTCTGCCTGGGGTTGGGTGACGATGCCAAGCGCACGTTGGGCCAGAACAAGCGAATCCTGAGAGCCGCTCTTGAGGGGAAAATTCCACCGGGAGCTCTGCGGCGTCCCAAAGCCGGTTTTCTTCCGCCTGTTGACAGCTGGTTCAGGGGGGACGGCCCCATGTCGACGGTTTTTGGAGATCTGATCGTGACGGCCCGCGGCAAGCTGACTTCCCTGCGTTGGGACCAGGTGGAGCGTTACTGGCAGGAGCATCGCGGAGGTTCGGTGGATGGTGGGTTCGTTCTGCTGGGGATTACGCAGTACATAAACTGGAGCCTGAAGTGCCGGAGCCTCTGAATAAAATCCTGGATAAGCTGGTTTGCATCTCATGCGCGTCAGGTCGCCTGTCATGCCCGGTGCCGGAAACGCTGCTGTGTGGCAGCTGTCAGGCTACGTTCAGGGTTGTCAACGGCATCCCCTGCTTTGTGGCTGAAGAGCTTGTCAGCTTCAGCGAGGTAAATGAAACGGAGCGGCAGCACTTCATTGATGCCAAGCAGGTTGCCTATTTTAGCAGGTCTTTAATAAGCCGTCTCTACAACAGCTACCATCAGTATGCTGCCAGCCGGCGTACACTCCTGCCGGCAGCGCTGACTCTCGATATCGGTTTCGGTATCGGCGAGCACTATCCGTTCGTCAGCGCACGGGAGAAGGCTGAAGCCAGTTTCATAGGGTTGGATATAGACCGCTTCAAGCTGGAATACTTCAGCGCGCTTCACCCGGAACTGCCGGTTGTTCAGGCCAGCGCCCTGCAAATTCCGTTCAGGGATGAAAGCTTCGACGTGATTCAGCTGTTGGCGACCCTGGAACACTTTGATGCTGCGACGGCGGCTGCGGTTCTGGGCGAAGCCATGCGTGTGCTCAAACCGGGAGGGCATGTGCTGGCCTGCTATCCTGCCGAAGGGAGCCTGCTGCTTAGAACCGGGCAGCTCATCATGCACGGTTGGCTTCGAATGAAAACCGGTTTTGACCTTGAGCATGAAGAGGTGCATCACCACGTGCTTTCTGCACGGGACATCCAGTCACTGCTGTTGTCCGTGCCCGGTCTTGAAAGGTGTGAAAGCATCAATTACCCGATGAACGTGAATAATATTCAGCTGTCGTTGTTCCTGAATGAAATGTACCGGAAGGATCAGTGATGATTTCAAACCTGGTGCAGCGTTTCAACCACCAGAAACAGCGCCTTTTGCTGCTGTGGTTGTTACTGCGCAAGGGACGGGTATCCTTGCGGAAGCTGCGCAACGCACTCGCCAATACCTCGGCTTTCCGCAGGAGGTCCGAAGTGGCGGGGCATGCCCCGACGCTGGCCTTGCTGGACATATCCAGCCACTGCAACATGTATTGCGTTACCTGCCGCAGATCGCGCGCGGACCTGATCGACATATCCGGCCAGACGGAATTGAAAACCCCGCTCGGTTCGATGACGATGGAGTGTTTCAGTTCTATTGTCGATGACCTGCACCGTGACACTCTGCTGGTTTCGCTGTACGCTACCGGCGAACCGCTTCTGAACAGGAGGGTGGCTGACATGGTCTCGTATGCCTCGCGGCGGGGGCTTGCCACCATGCTTTCGACCAATGGCATGCTGCTGGACAGGGAAGTGTCCGGAAAAATCCTCAGGGCCGGCATTGACTATTGCAAGGTGGCGGTAAGCGGGTTCACCCAGGATGTTTACGGGGTGTATCACCGGGGCGGGGATGTGGCGACGGTGCTGGCCAACATCGCCGGCTTCGAGGATGAACGCCGCCGTCTGGGACTGCGCTGCATGGTGGTTGTGGACTATGTTCTCTTCGAGCACAACCGACATGAGGAGATGGCGGTGCGCCGCTTCTGCCGGGAACACGGGTTGCAGTTCACATTGCGTTACGGAAGGACTTTCGAGGATTCCGGCGTCAGCAGTCCCTCGGAAAGCAGGGTCCACTATCTGCCCAGGAACACTCCCTGTGACTGGGTCTGGAAGATCATGGTGTTCTGTCATGACGGTCGTGCCGTGCCCTGCTGCCAGTTCGCCACCTGTGCCGTTTCGCCTTTTGTGATGGGAACCGGCGAGGAAAACAGCGCCATATCGATTTGGAACGGAATGCAATATCGCGAGTTTCGCCGGATTCAGGCAACCCATGGCCGCAAAGCGCTGCCGCTCTGCCAGGACTGCTTCTACAGCGGGATCGACTTCCAGAGCTGACGCGCCACATGCCCAGAATGGAGCCGCAACAAAAGATGACCAGGCTTTTTGAATATAAATTTCTGAACAACAGGTACCCGCTGCTGCTCATCACTCTGACTCTGTTCATGTTCGGCGTCATAGAGGCACGACATCCCTATTTCTTCCTTCAGGACGACAACCGGGTTCTGTTTTTTCCGTTGTTTGTTGATAATTTCAGGGCTGTTGCCAGTGGCGAATTCCCCTTGTTCAACTTCCACCAGTACCTGGGCATTCCAACGGGAATTCAGGCCCATGCGCTCTATCTGCCGAACTACCTCGCTACCGGATTGAGCGGTTTGCTGCTGGGGCATTATTTCGGAACAATGGAAATCCTGGCTCTGTTTCATCTCACGGTTGCAGTTCTGGGGTTCTATTTTCTTACCCGATTTTTTGAACTTAAAGAGCTTTGCTGCTGCCTGGGCGCTCTGGCCTGGACCTTCAGCGCCTTCGTCATAACTGTCAGCAATTCCTGGATTCATCTTTCCGGGTGTGCGGCTTACCTGCCGTGGATTCTGCTTTTTTCCCTGCGGCAGGCGAGAAGATTCTCCCGGGTTGACTTTGCTGTCCTGATGCTGCTGAAGGTTTCGCTGATACTGTCGGCACACCCCCAGCACGCCTTGTACGTAATGACCTTTGAGCTGATGGCGCTTGTGCTGTTGTCTGCCGTCAAGGCACGGGCAATTGCGGGTGAAGGTCAGGGCCTTTTACGCTTGACGTGCCGCTGTCTCCTGAGCAATACGGCTGCCGCTGTAGTATCGTTTCCAGCTCTTCTGCAGGGGGTTCGCGAAGCCGCCGCCTCTGCATCACGCAGCAGTCTTCTGTCATGGAACGATTACTCGGATGGATCCTATGATCTTGCAATGTGGCTGAACGGACTGATCGCACCGTTCAGGGAGGTGGGTTTCAATTTTTGGAACGACCAGCATTTCATTTCTCACATAGGTTTCATCCCGTTTGTATTCATCATTGTTGCAGCTGTCTGGTTCAATAAGCAGGCTGATGGCAGGATTGCCGCAGTATTCTTTTCTCTGGCGCTGTTTGCGTTGCTTTGGGCAGGGAAAACCCCTTTAACCGGGCTTATCTACCATGTCCCGGTATACAACAAATTCAGAACCCCCTTTAAGCTGGTTTTTTTTACGAGCTTCTTTCTTGCTGTGACGGCTTCATTCGGAGCGGACTGGTTTTACAAGCGATTCGATCAGATGCGGGGTGCAGGCCAATATCCTGTAAAAGCTTTTTTTGTAGTACTGCTGGCGCTGCATGTCGGCAACATGGTGCTGCTGCATACCGTCGGCCCTCAGCATGCCTTCATCCGCTTCGATGACAGGATACCTCTGGTAGAGCCACTGTCCGACATGATTGGGAATGGTGGAGGCAGGATTGTCAGTGCCGGACTGGACGTGCCGCTGGATGACGAGAAAGCGCTTCCGGGTTTGTCCGCGCCACTGCTCGGGTACAACTACGCATCGCTCTGGGGGCTGTATCATTTTGGAGGATACAATGCCCTGGTTCCCGACAGGAACCACCGGGCGACACTCGGACTGATTAACAGTTCGGTTTATAACCTGCCTTCCGGCATGCCTTTTGAGGTTACTCCTGAAACCTTTGAATATTTCCGGATATGGGGTGTGCGCTGGTATGTTGTCGACGCGCGCATTCCGCCTCCGGTTGGAAACAGTTTCAAGTTGATGAAGCGTGATGCATTTCGTAATGTGTTCTATGATGCAGAGGCCCGGCCGATGGCTTACTGGGCGGACACCGGTCGCGACAGTTCCATCGCCTCCTCTTTCAAGGTCAATTCGATGGTGATTGATGTTGAACGGGACTCCGGGGCTGAACTTGTTCTCAATGTTCTGTATAATCCCAAATTTACCGCGACTGTTGACAGTGCTTCCGTACCTCTTGTCGAGACAGCCGTCTCCCAGGTTGCCATTAATGTCCCGGCCGGCCGGCACAAAGTCAAACTGACATATTCCGATCGTCCCTTTCTGGCCGGAGTAGCGATTTCAGCCTGTTTATCGCTGCTGGCGGTTGCATTTGCCATATTCGGAAAACCCGGAAAGCAGGTGGGCTAGGCAATGGTGCTCGCGGTTACCCGGATACGTACCCATCTGTCAGTCCATGGAGCGCCGCTGGCACTGTTGCTCATCCTTGCCTTTGCCACATACCGGGAGGTGTTGACTCACTCGTTTCTGGCCACCTGGGACGATCCTTTCTATATCACGGAAAATCCGGCCATCCGCGGCTTCTCCGCAGAGAACATCGTATCGGCCTTCACGACCAATTATCGCGGCAACTACGCCCCTGTACAGATCCTTTCCTACATGCTGGACCATGCCGTATGGGGAATGCAGCCGTTTGGTTTTTTGCTGACTAACCTGCTCTGCCATGCCGTTTCCGGGCTGCTGTTGTATGGCCTGCTGCTGCGGCAGGGGTTCTGGAAATGGGGGGCGTTTTTCGGCTGCGCCCTGTTCCTGGTGCATCCGGTGCAGGTGGAAAACGTTGCCTGGCTCTCCCAGCGCAAGAACCTGCTGGCGATGCTCTTTTTCCTGATGTCCTTTCACGCCTGGCTCTGCTACCGGGAGTCGACAGGCCGGCCGGCCATGGCCTGGTACGCGGTCTCGTTGGCGGCGATACTGATCTCGCTGTTGTCCAAGTCGGTAGCGGTGATTTTCCCGCTGATGCTGGTCATGTATGACCGGTTGCATCGACCGGAAGGCGAAAATATAAGGTCTCACCGTGAAAAAATACCGTACCTGCTGGCGGCGCTTGTAGTTACAGGCATAACCATTGCTTTTCAATCCATGGAGAGCGGCGGCGGGCGGGCCGAGTATCCTCCGGCAGCTGTTGTGGTACTGCCCATGACCATGCTGACGGTCCTGGCGGGCTACATGCGGCTTTTGTTCTGGCCGGCGCCGGAAATTCTCAGCGCCATCTACGATCCACCGTTGCGGACAGCATTTGATGCGGAAGTCGCAATCGGAACCGGCCTCGCCGTGATCCTTGTTCTTGCAGGTATCGGTGTTTATCGACTATCAAAATCGGCATGTTTCTGGTATGCCCTGTTTTTTCTGGGACTGCTCCCGGTTTCCCAGGTCGTGCCGTTGATAACTATCATGAACGACCGTTATCTCTATTTTCCAATGTTGGGGGTCGCAGGGCTTGCAGCCTGGACTGGCGGCCAGCTGCATAACCATCTTGCCGATGCAGCCGCAAGGCGGGCTGCTGTCGCGGTTTCGGTTGCCGTAGTTCTGGCGCTGGCGACGGCAAGCCATCTGCGCGGCATGGTCTGGAAAGATGCCATCACCCTGTTCGGGGATACGGTGCCGAAGGTGGAAACCAGGCGGCAGCAGTGGTTCATGCTTGCTGACGGTTACCGTGCCGCCGGAGATGAAAGGACGGCCCTCCTGTGTGACGGGCAGGCGATGAAACCCGGCCCGCTGGATGAATCCGACCATATCCTGTTGAGCCGCATATACTTTGATCACGGAGAACCTGAGAAGGTGGGGGCGCTTGCGGCGCGGCTGGTCAAACACAAGAGATGGCGCCAGGTGGGGTTGCTGATGCTGGAGGAGTATCATGCACGCAGGGGAGAGGGGCGCTAGTTCTGGTTGTCATCGTCGAGTAATGCCGAGGTCGATGTTAATGTTTATTATTCCTGCCCATATTCTGGCCGGAGCGGAGTTGCCGCTGTCGTTGAAATTGATTCAACCCGGCACCTGATAATGGGTTAAGAGAGCATAATGGCGCATATATCGGATAAATTGCACTCAACCGGCCTGCCGGGCGGATTGCGTTATCACCTGCCCCCGCTGCTGTTGCTGCTGGCAGCGACACTGCTGGTGTACGGGCGGATCATCGGTCACGATTTCCAGGTGGTCTGGGATGACGATTTCTATGTCATGGACAACCCGATGGTGTACGGTCTTTCGGTCGAGCATGTCCGGAGGGTTTTCAGCGGTCAGTATTTCGGCAACTACGCCCCCCTGCACCTGATCTCATACATGCTGGATTTCGAACTGTGGAAGATGTGGGCCGGCGGATACTTGCTTACCAACCTGTCCCTGCACGCCGTCAATGGGCTCCTGCTCTACCGGCTCTTCTTTAGTCTGCATGGAGAACGGATGATGGCCGCAGTCGGTGCTGCTGTTTTCCTGCTGCATCCGCTGCAGGTCGAGTCCGTGGCCTGGGTTTCCCAGCGCAAGAACCTGCTGGCCATGCTGTTCTTCCTGCTGGCATGGGAGGCTTACCGGCGTTACCTGGAAACGGACGGGCGCAAACGATTGCTGAACTACTGCGGCGCGGTGATATTTTGCGCATGTGCCCTGCTTTCAAAGTCGGTGGCCGTCATTTTTCCGGTGGTAATTGTTCTCTATGATTACTGCTTTGCGAGCCGGTATAAACCGGTAACCGGCAAAACGTTTGAACAAGCTGGCACCGGTGAGGCCGGACCGGATCAGGAAGGCATTAAGGCGGTAGCGGCCCTGTCTCGTCACCGTTGGTGGCTGGACAAGATTCCCTTCGTTATTGCGGCTGGCTTTTCGGTGGTAATGACCATGCAGAGCCAGGCTCCCGCCGGTGACAACTGGGACGGCGCCGGTGGCGGAAGGGTCCCTTACCACGGCGGAAGCCCCCTGGCCACCTTCTACAGCATGCTACCGGTATTCTGCCGCTACCTGGTTTTTTTGTTCTGGCCGTCCGGTCTGAACGTGCTCTACAATCCGACCGTTTACACTTCGCCTGACATTACGGTCGTTGCGGCCGGGGTTTTCCTTGCGGTTGTAGCCTGGCTCGTTTACAGGCTGTTCCGCTATGACCGTACACTCGCTTTCTGGGCGCTTGTCTCCTGCGTCGCATTTCTGCCGGTGTCCCAGATCGTGCCGTTATTGACCTTGATGAATGACCGCTATGTGTACTTTCCCATGACAGGGTTTGCGGCTCTGGCCGGCGCCGGCTGCCTGCAGTTGCGTGCCCTGTTTTCCGGCCGGCTGACGCCGCTGTTTCCGGCGGCCATCTTTATTCTGTTCGCCTCGCTGTCTGTGGCCTCCTTTCAACGGACCGGCGCCTGGAGAGACTCGGTAACCCTCTGGAGCGATTCCGTTGCCAAGTCGCCGGAGTTTGCATCTTCATGGGTCAGCCTTGCCCAGGCGTATGAACGCGCCGGTGGCGGAATGGTCAAGGAAGCAATTGAAGCCTACCAGCGCGCCTATGCGCTGGAACCTTCGAATACCTACGTGCTGTATGGCCTGGGGCGGATATACGGCGTTACCGGGGATTACGACAAGGCCATGCATTACACAAACGACCTGCTGCGGCTTTTCCCGAACCATGTCATGGGGGTGACGCAACTCGGTATCATCTACGAAAAACAGGGGAAGTATGATCTGGCCGAGCAGACTTACCGTCGAGCCGAAGCGCTGCAGCCGGAAGCGGTGGATATCGCCATGCAACTTGCAAACCTGGCCCTGCTGAGGGGGGACCTGGCTACGGCTCTCAGCAGGTATCAGCAGATCGAGAGCCGCGGAGACAACTTCCCGGTGGTGGCATATATCCTCTCCTGGCTGGCTCTGCGGAACGGACAGCAGGAGCTTGCGCTGACCTGGCTGGAAAAGGCGCTGCAGCGAGGGTATGCAGATTACCGCTCCATCGGGGATCTGGAGGAGCTGGTGGCGCTGCGGGGTAACCCGCGTTTCGAGCAGCTGCTGCAGCAGTACGGCGCCGGCCGGAACAGTGGCAGCAACTGAGATGGAAGCGCGACTGCAGTGGAAAGCGGATGCCGGCGCGGTTGCCGCTACCGCCGCCGCAATCTGCCTGCTTGTGTTCCTGCCCGCTCTGACCTGCGGGTTCGTGAACCTTGACGATCACGAATACGTGCTGAACAACCCACTCATCCGGAAACTGGATCCTGAAGGCCTGGCAAAGGTATTCAGCGGCTCGCATGCCGGTTTCTGGATGCCGCTGACCTGGATGTCCCTGGCGCTGGACTACCATTTCTGGGGCCTGAATCCGCTGGGTTACCACCTGACCAATATTCTGCTGCATTCGGCCAATACCGGGCTGGTGGTGTTAGTGGCTGACAGGCTGATGAGTCGCAGGGTGAGCGAGGAACACGGGGGCCAGGTCAAATACCTGTATCCGCTCTCACTGCTGCTGGCCGGCCTGTTGTGGGGTGTCCACCCGCTGCGGGTGGAATCGGTGGCCTGGGTGACGGAGCGCAAGGATGTGCTTAACGGGCTTTTTGCATTCTCTTCCCTGCTCTGTTATCTGCGTTATGTGCGCGAGTCGGATGAAAACGGTTCCGGCCTCCCGGCTTACCTGTTTTCCCTGTTTCTGTTCGTCTGCTCGCTGATGGCCAAACCGGTGACGGTCGTGTTGCCGTTGGTGCTGCTGGTGCTGGACTGGTACCCGCTGGGGCGCTTCCGGAAATACAACTACATCCGGACCGTAATTGAAAAAGTGCCTTTCCTGGCCTGTTCCATGGCAATGGCCGTTTTGACACTGGTGTTTGCCAGCCACAACGGCATTCTGGCGTCGACGGACAGTCTGACGCCACTGCAACGCCTGCTGATTTCGGGCGCCGCCATCTTCGATTACTGCCGTCTCATGCTGTTACCGGCAGGGATCATGCCGCTGCATATCATCGACCTGGCTGAGCTTGCGACCTACGCGTTAAAAACAGCCGCGATCGTGATGGCAGGTGCCGTACTGTACCTGTCAAGGCGGAAGCGGGCAATCATTGCAGCTGCACTCTGCCTGATTCTGCCGCTGCTGCCGGTGCTGGCCTTCTTTCAGAACGGATTGCAGGCCTTTGCCGCCCGCTTCAGCTATCTTCCGTCGGTCGCGCCGACGATTCTGCTCAGCAGCCTCTGCCTGGTGGCCAGCAAGCCGTCCGGGGATGGTCGGCTGAAACGATTGCTGCCGCTACTGGCGGCGGTTTTGATTTTTGCTTGTTATGCAACCGCAACGGTTTTGCAGATCGGCGTATGGAAAAGCACCGAAACAGTCTGGTCGCGGGTCATACAGATCAAGCCGAGCGGCAGGGCTTACAAGGAGCGGGGCCTGTATCGCCTCGCCGTTGGAAACATTTCTGCCGCCGCAGGGGATCTGGCCATGTCTCTGGAATACGCACGTCGTGCGGAACTGCCGGAAATTTTCAATCTCCATGCGTATCTTGGCGAGGCGCTGCGATTGCAGCAGAAGTACGTCGAGGCGGTGGACGAATTCTCCAGCGCCATTTCCCTTTGCCCATATGGAGGTTATTACTTCAGGCGGGGACTGGCGCTGGAGGGGGTGGGGCGCATGAACGAGGCTGCCGCGGATTTCCGGCGTGCCGGTAACACCCCCGCACCGCTGGTCTGGTTGGAAAGGAATTCGTGTGACTGACAGGAAATACCCCCCACGTATCGTTGCCGCTGCAGCCGGTTTTCTCTGCCTGCTGGTCTACCTGCGGACGCTCTCCTGCGGTTTCGTCAATTTCGATGATCCCCTCTATGTCCTGAATAATGGAATGATCCGCGAACTGGACATGGAGTTGCTGGCAAAGGCCTTCGGCGGTTCGTATGCCGGCTTCTGGATGCCGCTTACCTGGATATCACTGGCGCTGGACTACCATTTCTGGGGGCTGAACCCGCTGGGCTATCATCTGACCAACATCGTGCTGCATGCGGTCAATACCATGCTGGTGGTCCTGATTGCCGACAGTTTGATGCAGCAGCGGCAAGTCCCGGAAATCAATTGTTCAAAGACGGTACTTCTCGATTCTCCCCGGGCGGAGACCGTCAATGAAGGGCTGAAGTACCCCCTGATCCTCCTCCTGGCAGGGTTGATGTGGGGAATTCATCCGTTGCGGGTGGAGTCGGTGGCGTGGGTGACGGAGCGCAAGGACGTCCTGAATGGCCTGTTTGCACTGTCTTCGGTGCTCTGCTACCTGGCTTATGTGCGCGCCAGGCAGGCTGGAAAGCCGTTCCGATCGGCATGGATGCTCTCACTGCTGCTGTTTGCCTGTTCGCTGATGGCAAAATCGGTCAGCGTCGTTCTTCCGGTGGTGCTGCTGGTTCTGGACTTCTATCCGCTGGAGAGGGCGGGGCGGGAAAACATTGGGCGGTTGATTGTCGAAAAGACCCCCTTCCTGCTGCTGTCCCTGCTGATGTCGATCCTGACGGTTGCTCTGGTAGCGGACAGTAACGTGCTGGTCCCCTATGACGTGTTTCCGCTGGGGCAGCGGCTGCTGGTGTCCGGCAATGCGGTCTTTCATTATTGCCGCCTGCTGCTGTTCCCGCTGGGCATCCTGCCGTTGTATCCCTTCCCCGGCCAACTGCCGCTCTCATTTACCCTGGCCACGATCATTACGGTAGTGACTCTCGGCGCCTGCCTGGCCGTGGTGCGGGCGCGTCCATGGATCACAGCGCTGGCGCTATGCTTCCTGCTGCCGTTGCTGCCGGCGCTGGCACTTTTCCAGAACGGCGACCAGATCATGGCCGCCCGTTTTACCTATCTACCTTCCGTGGCGCCATGTGTCGCGGTTGCCATGGTGCTATGCGCAAAAGCCGGAAAAACAGGGGTGTGGCAGCAGCGGGCGCTGGCGGCCGCTTTTGCCACGCTACTGCTTATTTACGCGGGCATCTCTTTTCATCTTATCGGCTACTGGAAAGATACGGGGAGCTACTGGTCGCGAATGATCGAATTGAAGCCGATCGGCAGGGCCTACAGTGACCGGGGGCGGTTCTACCTGGAAAAGGGCCGGTATGCCGAGGCGGTGGACGATCTCGGGCGTGCGGCCGAGATAGCATCAAGTGTCGGCATGCCGGAGGTATTCAACCTGTACGCTATCCGTGGTGAGGCACTGGCAAGGCTCGGACGTCATGAAGAGGCGGTGCTGGATTTCACCAATGCCATATCCCTCTTTCCGGCACCGGCCTATTTTCATCACCGCGGATTATCGCTGATGGTGCTCGGCAGGAAAGTGGAAGGCGAGGATGACCTGCGCCGTGGTGCTGCTGAGCCCGGCCCGATCATATGGTACAAAGCGGAATGAGAATGACTCGAAGCTGGCGGAGCGCTAAAAGCATGGCTGTGATAGCGGGGATTATCTCCCTTCTGGCCTACCTGCGTGCGCTTACTTGCGATTTTGTCAACTTCGACGATCCGGATTACCTGCTGCAGGCCGTTGCCGTCGCCCGTCCGGATACGGACAGCCTGCTTGCGATACTGACCCGGCCGTATGTCGGACTGTGGATGCCGCTTACCCGGATATCCTTTGTCATTGATTATCTCCTGTGGGGGCAGCATCCGGCCGGCTACCATCTGACCAATATCGTGCTTCATGCGCTGAATACCGGGCTGGTGGTGCTGCTTGCGGACAGGTTAATGCGGAGTGCTGGTAGCCGGGTGCGCGAGTCACGCTTTTATCCGGCCGCACTTTTGCTGGCCGGTCTCTTGTGGGGTCTCCATCCCCTGCGGGTGGAGTCGGTGGCGTGGGTGTCGGAGCGTAAAGATGTGCTGAACGGGCTTTTTACACTTGGTACGATCCACAGCTACCTCGTTTATGCGGAAATGAGGCGGACGGTCGGATGGGATGCGGTCTCAACTAAAAAGTACGCTGTCTGCCTGTTGCTGTTTTCCTGCTCCCTGATGGCAAAGCCGGTCAGTGTCGTGCTGCCTTTCATGCTGCTGATGCTTGACCGGTATCCGCTGGCGCGCCTGAACAGGGCAGGTCTGCTACCGCTTGTCGTCGAAAAGATCCCCTTTTTCGTGATGTCGTTTCTACTCTCGTGTATAACCGTCTATTGGGGGGCGCGGAATGATTTTCTCCAGCCCCTGGAATTCCTGTCGCCGTATTCACGTCTGCTGGTCTCCGGAAATGCCGTTTTTGAATATATCCGTCTGCAGCTGGTTCCATTCGGGATACTGCCGTTGTATGTGCTGCCCAACCCGTTACCGGTTTCTTATACCATAACAACGCTCGTGCTCCTGGCAGGTGTGGCAGCGTGCCTGTATGCCGGAAGAAAATCCGGATGGCCTCTGGTGACGTTTTCCTGTTTCATTCTTCCGCTTCTGCCGGTTCTGGCCTTTCTGCAGAACGGTATCCAGGCATATGCTGCCCGTTATACGTATCTTCCGTCAGTGGCTCCGTCCATTGCCCTGGCAATGTTGCTTGCGGTAGTCTGCAGCAGGGCGGAGGATGTCAGGAAACTCCGCCTGTGTATGTACCTGGCAGTTCTGCCCGTGGCCGTTATACTTTTCTATGGTGCGATGACATACCGGATGATCGGTGTCTGGGAAAATACAGCGAGTTTCTGGAGCCGGGTGATAGAGATGCAGCCCCGTGGCAGCTCCTACCAGAAGCGTGGCATGTATTACCTCGATGCCGGCAATTTCCAGGCGGCATATGAGGACTTTTCCGCAGCCATTGAGTTTGCCGCCCGTGCAAAGCTGCCGGTTATCCACGAACTTTATGACCTGCGCGGAACGGCACTGGCCGGAATGCACCGATACGAAGAGGCCGTGGCCGATTTCACGCTGTCGCTGGACGGGACTTCACTGCCGCTCTATTATTACCATCGCGGCCAGGCCCTGCAGGCGCTGGGGAGGCAGGCTGAAGCTGAAAATGATTTCAACCGTGGCAAGACGGGTCCTTTGGCGCCATAACCTGACAGCAGTCTGACCGAAACCTGCGGAGCAATTAAAAATGAGCTTCTCCAAAATTCCTGTAAAAATGATTGCGGCAACAGCGGCCGTCATCTGCCTGCTGGTTTACCTGCGGGCGCTGTCCTGCGGTTTTGTCAATTTTTCAGATCCGGACTATGTTCTGGAAAACCCGCTTATCCGCACGCTTGACTGGAATATGGTCTCAGGGGCCTTTCGCGAGCCGCACGCCGGGTGGTGGATGCCGCTGACCTGGATATCGTTTGCTGTAGATTACTATTTATGGGGACTGAACCCGACCGGCTATCACCTGACCAATATCGTGCTGCATGCCGTTAATACGGCGCTGGTGGTGCTGATCGCCGAATGCTTGCTGGATATGGCGGGAAAGAGGGTGGAACGTGCGGGGCTGTATTCCGCCGCGCTGCTGCTTTCTGGGCTGCTGTGGGGTATCCATCCGTTGCGGGTGGAGTCGGTGGCCTGGGTGGTGGAACGGAAGGATGTCCTCAACGGCCTGTTCACCTTTTCATCCGCGCTCTGCTACCTGCGCTGGGTTCGTGTGCAGGAGTCGGGCAGGACCTCTCCTGCCTTGTACTTGCTTTCGCTGGGGCTGTTCGCCTGCTCACTGATGGCCAAGTCAATCAGCGTTGTCCTGCCGTTGATGCTGCTGGTGCTGGACCGTTATCCGGCAGGTCGCTGGGAAAAGGGGAGGCTGCCGGCCCTGGTGATTGAAAAGCTGCCGTTCCTTGCGCTGTCGGCGCTGGTGACTGTCGTCACCATTGTCTTAGCGGGTAGCAGCAGCCTGGTTGTACTGATCAGTAATGAGATGTTCCCCTGGCATGAGCGCCTGCTGGTGTCCGGCAACGCACTCCTGCAGTATATTCGCTATCTGGTCTGGCCGGCCGGGATCACCCCCTACCACATTATCCCGGATCCGGTTCCGCTCCTTCCGTATGGAATTGCAACCGCCCTGGTGATCGTGATTTGCGTGTTTCTGATGTGGAACATGCGCGGCAGGCTCTGGGTCGGCACGACCTGGCTGCTTTTCGTGATTCCGCTGCTGCCGGTGCTTTCGTTTCTGCAGAACGGGGATCAGGGGTATGCGGCCCGCTTCACCTACATTCCGGCGGTGGCGCCCTGCATCATGGCCTCAGCGCTTTTCATCGGGCTGCACAGGCATCTGGAAGGGCGCCCGGTCCTAATGCGCAGGATGGTTGCGGTGTCTCTTGTCCTGCTGCTGTCAGGTTACGCGGCCATGTCATACCGCCTCATAACGTTCTGGGATAACGGTGCTGCAATGTGGACCCGTACCATCGAGCATGCCCCGTCCTCAGCGGCTTACTGGCGGCGGGGCATGTACCATCAATCCGTGGGAAACAACCGGGCCGCCGTTGCCGATTACAGTGCTGCGATCGAGTTGGTGACTCCAGGCTGGAGGCCGTACCTTCACAACCTGTACTCGCACCGTGGCGAGGCGCTGGCAGCCGATGGACAGTACCTGGCGGCGATCACCGATCTCAGCGCTGCAATAGAGAGCAGCCCCCAACCGCTCTATTTCAGGCTGAGGGGTGAATTGCTGAAGGCTTTGGGACGTAACAGTGAGGCGGAAGCGGATCTGTTAAGGGCGGGAGATGCAAGTGGGCCGCTCGGTTGGTATTTCTGACCCAGATTTGACTTTCCAGCTATCCCATTTTTTCAAGGTCTTCGGCGGTGAAGGTATGGTTCCGCTCCTGGAAATATGAAACCGTCCTGTGATTGCGCCTGATATTGAGAGGGTTTCTTGTAAAAATCCGGAACAGCAGTGCAATCGGGGTAAGCACTGCCACAAAGAGCAGCGTCAGTATGATCCGGTTGGCGACGGCGCCGATGATTTCGCTTACCTTCAGCCACCCTCGTGTTACCTTTGCAGCCAGCGGTTTCAGGAACAAACCGGTTGCAAGCAGGACCAGCGCCGGCCAGACAAAGGATTCCCGGCCGGTGACGATCGAAAGGATCAGGAAAAACGCTGCCAGCACCGCCATGGTTTCCAGCGACTGAACTCGTGTATGAAGCAGGTTCTGTTTCATGTAGTCACCTGGAATTAGAATAACGTGTATATGAAGGGCGCAATGGCCGTGCCGCTGGTCATGGTCAGCAGCAGTCCAACCAGAAGCAGCACTACGATCATCGGCAGCAGCCACCATTTTTTACGTTCCTTCAGAAACTGCCAGAATTCAATCAGAATTTCCATGCCGGTACTTTCCTTTCAATCAAGTGCATATTCTTTGTGCCAGTCGGCACTCTCCCGCCAGACAGGCTGCACCCTCTTGTCCAAGATCATGTTGCCGATCACCAGATAGTCCATTTCGGTGCGCATGAAGCAGCGATAGGCGTCTTCAGGTGTCATCACGATCGGCTCGCCGCGGACGTTGAAGCTGGTATTGACGATTACCGCGCAGCCGCTCAATTTACGGAAACTTTCGATCAGCTGCCAGTAGCGCGGGTTGGTCTCGCGCTGAACGGTCTGCAACCTGGCCGAGTAGTCGATGTGGGTGACCGCCGGGATATCCGAACGCAGATGGCAGAGTTTGTCCCTGAGCGACAGACCGTGAAAATTCTCCGGCAGTGTTTTACGCCGCTTTTGCACGACATCCGCCACAAATTGCATGTATGGTGAGGGAACGGACGTGTCAAAGTAATCGCCGGCATGTTCCTGCTGCACAGAGGGGGCAAATGGCCGGAACCCTTCACGATATTTGATTTTCAGGTTCAGCTTGCGTTGCATCTCCGGGTTGCGGGCATCTGCTATGATGCTGCGGTTGCCCAGAGCTCTCGGCCCCCACTCCATCCGTCCCTGAAACCAGCCGATTACATTGCCGCTGTCCAGCAGAACCGCGGTTCGGTTGCAGGTTTCCTCAAGGGTTTCGCAGCGCTGCAGCACGGCCCCGAAACGGCGCAGCCTTGCGACTGCCTCATCGTCTGAATATTCGGGCCCCAGATACGATCCAAGCATACTGTCGTCGTTGCCGTTGGGCTGCCGTTCTTTGCCGTTGCCGATGTAAAAGGCGGCCAGTGCCGCTCCCAGTGCGCCGCCGGCATCGCCGGCAGCAGGCTGGATCCAGATCCGGTCGAAGATGCCGGATTTTTGCAGTCTGCCGTTGGCCACACAGTTGAGCGCCACCCCGCCTGCCAGGCAGAGGTTGGTCGATCCGGTCAGGCGCCGCGCTTCGCGGGCCATGCGGATAACAGCGTCTTCGGTGACCTGCTGGATGGCAAGGGCCAGGTCGCAGTGCTGCTGGGTCAACTCCGTCTCCTCACTGCGCCTGGGAAGACCGAAGAGTTTTTGCCACCTGCCGTCGTTGGTCATGGTCAGGCCGCAGGCAAAGTCAAAATAATCCTGATTCAACCAGAGGGAACCGTCTTCCCTGATGTCAACCAGCTGATCCCGTATCAGTCCGGCGAAATACCCGACCCGGTCGGATGTAGGATCGCCGTAGGGAGCAAGTCCCATCAGCTTGTATTCGCCGGAATTGACCCTGAAGCCGAGGTAATAGGTGAAGGCCGAGTAGAGCAGCCCCAGGGAGTGCGGGAAATGCAGCTCCCTGAGGATGCTGATGCCGTTCTCCCTGCCATGGCAGATCGAGGCCGTACTCCACTCGCCCACGCCGTCGATGGTCAGGATGGCCGCCTCGCCAAACGGTGAGGGATAGAAGGCGCTGGCGGCGTGGGAGAGATGGTGCTCCGGGAACAACAGGCGGATCTTGTCCCCCGGTGTCTCACGCAGGTTGTCCAGTTCGTCGCGCAAAAGTTTCTTCAGAAACAGCTTTTCCCTGATCCAGGCCGGCATCGCGTTGGTGAAGGAACGCAGGCCGCGCGGCGCGAAGGCGTAATAGGTTTCCAGCAGCCGTTCGAATTTCAGGAACGGTTTGTCGTAGAAGGATACTGATTCCAGCTCCGGAAGGGTGATGCCTCCCTGTTCGAGGCAGAACCTGATGGCGTTGGCCGGGAAGGAGGAGTCGTGCTTGCGGCGCGTGAAACGCTCTTCCTGGGCTGCGGCAATGATTTCACCGTTCCGGGTCAGGGCGGCGGCGGAGTCATGGTAGTATGCTGAAATACCCAGTTGGTACATGGTTCACCTGTTCTCATACAGCCCGCCGACCAGCGTGCCGTCAGGGGTTCTTACCTCAAGCAGCGCCGTGCGGGCTGCCAGGAAATCCAGCATTTCATAGGACAGGGTGTGGTTAAGCACGATCAGATAACGGTAGTCGTCCTCCCTTCTGGTAGTGTTGACCAGTGCGGTGGAAAACAGCCCGTAGGCTTTGTTGTAGGTTACCATTGAACTGGCCGGATGCGCATAGATCTTTCCCCCGGCAACTCCGATCCTGGCGGTGGCTTTCCTGAAAAACTCCCTGTTGAAGCCTTCGTTCCAGTAGGCTACGACAAAACCATTCCGGTCGGCTCCACTGGTGCCGCCGATAAACGAGTTGTAGTAGCTGAGCTGCAGCGGGTGGAACCGTGCCAGCTGGAAAGAGGACAGCAGTATCGCCGCAGCCGCCAGCAGCAGGCCGGCCCTGAATCTGTCCGGCAACCTGCCCTGCAGCCACCGGCACCCGACAATGCCCAGCAGGATGATAAACGGCCAGGCGGTGCTGAAGAGCCTGATGCCGTCATGTTTGGGTGTTGACGGCAGCATGTAGGCGGCCATGCAGAGCAGGAACGGAGCCAGTGCCAGGAATGTCAGCCTGTCCCTGGATTTGATGAAGGATGCCGCTGCTGCGAAAATTCCCGTTACTGTTGTCAGCACGGTCAGTGGTGGCAGGGTGATGCCGAGCATGACCCAGGGGTGGTGGAACGGCACGCGGAAACCGTAGATGGTTCCGAAGTAGAGTGTCGGCAGCGGCAGCAGTTTCTCCCTGTCGAAAAAATTCGCCAGGTAGAAGCGGAGCTCCTCTCGCGGGTTGAAAAGCACCGGGAAATTGAACAGGCAGAAAAATGCACACGCAGCAAGCATCATCAGTGCGTAATCCCGCAAGAAGCGTTTGCGGTCATCCGCAACCAGGACCAGCGGCACGACGATGGCTATGGCCAGGATGCCGGTGAACTTGGTCGCCAGGGCAGCGCCGAACAGCGCCCCCCCCAGAAGAATCCTTGTCCGGGACGATGCCAGTACGAAGGCAGTCAGGCCGCAGAAACCGAGCGCGGTGATCATCATGTCGGTGGTGAAGAGATGCGCCTCGGCAAAAAAACGTGGTACGGCAATGAATGAAAGCCCGGCCAGCAATGCCCACAGGGTGCTTCCGGTCAGCCGGCGGGTCAGCAGGAAGAGCGAAAGAACCAGCATGGTCGTCCAGAAAGCGGTTGATACCCGGTACTGGAAAACGATGCTGTCAAAGAGATGGATTCCTGCCAGGTGACGGAAAACGATGGCGGACAGTTTGTAGAAGGGGGGGTGGACATTCCCGGAAAGGCTGTCGTCCAGTAGGCCGCTGCGCCAGTATTCATGGATAGTTTTGTAGCTGAACCAGCCTGGGGAATCGGTCGCGTGGGAGAACCAGTATTCGATGGCGCGGGCATTCTCTATGTAGTACGGCTCGTCGGAGGTAAGGCCGTAATCTGCGATGGTGGCGACGATGATTGTGAATATGAAGACGCAGAGCAGGACCGGCACAAGAATGTTCCTGGTCCGGTTCCGGCCTGCGCTGGCGTTGTCGGTTGTACTGTTCATGCCGGTCCCGTGGCTATGGCGCCGGGCGCCTGTTCATCAGCTCGAAAAGTTCCCGAACTGTTTCAGTCACATGCCTGAATCTGACGGTCGATTCCCCATGCTGTCTCGGTTGGCATGCTACCCCGAGCTCCTCGATGCGCAATTTATTGCCGAATGCAGTGTGCATCAGTTCCGTGTCGATGAAGAATCCCCTGGAGCGCAGGTCGCAGGAGTCGAGAAAAGACCTTCTGATCAACTTGAAGGGGCAGTTTATGTCACGAACTGCAAAACCAAGCGCGAACCGGATGATAGCAGTATAGATACGGGAGAATAACTTCCGTGAAAACGGGTCTCTGCGGCCCAGTCTGTAGCCGATGATGATGTCTCGGTCGCCTGTCCGGTCAAGAAATGCGGGTAACTCTGAGATCTGGATCTGGAGGTCGGCGTCGGTGAACAAAACCCACTCCATGCGGGCTTCCCGGAAGCCGGAGCTGAGGGCTGCGCCCTTGCCGCGATTCACATCATGAAAGATTCCACGGATTTTCCGGTTAGAAGCGACAAGTCCGTGAATGATTTCAGCGGTGGCGTCCCGGCTGCCATCGTCGATGATGATGATTTCGTGGTCGGAAACTGAACAGGGAATGCCGGATGCGATCATCCTTATGGCGTCGTTGAGGTTTTCACTTTCGTTGTAGGCGGGCACCACGATGGAGAGTGTCAGTCCGGAATTTCGTGGCTCCGCTGCGTTATTCCGAGTATCAAAAGGTTCAGGTTTCATTATGGCGAAGAATATACGTTGAAGAGGGAAGGCGTCAAGGTTTATACTCATGAAATTTGAGGTTTCGGTTCAGGATGTCCGGCAGGAGGCCCGTGTTTGAAAAAGAACATTTTCACTGTTGCCATGCTTGTCCTTGTGGCGGTTTTTTTCGCCTTAATGTGGGGGGTGGCGCAGCGTTATCTCGGCCAAGGAAAAGACCTCAACAGGGCGGCATGGGAGTCTTCCTATTCCGAGCGGAAGGTGAAACTGCCTGAATCGG
Organism: Geobacteraceae bacterium; assembly: GCA_032469775.1. Classification (GTDB taxonomy): domain Bacteria; phylum Desulfobacterota; class Desulfuromonadia; order Geobacterales; family Pseudopelobacteraceae; genus JACRCG01. The sequence continues at coordinate 1,602 of JAWDJY010000031.1, read as the reverse complement.
GACCAAGGGACGGCTACTGGGGTAGCCGGCGGGGCAATGCAGTGGAGGATCGGCACACGGTCTGGCGCGATGCCGAAGTCCATGTGCCGGGGCTGCTTGAAGTTGATGCCTCCGGATATCAGTATTTTAGAAGCCCGATGCCGGCAAGAATCCGGATAGTAATCCTGGGGGCTTCCGTTGCTTCCGGTGCGTATGCTTCAGCGATAGACAACACCTATTTCAGTATTCTCGGGACTGAGCTGCAGAGGATGGGGCTACCGGCGGATATTGTCGTCATTGCATCCGGGGCCTGGAAATCGACACAGGAACTTTCTGCCCTTGGGCATTATCTGCAGGGTGTTAAACCGGATCTGGTGATATTTCTGAACGGTCTCAACGATCTGACCGGTGGCGCAACCGCCCGGCATCTGTATGGTGAACCGTTTCAGTCACCGAACGGGGAGATTGCTGATCCGCTTTATCATACCCACGATTACCGGCAGCGGGTAAGCACATATATTGGCAACATGGCCGCTGCCAGAGAGCTGGTGGCGGCTCGGGGGGCGAGGATGCTCGTGGTACTTCAGCCTTCCCTGAATGAGCGTTCCGGGCGGACTGTCATCGAGGAAAAGGTGTTGAAGGCGTCGCTGGTTCCGCACGAATCTTCGAAAGCGCTTTCCAATAGCTACGTTGAAATCAGGGGCGAACTCTTACGGCTTGAGAAGTCAGGTGGAATGGATTTTCTGGATTGCTCTCAGGTCTTTGACCGGGAAAGGGAAACAACCTTCGCCGATTTGTGGCATTTTTCCGACTTCGGGCATCGGGTTCTGGGTGGTGTATTGGCGGACAGGATTTCTGCAATCCTGAAGAACGGCAATAAGTAAAATATTTCGGGAAGGAACGGATTGAACTGGTGATGCCGGTTATTGAATCCACTCAGCAAGAATGAAGCAGGTACTTGTTACAGATTCTTCAGATATGACCGGATCAGCGGTGGTGCCGTTGTGATGATTATGGCTGATGCTGCGGATGGTTGCCGCCACCTGATCGCACCTCACTTCAACCTGACGGTCGAACTGCCGCTTAAAGCCATGGTGCGCGGATACAGCTGGACAATGATCCCGATAACCTGGCGCAACCGAAAAAATGGCGCTACAAAATTCCGCTTCAAGGAAATGGGCAGCCGATATCTCTTCATCTGCCTTTATGTCTGGCTGGAAAAATATTTTTCCTGCGGCGACTATCGAAAAAAATGAGTAAACATCGTTTGCCGGCGCCCGGACCCATGAAATCCGAAATATCCCCTAAACCGTCAATTGGCGGAAACTGCCTGTCGACAGGCTCAATTGCTCTGGTCTGCGCCGGTATCTGCCTGCTGGTGTTCCTGCAGGCTCTCTCCTGCGGGTTCGTCAACATCGACGACCCGTTCATTGTCATCCGGAATCCCGATATCAAAAACCTCGACCTGAATCTGCTGTACCGGGCCTTTATCGACCCGCAGGACTTGTGGATTCCGCTGGCATGGCTGTCGCTGGCACTCGACCATGCCTTCTGGGGGCTCAACCCGGTTGGTTACCACCTGACCGGCATTTTATTGCACAGTATCAATACCGGGCTGGTGGT
>JAWDJY010000030.1:0-51393 GCA_032469775.1 Geobacteraceae bacterium | reverse complement strand
CACTTCGCCATATTCTTTCCAGGGACTTGAAGAGGACGGACTGAAACTTCTGGCCAAAGCGCGCGAGCTGACCGGACTGCCGTTCGTAACCGAGGTAATCAACCCGGAAACAGCCGAACTGGTTGCCGATTATGCCGATATCCTCCAGATCGGAGCGCGCAATTCACAAAACTTCGCCTTGCTGAAAAAAGTCGGCCAACTGGGAAAACCGGTTCTGCTCAAACGTGGCATGGCGATGACGATCCAGGAGTTCCTGATGAGCGCCGAGTACATCATGAGCGAGGGGAACCAATCGGTTATTCTCTGTGAACGCGGTATCCGCACCTTCGAGACCGCCACCCGCAACACCCTGGATCTCTCGGCTATTCCTGTACTGAAGATGAAAACCCACCTGCCGGTTGTTATTGATCCTTCTCATGGAACCGGCAATCACCACTATGTGGCTCCGATGTGTTACGCTGCGGTGGCGGCGGGCGCAGACGGCCTGATTGTAGAGGTCCACCCCGATCCCGAGCACGCATCGTCCGATGGACCTCAGTCGCTTAAACCGGCCAAATTCGATCTGATGATGGCCAAATTGAAGCTGTTTGCAGAGGCGGGTGACAGGACGTTGTGAGTAGAGTCGCAACTTGAAACATTCGGCCACAGAGAACACAGATCACGGATCAAATCCCTTGCGCAGCCAGGTGTTTTAGTCCCGGAAAGTGGATTTTGCCGTAATAACTCTGTGAGCTCTGTGGCCGAATGCAGCCTGTGATTTAAGATCTCGTCTATTCCGTATGGTCGGGATAGCGTTTTTCTATCTGCCGGAAGGTGTCGATACAATCCATGAAGACCTCGACCAGTTCCGGGTCGAACTGCTTGCCTGCCTCCGAACGGATATTATTCAGAACATCGGCCTCGCTCCAGGCCTCCTTGTAACAGCGGCGGCAGGAGAGGGCGTCATATACATCGGCCAGAGCTACTATCCTGCCGAATAGCGGAATCTCCTCACCCTGTTTTCCTTTGGCGCTGCCATCCTCCTTTTCAAAGCCTGGCAAAGGCTTCTGGGTATGCGGATCGATGTGGCCCGGATAACCGTTGCCGTCCCAATGTTCGTGGTGGCTGATGGCGACAATTGCCGCCGATTCGTCAAAGTCGGATGAAATATCGGCGAAGAGATTAGCGCCATACAGCGTGTGCAACTTCATTATCTGGAATTCTTCCGGAGTAAAGCGTCCCGGCTTTTTCAGAATCGAGTCGGAAATCGCCACCTTGCCGACATCGTGCATCATCGCAGACATGCGCAGCACATCCCGGTTTTTGTCAATATCCGCCTGTGAAAGCTTCCTCCTGCCTGCCCAGGCTTCGTAAAGGACAACGGAATAGGCCGCAACCCGGTTGACATGCGGACCGGTCTCTTTCGGGTCGCGAAGTTCCGCCATCTTGTTCATCCGCAGGATGATTTCCCTGGTCATCTTGGCGCGTTCGATGGCGACAGCCGCGTTGTTGGAAAAATACCGGATCAGTTCCTCGTCATCATGCACGAATGTCGTTACTTCTCCCTGGCTGTCCATGGCGTTGATCAACTGCAGAACTCCGATAATATCGCCGCGGAAGTTTTTCAGCGGAATAGTAAGCATGGAACAGGTACGGTATCCGGTCAGGTCGTCATAGGAACGGTTGAAAGTGTAGGGGAAAAAATCGGCAATCTGGTAAACGTCGGCGATGTTAAGAATGGAACCGTTGGCAGCCACGTATCCAGCCACCGAATCGTTGCCGATCGGAATCGAGAAGGTCGAGTAGGGCAGCTTCCTGCCGGGCGGCAGCTGCCCCTGCAGGGTATCGTTCTGGGCATAGCGGAATGACAGCCTGTCCCCCTCCCTGACGTAGATTGAACCTGCGTCACAGTTGGTGAAAATCCGGGCCTCTTTCAGGATTTTTTCCAGCAGCAGGTCGATGTCCCTGATCTGGGCAATTTCAAATCCGAGGTCGATTATCTTCCGGAATTTATCATCACTGTATTGCATGTCATTTCCTCCGTTACGGCAGCTGGATCATTCTACTCCATTTGAGTCGATTTTCAAGTAACAGAATTTTGTGTGTGATATTGGCATATTTGAAGTTGCACGCCGATTGTATTTGCACTACGATATGCCGAATCTGGAGGTGAACTCATGCAAATTCGCACATTTTACCTGGTTTTGTGCGCGCTGACGTTTCTGTTCGGAAGCGCATTTCCGGTATTGGCGGCCGATTCTGCCGCAGTCATTGAAAGCTCCATGTCGGAAACACTAGATATCTGGCGTGACGGGCGCTATGAACAGCTTTTCGAACGGCTGGCCCATCGTGGCAGGACCTCCCGCGAGGCCTTTGTCAAAAAGATGCATGACAGCTCCGTCCGGCCGGCCTGCTGCTGGCAGAAAATGGAAAACTTCAGGGTCTTGAATGAGAAGCGCACCGAAGCCACCATATATGTCAAGCTGGGACTCGAGGGAACAATGAATTCACCGGCCTCCAGCACGCGCGAATTCAAGATGACCCACGAGGAGGGTATCTGGAAGATGCAACTGACCGATGTGCTTTCGATCGCCGAAGCAAGCGGCAAAAAAACAAGGCGCAGCTCGAAAAGATAAATATGGAAATATAGTAACACACTAAAACATTCAGGGAGTCTCAAACATGGAAGAACAGACAACGGCAACACCCCTCAACAGCAGGCATCGTGATCTTAAAGCTCTGATGGCGCCTTTCGGAGGATGGGACATGCCGATCCAGTACGAGGGGATCATCGCCGAGCACGCCTGGTGCCGTCAGAAGGCCGCGCTTTTTGACATCTGCCACATGGGGGAATTCATTTTTCAGGGCGATTTCGAAGCGGGTGGACTGGAGGATGTTTTTACCTTTTCGGTCAAGACGATTCCGGTCGGACGCTCACGTTACGGGTTTTTGCTGAACGAGCAGGGTGGCATCATTGATGACCTGATCGTCTTCCGCCTGGCAGAGGACAAGGTCATGGTGGTCGTCAACGCCGCTACTGCTACCAACGATTATGCCGTTATCAGTCAAAGGCTGAAAGGCGGCACTTTCACCAATATCACCGAACAGACCGGTAAGCTGGACATCCAGGGGCCGCTGGCGCGCGAGGTCATGGTATCCGCCTTTGGCGACCAGGTTGCAGCGATTCCCTACTTCAAGTTCATAACAATGGATATTCTCGGTGTGGAAGCGATAGTAAGCCGCACCGGTTATACCGGCGAACTGGGGTACGAGATATTTATTCCGGCTGACAAGGTATGCCAGCTCTGGGACCTGCTGCTCAAGGACGAACGCGTAAAACCGGCCGGTCTGGGCGCACGGGACGTGCTGCGCCTTGAGGTGGGCTATTCACTCTACGGCAGCGATATAGACGAGGTTACCACGCCATTGGAGGCAGGCCTGGGTGCTTTTGTCAATTTTGAAAAGAACTTTGTCGGCAAAGAGGCGCTCTTGCGCCAGAAGCAGGAAGGCATCGCGAAACAGAAAATCGCTTTCCGGGTTACAAGCCGTCGCTCACCCCGTCATCATTACGAGATCCTGTCCGACGGCCGTCCGGTCGGCAGTGTAACCAGTGGTGTTTTTTCGCCGATGCTCGGCTGCGGCATCGGTATCGGCTTTGTCGCCGCCGGTGAATATCCGGCGGGAACACCGCTAACCATCACCCATGAGCGGGTCAGCATGGAAGCGGTGGTCTGCGAATTGCCTTTTTATGATAACGGCTCACTGAGGTTGTGAGCAGTTATGTGCAATAGCAATATGTTGCCTGTTGATTGCTGCTGCATAGGTTCAAGTCTGGGGTCGTGATTAAACAGTACTGTCGAGCTGTTTTAAGGCTCAACCGTTTCATCTTTTGGAACCTGTCGCGCTGTTAACGGGGCAAGAGCTGGGAGCGTTTTATGAAATGCGCAGTAGGTCATTCGAGAGTCCTGATCTCGGCAACCGCGCTGATTGCCGCCATCTGCACCGGTACTCCCGTCCATGGATCCGGCTTCGGAATTTTCACCCAGGGCGCATCGGCCCTGGGGCAGGCCGATGCGGTCGTCGCCCATGGAGATGGCCCGTCGGCAATCTTCTTCAACCCGGCCTTGCTCAACAACCTGCCCGGAACACAGATAGAGGCTGGTACGACACTGCTGTTCCCGTCCAGGGAGTTCAAAAGCGCCAGTACCGGCTCCAGTGCTTCATCGGAAGACACCGTCTACTACCCGAGCACCTTTTATCTGAGTCATGCCTTCAACGACAGGATCAGCGCCGGCCTGGGCGTTTTCAACCCCTTCGGCCTCGGCACTGAATGGAACGGAAGCTGGGAGGGAAGATACATCGCCACCAATTCCCGGATTGAAACCTACAATGTCAACCCGGTGGTTTCATATCGAATAACCCCGGAACTCTCTTTCGCGGCCGGCCTGGATGTGATCATGCTGGATGCTGTGCTGGAGAAGAAGGTGCTGCTGAATCCCAACCCGTTCGGACTCACCCTGCCGGATGCCAACCAGAAGTTCAAAGGGGACGGGATCGGTGTGGGCTACAACCTGGCCGTCGCCTATGATCCCGGCCATGGAATTTCTCTGGGAGCCTCCTACCGCAGCGAGATTGAAGTAGAAGTGGAAGGTAATGTGGAGTTTGATATGCCGTCGCCGCTGTTGGCCGGCGTATTCCCGGATACGGGCGGCAAAACCACGGTTACTCTCCCGCGTCAGCTGCTGGCCGGAGTTGCCTGGCAGGCCAGCAGGGATCTAACGCTGGAGAGCGGATTCCGCTGGGAGGACTGGGGCTCCTACAGGGAATCCAAGATTGTATTGAATCAGCCGGTTGCCGGCCAGACCGAGGTCAGCGATCCCAAAAACTGGCATGACACCTTCGCGGTGAATATCGGCGGCAGATATCGACTCAACGACACCTTCGCGCTGCTGGGGGGCTACCTTTACGGCTGGAACCCGGTCCCGGACGATACCTTCGAGCCGTCGGTGCCCGACTCCGACACCCACCTGTTCTGTGTCGGCACCGAAATGAAGTTCGACCGGCTCGGGCTGGCTGTCAGTTATGCCTATCAGCTCCAGCAGGAGCGGAGCAAGAACAACAACGTCGTAATGGGCAGCGCCAACGGTGTCTACAACGCCGATATGCACCTTATGGGAATCAGTCTGTCCTATAAGTTCTAGGGACCGCAGTACTGTCCGCCTGGAGTTGGTGTATTCCGATACAAACCATTCCGGAAACGATCAATCAACTAAAACAGCCCGTCGCAGGACGGGCTGTTTACTTTGTGGCTCAAATCCAGTAGAGTGTCGCAGTTAAAACCTGAAATTTACACCCCACGGAGGTATGCGGTATGGCAGAGATGTATTTCACAAAGGAACATGAATGGGTCAAGGTGGCCGGAGCTACAGGAAAGGTCGGCATCAGCGAGCATGCCGCCCATGAACTGGGAGACATCACCTTTGTCGAACTTCCTAAAATCGGCAAGACGGTAAAACAGTTTGATGTGCTGGCCGCGATCGAATCGGTCAAGGCCGCCAGCGATATTTTTTCTCCGCTTTCAGGCAAGGTCCTGGCCGTTAACGAAGATCTGGACACCACTCCTGAAATCGTCAACGAGAGCGCCGAGGAAAAGGCCTGGATGGTCGAGCTTGAAATAGCTGATCCCGCTGAACTGAAAAACCTGATGACCCAGGACCAGTACAACGAATTTCTTAAAACCCTGTAGGAGAATATAATGAACGACAGCCACTACTGTCCCCACACTCCTGAAGAAATTCAGGAAATGCTCTCCGCCATCGGAGTTGCCAGTGTCGAGGAACTGTTCTCGCCGATTCCGTCCGAACTGCGGGCCAAGACCTTCAATCTTCCCCCCGGACTGTCCGAGTTCGAAACCTTCGACAAAATGAAATCGATTGCCGCCGATAACCGCGGGGGCATGTCGGGTTTTGTCGGTGGCGGTTTCTATGACCACATCATCCCGGCTGCGGTCGATCACCTGTCCGGCCGGGCCGAGTTCTACACCGCCTATACGCCATACCAGCCCGAATGTTCCCAGGGAACGCTGCAGGCCCTGTTCGAATATCAGACCGCCATCTGCCGTCTGACCGGGATGGATGTCTCCAACGCCTCGCTTTACGACGGCGGCACCGCCTGCGCCGAAGCAGCGATGATGGCGCTGCGTATCACCGGCCGCAACAAGATCATCGTTGATGGCTGTGTCAATCCCTTCTCGCGCCAGGTGCTGAAAACCTACCTCTATAACCTGGATGTGGAAGTGGTCGAGATCGCTCCGCTGGACGGGCTGCTCAACCGTGAAGAACTGGCCGGCATGCTGGATGAGAGCGTGGCGGCGGTGCTGGTGCAGAACCCCAACTTCTTCGGCTGTGTTGACGACTTCAGCGCGCTGGCGCAACAGGTCCATGCGCTGGATGCGCTGCTGATCGCCTCGGTCTATCCGATTTCGCTCGGCCTGCTGGCCACACCTGGGGAGATGGGTGTCGATATCACCGTCGGCGACGGCCAGAGCCTGGGCAACCCGCTCTCCTTCGGCGGCCCGTCCTTCGGCTTCATCGCCGCCAGGAAAGCCTTCATCCGCAACATGCCGGGACGCATCATCGGCGAGACGGTGGACAAGCAGGGACGGCGCGGTTTCGTGCTGACGCTGCAGGCCCGTGAACAGCACATCAAACGCCACAAGGCCACTTCCAACATCTGCAGCAACCAGGGTCTGTGTGCCCTGCGCGGCCTGATCTTCCTCTCGGCGATCGGTCGGCAGGGGCTGGTCGACATGGCCCGCATGAACAGGGACAAGGCCGAATATGCCAAGTCACAGCTGGTCGGCATACCGGGGGTGACGGTGCTGCAGAGTGCCGCAACCTTCAACGAGTTCACCATATTCCTGCCCAAGCCGGCCGACGGGGTCGTCGCTGCCCTGCTCAGGAAGGATATCATTGCCGGAGTGCCGCTGGGCCAGTACTACCAGGGGTCGGAAAACTGCCTGGTGGTGACGGTGACCGAGAAACGTTCCAGGAAAGAGATCGACCGTTTGGTTAAAGAGCTGGAGGTGGCAGTATGCAACTGATCTATGAACAGTCCGTGAACGGAAGGCGGGGTGTCAGACTGCCGGTCTCGGACGTGCCGGCCGCCGCCGAGCTGCCAGGGAACCTGCTGCGCCGGGAATCGGCCGCACTCCCTGAAGTTGCGGAACTCGACCTTGTGCGGCATTTTACCAACCTGTCGCGGCGCAACTATTCGCTGGATACCAACTTCTATCCGCTCGGTTCCTGCACGATGAAATACAACGCCAAGGTGCTTGAAAACGCTGCCGCGCTGTTTGCCCCCTTTCACCCGATGACGGCGCTGCTGCCGGGCGGGGTCGAGCTCTGCCAGGGGAGCCTGGGGATGCTCTACGACCTAGGGCAGATGCTGGCTGATATCACCGGCATGGACGAGGTCACCACCCAGCCGCTGGCCGGCGCCCATGGCGAGATGACCGGCATCCTTCTGATTGCCGCCTACCACGCCTCTAGGGGCAACAAGGACAAGAAGAAATACGTGGTGGTGCCCGACTCTTCGCACGGCACCAACCCTGCCTCGGCCGCCATTGCCGGTTACGAGATCATCACCGTGCCGACCGCTCCCTATGGCGACATGGATATCGAGCTGTTCAAGAAGGCCATGACCGACGAAGTGGCCGCAGTAATGATGACCTGCCCCAACACGCTGGGGTTGTTCAACCCGCATATCAAGGAGATCAGCGACATCGCCCACAGCCATGACGCGCTGATGTACTACGACGGCGCCAACCTGAACGCGATCATGGGCAAGGTCAAGCCGGGCGATGTTGGCTTTGACGTGATCCATGTCAACCTGCACAAAACCTTCGGCACGCCCCATGGCGGCGGCGGTCCCGGCTCCGGCCCGGTAGGCGTCAAGAAGGCGCTGATCCCGTTCCTGCCGCAGCCGCGCATCGTGATGAACGATGACGGCCAATTCCTGCTGGAAGACCAGAAAACCGCCTCGATTGGGCGCACCGCCAACTTCTTCGGCAACTTCTCGGTCATGGCAAAGGCCTATGCCTACATCATCATGCTGGGTCGCGAGGGGCTGATCCGGGTTTCGGAGCAGGCGGTTCTGAACGCCAACTACATCAAGGAACGGCTCAAGACCTACTACGACCTGCCCTATGACATGACCTGCATGCATGAATGCGTCTTCTCCGCCAGCAAGCAGCTGGAACACGGTGTTCACGCCATCGATGTGGCCAAGTTCCTTATCGACAAGGGCTATCATCCCCCCACGGTCTACTTCCCGCTGATCGTCAAGGAAGCGATCATGATCGAGCCGACCGAGACCGAGAGCAAGGCCACGCTGGACGCCTTCATCGACGTGATGATCGAGGCTGCCATCACCGCCGAGACAAATCCCCATCTGCTGCACGATGCGCCGGTCACGACGCCGGTCGGCAGGCTGGACGAAACCAAGGCGGCCAGAGAACAGAACGTCTGCTGTATCGGATGATTCTGTTGATGAACAGGTAAATATACGGGGCGAAGCGGATCAGACCCGCTTCGCCCCGAACCTTATTCCAGTCCAAATCGAGGTTCTTCCAAGGAGCCGCCATGACCGAATCCACCGAACGCAGCGACCTGGCCGGATATGCCTGCACCAGCGCCGCATCACTCGGACGTAAGCATGCCGAAGATTTCCGCGACAACCGCCCCGCCTTTGAACGCGACCGTGACCGTATCATCCACTGTGCCGCTTTCCGTCGCCTGGAATACAAAACCCAGGTGTTTGTCAACCACGAGGGTGATTATTACCGCACCCGCCTGACCCACTCGCTGGAAGTGGCCCAGATCGGCCGCGCCATTGCCCGCAGGCTGCGCCTGAACGAGGAGCTGACCGAGGCGCTGGCCCTGTCCCACGATCTGGGTCACACCCCCTTCGGTCACACCGGTGAGGAAGTGCTGAACCGCCTGATGCAGGGGAGCGGCGGCTTCGAGCACAACCTGCAGTCCTTCCGTGTGGTTGACGAGCTGGAAGAACGCTATCCCGGATTCAACGGCCTCAATCTGACCTGGGAGGTGCGAGAAGGGATCATCAAGCATTCCTCCCCCTTCGATGCCCCCACCGAAACCATGGCCGAATTCATGCCGGGAGTGGTCTCCTCGATCGAGGGGCAGATCATCAACTATGCCGACGAAATAGCCTACAATAACCACGATATCGACGACGGCCTCAAATCCGGGCACATTACGCTGGCAATGCTGGAGCAGGTCGAACTGTGGCGGGAAGTCAGCTCCGGCGTGCGCAGTAAATACCCGGCCATAGACGACAAGCGGCTGGTGTTCCAGACCATCAGCGCCCTGATCGGAATTCTGATCAACGACCTGTGTGAAACCGTATGCAACAACCTGCAACAGCATGACATAAAAACAATCGAAGATTTACGCCGCGTCAACCGTGCCGTGGTCCATTTCGGCGACTCGATCACCGCCCGCAACCTGGAGCTGAAGCGCTTCCTGTTCCAGTATCTCTACCGACATCACAAGGTGGACAAGATGCGGGTCAAGGCCGAGATCTTCATCACCCGCCTGTTCGAGACCTACCTGCGTTACCCCAACCTGTTGCCCCCCAAATACCAATCCCGCCTGGAGCGTTTCGGACTGCAGCGGGTGGTCTGCGACTACATCGCCGGCATGACCGACCGTTTCGCGCTGGACGAGTACAAAAGGCTGTTCGAGCCGTACGAGCGGGTGTGAATCAGGTTCTTTTGTTTTGATAAAACCGGATTGCCGGAGATTATGAATTGAATGAGGGTTACCTGCCGCCTGGAGCCGCATGGAATCCGGATCTGAAGGAGAGGGACAGATAATGGATAAGGACTGTTTTAGCCTGGAGATGGCGGTGCGCGATTACGAGTGCGACCTGCAGGGGGTGGTGAACAACGCGGTCTACCAGAACTATCTGGAGCACGCTAGGCACGAGTACCTGAAGACGATCGGCATCGATTTCGCGGCGCTGACGGCGCAGGGGATCAACCTGGTGGTGACAAGGATCGAGATCGACTACAAGACCTCCCTTGCCAGCGGCGACCGTTTCGTGGTCGAAGTGCGGCTGGAGCGGATCTCCCCGGTGCGGATCGGATTCCGCCAGGATATTTACCGCCTGCCTGACCGCAAGGTGGTGGTAAAGGCACTGGTGACAGGTACCGCCCTGAATGCCAAGGGACGGCCGCAGCTGCCGGAGGCGATGAAGGATATTCTGGATCGGGTTTGAATTGAGGGAACGGAGTCGGAAAAGTTTATAGTGGTAGAAACCCCAATGGAAGAAAAAATGAGAATAGTTTATAGATATAGAAACCTGTTGATCGGCAAGAAAAGTTGAATGTTTATAGTAGTATAAACATTTGAGGTTTATAGATATAGAAACATGTTTATACATCTATCAGCTTGCTTATACATATATAAACCCGGCTCTAACCGGTGATTTACGAGTTGGCAAGAATGAATCGATATGACTGAGCCTTATAAAGTCTTCCTGATCATTGATCCCCACTATGGAGAATGTTTAGCCGCATTGCCTCCTCATGTCCCTGTTTGGATAATCGAAAGCGACATGAATACCCCAGTTGTTGAACGTTTGCGGCAAGAGAGGGCTGAAGAAAGTCATTTGCAAGGCATTACCACATTCAAGGAAAAACCGAATATGAGTTCCGAGCAGCAAGCGATTTCGATGCTTGAGCAAGTTGACCTTCATCACGGAGAATTTTCCACTGATCGTCCGTACTCAATTTTAGAAATTATCGGCAGTACAGGAAATGATGATATTCGGCAGGAACTGAAAGAGATTGGATTCCGCATTACCGTGTTTACAAGGGAAGGATTCATTGCGACGCGGATAGTGGATGCATAATCAGGCCGCTAGAGAAAAGAGAATGAAATGAAAAATGACCAAGAACATCTCTTGTGTTTCGCGACGGACGATGATGGACAGCTGTTTATTCATGCTGATGCTGCCGGCCTTGACCTGCTAATAATAAGTCTAAGCAACATCAGAAAGAAGGGCCACCTATGGGGTCAGGCTTGACTTTCAGATATTCGATGTTAATCTACCACCATGGCTCGAAAACCCCGCATACATTTTCCTTCTGCCCTGTACCACGTTATCCTTCGCGGTAATGCAGGTGATCCGATTTTCTTTTCCGATCAGGATCGGTATCGCCTTTACCATATCTTCCAATATGCTGTTGAAAGGTTTGACTGCCGGATCCATGCATTTTGCCTGATGAGAAACCATATCCACCTTGTCGTTCAGACAGGTGACATTCCGCTGTCCCGGATTAGGGCCACCTCTGGGGTCAGGCTTGACTTTCAGATATTCGATGTTAATCTACCGCCATGGCTCGAAAACCTCGCATACATTTTCTTCTGCCCTGTACCACGTTATTCTTCGCGGTAATTCAGGTGATCCGATTTTCTTTTCCGATCAGGATCGGTATCGCCTTTACCATATCTTCCAATATGCTGTTGAAAGGTTTGACTGCCGGATACATGCTTTTTGCCTGATGAGAAACCACATCCACCTTGTCGTTCAGACAGGTGACATTCCGCTGTCCCGGATTATGCAAAATGTCTCACTTCGCTACACAAAGTGGATCAATTATTCTCAATCCCGTACCGGGCATCTCTTTCAAGGCCGATATAAGGCGCTGCTTATAGATGCTGACGCTTATCTGCTTGAACTCGTACGATATGTTCATTTGAATCCTGTTCGGGCCGGAATTGTGGCAGTCGCGGATGAATATCCGTGGAGCGGCCACGGCGCCTATCTCGGGAAAGAACTCTTGCCGTGGTTCACTACCGATTATGTTTTGTCAATGTTTTCAACGGATGTTGAACAGGCCCGGAAGGCATATGATTCGTTCGTTAAAGATGGAATTGGCGAAGGGAAGCGTAGTGAATTTCATAGCGGAACCTGTGAAGGACGAATACTGGGTTCCGATTCTTTCACTGATGAAATTCTATCAATAGTTGACCAGAAAAGTGAACAAGAGTACTCATTGGCAGAGGTTATCGCAACAGTCTGTGCTCACTTTCATATTTCCGAGGAAATGCTTAAAGCAGCGGGGACCACCTCTGGGGTCAGGCTTGACTTTCAGATATTCGGGGATTATAGGGGACGCCCTTCATATTTCCATATTCTTGCAAATGTAGAAATATGAAGGGCGTCCCCAATTCATTACTGTTTTACCCTGTCTTCGCGACAGTGACTGGATTCTCGTACAGGGGACTTGCACCCCATAAGTTCACGCCCATGACGGGCGTACACAAGACAGTTGGACTCCACCAGCCCGAAAAAACTGGGCTTGCGGGTCAACTGCCGAGCCGTTGAGAAGAGAAAAATGAAAAAGAAAATAATCGCAACCCTGATTACTTTGCTACTGCCAACGGCGGCTTATTCTGCCGAAACTCCTGTGATTAAAACCCCAAAAGAAGTTATTGGAGCAGCAAAGGCAAAAGGGCCAAAGCGAGTGGTCGCAGAACTCTGGACAAGCAGAGCATGGGAGAGGTACGTCTACCCCGGGATTGCTTCGGGAGAAAAACAATGGCTTGATGTTGCGGTAATTTTAAAGCCTGGAACAGACGCCGGAGCAAGCGAAGAACTGAATGATGCCTTGTCGTTGGCCTTGCTAAAGCAACCTGACCTTGTCCTGCCAATATTGAAGAAAATGTGGTGGAAAGACACGGAAGCCTGCACATTCGGATGGGATAGTGAGTTTCCAGAGGACATGACTGTTCGGACGTATGTAAATCGACTTGAAAAGGCAGTAATAAAGTCTTCAAACAAAGAAACCACTGAGCTCAGAAAGTCGTGTCTCAGAGGAATAGTGCAAACGCGAAAAGAGCTGGACGAGAACAAACAGTGACATTCTCAACTAGCCGGTTGCACACCGCCCCACCCGGAAAACCGACCGGGCGATGCGGGTGAACCGGGCACCCCGTTGATCACGAGAATTTGAAATGCCAAATAACAAAAAACATCATTACGTTCCACAGTTTTATCTCCGAAATTTTTCGGAAGATTCAAAAAGCATATCCCTTTTCAACCTAAAGAGAGAGGAATTCTATAATGGCGCTCCAATAAAAACTCAGTGCTATAAAGATTATTTTTATGGAGAGGATGGCGAGGCTGAACGTGCACTATGCCATTTCGAGACTAAATCTGCACAAATCATTCGAGAAATAATAGGCACTCACAATATACCTTCTTCATTTACATCAGACCATGTAACGCTGAGTTTCTTTATAAATATCCAGTCAGCACGTACCCAAGGAACAGCTGATGAATACGATGAGATGACAGACCGTTTTGCTAAGCATCTCTTTTTGAGGTCAAGACCTGAAGGCATCACAGCCGAGGATATCGCAAAGGTAAAGATTTCCTTAACAAATGCTGTTGGAGAATCATTGCGGAACGCTGTGCAATTATATCCACTACTCTTAGATTTAGACTTAGTCTTGCTACTAAATGTGACTAACGAAGCTTTTATTACTTCAGACAATCCCGTTGTTATGTATAACCAACTTTTGGAAGAAAGGAGCTTTGCAAGCAACACCGGCATTCAAAGTGTTGGCCTTCAAATTTTCTTTCCGTTATCTCCGAGCTGTATGATTCTGCTACTGGATCGTTCAGTTTATGGGTTTGGAAGAAGAAATCAGCGGGTAATTCAAATTAATAAAGTAGGCGATGTTGAACAATTGAATAACCTTCAATTTCTGGCAGCTGTAGAAAATATTTATTTTCATCAACAAACGGGAGATACAGGTGAAATATCAAGAGGGTTCAGAAGAGTAAAGCGCCTGAGAAGACCACATAAAACAAATTTACATTCACAAGTTGAAAAATTATCAGATACTAAAGAAAAAGAATTGATCGGTATGTACAGGGAGGACATCAGGTGCGATCTCAAATTGTCTTTTATAAAATTAATGCCAAAAGCAAAGCAAATCAAAGAAGACGTTATGTATAGGATTGCCTGCAGAGATCAAGGCTTAGTTGATGAGTTTCACAGATTTGGAAAATTAGTTAAGAGAGGCTATTACGGTACTGCGGACTTTCTAAAATATTTGGCTGAAAGAGGCTGAAATGGCACGGCCCTAGCGGGACGTTGTTTGCTGGTTGATTTGATATACATAACTAGCTGTTATTGCGTAGTAGGTTAAAAATAGTATGAAAGCCAAAAAAGCTAGCAAACCAGCAAACAGCGTCCCTCTAGAGGGGCCAGGGGGGCATAAAGAACGCCCCCGGCAGGTCAACCGGGCACCACGTTGAAAGGAATAAGATATAATGACACTACCACAAATCATCATATCGTTAGTTACGATCATTTGTAGCGGAGTAGCATCAGCAATCGTAACTTTCAAATTGAATTCAAGTAGAGACGAGCGACAATTCATGAGAAAGAAACTAGAGGAGGTAAATCTAGCGTTCATGGGTTACTGCCGACAGCTCGGAATATACTTTCTCGACCACCAAGCTGTAATGTCAGGTAAAATTACTTTTAATGATGCGCTTGATCTCACAATAAACAACAAAGGTGACAAAGAACGGCACCATGAAAGCCTCGCTATGTTGCTGAACATCTATTTCCCGCACTTAACACTCCACCTTGATGAAATTGCAAAATGCAGAGAAGATGGCAACGACATCATAAGTAGTTTTAAAGCAGCATATTTAAGTGGGGCCACTTCAAGCATTTCACACAATGATGCCATTTGTAGTGTCATTATGCGAATTAGTGCTGCTGAAGAGGTTCTAAAAAAGGCGATAAGAGCTGAGGCGCAGCGACTCAATAAATCTTTCTTTTAACCAGCGCCACGACCGGCCAAAAGGCCGGTCGTGGCTTATGACGTTGGTCACTAAAAGGAGTGATTATGCAAAGCGGGAAACCTACGGGGTCATGTTTGACATTTGAAGATTGCAAGAGCCGAATGTTTAAATGTCAAACATGACCCGCTGACTCTTCCCACAGTCTTACTATTCCTTGTGAATGTTTTATGCGTCTGGCGAAATTGGTTTGCACATTAGGCAAAAACGAAGGAAAAACAACTTGACCATGTTCACTAATATGTTAACATTCATATCATGAAACGAATCGACTTCTATAAAACTGCTACTGGCGGATCACCAGTCGAGGAGTTTCTTGACACCCTTTCGGACAACCAAGTTAATAAGGTTTTGTGGGTACTTAAACTGGTAAGAGAGCTTGATCCAGTTCCTTCGCAGTACTTCACAAAGCTTGTAAATACTGACGATATTTGGGAAGTCAGGATTCAGATGGCGGGCAACATATTCCGGTTACTCGGTTTTATCGAAGGAGACCGTATTGTCATTCTTACCAATGGCTTTCAGAAAAAGACGCAGAAGACACCTAAACGTGAGATAGAACTGGCTGAAGCAAGAAAGCGGGAGCACCAAAGCAGGGAGGAAACAAAAAATGGATGATCTCAATCGTTACATTGAAAAGCGTAAAAAAAAATCAGTGGAATTTGCCGAGGCTTTTGACGCCGGTTATGAAGAATTCAAAATTGGCGCCATGCTCCGTCAGGCACGCGAACAGGCAGGCATAACCCAAGAGGAGCTTGCAGAGCGCATTCACACCAAAAAGTCTGCTATTTCCCGAATTGAAAATCATGCTGATGATATTCGGCTTTCTACGCTTCGCAACATCGCTCAAGCATTGGGTAAACAGCTTGAGGTACGAGTGGCATAGCAGGTCAACGTAATGAAGAAATATATGAGGCTATTTTCGCTATTGACTCCGGAAATAGCCTCATTTCGTTTCCAACCATCGGGGAAACCTACGGGGTCATGTTTGACATTTGAAGATTGCAAGAGCCGAATATTTAAATGTCAAACATGACCCGCTGACTCTTCCAGCTTGCATAGTCCTTTGCTCCCCCGGCATGTCATCTTTTCACTGACCCTTTGCCGCCCGCCTGCGGGACAAAGCCCCTCCTCAAGGTATTTTCCGTCACCACCCGCGGATCCATGAAGTGCAGCAGGTATTCCGGCCCGCCGGCCTTGGTGCCCAGCCCGGACAGGGCCGAACCGCCGAAGGGCTGGCGGCCGACCATCGCGCCGGTGATGGCGCGGTTGATGTAGAGGTTGCCGACCCGGAATTCGCGCCGGGCCTGCTCGATGTGGGCCGGGGAGCGGCTGAAGAGGCCGCCGGTCAGCGCGTAGCGGGTCGAGTTGGCCCACTGGATTGCCTGGTCGAAATCCGCCGCCCGCATCACCGCCAGCAGCGGACCGAAAATCTCCTCCTGCGCCAGGCGGTGCTCGGGACGGATGTCGCCGAAGATGGTCAGCGGCACCCAGTACCCCTCCCCTTGCGGCAGCGGGCTCCGGTAGAGCAGCCGCCCTTCCAGGCTGCCGATGCGGATATACTCCTCGATCCTGGTCTGGGCCGCCTCTTCGGCCACCGCACCCATCGCGAATGCCGGGTCCTCGGCCGGCCCCACCCGCCAGGAGCGGGCCGCCTCGACCAGGCGCTCCACGAAGCGGTCATGGATCGCCTCCGGCACGATCACCCGCGAGCAGGCCGAGCACTTCTGCCCCTGGAAACCGAAGGCCGAAGCCAGGACCTGCGGTATCGCCTCGTCCAGGTCGGCATCGTCGTCGATGATGATCGCGTTCTTGCCCCCCATCTCGGCGATCACCCGCCTGAAGCGGCGCTGCCCCGGCTGGGGCTCCGCGGCACGCCGCACGATGCGCAGGCCGACCTCCAGCGAACCGGTGAAGGCGATCAGCGCCACGTCCGGGTGGTCGCTCAGGCGGTCGCCGATCAGGCTCCCCCTCCCGGGGAGGAAGTTGAAGACGCCGTCCGGCAGGCCGGCCTCGCGGAAGATTTCCAGCAGCTGGCGGCCGATGATGCCGGTCAAGCCGGAGGGTTTGAATACCACCGTGTTGCCGCTGACGATGGCCGCCGCCGACATGCCGCAGGCGATGGCCAGTGGAAAGTTCCAGGGGGCGATCACCACCGCCACTCCGCACGGCTCGTAAAGCTGGACATTTTCCTCGCCCGGCGGTCCCCCCAGCCGCTGCGGTTGCGACAGCACGATCATCCGCCCGGCGTAATACTCCAGGAAATCGATCGCCTCGCCCACGTCGGCATGGGCCTGGTCCCACTGCTTGCCGATCTCCAGCACCTGCCAGGCCGAAAGTTCGACGATACGCCGCCGGGCAACGGCGGCGGCCCGCCGCAGCAACTCGGCCCGCACGGCGACCGGAGTCGCCAGCCAGGCGGGGAAAGCCCGCTGCGCGGCTGACACCGCCTCGTCGACCTGGCTTTCGCCGGCCTGGCAGACCCGGCCCAGGATTTCCGAGGGGCGGTTGGGATTGGTGCTGGCGATGGTATCTTCCGTGACCACATCGCGGCCATTGATGTGCAACGGCCAGGTTTGCGGCGGACGGGCACGGATGGCGGCTATCGCGGCGGGAAAAGCTTCGCGCAGCTCCGGATCGGTAAAATCCGCCGAGGGTTCATTGCGGAATCCGGACCCGGCATCATCCCCCACAGACATGCCGGAGGAGGCAGCGGCGGCCTGCCGCTCCATGATCGCGGCCGGATCCTCCAGCAGGCGCTCGATCACCGTGTCGCTGGTAAAACTCAGGCGCAGGAACGATTCGTTGGAGGTATTTTCCAGCAGGCGCCGCACCAGATAGCCCATACCCGGCACCATCTCGCCATAGGGGCAGTAGAGCCGCACCCGGCCGGTGGCGGCCAAGATGCCGCGCCGCACCGGCTCGGCCATGCCGTAGAGCATCTGGAACTCATAGCGGTCCTCCGGCACCGCCAGCGACCGGGCAGTTTCCAGCACCGCAGCGATGCTGCGCACATTGTGTGAGGCGCAGGCCAGGTGGCAGATCCGGTGGTATCTAAGGATCGTCGCCGCCATCCGCTCGAAGGCCGCATCCGATTCGGCCTTGACGGTACGCACCGGGCAGCGCCACCCCATCTGTTCCGCCCGCACCGTCTCATAATCCCAGTAGGCCCCCTTGACCAGCCGCACCGAGATCGGGATCGACGACGACCCGGCCCATTCCAGCAGTTCGGCCAGGTCACGGTCACTGTCCCGCAGGTAGGCCTGCAGCACGATGCCGATCCGGGGATATTCGCGGAACTCTGCCTTCAGGCGGCGGTAGACCTCCAGGATGATCCCCTTGAAGCGGTAGGACTCCATGTCGATGCAGAGAAAGGCCCCGCTCTCCACGACCCGTTCGGTCAGGCGGCGCAGCGGGGCCAGTATTCCGGTCACCGACCCCTCGAAGTCCATCGGGTTGGCCAGGCAGAAGAGCGCCGTCGGCTTGACGGCGATGTTGACCATCGGGGACGAGCCCCAGTCGGCGCCGCCGGATCCGTCAGGCAGACCGCGCCACTGCTTGCGGGCCACCGCCAGCACGTCCAGCAGTTCCAGGTAGGTGTCCAGATAGGCGTCCGCTTCCCGTTGCGAAAGGGTGGCCTCGCCCAGCACGTCCACCACCGCCGCGAAACCGTCGCGGCGCAGCGCCGCCAGCCGCTCCACCAGCCGCCCCGTATCCTCGGCGATGATGAACTGCCGGGCCATCTCGTGGATGTTGGCGGAGATCGCTTTGGCCAGCAACGCGCCTCCCAGTGAACCGAGCGCGCCGGCGATGCGGGCTCCGCCGGCCAGCGCCGGCGGCAGGTCACGCTCTTCACCGAAATACTCGCGGATATGGCCGGTCAGCTGGCCGGTGCTTTTCAGCGCCGGAAAAACATCCACGAACCGGAACAGGCTGGTCTTGAACTCCTCGTTTTTGAGGCACCATTCCATCACCCGGCCGGTCCAGGTGGCGCTGTTGAACAGCGATGGTTTTTCTCCGGCAATCGCACTGAAAAGTTCCCTGCCGCGGGCGATGATGAGTGCATTCAGTTCCGGGGATTTCATACCGGCCTCCTCTGGCCCAGCTTGTGCCGAATCCTATAAAATCCGCTTTCCGAAGAGCGATGCCGCCAGCTCGACCGCCAGCAGCGCGGTAACGTTGTGCCGGTCGAGGATCGGGTTGATCTCGACGATGTCCAGGCTGCCGCAGCGGCCGCAATCGGCGATGATCTCCATCATCAGCTGCGCTTCGCGACAGGTCAGCCCACCGGGCGACGGGGTGCCGACGCCGGGGCCGGCCTGCGGTTCCAGGCAATCCATATCCAGGCTGACATGCAGGCGTTCATGGTGCTCCAGCCGTTCCAGCGCCTCGCGGACAACCGGGCCGATGCCCCGTTCGTCGATGTCGCGCATGGTGTAGACCGTGATGCCGCTGGCCCGCAGCCGGCGGCGCTCGCCAGGATCCAGGTCGCGGACCGCGATCATCACCACGTCGCGCGCTTCCAGCTTGGCGCCGGGACGCCCCACATCCACCAGCTGCGGGTAGCCCTCCCCCAGCAGCAGCGCCAGGGTCATGCCGTGGATATTGCCGCTGATGGTGGTCTCGGTAGTGTTGAAATCACCGTGGGCGTCGATCCAGAGCAGTCCGGCCGGAGCCGAGTGGGTGACGCCGCCGATGGAACCGATCGCCAGGGTGTGGTCGCCGCCGATGAAAAGCGGGGTCTCGCCATCGGCAACCGCCTGGCGCGCCGCTCGGTAGACCGCCAGGCAGGCCTGGGCAATTGCCGGCAGGTAATGCTGCTGCGCCTGGCCGGGGATAGTCTCGCGCACCGCCACCCCCAGGTTGCCGCCGTCGATGACCCGGTGGCCCAGCGCCTGCAGCTTTTCCGCCAGCCCGGCGTAGCGCAGGGCGCCCGGGCCCAGGTCAACCCCGCGTTTGCTCTGCCCCAGGTCGATCGGAACACCGATGATGCGAATGGTCCTGTTCATGGTTCCTCCCATCATCCGGCTACCCCAGCCCATGCCGCAGGTTGACCATGAAATCCTGCACATTGGTCAGGATCGGCACCGCCTGCATTGAGCCCCTGTTGGCCAGTTTGTCCACGCTGAATTCGGACATGTCCACCACGTAGAAGAAAACCGGCCGCAGGCCGCCGTCGTCGGCGACCTTGTAGCCGGGCAGCATGTTGCCGAAGGCGATCGTATGCAGCTGGGTCGCCAGCGCGATCACCGTGGTCGCCCTCCGGGCATGCACCCGCATGGCGTCCTGGGCGCGGCAGCTGTCGGTGATTACCTCCGGCAGCGGGCCGTCGTCGCGGATCGAGCCGGCCAGCACATAAGGCACCCGCCGCCGCACGCAGGCCGCCATGATGCCGTCGCGGATCTGCAGTTCCTCGATGGCCGCCGGGATCGAACCGTGGCTGCGCACCAGGTTGATTATGTCCAGGTGGTTGCAGTGGCCGCCCGGCTGCAGCTCCTGGGTATAGATATCCTGCCCCAGACCGGTGCGGAAGCGGGCCGCCTCCAGGTCGTGGGTGGCCAGCGCGTTGCCGGCCAGCAACGCGTGGCAGAAGCCCTGCTCGATCATGAAGGCCATCGCCTCGCGGCTGTCCCGGTCGAAGGCCAGGGCCGGCCCCAGCACCCAGACGACATAGCCGTGGTCGCGGTCGTGGCGCAGGAGTTCATACAACCGGTCGTAGGAGCGGGAAAAGGGGCTTTCGCGGGTGCCGCGGGTGCGGAAACTGAACTTGTCGCCAGCTTCGGCCGGAGTGGAAAATCCGTCGGTATGGACATAGATGCCCTCTTCGCCGTTCTCGCTCCTGCCGGTCACCACCGGATCCCCCCGGCGGACCAGGCGCGGTTCGACCACCTCAAGCGAGTCGCCGCGCAGCAGCAGCACTCCGTCCATTCGTCCCTCGCGGGCCAGCAGCCAGCGACCGTCGCAAAGATGGACATATTCGGGATGATTGGAGGTGGCGTGGAAGAATTCGGGCAGGACACCGTCGGCCGGGGCCGCCTCAACGCGTGCGGCCGGGGCCATGGCCAGTTCCGGTCGGGTAAAATCCGGGGGGGTATAGTGCGGAATGAGTGACATGTCGTACCTCATGGACCGGAATCTATGCAGCCTTCCTTGTTCAAGTAAAGCTCTGCCGGTAGCGCTTGTCAAGCGGCAATCTCTCCCGATATTTCAACCCATAAAAAGAAGTTTCACGCGACGAACGCACCAAAAGCAGGCGCCTCTAGGCGACGACGCAACGTAAAATCAGGCAGTTAAACGATAACATCATTCACCAGATTGGTGAGGTTACAAATCTTCTTAAGTATTTGAATTTCGTCGCGTTCGTTGCGGCGTTGCGTGAGTAAATGCCTTTTTTTGGATAAATTTTGTGCTATATTAAAAAAAATCTGCTTATGAGCATCGGATTGGGGTATCCTCTCTTTTCATAAATACCGCACAGCACCTCTTCCGGAGGTATGATGTCCAACGCACAACCACCGCAGGCCAGCTTCTGGAACGATACCGGCCGAACCGGCATCTCCGCCTGGATCTTTTCCACCGACCACAAGCGCATCGGCCTGCTCTACCTTTACAGCACCTTCGGCTTTTTCCTGACCGGGGTGCTGCTGGGACTGCTGCTGCGTATCGAGCTGATCGCGCCCGGCCGCACCATCGTGGGACCGCAGACCTACAACGCGCTCTTCACCGTGCATGGCGTGGTGATGATCTTCCTGTTCATCCTGCCCAGCTTTCCGGGAGCCTTCGGCAACCTGGTGATGCCGATCCAGGTCGGCGCCCGCGACGTGGCCTTTCCCCGCCTGAACCTGCTCTCCTGGTGGCTGTATATCATCGGTGCGGTCATCGTGCTGGTTTCGCTCTTCACCGGCGGAGGCGCGCCCGACACCGGCTGGACCTTCTACGTTCCCTTCAGCGCCCGCACCGGCACCAACGTCTCCCTGGCGGTCTTCGGCGTATTCATCATCGGCTTCTCGGCCATCCTGACCGGACTCAACTTCATCACCACGATCCACCGCCTCAGAGCCCCCGGCATGAGCTGGGACCGGCTGCCGCTCTTCACCTGGTCGCTCTACGCCACCGCCTGGGTGCAGATCCTGGCCACGCCGATCCTGGCCATCACTCTGGTGCTGGTCATGGCCGAACGGATGCTCGGCACCGGCCTGTTCGATCCGGCCCGGGGCGGCGACCCGCTGATGTACCAGCACCTGTTCTGGATTTATTCCCATCCGGCGGTCTACATCATGATCCTGCCTGCCATGGGGGTCATCTCGGACATCATTCCGGTCTTCTCGCGCAAACCGATCTTCGGCTACAAGATGATCGCCTTCTCCAGCCTGGCCATAGCAGCCGCCGGCTCGCTGGTCTGGGGGCACCACATGTTCACCAGCGGCATGAGCGACACCGCCGTGCTGGTCTTCTCGTTTTTGACCTTCATCGTGGCGATCCCCTCGGCCATCAAGGTTTTCAACTGGGTCTCGACCCTCTACCGCGGCTCGATCTCGCTGGAAGCACCGATGCTGTTCGCACTCTCCTTTATCCTGCTCTTCTCGATCGGCGGCCTCTCCGGCCTGATCCTTGGCGCCGCCGCCACCGACGTGCATGTGCATGACACCCACTTCGTGGTCGGCCATTTTCATTATGTGATGTTCGGCGGCTCCGGCTTCGCCTTCTTTGCCGCCATGCACTACTGGCTGCCCAAGTTCTACGGCCGGCGCTATGCCGAAAAACCGGCCCTGCTCGCCTGGGCTTTGATGTTCACCGGTTTCAACATCCTGTATTTCACGATGCAGGTGTTGGGGATGAAGGGCATGCCGCGACGTTACTACGATTACCTGCCCGAGTTCGCCAACCTCAACCTGCTGGCCACGGTCGGCAGCTGGATCCTGGCCGCCGGCCTGGTGATCATGCTGGTCAACCTTTACCGCGGGCTGCGCGGAGGGGTACCGTCCGAGGGCAACCCCTGGGGCGGCGCCACGCTGGAGTGGAGCGTAGCCACCCCGCCGCCGACGGAGAATTTCGAGGAGGACCCGCTGGTAACCCATGGGCCGTATGATTATACGGTTGTGCAGGCCGGAAGATTTCGAGATTCCGGCAAGGAGCAGCGCAATGAAAGCGAATAACGACAGCGACGCTTCCGTTAGATACGCACGTTTTCCAAAACCGATGGCGCTGTTTGTCCGCCTGCTGGTCATCGTATTTGCCCTGGAAAGCGCCATGATGTACCTGCTGGACGCCCTGATGCAGGGAGCAGCGCCAGATTTCCGCAACCTGGCTGACTCCCTGGGGCTGTCACTGTTGAGCGCGCCATTCATCTGGTGGCTGATCGTCAAACCGTTCCATAAACTGGCAACCGAGGAGATGAGCCGGACCGAGCAGACCTTGCGTCATCTGGTCGATACCGTCATACATGTTGACTCTTTGGGACAGATCGAGTCGATCAACCCGGCGGCGGTGACAGCGTTTGGATATGCACCTGCCGAAATTTCCGGCCACGACCTGGCGGTCATAATCCCCGGATTCTCTCTCGGTGACGCCGCGCAGCGCCCGGAATCGGCCATCTGCGGAGAGCGTAACAAACTCAGGCAACGCCAGGAAACGATCGGATGCCGCAAGGATGGAACCTGTTTTCCTGTGCAGGTTTCAATCAGCACCCTTCAGCTGGAAGGACATATCTCCTATATCGCCATTATCCAGGACATTTCGGAGCGCAAACAGGTAGCCGCCGCCCTGGCAGACCAGAAGGAGTTTGCCGAAAGCCTGGTGCGCAACAGCGCCGTTCCGGCCTTTGTGATTGATACCGGGCGGCGGGTGCTGATCTGGAACCATGCCTGTGAGGAGCTGACCGGCATCGCTGCCAAGGATATCATCGGCCGCGATCAGGTCTGGAAGGCCTTTTACGCGGAACAACGCCCGGTGCTGGCCGAGATTGTCATTGACGGCATTCCGGATAAAATACCCGAGAATTACCATAATTTCGGCAGGTCCAGCTTCATCCCGGAAGGCATCCAGGCCGAAGGTTGGTATCCAGACCTAAATGGCGCCGATCGCTACCTGATTTTCAATGCTGCGCCGGTACGCAACAGCAGGGGAGAGTTGCTGGCGGTAATCGAGACCTTTGAAGAAGTAACCGAACGGAAACGTTACGAACAACAGCTGGAGTATCAGGCCAACCACGACGACCTGACCAGGCTGCCGAACCGCAACCTGCTCGTGGACCGTCTCAACCAGGCCCTGCTCATCTCCCGGCGCACATCCCAGCAGGTTGCGGTCTTCTTTATCGACCTGGACAATTTCAAGTTTATCAACGACAGCCTGGGACACGATGTGGGGGACAGGCTGCTCAAGGTGGCCGCGGAACGCCTGGGTGAATGTATCAGGGCAGGGGATACGGTGGCCCGCCAGGGGGGTGACGAGTTCGTTGCCGTGGTCTGCAATGAGGAGATCGGGGAAATGGCCGATCGCATTGCTGAAGACATCCGCCAGGTAATGTCGCGACCGTTCCGGATCAACGGCCATGAGCTGATGATTACCTGCAGCATCGGCATCAGCATCTCGCCCCGGGACGGTGAAGAAGTACAGACGCTGCTGAGAAACGCCGACCTGGCCATGTACCAGGCCAAGGAGCAGGGACGTGACCGGATCCGCTTCTATACCGGCGAAATGAATGCCCGTTCGCTGACGCGGATGACCATGGAAAAGCACCTGCGACGCGCCCTGGAACGGGATGAGCTCTTCATCTGCTACCAGCCCAAGGTAAGCCTGCAGAGCGGCCAGCTGACCGGCATGGAAGCGCTGGTGCGCTGGCAGAACCCGGATCTGGGGCTGATCACCCCGGCCAGCTTCATTCCGCTGGCCGAAGAGACAGGACTGATCGAGCCGATCGGCGAATGGGTACTGGAAACCGCATGCCGCCAGAACCGTGCCTGGCAGGAACAGGGCCTGCCGTCAATCCCGGTAGCGGTCAACCTCTCCGCCCGCCAGTTCCGCCAGAAGCATCTGGTACGGGTTGTGGAACGGATTCTTCGGGAAACCCGCCTGGATCCCCGCTACCTGGAACTGGAGATAACCGAGAGCCTGGTCATGCAGAACCTGGATCGCGTTACCGGCATCGTCAAGGAATTGAAAGCGCTGGGAACCACCCTTTCCATGGACGACTTCGGCACCGGCTACTCCAGCCTCGGCTATCTCAAGCGTTTCCCCTTCGACAAGCTCAAGGTGGATCAATCCTTTGTCAGGGACGTCACCAGCGATCCGGACAGCGCCGCCATTGCCAAGGCGGTGATTGCCATGGCCCACAGCCTGCACCTGAAGGTCATCGCCGAAGGGGTCGAAACGGTTGGCCAGCTGGACTACCTGCGCCAGCACCATTGCGACGAAATCCAGGGCTATTACATCAGCAAGCCACTACCGGCCGGGCAGTTTATGCAGTTTTTGCAGCAATACCGGGCCGTCAGCTTCGGAGACCCCTGCCCGGAAGGAGCGGATCGCAGCATCCTGGTGGTCGATGACGACAGGCAGGTGATTCACTCCCTGCAGAGCATGCTTGACCTGGCCGGCTACCA
Organism: Geobacteraceae bacterium; assembly: GCA_032469775.1. Taxonomy (GTDB): domain Bacteria; phylum Desulfobacterota; class Desulfuromonadia; order Geobacterales; family Pseudopelobacteraceae; genus JACRCG01. Next base: position 25,903 of record JAWDJY010000030.1, on the reverse strand, counting down.
GGTTTTCGGCGCCACCTGTGCCGCCGAGGGGTTTGAAATACTGGCCAGCAGGTGTGTTGCCGTAGTTATTTCGGACCTGCGCATGCCGGTCATGAACGGCAACGAATTCCTGGAACGGGTCAAGGAGATTTATCCCGATGTAGTGCGTGTGCTGCTGACAGGCGATCCGGACATGCAGGCGGTCACCACCGCCATCAACCGGGGCACGATCTTCAAGTTCCTGACCAAGCCCTGGGACGAAAGCGAGCTGCTGGCCATTGTCGCCCAGGCCTGCACACATCATGAAACGAACAAAGGCGCCGGGTTCAGCTTCGCGGAGTGACGCTGTTACCCGGATGGAGAACGGTCATGACTTTAACAGGGATCTGTAAATGATCCATCCGGAACATAAAGATTACTTCGGCTCCAAGCTCGGCATGTGGCTGTTCCTGTTCACCGAACTGCTGCTGTTCGGAGGGCTGTTCCTGCTATATGCGGTGTACCTCAAGCGCTACCCGCACGAGTTTGCCACGGCCGGCAGGCAACTGGACCCGGTCATGGGCGCGACCAACACCGTGATACTGCTGACCAGCAGCCTGTCGGCCGCCATGGCGGTCACCGCCGCGCAGCACGGGGAGACAAGGCGGGTCCTGGCGATGATCGGCGGCACCATTCTCTGCGCAGCCGGCTTCATGGCCATAAAATACTTCGAGTGGAGCGCCAAGATCGGCCATGGCATCTATCCCGGATCGGAGCAGCTGAAAAGCGGCCCTCCGGGCGAATCGGTCTTTTTCAGCCTGTACTACATCACCACCGGCATCCACGGGCTGCATGTCGTCATCGGCGCGCTGCTGCTGGCCTGGATCGCGCACAAGGCCGGATCCGGCGAGGTCAATGCCAGCGATTACATCCTGCTGGAAAACGGTGCGCTCTACTGGCACCTGGTGGACCTGATCTGGATTTTCATCTTCCCGTTGTATTATCTGGTCCTGTAAAGGCTCGATCATGAATGAGCAATCACATCACATCATCGGCTACCGCAAACTGACCGGCATCTGGCTGGTTCTGCTGATCCTGACCGCCCTGACCGTCGCCATCACCCGCGTGGAACTGGGGGGCTTCAAGGTTGCGGCGGCACTGGCCATCGCCTGCGCCAAGGCCGGACTGGTGATCGCTTTCTTCATGCACATGAAGTACGAAGGCCGCCTTCTGCGCTGGCTGCTGTTCCTGGCGCTGGTGACCCTGGCCATATTTATCGGCTTGACCTTTTTCGATGTGCTCTACCGTTGATTCCAGTTTCAAATCGAAGATGCCATCGAGGCGGCGAGGACTGAGGCGACGGAGGCATACAATCAGTATGTTGAGGAGCCGAAAACGAGCCAACGAAGAAGACGCTTTGATTTGGAATTGGAATGAGGAACTATTGTGAACCCTGCGCGCCTGTTGACCACAACCGAAGCGATCGATCCGGTCTTCATGTTCATCTTCGGAGCCTGCCTGCTGCTGCTGATCGGCATCACCGCGGCGATGCTGTATTTTGTCGTGCGCTACCACCGTTCAAAAGCACCGGAGGCAACATCCAAAACAGAGGGCAACCTCTGGCTGGAGATCATCTGGACCGTACTGCCGACCATTCTGGTGCTGGCCATGTTCTACTACGGCTGGTCCGGCTACCTCACGCTGCGCAACGTCCCCGAGGGTGCCATGGAGGTTACCGCCACCGCCCGCATGTGGTCCTGGAGCTTCAGCTATGCGAACGGGGTCACCAGCCCGAAACTTTATGTGCCGGTCGGCAGGCCGGTCAGGGTCAACCTGGTGTCGCAGGACGTGATCCACGGTTTCTTCCTGCCGGCCTTCCGGGTCAAGCGCGACGTGGTGCCGGGCATGAAGAACCACGCCTGGTTCGTGGCCTCGAAAGCGGGCAGCTACGACCTGTTCTGCTCCCAGTACTGCGGCACCAGCCATTCGGCCATGATCACCACTGTGGAGGCACTGCCCGAGGCGGAATTCACCGTTTGGCTGGATCATGGAAAGGGGGGCGGGGAACAGAAGGAACAGCTGGGGCACGAGTTGCTGGAGAAGCATGGTTGCCTGGGATGCCACTCCGAGGACGGAAGCACCAGGGTCGGACCGACCTTCAAGGGGATCTGGGGCAGGAGCGTCACGGTCGAGACCGGCGGCGGCGAACGGGTCGTGATTGTGGACGAGGCCTACCTGCGGCGCTCCATCCTGGAACCGGGCGCGGACCTGGTCAAAGGCTTCCCCCCGATCATGCCCCCTTTCACGCTCAAGGAGGATGAGTTGCGGGCCGTGGTCCAATACCTGAGAGGTCTGAAATGATCCGCTCCCTGGCCAGCCTGTTCCGCCTTCGCCTGTCGACGCTGAACGGCGTCGCCGCCGCCGGCGGTGTCATGCTCTTTCCGGGACCGACCGGCGCCAGCCTGCCCTGGCTGGTCTTTGCCGGAGTTAGCCTGCTGGCCGCGGGGGGATCGGCCCTCAACCAGGCCCTGGAGTTCGAAGCGGACCGGCTGATGCTCCGCACCAGGCTGCGGCCGGTTGCCCGTGGCGACATGCAACCGGCCCTGGCGATGCTGATCGGCGCCGCGGTCGTGCTGGCGGGGATACTGCTGCTGGCGGCAGCCGGAGGGATCACGCCGGCACTGCTGGGGAGCGGCGGGATCCTCTGGTACCTAGGCCTTTATACCCCCCTGAAACGGCGCACTCCGTATGCGCTGGCCGCCGGGGCCGTATGCGGCGCGCTGCCGCCGCTTATCGGCTGGAGCTGCGCCGGCGGGAACATCCCGGACTACCGTATCATGCTGCTGGCCGGGCTGCTCTACCTCTGGCAGATTCCCCATTTCTGGCTTTTCCAGCGCCGCCATGCCGACGACTATCGCAAGGCCGGGTTCCCGCTGCTGCAGGCGGCAACCGCTGAAACCAAATTCATCGGCCTGTTCGTCCTCTGGACCGTGGCGATGGTCAGCGCGGCCATGCTGCTGCCGGCTTTCGGCCTGGTTTCGCGCAGCATCGCGACCTGCTTCGCGCTGCTGATACTGCCGATGAGCTCGCTGGCCCTGCTCCGCTCCGAAAAGACCGTTTTCATCTGCCTGAATCTCTTTCCGCTGCTGGTGACGCTGATGATCGTCGCCCAGAAGAGTTTTTACTAGAGACCTTCCCGGGCACAAAAAAAGGGCGTTTCCCGGTCATGGGAGCGCCCTTTTTTCATGCCTGCGCAAGATATCCCTAGCGTATCCCGAGCCTTGCCGCCGCCTCACGGTAGACCTGCTGGGCTGCGTCGTTGAACTGAACGAAAACGACCCGTTCCAGTCCGGGGTTTTCGGCGATCGCCGCCAGGGCTGTCTTCAGCGCGATTTCGGCGGCTGCCCGCATCGGGTAACCATAGACACCGGCGCTGATCGCTGGAAATGCTATGCTCTTGAGACCGTGCCGGCGGGCCAGTTCAAAACAGCGGCTATAGGACGATTCCAGCAGCGCCGGCTCACCCTTGTCGCCACCGTGCCAGACCGGCCCGACGGTGTGGATCACATGCCGCGCCGGCAGCCTGTAGCCTCCGGTGATTTTGGCGTCGCCGGTTTCACAGCCGCCCAGCCCGGCGCATTCCTGCAACAATTGCGGTCCGGCGGCGCGGTGGATCGCGCCATCGACACCGCCACCCCCCAGCAACGTGTTGTTGGCCGCATTGACGATGGCATCCACATCCAGCGTCGTTATGTCCCCCTGAACGATCTCGATCCCGGCTTTCACAATGAGCCTCCTGATTTGCATAATGAAATCAACCTGTCAAAAGATACCATAATATGTATCCGATATCCACGCGCTACGGGGTGGTCTCCCCGGTAGTTATTCAGAACTGCCGACCGAGCACATCCTGGATAAACTGATTGTCCAGGTAGCGTGAAGCGACCGGGATCTGCCACCCCGGACCAAAGGAACGGCGCTGAACCCGGATGATGGGAGCCGACTGGTTTCGCTTGAATTGAGCCCTGTCAACCAGCCGTATGGCCCTTTCTATCGGCGGGGATGACGTCATTGCAAGCATCCCCCGGCACTCCGCCGTTTCTTCCGGAGAGAGGAGATCGTGCTCGATATACAGCATCAGCGCCGGATCGAGAATGTCGTATGGCAGCAGCGAGTCGGAATCTTTCTGCCCCGCGGCAAGCTCGGCCGACGGTTCCTTGATAAAGATATTCTCCGGGATGCTCCGGTCGGGACGGACCCGGTTATGAAAACGTCCGATACCGTAGACCTGGGTCTTGTAAATGTCACCTAGGACGTTCAGGCCGCCGCACATATCGCCGTACAGAGTGCAATACCCTTCGCAGACTTCACTCTTGTTCCCGGTGGATAGGGCCAGGACACCCGGATTGTCATTGGAAAACGCCATCAGTTTGCCGCCCCGGATTCTCGCCTGACGGTTTTCCATCGTCAGGTTGCCGGGTTTTTTACCGTAGACCATTTCGAAGTTCTTCAACCATGGAGCGAACTCATCCTCGATCGGATCGTTATAAAGCCGGATGCCTAGGTTGCGGCACAGATCAATCGAATCGTTGACGCTCCCCTCCGAAGAAAACCTGGAGGGCATGGTAATCGCAAATACATTTTCCGCACCCAGCGCCTCCACGGCCAGAGCCAATGTCACCGCGCTGTCTATGCCGCCGGAAGAGCCGACGACCGCACCGCTGAAACCGCACTTGCGAATGTAATCCCTGATTCCGAGGATGGTCTGGCGGTATATGAGTTCGATATCATCCATTGGAGGCGGTGAGATCAAAAACTCCGGAGTCTTGCCGGCTGCCGGGGTATGGGACATTTTGCCGTTTTCCGCGAGTTCCACAATTCCGATCGCTTCCCGGAAGGAGGGGAGCCCATACAGGATGGCGCCGTCCCGTCCGGTTACAAAGCTCGCTCCGTCGTAGACGATATCGTCGTAGCCGCCGACCTGGTTCACATATACTACCGGGCAGCCGCAACGCCTGGCGACAGAGCCGATGACTTCAAAACGTCGTGCCTGTTTTCTGACATTGCTGGGGCTGGCGTTCAGGCTGATGACCAGATCCAGCTTTTCCCGTTCCAGCTGCGCCACCGGATCTGTTTTGTAGAGCGGCTCATCATTGCCGTTCCAGGCGTCCTCGCAGAGAAGAAACCCGGTGCGGTGGCCGGCAAGCATGAAGAGCCCGGGACTGCTGCCCGGCTCGAAGTGCCTGGGTTCGTTAAATATATCGTAGTCGCACAGGAGCTGCTTGTGATATGTGAACGTCCGCATGCCGTTCTCATATACCGACAGGCTGTTGAAAAACGGCTTCCCGGCAAACGGGTTACGGTCGATGTGGCCGACCACCACGGCCGCGCGCATTCCCCGCGTTGCACCCTGCAGAGCCGACAGTTGCTGCTCCTGGGCTTCCACGAAGCCGGCCCTGTTGATGAAGTCGTAGGGATAGTAGCCGGTTGCGGCCAGTTCACTGAACAGAATCAGGTCAACATCCCTGCCGTGAAAATTGACGATATCGATCATCCTGGAGACATTTCCGGCGATGTCACCGACAATGTAGTTCATCTGCGCCATCAGGATTCTGAGCATTGCCGTACCCTCCTTTTCAGGCAGTTTCTTCCGCTATCCGGAACACCTGCATCAGGTAGCGCAGGAAGTTGTCGTTGTCACACATCCCCTTACCGGGTGAATCGGATATCTTCGCCACCGGCTGACCGTTGCACTCGACCATTTTCATTACCAGATTCAGCGGGGGACGGCCGAAATCATTGGTCAGATGCGTGCCGATACCGAACAGGGGCTTTATCTCGTCTTTCACCGAATTATGCAGGGCCACCGCGGTTTCCACGGTCAGTCCGTCGCTGAAGACCGCCGTCTTGGTCCTGGGGTCGATATGCAGCTCCTTGAGGCGCGCAACCAGCTTTCGTGTCCACTGATAGGGGCAGCCGGAATCATGGCGGAAACCGTCGAAAAGTTTTGCAAAATAAAGGTCCAGGTCGCGCAGGAAGGCATCCATCCCGACCACGTCGGTCAGGGCGATGCCCAGGTCGCCCCGGAACTCCCTGACCCAGGTTTCCAGAGCGATCTTCTGGCTGTCCACCAGTCGTGGGCCAAGCGCCTGGAATGCCTGGAGGTATTCGTGCGCCATCGTGCCGACCGGGGTAAGTCCGTACTTCATCGCCAGCCACATGTTGCTGGTGCCGATGAAGTGTTGCGGCAAGGCCTCTGCCTGACGTTGAACCGTATAGTCGTGCCAGTCGCGGCTCTCCCTCCGTCGTCCGCCAAAATCGGCATAGCGGAATCCGTGAGCGGCCGGATTGTTTTGCAGGTAGGAGATCTTTTCTTCCAGCCGGCTTTCGGGTTCCCGGTAGTTCTGATCAGGATATTCGTTGCGGGTGTACACCTCCTGGACAATCGACAGAAGGTACAGCTCGTACGGCATGGCATGTACTATGGGGCCTTCCGCCTCAATCAGAAGCTCGCCGCCCTGTTCCTCGATATTCACGAAGTTGCTGTCCAGCCGGAAGATCCGCAGAAAATCGATGTAATCACCGTTCAGGGAAGGGATTCTGCGAAGGTAGTCCAGCTCTTCCCCGGTGAATGAGAGGGAGTCCAGGCTCTGCACCTCCTCGCGGATCTCGCTGGCGTACCTGCCGATATTCACACCCGGGGTGCGGCACTTGAACCGGTATTTTGCGCTTGCCCCCGGATAGTGATGGAGAAAAGTCTTCTGCATGGAAAACTTGTAGCGGTCCGTATCCATCAACGTCCGGATGATCGGCTTGTCTGCTCTCATTGCGCCCTCCCTTCCATCGTGAAGATCTACAGCGACTCCACAACCGCGATTCCGTTTTCGACCATTTCATCGATGGCCGCGCTGACAGTGTCGGGCGCAATCCCCCTGCTTGCCTCCAGATTGACGACGACCCTGAATCCCGCCCGGCAAAGCTGCAACGCTGTCGTCCTGACGCAGTAATCCGTTGCCAGTCCCCCGACAATGACCGTCTCGATGCCGTTCATCTTCAGATATTCGATGACGCCGCTGCTCTGGCGTTCCTCCAGATCATGGTAACAGGCCCCGTAGGGGTGCATGTCGGGTTCGACACCTTTTTGTACGAAATAGTCATAATCGGCCGGGTGCGGCAGGCCATCGATCAACTGATGCCCCCTGGTACCGGAGACACAGTGCAGGTTCCAGCGGACATCGACACTCCTGCCGCTTACCATGGAAAACTGCGGCCTTCCCTCCTCCGCTTTCCAGATCGCATTGAACGGGTGCGCATCCTTCGAGCCAACCCGGATCCTGGCAAAACCGGCCTGGCGATTGAGCGCCTCCGCCAGCGCCTCGCCACCCGCGACAGGAAGCTCTTCCGGGCAAAGGGGAGTAAAACCCTTCTGCACATCCACATCGAAACTGGCTGTCGACTCTTTACAGAATATCATTTTCCCCTCCGACCATTTAGTGTCACTGTGACCTTAATATAATTTAGCCATTTTCCAGTGTCAAGCATTATCTCGTATGTACTTTGGATTAATGCTCATGAGCGGGTTGCGACTTCAGGCAGGATTGAGTTTGACAGCAGGGCTCAGTGCCATTATATATACAGAGATCCGGCACAGGAACGAAAACGGCCGCGTGTAGCCGGCAAGCGCAATTACGGAGGCAGAATGACCAGACCACACTCCATCCAGACATCCGTAGATCCTGTAATCTTTACCGTCTTTGACAACAAGCTGCACATTCTGTTGGTCAGGCGTAATATCGAACCGTACAACGGCTGCTGGAGCCTTCCGGGAGGACTGATCGACTGCGAAGAGGATCTGGATATCGCCTCGGCCGCCACGCGCAAGCTCAAGGAGAAGACCAACCTGTCCGGCTGTTACCTCGAACAGGTGGCCACCGTCGGGAGCGCCAGCCGGGACCCGCGCGGCTGGTCGATAACCATCGTATATTTCGCGCTTATTCCGAAGCCGGGGGAAATCACCCTGGCCGCTACCCACGGAGCATCAGAAGTCCGCTGGGAGCCGCTGAACAATAACGGCATCGCCATACCGCTGGCCTTCGACCATGAAAAGCTGATCCAGATGGCCCTGGAACGGCTTCGATCCAAGGTAAGCTATACATCTGTCGCAGCCCACCTGCTGGCAGAAGCGTTCACTCTGCTTGATCTCCAGAATATCCATGAAATAATTTTGGGGAGGAAGGTTGAAAAGAAAACCCTGATGCGCCGTTATATCGGCTCGGATCTTCTGCTGAAAGTCCCGGAGAACAGACACGAGGGGCGCATGCGGCCGGCCCAGCTGTACCAGTTGAAGGAACGGAACAAGGTTCACTATTTTGTCCGTTCCATGGAAGGTCCGAGGGAGGAATGAGCCAGCCCCGGCATCAAACCGCTGAACCCGAAGATAAGTTCGACTTCTTCGAGCGGGGCCGCCCGGCACCCTTCCCTTCAATCCTGAACAGGGCGCGCCCAGTCCCTGTTCAACTAAGGGCTCAAAGCGTTCCACTCCGGAAAGCACATGCTGTCCACGCGATTACCTGGGCTTACGTGGCCCAGGCGCAAAATAACGCCCCAGCTTAGCATCCAGTTCGTCTATCCAACCGGCTTTTGAGTCTGGAAAAGCGTCCGCGTAAGGTACGTAGGGCTTGATATCCAGAACGGGTGTGCCGTCCAAAAGGTCGACGCCTCGAAGATGCAGCGTCCTCCCTTCAATCTTTACCAATTCCACAGCCGACAGGCCGATAGGATTGGGGCGATGGGGAGAGCGGGTGGCCAGAACACCCCGCTTTGCCCCGCCCCGGGGCGGCTTGACACAACTTTTCCAGCCCTCACTCAGATGAAAGGCGAAGATCAGCCAAAGCCGGTCGAACCCAGCCAGATCCTGAATGACTTTCTCATCCAGCCAATCATGAAGCTCCAGAGTGGCTATCGCGAAATCCCCGCTTTCAGTGCCTTCCACCACCGTGCTTTGGTGGGGCGCATCAATACGGCGGGAATAGGGGGATCGTACGGTGCCAATGGGGCGATAGATGAAATCAGTGTCTTGGGTCATGCCACTGTTCCGACATGCACCGGCATCTCTTTGAATCCAGAAAAACTGTTCATATTATTCCTTCCGACAGGAGCAACCTCAAGTGTCAGTTTTGATATTTGGACAGTGGCATATATTATCATCAGAGACTGAATTTCCGGGGCGATAGTATAGTCGCTTGATTATTGACCCTTGAGAGAACGCTGTTATGTATTTTTCTGATTTGCCAAAGAGATAAATAGATAACACCGCCGCTGTCGCCCCTTCGCTTTTTGTAGCGACCGGGAACCAAGTGTTCCCGGCTTTCCCTGTTGCTGCCCTATCGGACCTACCTGACCGCCTCCACAGGGCAACTGTCGCGGCAAGCCCCGCAGTAAATGCATTCCGTATCCCGCACCGCTTCTCCAGCTAATATGGCTTCCATCACGGCGACCTCCATCGGGCACACCCTGTTGCAAGCACCACAACCCAGACACGCAATATCGGTCGGACGTATTCGCATCCGGCTGAATGCTGTCGGGATCTTCATGATCAGAGCTACCGGGCATAGGATTTTACAGAATGCACGGCGATCCTGAAAATGGAACGCCAGGGGGATCGCCAGCAGATAGTAGATTGCGTTGCCGGCAAACATCCAGATCATTTCATGCTTGCGGAGGTACTGTTGCCGCACATCGAATCCCCAATATAATATCAGTGACAGTGGCAGCATGATTGACAAAGCCAGTGCCGCATACCTGAGCGGTTTCAGGTTTTCCGGTGTCCTGCCGGCTTTTTGAATCGGCAACCATTCCAGTACGGCTGCGGTCCAGCACCCCCAGGAGCAGAATCCCCGCCCCCAGAACAACGGCCCGAACACCTTGGCAACGGCATAATGGACCACCCCTTTACCGAAAAAACCGATTGAAAGCAGCAGCACAATTCCTTCCAGCTGCAGGTTTTCATTGTTAAAAACCGGAACAAATATCAACAGTATCGGCATGATCAGCATCAGTGCCGATCGGCGTCCGACACCCTTGCCGGAACGGGGCAGACGCCTGTCGATCAGGATACCGATTGAGATGGCAAGGCCGATCCATGGAAATACGATAAAGAAACCCCACCAGTGATAGATGGCATAGAGCAGCAGGCCAACACCGATGCCAACAAGTGCAGGGATAGCAGCGTATCTCCGGTTGTTTTTTGCTGCTGACATGGGACTTCTCTTTATATGTGGATGTGAACGAGCCTCGCCGCTCTAGCGGCCTTGTTGCGTATCGAAAATTACTTGCATCTCCTGGACGATGTCATCCATGGAAACAGGTTCCTTCTGTTCTGGCGGGATGACGGAGCTTTTGGCGGCAGCGCGGCGTTCAATCTCTTCCTGTTCTTCCCAGGTTATGCCGTAGGGAGCGCCGCCAGGGGTATACCCGGCGATAAATGCAAAACAATCATCGCTTTCCGGTTCCAAAAATACTTGCGCTGCTCGCTTCTTTGACGACTTTTTGACCATGTTGTGATCTTCTCCCAGCCGTTATAAGGTTACTTAATGCCCATATACTCTCAATATTCAGCCTGGCCTCATATTCTTACCCCGCCTGAATCCTCACTTTCAGTTTCGATTGAAGAGATCAGCATTGAAGCATCACCAAGGCTTGTTAATGACCAGCATCTGATTGCCGCCGCGCTGAAACTCGTACGAAACGCGCCTGACTTCTACGCCGAAGCCTGAGTTCACCAGCTGTTTCGACACAGAATCGAGGTGGGGCGACGGAGCGTTGTCAAGCGTAACCAGTGGAAACACCCGCACTTCGCGAGCCACTCGTAACATCTCCAGAAGCGACTGAAGGTGGAACTGAACCGACAGGTGGTCGCTGTACAAAAACAGGAAGTGGGACGACAGTGCGAGGTCGAATTCTTCATGTTCAAAAGGGAGCATTGGCAATTCACCAGTAAGATAGCGACCTGACTGTTTCCCATCAACGAAGTCGGCGAGGAACGTCTCCATCGCCGACATGCGCAGCTGCCCGAGCTGATCTACCGATGGGATGACTTCCCAGACGTAATCACTCCGATTCTTGCATAATTGCATCAGCACGGTTTCATATGTTTCGGAGATCCGCCTGCTGATCTGTTTGATGTCAAAAGCGTAGAGAGGATCTATAGAAACGATTCGTCCGCCACGTTTGGTCAGGGAAGCATTGAACCCGGCAGGACCGTCACCGCAGCCGAGGATGCGCGACTCAAGATCTGTCTCGGAAAGGTCGAACATGCTGACATATTCGTCATATGAACGTCCCCACGGGACGATTTTATCGAGGGTGAATCCCATTGGTAATCCTAATTTGAACGGAAGTGAGGCGCAGACTTATCGCATCGACTGACGGTTTCACGCAACGACGCGACGACGCAACGAAAACCTTGATTCAACGATCATTTGGTATGCCTTGAACTCGCTCTGTCAAAATCATGCTGACAATTCCATATAGGTCATGCTGTTGCAGTCATGATGTTGACTCTCGTTGCGTCGTTGCGGCGTCGCGTGAGTAAAGAAAATCACCAATTTCCAAGCATGCTGGTACATGTAGCGACAGAAAGATCTGGAGGACCCTTGAGGGACATTCTATGCATTTTTCTAATTTAGCAAATAGATAAACAGATAAATAGATAACACCGTTGCCCCCAGTTGCCCCTTCCTTGACCCGGTTTTCGAAGACCTGCCCGGCCTCTTCAATCGGTGCCCCCCGGCTGCCCTTTCCTTTTCCTGAGCAGGTAGCCCGAATAGCGGATCATCTCCTCCCCGCCGACCTCCACGATCCGGATCGTTTCCCCCATGCCTCGCCCCAGACCGCTGATCACGGCCTCGCTGGCGGAGACCGGCACGATGGCGACCGTCATCTTCTGATCGATAAATAGCGGCATGCCGTATTCCACCATCAGCACTCCCCTCTCCAGTCGCACCCGGATCCCGTCGACCATAACGGCATCATCCCCGGCATTGACGATCTCGTATTCCCCCAGGCGGTTTTGCCACTCGGCTGGAATCGGCGCCGGATTCACCCGTTCTCCGACCAGCAGTTCCTGCCCGTTCATATTGGCCTTTACGATCTCGCGCCCATTGACCCTGGATCGCGAGATGCCGATCCGGTCCAGCTCGCCCAGGCTGATGGGGATAATGCCGAGCAACCTGTATTGCAGCCCCAAAAGGCCGTCCGCCCGAGGCACCAGCCGCAGCGAGTTGCCCATGATCTCTGCCGTGAGGTAGTCCGATTTTTTGGTGATGCCGACGACACCGGCCATGGTGGCGTAGTTCCCTTCATAAGCCTGCAATTCCTCCATGGAGAACGAACCTTCACCCACCGACTGCTCCGTGTTTTCGGGCTGTTTTATGCCGCTCTTAACCTCCAGCGCCAGCTTCAGCAGCTCGGTGGCCACCTTGTTGACCACCGGGCCGGCGGTGGCGGAATTGGACAGCACCACCACCCCCAGCTTCTGTTCGGGGAGAACCACCAGCTGGCTGCGGTGATTGATTGTCGCCCCGCCGTGGTGGGCAACCGGACCGGCATTGCGGATGTCGACGCCACCCAGGCCGCTCAGCATCCAGGCCAGCCCGACCCGGAAATTGAGGTCAAGCGACACTCCGGCATTTTGGGGACGCAGCATCTCGGCCAGAGTCTCCGACTTGAGGATCTGCCGTTCTCCGGTCCGCCCTCCGGCAAAGACCATCTGCATGAAGCGCGAAAGATCCAGCACATTGGAGTTCAGGCCGCCGGCCGGAAGATCACGCAAGGGAAACTCCTCAGCCTCTTCACCCTTGCGATAGGCCCTGGACCCCAGCGGCGACAGGTCGGGACCCGGCTCAAACCGGGAACGGGTCATGCCCAGCGGCTGCAGAACGGACTCCTTCATATTGGCCCTGAAATCGCGCCCGGACAACTTTTCCAGCGCATGCCCCAGCAGGGTCACGCCGAGATTGGAATAGGAAAAAACATAATCGGGAGGATTGGCGACGTATTCGTCGCCGAGCAGCTTGACCAGGTTTTCGAACGGCTGCGGCTGCCTGGTCCACATCCCCTTCAGGTAATCGGAAGGGAGCCCGGAGTGATGGGTCATGATGCTGCGGGGGGTGACGGGGCCGGCCTCCGGAAAGCGGCTCCTGGCCGAGAATTCCGGCAGGTAGCGCTGCAGGGGCTGGTCGATGTCCAGCTTGCCCTGCTCCGCCAGCTGCATGGCGGCGGTGGCGGTGAACAGCTTGGAGATCGAGCCGACCCGGTAGATCGTCTCAGGCGTGGCCGGCCGCTGGCTGGCCAGATCGGCAAAGCCGAAACCTTCGGCCCAGACCACCCGCTGGTCGTCCACCAGGGCGACCGAAAGGCCGGTCACGTCATTTCTTTTCATCTCCTTGCGGATCAGCCAGGAGATGTACTCCCTGGTGTAGGAGTAATCGTTGCGCGCCATTGTTTCCGGCTTTGCCGGCATGCCGGCACAACCGGCCAGCACCAACAGCAGCAAGATGATTGTCGCGCCTGTCTTCAGCATGGTTCGCATGGTTAGCTCCATTCCCGGAGGGGTATTTTAGCGGGAGTTGTCAAGTGGCCGGGGACGGCCGTCGCTCTGTTTTTCGGTGTTATATTTTGCAAGACCAATTGTGATCATTCCGAGAAATCGCCAGTACCAAGGAGTTTCCGAGACTTCATGATCAGTTTTTGCCTGTGCCGGTACCGGGGGGTGAGTGTTTATGGTCTTCGGCAATAAAGCCGACGCTACCGCTGGCGACTGCTTATTAACTTCGGGCAGCTTCCCGCTGTCCTGTGCGTGGCACAACGGTGTCAAGGTGGAAATGAACATCCCGCACAGCAGAATCAATAGTTTTGTTCTAAGCCTGGACATGATTTTCTCCTGATTCAGCTGATCACTTCTCAAGCTCTCAGCATCCGAGAGGACCCTTGACGCTGTTATGTATTTTTCTAATTTACCAAACAGATAAATAGATAATACCGTCCCAGTTGCCCCTTCCAGTTGCCACATCAGAGTATGTTGCGGATAGTATTGTTACGAGAATCGACAACAAATAGTGATTTACCATTTGAAACGATGCCAGTGGGATAATTAAACTTTGCTTCTAATGCTGCCCCATTATTTAATCCGACTGTACCTGTCGTGCCCGCAATTGTTGTCATTACTCCTGTAGAAAGTACCAGTTTTTGTATCGTCTGTGTATAGGTACATGTCACATAAACATTTGTTCCATCCGTAGCAATTCTCTTAAAACCTACAATTTCTCCACTGCCATCAAAATGTTGTGCTGGTGTACCTGCAATAGTTGTTACTTCTCTACTTGAAATAACAATTTTTCGAATAGTGTTATTGATATCTGCGATGTAGAGATTTTTACCATCCGTTGTTATGCCTTCTGGTCCTTGAAATCTGGCAGCAGATCCGATACCGTCAGTAGTTTCCTGCCAAATTCCAGATGTTCCTGCAAATGTTGTAACTTCACCTGTTGATATGGAGATTTTTCGAATGGTGGCATCACCACTGTCAGTAACAAAAAGGTTGTTTCCGTTGGTTGTGATTCCACCAAGATACCGACCAAATCTAGCATCAGACCCGAAACCATCTACAGAACCCGGAGAATTATAAGTTCCAGCAAGTGTTGTTACTGCACCTGTTGCAATTGATATTTTTCGAATTATGCAAGGTTCGGTGACATAGAGGTTTGTTCCATCAGTAGTGATGCCACGTGGTGTATCAAAGGTTGTTTCTGTACCAATTCCGTTTATTGACCCAGTAATTCCAACTTTTCCTGCAATAGTGGTTACGTCTCCTGTTGCAATAACAATCTTTCGAATTGTGTTGTTGAAGGTATCTGCTACATAAAAGTTATTTCCATCTGTAGTTATGTCATAAGGGATATTAAATTTTGCAGTTGAACCGTGTCCATCATCTGAACCTGATGCACCAAGAGGTGCACCCGCAAAAGATAGAACAAACCCATTCAAAGTTAGTGCTTTGCCTTGAACTGCCCCACCCATCAGATATGTGTTTTGGTTGTCAGAAACCGTTGTGTTGTCATCAGAACCGCAACCGCAAAAACAGATTAATATTAAAGAATAAAACCAGATTTTTAACATATTAAATTAACTCCTACCCAATCAAAATATTTAGCTCATGAACATGAAAATATATACAAAAAGCACAAATGTCCATCATCCGTGCAATTTGGATCATAAACACCCGGCCCCGTGAAAAAACAGGCCTTAGAAACAGACCCTACCAACTCCGCCGCAGCGCAACATGCACCCTCCTGGCGGCATGCAGCGCTCCGAAGGGGCCTTCATCCGAACCGTAGGGCAGCTCGCCCCCCACAGTCACCTTCCACAGATCTGTGAGGTTGTAACCCGCCTCCATTTTTATCAGTCCATCGCCCTGCCTGAGCCCCACGTTCCAGACCAGCTTCCATTCGCCCCATTCCTCGGTCCGGTTCCAGGCGGCGATCAGGAGCGGCAGCATCGCCCGGTCGAACAGCAGTGATCTGTCTGCCGGCGGATCGATGGCGTTCCCGGCCAGGGTGATCAGCAGCGTGCCGTCGCCGAAACCCTTTTCCGCGCTCAGGGAGCCGATCAGGGCATCACCCAGGTCGCGATCGCGGGAGAAAAGGGCGGCCGCCTCGCCGCGCAGCACCCAGGAACCGATGATCCGGGAAAGCTCGATCCCGACCGCCTCCTCCCTGGCGTAGCGGCGCTCGACCGGGATGACCGGGCCGGTCGAGCCGATGGTGGCCCGGTCGAAACGGAAATCCAGCAGCGGCGCGGGACGCGTCCCGGCCCTTCCCCAGGCCCCCAGATCCCACTCACCAACGGTGTAGAGCAGGCGCAGCGCGGCAAAGCCCAGCTCCGGGGGAGATGTGTCGATCTCCCGGAAAGTTGTGCCAGGGGGGAGCCCTTCCGCCTTGAGGGGCGCGTTGCGGCTGCCCAGCAGCGGCAGCCGCCAGGGGGTGGTCAGCGGACAGACCACCGCTTCGTAGCGTAGCGCGCTTTTCTGGCCGGTCAGCCGCACGGCCCACAGCGGCAACTTCTCGTCGCCGAACGGATCGCTGAGGTCACGGGGGAGGAAGGCGTCGGCCGGGGAGTAGCCGTCGGTTTTGCCCCAGCCCAGCTGGAAGCGCCCCAGCTGCAGGTCCAGGTCTGGGGTGAGCGGGGAGCGCAGCCAGAGATCCATCACCGAAAGGGGAGGGCGGCGGATGTGGCGGTCGGCCGGGTCGAACAGGCGCCGCCCCTGTTCATCCGATGAGATCCATTCACCCCGTAGCGAGGCGGTCAGCTGGGTCTGGCCGAGCTTGCGCTCCCATTTGTTGAAAAGCGTGCCCCAGCCGGTCACCCAGGGATCGCTGCTGTTGGAGCGTTCGGAGTAAGCGAAGCCCTTGGCCTCGACGTAGCCGGAAATTTCCTGAGCCAAGCACTGAGAAATTAACAGAAACGAAAACAGGATAAAAATACAAACCATTTGGAGGAAACTTCCAAATAAGTCCCCCCTCCCTTGACGGGAGGGGGTTAGGGGGTGGGTGAAGCTGCAACCTTGGGTATTCCATGGCAACTTCCCCCCCACCCTGACCCTACCCCGCCGGGGGGGAGGGAATGTATGGCGCCGGTGGAAGCCGATCAATCGCCCCCCTCGCGGTTCAGGTTCTGCAGGGTGAAACGGTTGGCGGGCTGGGGTTTGTCAAAGGCAACCTCCTTAAGCAGTACCGTCGTTTTGCTCCCCTTTTTAAGGTCGCTCATCTCCCACTTCCTGGCCACCCAGTGGCCGTTGACGTTCTGCAGGTCGGAGAGCACGAACAGCTTGCCCGCTTGCTTCTCCCCCTTGCGGTACAGCTCTTCGCGCAGCAGATAGAGGATATCCTTGCGCAGGTAGAGGATCTTCTTCTCGTAGACCGACTTGCCCCCCTTCTCCAGCGGGATGGCCGTGATCACGTAACACGGCTGCCCCTCCAGGCTCTGCTCCCCCTGCAACGTTACCCTGTATTTCTCGTGGTCAAACTCCTCCATGTCCTCGTAGTTGAAGTCGGTGCCCACAAAGGAGGCGTCCCGGTCCTGGGTCGCGATCCTCCGTTCACGCTTCATCGAGGGGAGGTAGAGCCACTGGTCCGGGTTCTGTCCGGCCGTGCGGGAGAGGGAGAGGAAACCGACCCCCTTGACCTCGGGCGGATCGGTGAAGCGGATCAGGTTTTTGGAGTCGCCGGCGTAGCCCTGCCGGAAGCTCTTCCACCCCTTCTTGCGAACCTTGCCATCCTTGTTGACCACCGTAAGTTCCCCGGAATACTGCTGGGTAGTGGTGCGATGGCGGTTCTCGGATTCCTTGAGGAGTGCACGTGCATCGGCGCCCAAGGCCATGGCGGCGCAGAGGATTGAGAGGAGGGTGGCCGCGGCCAGCAGAATTGTAGTTTTTTTATTGAACATCTATTACTCCTTCAGCTCTTCAATTATGTTACCCCTCCGCTTGCGGGAGAGGGACAGTACTTTGTAACATCAAAATCTAACCCCCCTTACCTAAGGGGGGAAGCCTTGAAGTCTCCCCTTAGATAAGGGGAGATTTAGAGGGGTTATTTTCGAAGATCATGAAAATATGAGTTGCAAGGATAGTAACTTTTCATTCGTACTCAATCGCCTCGACAATCTTCATTCTCCCCGCTTGCCTGGCAGGTATCCATGCGGCGAGCGCCGAGATCAGCGGCAGGGCGATCAACAGCTGGGCCAGAATTTCCCAGGGGTAGTGGTGCGGCATGCTCCAGCCGGTGAAGAACCTTGCCACCGCACCCTCCATGAAGGCGGCGAAAAGGTTTCCGGCCGGGATCGCCACGGCTACCGACACCAGGGCGATGACCAGCGCCTCCGCCACGACGCTCCGGATGATCTGCGACGGGATCGCGCCCAGCGCTTTCAATACGCCGATCTCCCGGGTCCGCTCCGATACCGAGATGAGCAGGGAGGTGACGATCCCCAGGAACGCCACCGCCAGGGCGAGGAACACGGTAACCCGTGTCAGGGCATGGAAGGCATCGACGGCCTTCTTGATCTCGGTAATGAACTCCTGCCGGGTCGAGATCAGCGCCGGCATCTTCCCGGCCAGCTTCGCCCGGATCAGGTTGCGGACCTGGCCCACATCCGCTCCGGCAGCCAGGGACAGGTCGAATATGTCCACCCGGTCATCCTGCCAATGGCGCAGATAGGTCGCCCGGTCCATGAAGATCCCCCCCTGATCGGAGCTGAAATCCCGCACCACCGCCGCTATGGGAATCCGCACGGGTCCCGTGGGGGTCATCAGTTCCACCGCCTGGCCGACCCCCAGGTTGAAGCGACTCTGAAAATTCTCCGAAACAAAGCACATCCCCTGCCGGCCGACCCCCTGGAGTATGGACTCCTCATTGCCACTGGAGTATTCGTACTTGATCCGCTTCATCACCGGCTCAATCTCGAAGGAGCTGATGACGATCTGATGCCCCTGGTACATGGGGCGGATCGACCTGACCGATTCAACTGCCCGTACGCCCGGCACCTTCAGCAGTTCCTGGCGCAACTCTCCGGCAAAGAGGAAATCGGGGCGCGCCCAGTTGGCGGACGCCCGCACGTAGAGGTCGCTGGTGAGGACGTCGTCCATCCACTTGACCAACGTCGAAGTCATCGATCCCATGTATCCACCCAGACCTAGCACGAAGGTGAGGGAGAGCGCCATGGCCATGACCGTGCCGGAGGTCCTGCGGGGAGCCCCCAGGAGGGCGTCGGAGCAGAGACGGCCCGCGACCGGTGACAGCCGCATGAGGAGCGGGGCAATCAAGCGCAAAAGCATTCGGGAAAGCGGCCCGACAAGGAGCATCAGCCCCGTTCCGCCAAGCGCCAACACGGAAAGGATGAGCGGGTTGCCGCCAAACGGGGGAAAGATGGCGATGAGAACGGCGCAGCCGAAGGCCACGGCGCCGGCGGCTATGCGGGGTGCACGGTTTCCGGGAACCTGTGCCTGGAAAGTCCCTTTGGCAAAGGCAGCGGTCGGGGAAATACGGGAAGCGGCAAGGGCCGGGCTCCATGCTCCCGCGACAGAGGCGGCGATCCCCAGTATCATCGACTCCAGCACGATCCCCGGGGGAAACTTGATGGCGCCTCCGGAGGAGCTGATACCATAGATGGTCTCCGTGGTCTGTCCCATCATCTTGAGGAACCCTTCGGCAATCGCCCCGCCTGCCAGGCAACCGGCAGCGCCGCCGGCCAGGCCGATCACCAGCGCCTCCATCAGGAACAGGGCCTGCACCTGGCGCGGAGTGGCCCCCAGGGCGCGGAGCGTGCCGATATCGCGGCGCCTGCGGTTTACCGCCACGTTGAAGGCGTTGAAGATGAGAAAGGTGCCGATGGAAAGGGCAAAGCCGCTGGAAACGTTGAAACCGGCCACGAAATTGTTGACCGTCTGTTCCATCTGCCTGCCCCGGCGGTCCGGGGTCTCCACGCTATAGGCGGCCCCCAGGGCCTTCTCCAGCGTTGCCGTCCCCTGGGCCACTGTTGTCCCCTCCGCAAGCCGCACATCGATGCGGTCGAAGCGGCGCCCCCGTCCGAACAGCTCCTGGGCGGCATAGACGTCAACCACCATCAGGTTGCCGCCGAAGGCCTCAGCAAAGCCCTTGGGAGACAAAAGTCCCCGCGCCGTAACCCGTTTTATCCCGCTCGGCACCCGCACCGGAATGGCGTCGCCGATCTTCAGCCCTGCGAGCTTCGCAAAGTCACGGGTAAAGATGGCCGAGTCGGGCTGGGCCAGGAAAAGGAGCGGGTCGTCCAGGTCGGCGTCCTCCCCCTCAAAGCCGTATTCGCGCATCTCCCGGTCCCCCAAAAGATCGATCCCGATCACCATCAGGCTTCCCAGCTCTCCCCTTTCCGGCACCACGATCTGCTCGATGACCGGTGAGATCGCCCGTATCCCCGGCAGGGCGCGGACCTTTTCCTGCACCTCTTCCGGCACACCTCCGGTCATGGTAATCTGCAGATGGGCCTTGCCGGCGACACGATCGACGGTGGAACGTATCCCCTTGACCAGGGTCCCCTGGGCGCTGCGGATGGCGCTGAAGGTGGCGACACCAACCACCACCCCCAGCAGCGTCAGCAAGGTCTTCATCAGGTGACGCCTGACATAGCTCACGGACAGGGTGCGCAGCAGGAACCTCATTTCCCACCCCCGACTGCGCTGTCCCCTTCCACCCTGCCGTCCCGCAGCTTGATCAGCCGATCGCAGGCCGAGGCGGCGTGGTGGTCATGGGTGACTATCACGATGGTGGTGCCGCGCTCGCGGTGGATGGTGCGGAGCAGGTTCAGGATCTCCTCACCCCTGGCCGTGTCCAGATTACCGGTGGGCTCGTCGGCCAGGAGCAGCGGCGCGTCGGTGACCAGCGCCCGGGCGATGGCCACCCGCTGGCGTTCTCCGCCGGAGAGTTCATCGGGCAGGTGTTTTTCCCGCGCTTCGAGTCCGACCTCCCGCAGCACCTCTGCCACCCTGCGGTTGATCTCGTTGGCCGGGACCCCCGCCAGATGCAGCGGCAGGGCCACGTTCTGGCTCACCTTGAGTGTCGGCATCAGGTGGTAGGCCTGGAAGATGTAGGATACGCTGGTGCGGCGAAACAGCGAGCGTTCCTTCTCGCTCTCCCCGGCCAGGTCTTTTCCCGCCACCAGCACCCGCCCGGAAGTCGGGACATCCAGCCCTCCCAGCAGGTTCAGCAGCGTGGATTTGCCGGAGCCGGATGGCCCCATGATCGCCACCATCTCGCCGGCCGCGATGGACAGGTTGATTCCGTCCAGCGCGGTCACCTCGGACTTGCCGCTGTAGGTCTTGATTACGTCGTGGAGTTGCAGCATCGGGTATGGTCTCCTTTTAAATCAAAAGCTAACCCCCCTCAATCCCCCCTTGTCAGGGGGGAAGCCTTTAAGCCTCCCCTGATAAGGGGAGGTTTGGAGGGGTTGGTTTGTGAAGATTAAAGTGTCCTACGGTAGCAGGGGGAGTTAT
This sequence comes from Geobacteraceae bacterium, assembly GCA_032469775.1. Lineage (GTDB taxonomy): Bacteria > Desulfobacterota > Desulfuromonadia > Geobacterales > Pseudopelobacteraceae > JACRCG01. Next base: position 4,866 of record JAWDJY010000030.1, on the reverse strand, counting down.
GTTCACTTTGTTGCGGCTCCAGCCGCCTCTTGCCTGAATATCTTACTGAACTCGCAGCGCCCTTTCAGCTTGTAGCAGAAGGCCCGCCCTCCGAACGTGAAACGGTTGGACCAGATGGTCATGGGCAGACTTCTGGTGTAGCCTTTGCGGGTTGCTTCAATAACGTTGTCAATGCCTCGCAGAAAGAAGGCCCTGTCCCCGAAATCGAATATTCCTTCCTGCTGCCACGGCTCCATAAACCAGTAAAAACCGCTCCGGATCACTTCCAGACGATCTGGCTCCATGTCGTCGGGGTCATCGAAGCGGCAGGCCCTGGCAATGGCCCGATTCAGACCCGGCAGGTCTTTATCAAGCGCTGCCTGGATCGCCTCGTTTGAAAAGACCCACTCCTCGTCGCTTAAAGTCAGGGTGCAGCCGAAGTCGATCATCCCGAGACGGCCGTCCGCCATGAAGATGAAGTTGCCGGGGTGCGGGTCTGCCGGGAGCCAGTGCAGTCGGTAATAGAGCCGGTAGGTAGCCACAGTCAGCAGGCGGGTAAAATGATCTCGCTCCCACTGGCCGGGATCTGCTGCCAGGAAGTCGTTTATATGACAACCATGCAGGTATTCGGTGGTCAGCACCCGCCTGGTGGAATATTGATCATGGACCAGCGGCACCGCTATCCGGTCCGCATCGTTGAAAACCAGGCGGGCTTTGCGGTTGTAAGCGGCCTCCTGCCCGTAGTCGGTCTCCATCAGCAGCATGCGCTCGATGTCGGCCAGCTTGGCGAGGGTGTCCTGCCAGTCGATCGTCAGACAAAGCGGCTGTAGCAGAAGCCGCAGATTGCGCAGGTCGGCCTTGATGGTGCGGGCGATGCCGGGATACTGGATCTTGACCGCCACCTCCTCGCCGCTGTGCAGCCGGGCGCGGTGCACCTGCCCCAGCGAAGCGGCGGCAAAGGCCTGCCGGTCGAAGGAGGCGAACAGTTCCTCCGGTTCGCGGCCGAACTCGTCGAGGAAAACCTCGCGCACCATGGCGAAGTGCATGGGTGGGGCTTCGAAGTGCAGCGCCGAGAGCACCTCGGCGAATTCCTCAGGAACCACTTCAGGCAGATTGGCCAGCATCTGGCCGACCTTCATCACGGCGCCGCGCAGGTAGCCCATGGTGCCGAACAGTTTCAGCGCCGCAACCAGGTGGGCTTCACTTTTGAGCCTCTGTTTGTTTTCCGCGTCGCTGAAACGGCTGCGCAGCCAATATGCGAAATAACCAGCGCTAACCCTTGCCTGAAGAGAGCCCAGGGTCCAGATCCGGGAAAAGGAGCTCACAGGTACCTTCTTATTGGAGATGTTGGTGATCAGCCGCGCCAGGGCCAGGCTGGCCGGATCTGTTGCGCTGCCCTTTGGAAGGGCTTCGAGCAGCATTTCCATCTGAAGTGTTTCTGTATCCCTTCCATCATCAACTTGCATCTGCTTCTCCTTTGTCCGCCCCGCTACCGGAAATCAGATGCACGAACATGCGGATCGAATAATCGATCAGGGCCTGACTGGCTTCCTGATTGGGTGAGGTGTCGTTGCTCCAGAAGGCGAGGATTCCCAGGTAGAGCGACCAGTACATGGTCATGGCAACATAATCGGGAGCCTCGGCAAAACCGTGACGCGCCAGTATCGCCTGCACCGCTGCCAGATGCTCCTGGCGGGCCGTTTCGCCTTCCTGGCAAACGGTTTTCCGGGGAAAGGGACTTAGGGAACGCTCCAGGACCGGGCCGAGAAAGGGGCGCAGCGGGCGCAGCCGACGCAGGCCCGAAGCAACGAACAGGAACAGCTCTTCCGCCAGATCCTCCCCGCCAGTGCAGCGGCGCAGATAATCCTCCCGCCCTTGAACCAGCGCCTCGCTGACCATGGTCATGGCCAGGGTCTCCTTGCTCGGAAAATAATTGAAGATGGTGCCGGCGGCCAGGCCGGCCGCCAGGGCGATATCACGGGTGGTGCTGTCCTCGAAACCCTTGCTGTTGAAGATCTCGGCCGCTTTATCCAGGATGCGGGAGCGGTTCTCCTGTTTGGCCTGTTCGCTGATGCGCATCTGCTCTCCTTCAATAATCCTTGAAACGGCAGTTTCTCACGCAAAGGCGCAAAGCTCGCCAAGAAAGTCAAATACTTACAACCATAAACGCCTTAACCAAACAAGTGAAAGACTATAGTCTGACAACTGGTTGATTTTACTTTGCGTTCTTGGCGAGCTTTGCGTGAGACTGTTTTTTCCGGGATAATGTGAACGCGCTCACTATAGCAATCGCGAAAAGTATTGGCAATACAAAAGTGAGCGCGCTCACAAAACATCGGAAACAAAAAAGAAGGGGCGGAATCTCGCGACTCCGCCCCTCTTTTCAGCATGTTACAAATCCATCAGTAGCGGTAATGCTCGGCCTTGTAGGGCCCCTGCTTGGGCACGCCGATGTAGGCGGCCTGCTCGTCGGTGAGCTCCGACAGCTGCGCGTTCAGTTTCTTCAGCTGCAGGCGGGCAACTTTCTCGTCCAGGTGCTTGGGCAGCACGTAAACGCCGACCGGGTACTTGTCCTGGTTGCAGAACAGCTCGATCTGGGCGATAGTCTGGTTGGCGAAGGACGATGACATGACGTAGCTGGGGTGGCCGGTGGCGCAGCCCAGGTTCACCAGGCGTCCCTTGGCCAGCAGGATGATGCGCTTGCCGTCCGGGAAGATGACATGGTCCACCTGGGGCTTGATCTCCTCCCACTGGTATTTCTCCAGCGCGGCAACCTCGATCTCGTTGTCGAAGTGGCCGATGTTGCAGACGATGGCCTGGTCCTTCATGGCGGCCATGTGGTCATGGGTGATGACGTGGTAGTTGCCGGTGCAGGTGACGAAGATGTCGGCCTTGTCAGCGGCATACTCCATGGTCACCACGCGGTACCCCTCCATGGCGGCCTGCAGGGCGCAGATCGGATCGACCTCGGTCACCCAGACCTGGGCCGAGAGGGCGCGCATGGCCTGGGCCGAGCCCTTGCCCACATCGCCGTAACCGCAGATCAGGGCCACCTTGCCGGCGATCATCACGTCTGTGGCGCGCTTGATGCCGTCCACCAGCGATTCGCGGCAACCGTAGAGGTTGTCGAACTTGGACTTGGTGACCGAGTCGTTGACGTTGATGGCCGGGAACTTCAGGTCGCCGCGCTCGTGCATCTGGTACAGGCGGTGCACGCCGGTGGTGGTTTCCTCGGTGACGCCCTTGACCTGTGCCAGGCGGACGGAGTACCAGGTCGGGTCAACGGCCAGCTTGGCCTTGATGGCGGCGAACAGGATCGTTTCCTCTTCGGAACCGGGCTTGGCCAGTACAGTGATATCCTTCTCGGCCCTGGCGCCCAGGTGCAGAAGCAGCGTGGCGTCGCCGCCATCGTCCAGGATCATGTTGGAGAAGCCGCCGTCGCTCCATTCGAAGATGCGGTGGGTGTAATCCCAGTACTGCTCCAGGGTTTCGCCCTTGACTGCGAAAACCGGCACTCCGCCGGCGGCGATGGCGGCGGCGGCGTGGTCCTGGGTCGAGAAGATGTTGCAGGATGCCCAACGCACCTGTGCGCCTAGGGCGGTCAGGGTCTCGATCAGTACGGCGGTCTGGATGGTCATGTGCAGCGAGCCGGTGATGCGGGCGCCCTTCAGCGGCTGTGCTTTGGCAAATTCCTCGCGGATGGCCATCAGGCCCGGCATCTCGGTTTCGGCGATCCTGATCTCCTTGCGGCCCCAATCGGCCAGGTTAAGGTCTGCTACGATGTAATCCTGTGACATGTTCAAACTCCTTTTGTTGTTGTGCTGCTGTTGGTTTATGAATCGATCACGTAGGGGCGATCCTTGTGATCGCCCTGATTGTGCTCCGGATGTGAATTAAATGCAGGGCGAATACAAGATTCGCCCCTACGATGCTTTCACGATCAAAACCGCTTCCTGCCCGTCAGCAGCAGCGATGCGGCGGATTGAAATTGCGCTGAATCCGGCCTGCTTCAGCCAGCCGTCCAGTTCCGTCTCTTCAAACCCCAGCCACTGGTCGGCCAGCTGTTCCCGGGCGGCCTCGCGCTCGTGGCGGGTCAGGTCGGCCAGCAGCAGAGCCCCCCCGCGAACCAGCACCCGGCGCATCTCGCTCAGCACCGCGGTCGGGTCGGCGGCATGGTGCAGCACCATGTTTGCCACTACGCACCCCACCGAGCTGTCGGGCAGCGGCAGATAGGTCATCTCCCCCAGGCGAAGCTCAACCCCGCTCACCCCCTGTTCCGTGAGACGGCGGCGGGCCTCCTCCAGCATGGCCGGAGAATGGTCAACACCGATGACCTTCGGCGCTCGCGTCGCAAGCTCACTCAACAGGCCGCCGGTGCCGATGCCTATTTCCAGCACGGTGACACCCACGGGGAGCTGTTGCAGCAGTTGCGGAATGTATTCCGGCAGTGGCAGCAGCGTCCGCGCCAGATCATCCCATTGCCTGGCGTGGCTGTCGAAGAATTCCAGGCTGCGCCGGCGGCGTTCATCCAGCACCTGTGCAACGGCCGCCAGATCGGCATCCCGCTCCGGCAGCAGCTCCAGTTCACGCTCAAAGGACGGAAGGATCGAACAGAAGAAGCGGTTTGAGTCGCTGAGGCGATAATAGCCCCAGGTGCCCTGCCGCTTTACATCGAGCACACCGGCTTCCATCAGGATCTTCAGGTGGCGGGAAACGCGTGACTGCCCCATGCCCATGATGCGGGTCAGCTCTTGCACCGTAAATTCACCTCGCCGGAGAATCGCGGTCAAACGCAGCCGTGAGGGATCGGCCAGGGCTTTAAGGGTATCGAGCATCTTATATCAAATATCCTGATTTTTATAAATCAACTTTTCTTGATATATCATG
>JAWDJY010000029.1:0-51468 GCA_032469775.1 Geobacteraceae bacterium | reverse complement strand
ATTCAGAAAGACCACACAGTTCCCTGAACAACATGACACCAACTGAGTTTGCTAAAACATTTGAAAAAGAACAAAAGACCGAAAAACCTAAGCTAAAACTGGTTGGAGTAACGGGGTAAGGTCACCATCCTTAACACTTTTCAGGCGATTTTGAGAAATCGAACTAGGGGAACGAAAATATCAGTTGCTCAAAGACACAAACGTAAGCGGACTATATTTGATAAGTTGCATCGTTTACCAAAAATGGAACTTGCACGTATGGACGATATTGCTGGATGTAGATTAATATTTTCGAGCATTGATGAGCTATATTCCTTCCGCAAAAAATTTCATAAAGCACATTTCAAACACAAACGCAAAAACGAACTAGATAAGTACGACTATATCAAACACCCCAAGTCAACTGGGTACAGAGGCATCCATGACGTTTACGAATATGACGTCAACTCTGAAGTAGGCCGCGGTCTTGCTGGTTTGTTCTTGGAAATTCAGTATAGAACGCTTGTACAACACGCTTGGTCTACTGCTGTAGAAGTCATAGGTTTTATTACAGAGAGCCAGCCAAAGTTCCAAAAGGGAGACAAGCGTTACGAACATGCAATGGCTTTAGCAAGCGAGATTTTATCTCGCGCATATGAAAATGAGACAGGGCCATTTCCCGAAATTAATAATCTTGACATAGTTAAGCAATTTCTGGAATTAGATCAAGATCTAGCTCTTCTGAAAATGCTTAAAGGGCTGAATGCCGCCGACAAAGCAGTATCGGGGAATAAGAATGCGATTTTGATTTTTTCTGGAACGAGTGAATTGGAAGTTAGAACATACAGAGATGCACCAGAAGCATTACGGGCACTCTTTGAGTTGGAAAAAGAAATGCCAGGTTACGATATTGTGCTAGTACGAGCAGATTCAGGAGAAGAAGTACGACTTGCATTCAAAAACTATTTTTCTGATGCTCGTGATTTCATACAGCTTGTAGAAAACGGCTGCACTAAGTTGTCCTCTCGAGCAAGTATAGACAGAAATGAAATCATCAATTTGTTAGAAAACCTCTGAAGTGTCTGCCTTTGAAAAACCAGTCTCTACGGTTTACGAGATCAAGCAAAAATCACTGAAAACCGTGAGTATTAGACGATAAAGGGATTGAACTTCGGTCCTGTAAATGCCCCCATATACGATAAATGATTATGCTGCTTGCTTGCGGTGAATATATTGTTCTGCCGCCTGGGCCAGGAGACCGGAGCGAGTCATGTGGTATTGCACGGCGTAACGGTCGATCTCTTGCAGAAGATTTTCCGACATGGTGATATTAACCCGCTTCGCTTTAACTTTGAGCTTGGCAAGATCAATGTCTACCAAGAGCCATACCCCTCCTTGATACTCGGGGTTAGCTGTCAATTGTTCCAATGATGTTGGCGCCGGTACTGGCATATCTTCGCCTTCAAAATAGACTTCCGCAGCCTCCTGAATCATGCGTGGTAAATCCTCCCACTCGTCGGCGGCTGAGAAACAGCCGGGAAAGTCGGGAATAGTTACGCCGTGGGCGTGTTGATCGTCTCCAACGTGAATATATGCGGGGTATAACATTTTATCTCCATTCCCAACCAGCTTGACGGTAAATGTTCCGCAAGGTTCCGGTTGCCATGTCTTTACGTGGATGTGGCACCACTACATGACCGGTTTTCGACGGATGTTTGTACTTCTGGTGGTCGCCTTTGCCACCGACACAATACCATCCCTCGTTTTCAAGTCGTTTGATGATCTCTTTACTGGTCATAAGTAATTTATACACACCAATACACATCATGTCAAAGCATAAGAAAAGCGAGATAACTATCAAATACCCATTTGTCACCTGATTTACCCCATCCCCCACTGAGACCTTCCCCTTGAAAGAGGAGGAACTAAGTCAGCGGATGATCGGCGCTGATCAGGTGTACGGAGGAGCAATGAGTGAACTGACAACAAATCGGAAATCGATAGAGCCAGAGAATGCTGATTGGCGCCATTTCTCTTATCCTGAAAGAATTTAGATATAGCGCTGGACTCTATTCATAAAATCAATGCATTCAAAACGCCAGCTTCAGCAACTGTCTGACGTCCGGAGCACCATGAAACTCACAGATAAACTTCCGCTGCCGGTCACATGGCTGGTGCGCCTGATCGGCTGGAGTGCCAGCCTGATAATCATAGGCTGGTTGTTCTCCATGTACGTTAACATGAAGACGGTAAATCACGTTGCGGCTTGCTTTGAAACCCTGCAAAACCGCCCCGGAAAAGAGCCTGTCAACACGCTTGATGCCGCAAAAGAGCTTGTGGCATGTATGGACAAACGGGCCGGTTTCCCGGAGAAGTTCATGTACGCCCCCACCAGGAAGGCGATTCAGTCGCTTCCTAATGCTCCATACCGCTACGTGGGTGTCTGGACTGCATCGCGTGCAGACACTGTGTATAAGATCACGCTTCGGGACGATAGCCGGTACATCGCCGAACCGGTGCGCGACAACACCTCCGGCGCGCAGGTGCTGACCGGTTCCTGGGGCGTTTACAACGGCAAAATGATCTGGTTGTCTGATACCGGCCGGTTTTGGCCCCCGGACATCAATCCCATCACCACTATCAGCGACACCAGCTTCTCTCTGCGCGAGGCAAATGGTTCCTCTACACGCTATGAACTGGTCGGGCATGTGCCCTCTCTTCCCCTGCCCAATGAGACAGGCATATCAAGTGCCAGGCCGGTCCTGGCAAGCCGGTTTTGCAATATGGACTGAAAATAATTTGAAAATAGTAGCGGAGGGAACGTCGATGGTCTGTTTGCAAGCTGTACGTCTTACCTGTCTGATCTTTTTGGCTCTTTCCATTGTTACCACCATAAGCTATGCCTCTGCAGGGTACCCGCCCGCAAGTCTGGCTTTCCCCGAAAGAGCAGTCTCCTCCGAACGTATTTACAACCTGCCCGGCCTGTCCAACGTCGGCAGGGTTGCGCCGGGTGTGCTGCGAGGCGCCCAGCCGGGCAGGGAAGGGTATGCCACCCTCAAGGCCATGGGGGTTAAGACCGTGATCGACATGCGCACCAGCGAGAGCGAACAGAAACTGGTGGAGGCGGCCGGCATGCGCGCCATCGCGGTGCCGATCGAGATGAGCCGCAAGGGGCTGAAGGAGAAGGTGGAGCAGGTAGTGGAGCTGATGTCCGACCCGGCCAATCAGCCGGTCTACGTCCACTGCCGCCACGGCCAGGACCGCACCGGAATCGTGGTGGCAGCCTACCGCATGAAACAGCAGGGGTGGTCGTTGGCCGACGCCGAGTCTGAGATGCAGTCCTTCGGCTTCAACGATGTCTGGGTCAATTTCAAGAAATTCATCCGCCAGTACGGGGCGCAGTTGAAGGTTTCAGAGCGCTGAGATAGACCTTAAAGCCGTTCTCACGCAACGACGCAACGACGCGACGAAAATCAAATACACAAATCAAAGACTTGCATTATTCGTTTAAAGCCTTTGACTGCTCCGTGTTCTCTACTGCCTCCGTGTTATTGAACTGCTGTTATTGGATTAAATCTATCGTTGCGTCGTCGCGTTCGTTGCGTGAACAATTGCTGCTCTTGATGAATTGATCGATATCGCCCATATGGAGGGACCCGCATCTTGCCATCACAATTCTGTCTCCGTGTATTCCTTTTTTTTCTGTTCCTGCTTACCCTGGCGGGTACCTCCTTCGCCGCGACTCCGGCCCCGCTTTCCAGTGTTGTCGATCCGCTGGTCGCCGCCCACCCGGGCAAATCCGGTGCCTATGTGCTGGAAAAGGGTGAGGAGGCGTTGCGCGCGCGGGCCTGGCTGACCGACCATGCCAGCGCCAGCATCGATGTGCAGTACTTTATCTGGAGCAGCGACAATATCGGCATCCTGGCCAGTGAGGCGCTTTTGAGGGCTGCTGACCGGGGGGTGAAGGTGCGCGTGCTGGTGGATGACCTGCTGATCGACGCCCCGCCGGATTCGATGCTGGCCCTGGCGCTGCACCCCAACATCGATATCCGCATCTACAACCCCCGCCTGAACGTGGGCACCTCCAAGCTGAAGAAGGTCGGCAACGTAGCCACCGGCCTGCGAACCGTCAACCAGCGCATGCACGACAAGACCGCGCTGTTCGACGGCCGGGCCGGGATTACCGGCGGCCGCAACATGGCCGACGAATACTTCGATTACAACCACGAGTACAACTTCCGCGATCGCGACATGCTGGTGCTGGGACCGGTGGTAGCCGAAATGCAGGCCAGCTTCCAGCGTTTCTGGGACAGCAGGCAGGCGGTGCCGGTGGAAAAGCTGCTGGCGAAACAGATGCGGGGCATGACTCCGGAACGAGCCGGAACCGTGTATGCCGGCCTGCATGCCTATGCGGCCAAAGAGGAGAACTTCGCGCCGGAGGTGCGCCTGGCGCTGGAGAACCTGCCCGCGAAATTCGAGCGCCTGGCGCAGGGGATCGTCTGGGACGAGGTGCGCTTTCTGTGCGACCTGCCCGGCAAGAACAGCGCCCGCTACCGCTTCGACGGCGGCGGCAGGACCACGGCCGACCTGGTGGCCGAGCTGAAAAAGGCCAAAAGAAGCGTCACCATCCAGTCCCCCTACCTGGTGATGCCCAAGGGGGGGCTGGAGCTGTTCCGCGACCTGGTCAGGCGCGGGGTGGAGGTGCGCATCGTTACCAACTCGCTGGCCTCGACCGACAATCTGCAGGCTTTCAGCGGCTATCACAAGCAGCGTAGCGCGATCCTGAAGAGCGGTGTCAAGGTGTTCGAGTTCAAGCCCGATCCGGCCATCAGAAATGAGCTGATCGAACGCTATCCCAAGCTGGAAAAGCAGGCGCCGGTTTTTGCGATCCACGCCAAGAGCATGGTGATCGACGGCCGGTCGCTCTTTGTCGGCACCTTCAACTTCGATCCGCGTTCGGCCAACCTGAACACCGAGGTGGGGGTGCTGATCCGCAACACCGACCTGGCGCAGCAGGTTGAGCGCAACATCATCCGCGACATGGCGCCGGAAAACAGCTGGAGCGCCGCCGACAACGCCGACCGCTTCGCCCCGCCTGAAAAACTACGCAAGATGAAAATGTGGAAAACGTTGCCGCTGGAGCCGTTTCTGTAACGCAATGTACATTTGTTGCCTGTGGTTGTGGCATCAGGTGCAGGTCTGTTTTTGTGCGAATAGTGTGCAGTTGGTAAAAAAACAGCAATAACAGCCTGTTGTGTTGCGGCGGGTTTTGGCATTGCATTTGTAAAGCAGCAGACAGCATATGACATCACAGGTTCATGCAGAGATCGCGAAGAAATGATCCGGTTCTGGAGAATAAATTGAAATTATTGCTGATCATGCCGGACGCCCATATGCACAGGCTGAAGATCGGACCCTTTGTGCGTTCCATGAGGGAGATGCCGCTCTCCATCTGCACCCTGGCGGCGTTGACTCCCGAATATCCCGATCTGGATATCAGGCTGATCGACGGCAGTGTGGAGCCGGTGCCGCTTGACTATGACGCCGACCTGGTGGCAATCAGTGTCATAACCGGCTGTGCCGCCAGTGCCTATGCCATTGCGGATCATTACCGGGGCAGAAACATACCGGTCGTGCTGGGGGGGGTGCATGTCACGATCCTTCCGGGAGAAGCGATCAGGCACGCTGACGCCATCGTCATCGGCCGGGCGGAGAAGGCATGGCCCAGGCTGATCGAAGATTTCCGGTCGGGGCGGATGCAGAAAATCTATGAAGAGGACGATGTGGATGACCTGTTTGGCGTTCCATCCCCCCGGCGGGACCTGCACCGTCGCTCCGGATACATGGTCCCGGACTCGATCCAGGCCACACGTGGGTGCAAGAAGGTCTGCGATTTCTGCACCGTGCCTGCTGTTTGGCCGAAATATCTCAGGCGCCCGGTTGACGATGTCATCCGCGATATCCGAGCCACAAAGGGGAGGTACATTGCCTTCAACGATGTCAGCATTGCCGAAGACCCGGAGTACGCCAAGGAGTTGTTTACGGCGATGATCCCGCTCGGCAGGAAGTGGGGAGGGCTGGCAACCGTAGACATCGTCAATGATCCCGAACTGCTTGAACTGATGAAGGCCAGCGGCTGCGGCTACCTGCTGTTCGGGTTCGAATCGGACAGCCAGGCGACCCTGAAAGGCATCAGGAAAGGGTTCAACAAGCCGGTGAACTACGAGGATGTCATCAGGGCCATGCATGCCATCAATATCAGCGTCCAGGGGTGCTTCGTATTCGGTTTCGATCATGACACAAACGAGGTCTTCCAGCGTACCGTCGAGCTGGTCAACGACCTGAAAATCGACATTCCCCGCTATTCACTCTACACCCCCTATCCGGGAACGGAGCTGTTCCGGCGGCTGCAGGGCGAGGACCGGATTCTGAGCTACAACTGGGACGATTACGACACCATGCATGTGGTGATCCAGCCCGCCCTGATGACTCCGGAGGAGCTGTACAGCGGTTTCAAACAGGCCTATCGCGAGACCTTCAGATTGCCTGGCGTTATCCGCAGGATGCGCGGCCTCTCCACCAACACCGCGATCAATTTCATCGGCAATCTCACCTATCAGATGTTTGTCCGCCGTTTGTACAACGAACAGCGTTTTTCCGCTCCCTACTCCATGCTTGCTCCCGGGAGCGCCCCGGATGAAGGGTGGTACCGGAGCAGTTTCAGGCTGGCGGAGGTACCGTGAGAGTAACGATCATTCAGCCCTGCATGGGACGTCGCAGCGGTGAAGCGTACATCCGCACCTGGCAGATGGAGCCGCTGGCGCCGGCGGTGCTGGCGGCCCTGACTCCCGATGATGTGCAGATCAGCTTCCACGACGACCGGATGGAGCCGATCCCCTTCGATGAGCCGACCGACCTGGTGGCGATTACGGTTGAAACCTACACTGCCCGGCGGGCCTACCAGATCGCCACTGAATACCGCAAACGAGGGGTGCCGGTGGTGATGGGCGGTTTTCACGCCACGCTGATGCCGGATGAAGTTTCCGGGTATGCCGATGCAATCGTAATCGGCGAGGCGGAAGGAACCTGGCCCGGGTTGATAGCGGATTTTCGCGCCGGTCGGCTAAAACGCAGCTACCGCAACGAAGCAGGTCCGGCGCTGGCCGGGTGCATGCCGGACAGGAGCATCTTCGCCGACAAGAACTACCTGCCGGTCACCCTGCTGGAAACCGGTCGCGGTTGCCGTTTGGGATGTGAGTTCTGTTCCGTACAGAGCGCCTTCCAGAGGAACTATGCCGGAAGGCCCGTCGCGGAGATCGTGAAAGAGATCGGACAGCTAAGCAGCAGGCTCCTGTTCTTCGTGGACGACAACATCGTGGCCGATCCCGAACGGGCGCGGGAGCTGATGCGGGCGCTGATTCCGCTCAAAATCAGATGGATCGGGCAGGCCGGCATTGCCGCGGCCTTCGATCAGGAGCTGCTGGAGCTACTCTCCCGCAGCGGCTGCCAGGGGCTGCTGATCGGCCTGGAAAGCCTGCATCCCCAAACCCTGGAGCTGATGGGCAAAGGCTTTGCCAGCGGTCGCGGATATTATGAGGCGGCGCTGGCCAACCTGCGGAAATACTGCATCCGCATCTACGCCACCTTCGTGGCCGGCTATGATCATGACACCGCCGATACGGTGCGCCAGGCGGTCGAGTTTTCCGAACTTCATCGCTTTTACCTGACCGCCTTCAACCACATCACTCCCTTTCCCGGCACGCCCCTCTACAGCCGGCTGCAGGAAGAGGGGCGCCTGCTGCATCGGCGCTGGTGGCTCGACGAAGATTACCGCTACGGCATGCTGCCGTTTACCCCGCGGAGCATCCTGCCAGGGGAGCTGGAACAGTGCTGTGTCGATGCCCGCCGCCGTTTTTTCGGATTTGCTTCGATACTGCGGCGCAGCCTGGATTTTGCTGTCAACAGCAGCACCACTTTCATGTGGTTCAACTTCTTCGTGATCAACAGCATGATGCGCCGGGAGGTGCTGCAGCGGAAACGTTACCCGCTGGGTGATGAAAGCTTTACGGGACCGCTGCTCAGGGTCGGCGAAGCTCCGCCGGATAACGTTCCGGAGCTGCCACAACACGGATGCGGATTTGAGCGGGTGGCACAGGCATGAGCAACTTCGACTTCAGTATCGCCACTGCTGCGGATGACGACGATATCCTCAGGATGCTGCGCGACAACCCGGTACCGGGCGGGGTCACCATCTCCTATGAACGTTCCCCTTCATATTTTGAGGGCTGCGGAGTCATGGGAAACTTTCACCAGGCCGTGATCGCGCGTGAGCGTGCCGGCGGACGGCTGGCCGGCCTGGGATGCCGGGCCGTACGCGCCATGTTCATCAACGGCAGAGCGGCCGATGCGGGATACCTGGGACAGCTGCGGGTCGATCGCCGCTTCCAGGGGCGCGGACTGGTCTCCTCCGGTTTCAGCTATTTCCGGGAGCTGGATCGGGACCGGCGCGCGCAAGGTTATATCACCACCATTATCGAGGGGAACCGGGTGGCTGAAGGTGTGCTGGTGCGAAGGGCCTCCAGGACGCTTCCGCTCTATCGGGAGATAGACCGGCTGCATACCCTGGCGCTTCCGGCCAGACCATACAAGTCGCAGAAAAAGGGGGGCACGGAAATCCGCTCCGCCGCTGAGCACGACCTGCCGGAACTGATCCGTTTTTTTGATCACCATGGCGCGGAGAAACAGTTTTTTCCCGTGCTCAGGGAGGAAGACTTTGGTCCCGCTTCTGCCAGCACCCGTGGCCTGCAGGTCGGGGATATGCTGCTGGCAACGCGGGGCGGACATCTCTGCGGGGTGATGGGGCTGTGGGACCAGTCTGCCTACAAACAGCCGGTCGTGCGCGGATATTCCGGATTCCTGCGTTGGGGAAGGCCACTTTACAACGGCTATGCCCGCTGGCGTGGCGACAGGCCGCTGCCGGCTCCCGGAGAAGCGCTTTCCCTGGCCTATGCCGCCTTCACCTGTATCGCCGGCAACGACCCCGATGTTTTTGAGCAGTTGTTGTGTGCGATCTGCACACTGGCCGCACAACGGGGATACGGCCGCGTCCTGGTCGGACTCACGGAGCGCGATCCGCTGCTGGCCGTGGCCGGACGCTATCCGCACATCGCCTACATCAGTCGCCTTTACACAGTCTGCTGGAAGGAGGAGAGCCAATTCCATGACAATCTCGACCGTCGCGTCAGCCATGTGGAAATCGCCACCATCTGAAGAAACCGCCGGCCTTGATGGTGACAGGGCAGCGGATCTGTTGAGCGGTACGGTGCAACAGGTCACATCACTATCGCTCCGGGACCGGGAGCGAATGTTCCGGCTGCTGGCCGAAAATTTTACCAATACCACGCGTCAGCGTTTCGAGGCGGACCTGGCCGAGAAGGAGTGGGTCATCCTGCTGCGGGGCGGGCAGGACGGCATCATCCGCGGTTTTTCGACGCTGATGCAGCTGGATACGCAGCTGGAGGGCAGGCCGGTAACCGCATTTTTCTCCGGTGATACCATCATTGAACGCGATTACTGGGGGCAAACCGTGCTTCCGCGACTCTGGAGCAGGCACGTTTTCAAGCTGGCGTCAGCGATGTCCGACCGCAAGGTCTACTGGTTCCTGATCTGTTCCGGTTACAAGACCTACCGCTTCCTGCCGGTGTTTTTCAGTAAATTCTATCCCTGCTACAACCACGGCACGCCCGCCGGAATCAGGCAGCTGATGGATACGCTGGGTGAGTCCAGGTATCCGCTGGAATACGATTCCTCCGCCGGCGTGATCCGCTTCATTGACTCATCGGCGCTGAAGCAGGGTATTGCCGACATCACCGGGCAGAGGTTGCGGGACCCCCATATCGCCTTCTTCCAGCAGGTCAATCCCGGACATGTGCGGGGTGATGAGCTGGTCTGCATCACCGAGATATCCCCGGCCAACGTGACCTCGGCCGGTAAACGGATGCTCGGTGACGGGGGACGCGGGCGGTGAGGCGCGTACTCCGCGGATCCGCCAACCGGCTCTGGAACCTGTCGCTGCAGCGGGAGGCGAACGCCTACTGGAAGAGCCTGGAAAACATGGAAGCCACACAGGAAAAGCTGCTCCTGGAGATGCTCCGCCGCAACCGGGATACGGAGTTCGGCCGCAGGCACGGTTTTGCCGGGATAAAATCGGCGCGCGAGTACCAGGAGGCGGTGCCGCAGGCGGAGTATCGTGATTTTGAACCGTATATCGAACGAATATGTGCCGGTGAACAGAATCTGCTGACTGCGGAACCTGTCCTGCTGCTGGAGCCCACCGGAGGTTCCGGCGGCGGAAGCAAGCTGATCCCCTGTACCAGTGAACTGAAACGGCAGTTCCAGCGGGGGATTGCCCCCTGGATCAGCGCCCTGTACCGCAGTTATCCGGAACTGCTGAACGGTCAAAGCTACTGGTCGGTTTCGCCGGTAACCAGGTGGCAGACAACTGCAGGCGGCATTCCGGTCGGATTCGATGACGACAGCGATTATGTCGGCGGCTTCGGCCGTCTGCTGGTGCGTTCGCTGCAGGCTGTGCCGGACCAGGTCAAGCACATCGGCCAGATGGAGAACTTCTGGTATGTCACGCTGCTGTTCCTGCTGCGCAGCCGGGCACTGGCGCTGGTTTCCGTCTGGAACCCCAGCTTCCTTGCGATCCTCTGCAGACGGCTTGAGGATTGCTGGCCGCAACTGGCGGAAGATATCGACCGGGGCAGCCTGTCCCCTCCCGAACCGCTCGATCCGGAGCTGGCTGCACAGCTGGGACGGCAGTTGCGCCCCGACCATGTCCGGGCGGAGGAGATCCGTTCCGTCTTCATGCGCGAAAAATCTCCGGCGGACCGGCATCTGGCGCTCTGGCCCCGACTGCGCCTGGTCAGCTGCTGGAGCGACGGGGCGGCAGTGGAACTTGCCGAGGGGATACGGCAGTTCTTCCCCCGGTCGGTGATCCAGGGGAAGGGGCTGCTGGCAACGGAGGGATTCTTCACGCTGCCGGTGGCGGGGCTGGACGGCTGCCTGCCCGCCCTCCGTTCGCATTTTCTCGAGTTCATGCCGCAACAGGGCGGCAAGGCGCTTCTGCTTCACCAGCTGGAGACCGGCGGGACCTATTCGCTGGTCGTCACCACCGGTGGCGGTCTCTACCGCTACCGGCTCCACGACCTGGTGCTGGTTTCTGGGTTTCACCACAACGTGCCGCTGCTCCGTTTCGTGGGCAAGGCGGACCACGTTGCCGACCACTTCGGAGAAAAGCTCGATGAGTTCCATGTCGCCGAGGTCCTGCGGCGGGCTGCCGTCCGACATGGCCTGGTCCCGGACTTTGCCATGCTGGCCTGCGAGAAGCTGCCTGAGCCCGGGTATGTATATTTCGTCGAATCAGTGAACGGCGGAGACAGTCAACTGTTGCGGATCGCGGCCGAGATCGATTTGCAGCTCAAGGGAAACTTCCAGTACGGGTACTGCCGGGAGCTGGGGCAGCTCGCTCCGGTCAGGGTTTTCCGTGTTGAACGCAATGGACGGGAAAGTTACCTGCAGGGCTGTTGCAGCCGCGGACAGCGTCTGGGGGATGTGAAGCCCGTGGCGCTGCATCACGGCTGCGGTTGGGCAGAGGCCTTCCGGGGGCGGATGCTGACGCCGGCATGCCGGCAACCGTTGTGCTGAACGAGGAGTGACGATGATCGAACTGCCCTGGGATAAAAAGAGTGTTCCGCACTGCGTGCTGGAGATCAACCAGCAGTGCAACCTTTCCTGCCGGGCCTGCTACCGTGAGAAGACCGGGGGGAGCAAGTCCGTTGCCGCGATCATGGCGGACCTGGATACCATTGAACGGCATCAGCAGGTTCAGACCGTTTCGGTGGCCGGCGGTGAGCCGACCCTGCATCCGGATCTGGTGGAGATCGTGTCCGCCATCCACGGTCGCGGGCACAGCGTATCGCTGGTAACCAACGGACTGCTGCTGACCGATCAGCTGTTGTTCCGCCTGAAACTGGCCGGGCTGGATATCGTCATGATCCATGTGGATGAGGGACAGCAACGCCCCGACCTGCCCGCCGGGCCGACGGTTGCGGACATCAATCGCCTCAGGCGGGAGATCGCCCGCAGGGTCGCGGCCCACGGCATCGATGCCGGCCTCTGCGTCACCATCTACCGCGAACATTTCGAAAACCTGAAAGAGCTGTTCGAGTGCATGCTGGCAACACCGGAGATCAATTTCCTCTTTGCAACCCATGCGGTGGAGATTGACGACATCGTGGCCAATTCCGGCATCGGATCGGGCACGGTCCGCCCCCATATCTATCGCTCCGCTCCGTCGCGCAACAGCGATGTGATCGCGTTTTTTGAAAAGCATTTCCGGCTCAAACCCTACGCCTGCATACCGCCGCGCTGCAGTGACGAATCGGAGCTGCCCTGCATCAGTTATTTCGTGCCGGTGGTACACGGCAGGAACGATAACCGGATCATCGGAGTTGCTTCCGGTGCCGCGGAACTGTTCCTGATCCGCCTGAGCCGTCTGCTGAAGGGGCGCTATCTCTACTACTGCAAGAACCGCTGGCTGATGAACGCGATACAGCTGGTGGTAAACGGCATTGCCAACCGTTGCCTGACCGCACATGCCGGTACGCTGCTCAGGTCGCTGCGGCCGGGAGCAAGACTGCATTCCAAACGGCTGGTGTTCGAGAATGCACCGGTGGTCATGCCGGACGGCACGGTCAACTGCTGCGACTTCTGTCCCAACTCCACCGCCCGCAACGGCCGGGTCATACCGGTCTGCCTGGCCGACCATCTGGAGCCGCCCGGCGTGGAGTCCTGCAATGCCTGAGGTCCTCAGCACGACCGAGGTCTTCTGTCCTGCGTGCAGATGTTCGCATCCGGCGCGCCAGTTGCTGGAAGAGGGGCGAATCATCGGCGAAGTGGACTGTCCGGTCGGGCCGTGGCGGACTACTCTTTCCGTTCACGCTGGCCTCTTCCTGCAATTCCGGAGGCAGGCCGGGTTCATGCCTGATTACCGTGCACCGGAGGGGCGCCCGTTTTTCTTTCACTATGTGCCGGTCACCGATGACTGCAACTGCCGCTGCCCGGTCTGTTATTCCGACTCCGGCACCAGGGATGATAACGCCTACCTCTCCCTGGAGGAGGCGCGAGAAATTGCCAGGAGCGCACTGGATAGGGGGGCCGGGATCGTGGTACTGGTGGGTGGGGAACCGACCATGCACCCGCGCCTGGCTGAGCTGATCCAGCTGTTCAGCCATTCCGGGCTGCGCGTCTGGATGGCGACAAACGGGCTGCGTCTGGCTGCTGATCCGGCCTTGCCCGCCAGGCTGAAAAAGGCCGGTCTGGAAAAGGTCAGTCTGCAGCTGGACAGCTTTGACGTCCTGACCCATCGCGCTATCCGCGGAAACGATTTCATCCCGGAAAAAATCGAGGCGGCGCGGCTTGTCGCGGCTTCCGGTCTGAACCTGGGAGTGGTCTGCACGGTGACTTCACACAATCTGGCAGAGCTTTCCTCCTTCTGCCGCCGACTGTTTGCCTGGCCAGATCCGCCGGATACGGTCGTCTTCCAGGGTGCCGCCCACACCGGTCGTCTGGCAATTGACGGGAATCGCCACATTACCCGCGAGGAGATCGTCTCGTCGCTGGTAGAGGGGCAGGCGATAAACGGGCTGACAAACGACCATTTCTGGCCGATCCCGGTTTTCCGGCCATTACACATCCATGTGCATCCCGACTGTGCCGCCAATACCGTGGCCTTGATAACTGACAGGAAGGTCGAGACCGTTTCCGGATATGCCGATATGAACCGGTTCATCGAACTGGCCTCCAGGAGCCCGGAATGTCCGCGTCCCGGATCAAGGCGCAGGTATCTGCTGACCCTGGCGCTGCAATGCATGGGGCTCCGGGGGTGGGGGGTGCTGGCGCGTCATGTCATCAAAAGACTGTTCGGTGGTAGCGGAACCCGGATAGTGTTTATCGGCACCGGCGCGTTTCTGCAGCGTGACTTCCAGGACCTGTCGAGGGTGCAACGCTGCGGCAGCGCGGCGCTTACTGCGAGCGGCTGCGAATCTTTATGCTCCTTTCACGGAAAACAGCCGTGCAACGGCGCCTGATATTGATCTTAACGACAGGAGGGTTGGACATGTCAAAGTCGTACAACGGGTGGAGGATGCTGTTATGGTTTATTGCCGTGTATCACCTGCTAACGGGGGCCTTGCTGTTTTTCTCCGGAGAGCTGTCGCTCCGCCTGCTCAAAAACCTGGCCGGCGTCTCTGTCTCCGGTTCTCCCGAACTGGGTATTGCGGGTGAAATCCTTGCCTGCTATCTGGCGGCTTTCGGTCTGATGATGGGCATAGCAGCCTGGAATCCGGTCAAGAACAGGGCCATTGTCACAGTCGGACTGGTCCTGTTCTCTTTGCGCCTGTTCCAGCGGGTCTATTTCGCCGACAAGGTGATGCAGGTAATGCAGATACCGCCGTCGCGGTATTGGGGCGCGGCGCTGATCGTGGCCGTACTGGCGGCCCTGATGGGAGTCTTCAGGTGGCAATTGTACAAAGACATGCACGGGGCCGGGCAATGAACCCCGCTGGCGTCCTTTGCGGAGGAAAGAGGGCAGGATCATGAACAGCCTGTGCCGGGCATATCTCCTGGTCCTGTCCGCCTATCACCTCTTTACCGGCGTGGTCTCGATGTTTTTTCCAGACTTTGCCATGAAGTTTTACAAGTGGTTCTACAGTTGCGAACCGCCGGAGCGCGAGGACCTGTTCCTGATACTGAAACCCTGGGGGGCGCTGGCCGCTTTTGCCGGAATCGCCGGCTTGTATGCCGCCGCCGACCCGTCCCGTTACAGAGGCGTCGTGCTCGGCCTGATCCTGCTGCTCTCCTTCAGGATCTACTATCGCACCGCTTTTGCCCGGGGGCTGCAACAGCATGCCGGCATCCCCTCCGGGCGCAACCTCCTGAACGCGGGCATGATTGCGCTTGGCATACTGATCATGGGCTGCTGGTATCTTCAGGCCGCCCCATAGGCTGTTTCTCAAATCCATTACGAGGAATCCCAAGATGATAGAAACCGGCAAACCGCGTAAAATAGCAATCCTCAGCGTCTCGGCCGGGGCCGGGCATGTGCGCGCCGCCCAGGCGCTGCAGGCTGCGGCCGGGAAATATTATCCCGGCGTGGAGGCGGTGCACATCGACCTGATGGAGCTGGTGCCCAGGCTGTTCAAGACCGTCTACGCCGACACCTATATCAAGGTGGTCGAACGCCATCCGGCCTTCTGGGGCTATCTCTACGACAGGACCGACCATGAAAAGGTCGATTCGGCGCTTTCCCGGCTGCGCAGCGCCATCGAACGCCTCAATACCCGCAAGCTCAAGCAGGTGCTGGATGAAATCAACCCGGATCAGGTTATCTGCACCCATTTCCTGCCGGCCCAGCTGCTGTCGCGCAAGATAGGCCTTGGCAGCTTCTCGAAACCGGTCTGGGTGCAGGTGACCGACTTCGACGTGCACGCGCTCTGGATCCACCCACACATCAGCGGGTATTTCGCCGCCAGTGACGAGGTGGCCTGGCGCATGGCCGAACGGGGCATTCCGGCGGAGCGCATCCGGGTGACCGGCATACCGATCATGCCGGTGTTCGGGGAACGGCTTCGGCGGGCCACCTGTGCCGGCGAATTCGGGCTCGATCCGGACAGGACGACACTGCTGATGATGTCGGGCGGGGCGGGGGTGGGTGGCATCGATACCCTGGCCCAGCGTCTGCTGGCGCTGGAGGGGGATTTCCAGCTTGTGGCGCTGGCGGGGAGAAACGAGAAACTGCAGGCGGAGTTGAACAGACTTGCGGAGAAGCATCCGGAGAGGCTGTTCCCGATGGGATTTACCAGGGTGATCGAGCGGGTCATGGCCGCCAGCGACCTGGCAATCACCAAGCCGGGCGGCCTGACCACCTCCGAGTGCCTGGCGGTCGGGCTGCCGATGGTGGTGGTTTCGCCGATCCCGGGGCAGGAGGAGCGCAACGCCGACTTCCTGCTGGAGAACGGAGCCGCCCTGAAGGCCTGCGATGGCGGGGCGCTGGCCTGGCGGGTGGAGCGCCTGTTGCGGGAGCCGTGGCGATTGGCGGCGATGCGGGCCAATGCGCTGGGCCTGGGGAGGCCGGACGCCGCCCGGGACGTGCTGTCTGCGGTGCTGGGTTCGGAAAGCAGTCGATGAACAGGCGAGGTTGGCTGCATGCACTGTTCCTGTTCAGCTGGGTCGTGCTGCTGGGGCTGTTCTTCGCCATGACCGAGATCCAGATCGAGGGGGCCAACGGCTGGGCCTGTGCGCTCCCGACCTGGCGCATCGAGAAGCACTGGCTGCTGGATATCTTCTGGGGCGGCCGCCCCATGACCGGCTACCACGCCTGGGTCTTCCCGTTCATGTTCCTGGCATTCCACCTGCCCCATGCCGTTGCCGGCTCATTTTCCTGGCGCATGGAGGCCCGCTGCCTCGGCTCGCTGATGCTGTTCTGGATCATCGAGGATTTCCTCTGGTTCGCCCTCAATCCCTGTTACGGGCTGTCCAGGTTCGCGCCGCAGTTCATCCCCTGGCACAAGAACTGGCTGCTGGGGATGCCGACCGATTATCTGCTCTTTGCAGGAATCGGAATTTCGCTTATCATCGCATCATTCCAGGTCAAGGAGTCCCGTCCATGAAACGCACGCTGTCCGCTGTTGTCCTGCTGCTGTCGATTTCGCTGCCTCTGCCGGTCATTGCCGCCGATGTCTGCAGGGAACACCTGTCGGCTGTCCACGGCGCCTCGCGAGAACCGGTGGAAAGCTCGCTGAAGAGAGAGGTGGAGGAGTTCCGCACGCTGGCGGAGCGGGCGCTGAGCCTGCGGGCCGAGACCATCAAGGTCGGGCGCTCCATCAAGGAAAAACTGGACCGGGGCAGGCCGCTGACCGGCGGCGATATCTCGCTGATCAATATCGGCATCAACCAGCACCTCGCGCTGCGCAGCGAGCTGCTGGCGATGGCCGAATCGCATGAATGCTGGCTGGACGGTTCCGGGAAGGAGCTGGCCAGCCAGGGGATCTCGCCCGAAATGCGCCTGACCGGCGTGATGCTGTCGCTCTCCTCGGCCATGCTGCTGTACGACAACTACCTGCTGGCGATCTCGCTCTTCGAAGGGGACGGCAAGCTGCGCCGCATCCTCAACGAGCGCGACCCCGGCTATGCCGTCACCAGCGCCGCGCTGGCGCGGGTGACCCTCAACTACAATTCGATCACCAACCGGGCCCGGGTGCGCAAGGCGATCAGGTTTTACGAGAAAGAGTCGCAACGCTTCAGGAAGAGCCTGGATCAGAACCCCGAAAGCGCCTACCTCAACCTGCTGATCGCCCAGAGTCCGTCCTATTCGATGGTCAAGAAATGGTCTCCCTTCTACGTGGTCGGGCGCAAGCTCGGTTTCCTGAGCGGGGTTACCACCGACACGCTGACCGGCATGGAACGCGAAGGGGTCAGCCTGTTCAGCATGGTTTTCGGCAACGCGGTCGGGCTGGTGGAGACCCGCCGTGGCAAGCTCTACCGAAAGGGTGATGTGCTGGCCGACGTGAGCAGAACCCTCAAGGCGGGCGACATCCTGCTGGAGAAGACCCCCTTCCGGCTGACCGACAAGCTGATCCCCGGCTACTGGGGGCATGCGGCGGTCTGGGTTGGCAGCGAGGCGGAACTGAAGGAGCTGGGCATCTGGGACAACCCCCTGGTGGCCAGCCACCGCGACGAGATCCGCGAGGGACGGATGGTGGTGGAGGCGCTGCGTTCGGGGGTGGAGATGAACTCGCTGGAGCACTTCCTCAATATCGACAGCATCGGCATCCTGCGCAAGCAGGACCTGAGCCGCGAGGCGCGCGCCGCCACGGTGCTGCAGGCGCTCAGGCAGGTTGGCAAGCCCTATGATTTCAACTTTGACGTGGAATCCAAGGGGCGGGTCTACTGTTCCAAACTGGTCTACCTGAGTTACAGCGGCATCGACTGGCCCACCAGGAAATCCATGGGTAGAACCACCTTCACTCCGGATGACGTTGCCATTAAGGCCGCCAAGGATGGCACGCTGCAGCTGGTGACCTTCTATCACGACGGCCAGCGGGTCAGCGACGCGCCGACGGTCCGGATGGCGGAGTTGATGGGAGTGGCGGGAGTCAAGTAGCGCATAAAATTTAAATCAAGAACTATTAAAAGCTTTTATCGCGCAACCAGAAGTAGGTGCCTCTAGGCAAGGCGCAAAGCTCGCTAAGGAAAACAATGATTAGAGAAAATGAAATTGCAACTGCAATTGTTGACGTAGCTTACAAGATCCACCGAATTCTCGGTCCTGGCCTGCTTGAATCGGCATATGAAGCAATAATGCTCTATGAACTTCGAAAACGAGGTTTTGCCGTATCTGCCCAGGTTGCTATCCCAATCTGTTATGAATCCGTAGAACTGGAAACCGGCTTTAGGGCCGATCTTGTCGTTGAGGATCTGGTGATCATCGAACTAAAATCTATTGAAAAGATAGCCCCGGTTCACAAAAAACAGTTGACTACGTATCTGAGGCTGGCTGACAAGAGACTTGGTCTTCTCATCAATTTTGGTGAAGAGCTGATCAAAGATGGGATAACCCGCGTTGTGAACGGGTTGCCGGATGAAAAGACAAATGCCGGGTTTCGCGCCAAAGCGTGCCACATGTAGGCGTTTTTATGCGAAGCTCGCAAAGAGAGTAAAGCAGTAAACGGCACGCGATGGATTTGCCACAACCCCAGATCTTTTGACTTTCTTTGCGTCTTTTGCGCCTTGCCTGGAGGCACCTACTTCTGGTTGCGCGAGACCGATGTTTAGTATAATCAGGGTTATACTAACCGTTCCGAAACCCGGAACCCAAACAGGAGGATTCTTGATGTGCCAAATGATAGATTTTATGACTTTATCAAAAATAGGACTTATTTTGAATTTGATAGGTACTGTCATGGTTGCTTTCTCCTTTGGCAAAAACCCAGAAGAGGCCCATTCAGAAGACGAAAAAGGAAATAAGATTTACCTTGCATCTTTTTTGTCTCCGAAACTTTTTAAAGCCGGTTTATGTATGATATTTATAGGGTTTTTGCTTCAACTGGTTGACTGCAAATAGATTTAACCAGAAAAAATCACCGTTTGGAAACGGTGATTTTCCGAACCGTTGAATCAAAGAATATAAAGATGAAAAAGGAACTATCATGAGTCGAAATCAGTTTCTGCTTATTCTTCTGTCGGTGATTGTTGCAAGTGTGATGAGCGGTGCAATTTCTAGCTGGTTTTTTCTTTCTACAAAAAAGACCGAAGAGCAAGTACCTGCTCAGATTGTTCGAGCACAGCGATTTGAGGTTATCGACGAAAGAGGTAAAACGCTAGGCACATTTGAGGCGGACAAGAAAGGTGCAGCCGTAAATCTTTACGATTATGCGGGAAAACTGAGAGGCGAATTGAGATATTACAGCATTGACCTAATGAGAGGACACTCCACTCTGAAATTTTATGGCAATGACGAGAACCCAAGAATTCAGTTGGGCGTATTTCAGGAAGAGAAGCCAATCCTGACTTTCTACGGCGGCAAAAACAAGATTCTTTGGGAGCAGAAACCGTAGGAAGAGCAGAGAACAGGTTCAATCAGGCACTTGGACGCCGACTGGGGCTGAAACGCGCCCCGGTGAGGGTCAAGGGCGCGCCCCGTTGTGAGGAATAGGAAGAAGAATGAATGAATCAACCACCGGCATCTTGGAGGTCAACAGACCATCTACGTATTTCGCAAAGTATCGCGCATACACAATTTTCGTGGATGGTGAAAAGGTTGATTCAGTTAAAGATGGTGCTGTATTAACAGTCCCTCTTTTTGCAGGCAGTCATGAAGTGCGGAGCAAGATTGACTGGATGAAAAGCAATATTGCACAAATCAGGATAGAATCAGGAAAAACTACTAAAATACGAGTCGGATACAAAAAGAAGGAAGGTCGAAGACTCTTTGTGCCGATCGTTCTGAGCCTCATGGCAATCATGGCCGGAGCTGCATTTGGAATTGCAATTCTTACCGGAATTGGCGTCGCTGGAATACTGATGGCACGAGTAGGCGACCTTTATCTCGACGAAGTTGAAAGCCTGTCTGTGTCTCGCTTTAAGTAGGCTGGGGAAAATTGAAAGTTGAACTTGCAAATTTCCCCAATTTTCTGTAAGGTCACACCATGATCATGCGAACACTCATACCGGTACTGGTGCAGTTGGCCGGCCAACACCCGGTTGTCACCGTTACCGGCCCGCGCCAGAGCGGTAAAACGACCATCTGTCGCAACACATTCCCCAATAAGCCGTATGTCAATCTGGAAAGCCCGGACACGCGGGAGTTTGCCCACTCTGATCCGCGCGGATTTTTGTCTTCCTATCCGGATGGAGCGATCCTGGATGAAATCCAACGCGTCCCGCAGCTACTCTCCTACCTGCAGCCGATTATTGATGAGCACAATGTGCCGGGGCAATTCATTCTCACCGGCAGCCAGCAGTTCGAGGTGATGACCACCATCAGCCAGTCCCTCGCAGGTCGCACCGCATTACTGAAACTGTTGCCGCTCAGCATCGAAGAGCTTGCCGGCGCAGGTATCAAGCCAAGTATCGACACTCTGCTCCTGAATGGCTTCTACCCCCGAATTTACAACGCCGGACTCAACCCGACCCAGGCCCTTGGCGATTATTTCGAGACCTATGTGGAGCGGGATATCCGACAGCTGATCAACATAAAAGATCTGGCGCTGTTCGAGAAGTTTGTCCGCCTCTGTGCCGGGCGGACAGGGCAGCTGCTTAATCTGCAAAGTCTCGGCAATGACGTGGGGGTTTCCCACACCACAGCCCGCAGCTGGCTCACCCTGCTTGAGGCGAGTTATGTTGTTTTCCTGCTCCAGCCGTGGCACACCAATATTTCCAAACGGCAGGTCAAGACCCCCAAGCTCTACTTTTATGATGTGGGGCTGGCATCCTATCTTCTGGGTGTGGAGAATGAGTTGCATGTAAACCGCCATCCACTTCGGGGCAATTTATTCGAAAATATGGTGGTGATAGAGACTCTAAAATACCGCTACAATCGCGGTAAACGCAGTAATCTGCACTTCTGGCGTGACGCCAAGGGGAACGAAGTTGATCTGGTGATTGAATCGGGACCGGATATCGTGCCGGTCGAGATCAAATCAGGTGCAACCATCAGCATTGATTTTTTCAAGGGCTTGCGAACCTTTTCAGAAAAGCTGCCGTCGCCACCGGGCAATTGTGCGCTGGTGTACGGCGGTTCAGAAAAACAGCAGCGGAGCGACGCCAGCGTTTGGCGTGTGGGAGATGTTGCGGAGATGATGGGGAAGGTTAGCGGGTAATAATATGGCAAATGAATTTTCATGTTCACAGACTAAACCTAAAAAAGGCATTTACTCACGCAACGACGCAACTAACGCGACGAAATTCAAATACTTAAGAAGATTTGTAACCTCACCAATCTGGTGAATGATATTATCGTTTAACTGCATGATTTTACGTTGCGTCGTTGCGTTCGTCGCGTGAAACTGCTTTTTCTAGGCTAAATATTCCATTTGGGTGTCTTTGACGGAGGACCTCGTGTTACGTTTCATTCTGCTCATTTTCTTCACTATCCTCGCCTGTCCCCTGTGGGCAAACGCAGCGCAGACACCCCCCGATCCCTCCTTCCAGAAGCACGTGGCCGCCGACGTAAAGAGCTTCGGCATCCTGCGCGGCAACCTGCGGCGGGCCGCTGAGTTTGCCGGCTCCCGGCCCGACCTGTTCAATCCCGCAAAGGAGCGGAAGAATGCGCTGCTGTCGCGCGAAGACAAGCTGGCCGTCTGGAATACCTGGAGCTCGGTGCTGGACAGCCTGGCCGGCCTGGACGGCATCCGCCGCGAGCACAGGAAGTTCAACCTGTTCCAGGAGCCTGAACAGAAAAACACCTCCTTCGCCATCGCCAACGCCGCTTTCCTGGCAGGCTACCGGCATGCGCTGGAGCTGATCGCGCTGGCGGACAAAAACCCGGCCCTGGACACTGTCCTGAACGAGGAGGTGCCGGAGCTGGGCATCCCTGCCGGCAGCTTCGGGCGTTTCAAGTTCCGTTTCCTGAACGCGGCCATTGCCGTCGAGTTTGCCGCGCTGCAGGTGATCGGCAAGAGCCATGCCGGCGGGCCGCCGGAACTGCGCGTCGCGATCGAAGAGGACAGCCGGGTGATCTGGGAGATGGGCAAGGGCAAAGGGCACGAGCTGACGCTGAAGAATGCGCTGGCGGTGGTGCAGAAGAGCGGTTTCGCGGCCTGGTTCCCGCTGCAGAAAGGTATCTCGGGCTGGATGGGGGACACCAAGGTGGCCCGGCCGCACAGCCACTTGATCTCGTCCAGACAGATCGAAGCCATCGGCAAGCGCCTGCAGCCGGGAGACATCATCTTCGAACGCCACGAATGGTACCTGTCCAACCTGGGGCTGCCCGGGTTCTGGACCCACGTGGCTCTGTATGTCGGCACACCCGAGGAACGCCGAGCTTTCTTCAACGATGCGGAAGTGCGCGAGTGGGTCAGGGGGCTGGGAGGCGCCGACGGCAACTTCGAGTCGCTGCTGAAGCAGCGGTACCCGACCGCCTATTCCAGGAGCCAGATCATCAGGGAGGACAAGCGCCCGTCCCGTATCCTGGAGGCGATTTCGGAGGGGGTCTCGTTCACTTCGCTGGAATACACCGGCGCCTCGGATTCGATCGGCGTGATCAGGCCGCGCCTCTCCAGGCGGGACAAGGCCCAGGCCATCATGCGGGCTTTTCACTACAGCGGTCGTCCCTATGATTTCAACTTCGACTTCCTGACCGATTCGGCCCTGGTCTGCTCCGAGCTGATCTTCAAGGCCTATGAGCCGGGGGGCGGCATGCGGGGACTGCGCTTTCCGGTCAGCGAGGTGCTGGGGCGCAAGGTCAGCACCCCCAACGGGATGGTCAGGCAGTTTGCCGAGCAGACCGGCAGCGACGGGGCACAGGCCGATTTCGTACTGTTCCTGGACGGTTTCGAGAAGGAGAAGCGGGCAATCGAATCGACCCCGGAGCAGTTCAATGCCAGCTGGAAACGCCCCAACTGGCACATCCTGATCCAGGACGCGCCGCGGGAGGCGAAGGGGAAATAATCAGAAACGGGGGCATGCCATGGCTGACAGGGAGCTGTTCTGGAAGATTGTCGATCAGGGGGCACGGCTGGCGGAACTGACCAGCCAGGATCCCGAATTGCGGGAAATACCGCTGCGTCGGGACGTGCGTTCCCTGGGAAGGCTTCTGGGCACGGTCATCCGGGAACAGGCCGGTGAGCAGGCCTTCGCGGCCGAGGAGGAGCTGCGCCACCTGGCGATCAGCCACCGTCAGCTGAACGACGGCCAGGGCGAGGCCTGCCTCGATTTCCCGGGAGAGCGGGAGCTGCAGGAACGGGCGGTACGGATTGTCAACGCCATGTCCACCGCCGAGGCTTACCGGATCGTCAAGGCCTTTTCCACCTACTTCGAACTGACCAACCTGGCAGAGACAAATCATCGGCGCCGTCGCCGGCGCGCGGCCAGGCTTGCCAGCGGAGAGCCGTGCAAGCCCGGCTCGCTGCGGGGCACACTGCTGCGCATGCGCGCTGCCGGCATCAGTGCCGAAGATGCGCTGGAGCTGTTGCGCCGGGTACAGGTCCTCCCGGTCTTTACCGCCCATCCCACCGATGTGGCGCGCCGGGTGATCCATTTCAAGAGACGGCGCATCGCAAGGGAGCTGGAGGCGCTCGACCGGCTTCCTCTGGCCGATGCCGAAGCGCTGCAGGGCCAGGCCGCCATGCTGGCCGAAATCACCTCGCTCTGGCAGACCGACGAAGTCCGCCGCCGCAAACCCACCGTTCTGGACGAGATCAAGATGGGGCTCGACCACTACCCCGACTCTTTGATAACGCCGGTCCACGACTTGTACCAGGATATGGCGGCGGCCTTCCATGAAACCTACGGCCGGATTATCCCTTCGGAGGCGCTGCCGACGGTGGTCCGCTTCGGGTCCTGGATCGGCGGCGACCGGGACGGCAACCCGCATGTCACCGCCGAATCCACCCGCCAGGCGCTGCAGAAGGCGCGCGAAACCATCCTGGGCGACTACATCGCCTCCCTTGAGGAGCTGCGCCGGCTGCTGACCCCTTCGACCTGCCGGATTCCGGTTACACAACAGCTGGCAGAAGCTGTGCGCCACTACCACGATACCCTGGTTTTCAGTGACCTGGAGAGCGAAGCGATACCGGAATGCGAACAGTACCGGCGCCTGGCCGGATACATGCTCCATCGCCTGCGCCATAGCCTGCTGGAGCCGGGAAATCCCGATGCCTATCCGTCATCAGTCGCTTTCGAGGACGACCTGCGACTGATCCGCGAGAGCCTTTCGTCCGAAAACGGCGAACGGCTGGCCTGTGCGCTGATCGATCCGCTGTTGAGGCGGGTGAAGACCTTCGGCTTCCATCTCCACAGCCTGGATATCCGTCAACACGCCAGAATCCATGCCCGGGCCGTTGCCGAGCTTTCAGCCGGCGGCTCAACCTGCGCCGTTTCAGCGGTCGTGCTGCCGGCGCCCCCTTCCGCTGAAACCACCGAACTGCTGGACACCCTGCGGGCCATTGCCGATTTGAAGCGGAGTTACCCGCCAGAGTCCATTCGCAGCTATGTGATCAGTGGGGCGTCAGCGGTTCAGGATACTCTCTCGCTGATCTGGCTGATGGAGCTGTGCGGCGTTCGTGTCGCAGGCGGCGGCAATGGCGACCCGGGGCTGATGCCGGTACCGCTGTTCGAGTCCATCGAGGATCTGCGAAATGCTCCGGACATCTGCCGTACCCTGTGGAATATGCCGGAATATGCGCCGTTCCTGGACTCCTGGGAACGCCGGCAGGAGGTTATGCTGGGATATTCCGACTCCAACAAGGATGGCGGCATGCTCACCAGCTCCTGGGAGCTGCATAAGGCGCATCGGGAGCTGCACCGGGTGGCGGACGAATGCGGGGTGGAGCTGATGCTGTTCCATGGCCGCGGCGGCACGGTCGGCCGGGGTGGCGGCCCCACCCATCGCGCGATCGTGGCCCAGCCGGCCGGAGCTTTCAGCGGTTCGCTCAAGATTACCGAGCAGGGGGAGGTCATCAACTGGAAATATTCGGATGCATCCCTGGCGCAACGCAACCTGGAACTGATGGTGGCGGCGTCGCTGGAGGCGCTGGCGCGTCCCGGCCTGGTGGATACGATTTCTGAACCCTCCTGGGAGCAGGCCCTGGAGCTGATGTCGGAGGATGCCTACGCCTTCTACCGGGAACGAATCGCCGAAAATCCGGACATTATTCCCTATTTTGAGCAGGCCACGCCGGTGCTGGAATTCGAACTTGCCAGGATCGGCTCGCGACCGGCGCGGCGGGGCGCCACCCGCGACCTGTCCGACCTGCGGGCCATCCCCTGGGGCTTCGGCTGGATGCAGAGCCGTCACGTGATCCCCGGCTGGTTCGGAGTCGGCCATGCGCTGGAACGTTTTGCCTCTACCGGGGTAAACGGGCTGGAGCTGCTGAAGGAGATGATGTCCCGCTTTCCGTTCTTCTACGACCTGATCCGCAACGTGGAGCTGGCCCTGACCAAGGTCGACCTTCCTCTGGCCCGGCTCTATTCCAACCTGGTGCCTGACGGAGAACTGCGCGAGCGGGTATTCGGCATGCTGGTTGACGAGTACCAGCGCACAAGGCGGGTCGTGCTGGAAGTCACCGGCCAGTCGCGCCTGCTGGAGAAGAATCAGGCCCTGGCGCGTTCCATTCGTCTGCGTAACCCCTATGTCGATCCGTTGAGCCTGATCCAGATCGAACTGCTGCGGCGAAAGCGGAGCGGTGATGAAAGCGAGGAGTTGAACTACGTGCTGGCCGCCACGATCAGCGGCATTTCGGCCGGTTTGCGTAATACTGGCTAGACTGGCAGCAATTGTATTGAAGCGGTTTTCATACATTTTTTAATTGACTTATTGATGCGTGCGGATCAACATTAAACCAAATAACTGGATTATAAATGAAAAGGCAAAATCCGGGGGACCGGATGACGCAAAGCCACCTGCCCAGAACGGGAAGAGGGGTTGCCGAAACGGTTTTTGATGGCGCGTATTTGCGACATCTGCTTGAGCCCGCCTTTTCTTATGAAGTGCGGGCTTTTCTGTTTTTGTGCGTAGGAGGTTCTCATGGACACCCATTCGACAAAAGAACTGCTGAAGCTGCTGCAGGATGAGCGGGAACAGACGGCGCACCTGATTCAACTGATCAACACACCGGGCGGTCTTGGTGACTGCATAGCGGAGCTGACAGCTTACCTGCAACGCTGGTCGTCCTGTGAAGCGGTCGGAATCCGTCTTCGCTCCGGAGAGGACTACCCCTATTACGAGACTCGCGGTTTCCCGCCAGAGTTCGTAGAGGCCGAAAAATTCCTCTGTGTGTCTGATGCGAGCGGAAAAGTTCTACTCGATGACACAGGTCACCCCATCCTCGAATGCATGTGCGGTAACATCCTTAACGGCAAATTCG
Organism: Geobacteraceae bacterium; assembly: GCA_032469775.1. Taxonomy (GTDB): domain Bacteria; phylum Desulfobacterota; class Desulfuromonadia; order Geobacterales; family Pseudopelobacteraceae; genus JACRCG01. The sequence goes on along the minus strand of JAWDJY010000029.1, from coordinate 24,841 downwards.
ATCCCGCCAAGCCGTTTTATACACCATACGGCAGTTTCTGGTCCAACAACACGAATCTGCTGCTTGCCGGCAACGCTCAATTCAACAGCCAGGCCCATGCCCGTAACCGCTGTTTCAGTGAAGGATACGCATCACTGGCCCTGATACCGCTGCGTATAGGTGATCAGGTGTTCGGGTTGCTGCAGTTCAACGATCACCGTCCGGATCGCTTCACTCCGGCCATGATCAGGCTCCTCGAAAAAATGGCCGATGGGCTGGCCCTTTCGCTTTCACGTCGGCAGGCCGAAGAAGCTTTGGCCGGGAGCGAGAGCGCTTTGAAAAATAGCCGGCGTTTGCTTGCGGAAACCGAACATATGGGAAAAATCGGCGGTTGGGAGTTTTATGCCGATACCGGCCGGCTGACCTGGACCGACGAGTTGTATGCCATCCATGAGCTAGATTGTTCCCATGGAATAACCATGGAAAAATGGATCGGATTTTATACGCCCGGGTCCATGCGCATTATAGAGCCTGCTTTGCGGCGGATAATCGGGGATGGCGAACCGTTTGAAGAGGAACTGGAAATCATCACGGCCGGGGACAATCTGCGCAATGTTCATGTGATCGGGAAGGCCGACCCGGAAAAGCAGAGAATCTACGGATTCTTGCAGGACATAACTGATCGCAAGCGTGACGAGAGATACCGCGAAATGTCGCGTGAAGTCCTGCAGATACTCAACCGGCATGGAAATCTGGAAGAGTTGATCCCGCAGGTCCTCGACACGCTGAAAACCCGGACCGGATTCGATGCAGTAGGCATTCGACTGCAGGACGGGGATGATTTTCCCTACATTGTCCAGGACGGTTTTCCTGGGGATTTTCTCCTGGTGGAAAATAGTCTGGTCGAGCGTTCCGTCGATGGTGGCATCTGTCGTGACAGCGATGGTCGGGTCCGTCTGGAATGCACCTGCGGACTCGTCATCTCCGGCAAAACCGACCCGGACAACCCGCTCTTCACAAAAGGCGGCAGTTGCTGGACCAACGACTCGTTTCCGCTGCTTGAAGTCCCTCTCGCCGCAGATCCAAGGCTTCATCCGCGCAACGAATGCATACATCAGGGCTATGCCTCGGTGGCGCTGGTGCCCATCCGGGACGGTGGACAGATCGTTGGCCTGATCCAGTTCAACGACCGCCGCAAGGATTGTTTTACGCTGGATGCTGTTGAACGTCTCGAGGAGATCGCCACGTATATCGGCGCCGTGCTGATGCGTAAGCGGATAGAAGAGGAGAAACTCGCTCTTGAGCAGCAATACCAGCAGGTCAGGAGACTGGAAAGTCTCGGGGTGCTGTCCGGCGGCATTGCCCACGATTTCAACAATATCCTGGCAATTATCACCGGACATTGCTTTCTGGCAAGGGTGGCTGCCGACAACGCCGTAAACAGCATCACCGAAATAGAAAAAGCTGCCGAGCGGGCCGCTGAACTCTGTCGCCAGATGCTGGCTTATGCGGGCAAAACCCAGATAGTCCCGGTCCCGGTCAATCTGGGGGAACTGGTAGACGACATGTTGAAGCTGCTGAAACCCTCTCTTAAGCAAGGCGTCGAGATAAAACTCGACCTTCTCCCCGGCATTCCTGCCGTTGCAGGCGATGCCAACCAGTTCAGGCAGATCATAATGAGTCTGGTCAGTAATTCGTCAGAGGCCATTTTCGAGGCCGCTGGAGAAATCAGGGTGTCGGTCTCAAAAACAGAGGTCAGAACGGATCAGCCGGTCAGGGATCATCAGGGTAAAAGCATCAGGCCCGGATGGTACGCCAGTCTGGAAGTGGCCGACAACGGCTGCGGCATGGATGCGGAAACCGTCCGGCGAATCTTCGAACCGTTTTTTACCACCAAGTTTACCGGGCGTGGCCTGGGTTTATCGGCGACCCTTGGCATCATCACCTCGCATGGAGGATCATTGCAGCTATCCAGTCAGCCTGGTAAAGGCACTTCCTTCAAGGTCTATCTGCCGATTCCGGTTGCCGAATCCGTTATGCAAAAAGACATCAAGGACGATCCTGACTCATGGCAGGGGAGCGGTACGGTTCTGTTGGCCGAAGATGAAAGACAGGTGCGATTGATCGCCAGAACGCTGCTTGAGGCACTGGGGTTCGAGGTCATCGAAGCAGGGAACGGCCGCGATGCGCTGGAGCTGTACCGGAAAAACTCGGATACAATCACGATGGTCCTGACGGACATGGGAATGCCGGTGATGGACGGTTACGAGTTGCTGCTTGAGCTGAACAGGCTGGACCGGACCTTGCCGGTGATCGTTTCCAGCGGCTTCAGTGACGATGTGATCACTTCAAAAATTTCCAGTGAAAATATTGCCGGTCTGCTCAGCAAGCCGTACAGATTCGAGCAGATGCGCGAAACACTCAGGAATGTCCTGGAATGTGGCAAGTATGCCGACTGACAAAGTTCCGGACGATGTCACAATGGGAGTGCATTTCTGTTTACCGGTGTACCGGGGATAACGAAGCGGATGACTTCCGTTCGGACACAATCGGATGCAAAGAGGTTATTGCTCATGCCTCTACCCCGTTGCCGATAATAGCAAGTACCCACTCCGTCAGCAGAACAAGTTGTTTCAAAGGGATTCGCTCCGCTGTCGTATGAACCTTCTCGTATCCACAGCTGAGCACCACCGTTGGTAAGCCCCGGATATTGAAATGATTGGCATCAGAGCCGCCACCCGTCGCCTTGTAGCAGACTGGCACCCCGATGTCGGCGGCTGCCCGGGCCGCCCGGCTTACCGGTTCGCTGTCTTCACGCAGTTGGTATGCCTGGTAGGACGTCACGGTCTCGATGGTCACCGAACCGGCAAATTCGGCTGCGGCAGATTGCATGATTTCGGACAGGGTTGCCACATGGGACCGGACTTTTTCCGGAACCAGTGATCGGACTTCACCTTGCAGCTCGCATCTGTCCTGTACGATGTTGGTCGGTCCGATCGCAGAGATGCTGCCGATATTCGCAGTCGTTTCTGCGTCAACGCGCAACAGTTCCATCCGGCTTATGGCCGTTGCCGCAATCTGTATCGCCGAGATCCCCTGCTCGGGGGCAAAACCGGCATGAGCACTGCGTCCATGAAACACGGCCTTGAATTTAATGTGCTCCGGTGCCTGAAGTACTATTTCGCCCACATCCCCGCCAGCATCCAGGACAAATCCGATCCGTGAAGCGACCTGTGCCGTATCGAAATGACTGGAACCGACCAGTGACAACTCTTCTGCGACGGTCAGCACCAGCTCAATAGCCGGATGAGCTCTGCCGTGCTGCTTCAGTACGGTGATTCCCTCCAGCAGGGCGGCCAGGCCCGAAGCATCGTCTGCTCCGAGCACGGTTGTGCCATCGCTTACGATATAATCCCCTTCAATACGCGGCTTGACGTTTACACCCGGGACAACCCGGTCCATGTGACAGGAGAAGAACAGCGCTTCGCCGGCAGCTGTGCCTTCCAGGCGGGCATAAAGGTTTCCGGCACTGCCACCTATTTTATTGCCGGCATCATCTTCAGTAACAACGAAACCGAGCGCTGTCAGCATCTCAGTCAGCCGGTCAGCCATCAAGCGTTCACGGGTCGGTTCGGAATCTATGGCACAGAGTTCCATGAAGGTAGCGAAGAGCCTGTTGTGGTCAATCATGTTGTGTATCACCTTGAGATTGAAATATTTCAGTCAGTTTGTGGACGGCCTTGTCAGTAATCAAGTCACCAACCGCTGCAACGTATGCCTGGAAATGCCGGGAGTTCATGTGCTGTTCCAGGCAGGACGGACTCTTCCAGTTCTCATAGAAAACAAAGACAGCCGGATTCTCATTGTCCTGATGGAGCCGGTATTCCATGCACCCTTCTTCCTGAAGAGTAGCTGCCAGCATTTTGATGAGTTCTGTTTTCACAGTCTCGATAGCATCGCTTTTCGCAGTTATCTTTGCCACTACAGTTACGGTTGACATGGTTATCCTCTCTTCTCGTGGGCTTTCCGGCCGTGGACCCGTTCATACGCCTTACAGAAGGGGCAGATCTCGTTTTCGATGCTTTTCACGAAATCAAAGACCATCCCTTTCTGGTGATAGCGGGCATGTAGACAGACCGGACACAGCTCGCAGACTTTTGCCAGTGCTTTATCCAGTGGTGAAGGTTGTGTGTTCATAATGGAATGTTCTTGACCCGGCCTTTAGCGCTGCTCATGGACGGCTGCTGCAGTCTCTGCAGGAATCTAGAATTTGTCTGTGATAAACACAAGCCGTATGTTTCGTTATTTGTCAACAAAATTGCCCAGCCGCAATCGCCCGGTATGCTGAACCATGCCTGTCTGCCGCATGCATCCGTGAGGTCATCAGCGTGTTCGGCATTGCTGGACAGAGTATAGTGATACCCGGAATCAAACTGTATAAAAAACAGATCATCCATGGCAAGACCCTCAACAAGCGGGGTGTCCACCAGATAGCCACCAGCTATCTGCTGCCACGGATCAAGGATCTCGCGCCTTCTGGCATCTTCACCCCCGTGGAAATCGCCTTCCTGATCGAGAAGGGCTGACTGCAGTATGGCTTCGAGCGGCACGATGTCACCCGGGAGATCCATGAAGCTGGCGTTGCCTATATTGAGCACATCATCCGTGTATATCAGGGTGAGTTGCAGTCTCATGTCGGGATTCATGCCGATATTGATCGTGTCCTGCTGTTCGGCGGCGGTGCCGCATTCCTGAAGAACGGCCTGTCTGCCAGAAACATCGAGGTTATTGTACTACCGGAACCGGAATATGCCAATGCCAGGGTATTCCAGTCGCTCGCCTTTGCCAAGGGGGTGTGATTTGCCCTGGTACTCAAGCAGACTTTCCACCTATGATCCGGAAATTATCGATGCCTTCGGACGGCTACGTAAAAGCAGAAAACAGGCGACATTCACCCACGAGTCGATCAAGCGATTTCTTTCAACGGAGAGGAAAGCAGGTGCTGGCCAACATGGATGGAGTCACGGCAGGTCAGCAATTGCCGGTTATTCCTACCAACGGTGACGTGATGCCGGTCAACAAGCCACCGGATGAGTCAATTTCTGTGAAAAGTGGGACCGGACTTGTTCCGGGTGATGATTGCAGCGAGGTATTGAACAGCAGACTTAAATAACAAGGAACACCCATGACAACGATAATTATGTTTGACATTATACGCTGATATGTAAATAATAATTATCACTATGAGCAAGAGAACCGTTACAATCTATCCGTCTTCGGCAAAAGAACTGGAAGCCTTGGGGCAGCGTCTCAAGGATGCACGTCTGCGCCGACGCTTTTCCATGGAAACGGTCTGTGCCAGGGCTGACATTTCCCGTCCCACCCTCTACAAGGTAGAGAATGGCGACCCGTCTGTTGCCATGGGGATTTACGTACAGGTGCTGCGTGTCCTGGGGCTGGTTGAGGATCTCGGTATGATTGCCAAGGAAGATACATTGGGGCGTCGTCTCCAGGATGAAGCACTGCCCCATAGGAAACGGGCTCCCAAGAAGACGCAGCAAACTGGCGGATCAAATGGCTAAAGTACAAGGCGAACAGATCTGGGTCTGGCTTGACGATCCATCATTCGGCCCCTTGCAGCGGATCGGTACCTTGTCACGAGGCGACAGGGGAAGTGTGCGCTTTGCCTATGACCCGGCCTGGCTGAAGCGGGCGCATGCCTTCCCCCTTGATCCGGAACTGGATTTGACAGCCGGCGAGTTCTATCCCGGCAATGCCAACTTCGGGGTCTTCATGGATTCCTGCCCCGACCGGTGGGGGCAGCTCTTGATGAAACGGAGGGAGGCGGTCGAGGCCCGGGAACAAGGGCGCACACCGAGGAATCTCGGAGCATGGGAGTTCCTGCTGGGGGTCCAGGACTGTACCCGCATGGGGGCGCTCCGGTTCAGCCGCCCGGAATCAGAAGTCTTTCTTGCCGATGAAGCACGTTCGGCACCGCCGGTTGCCCGGATTGCCGAACTGCAGGCCGTAGCCTTTGAGTTGACCAGGAAGAAGCAGGATGACCCGGACAAGATCAGGGAGTGGCTGAAGGTTTTGGTTGCACCCGGTTCATCGCTTGGTGGCACCCGTCCGAAAGCCAATCTGGTGGATGAGGACGGCAGTCTCTGGATCGCAAAGTTCCCGTCAGCCGACGATGATTACGATGTGGCACTCTGGGAAATGCTGTTGCAGGAACTTGCAAAGGATTGCGGGATCATGGTTCCCGCTTCACGTCTGTTGCAGATTGATGGCGGCTATCACACGTTCATGGTGAAACGTTTCGACCGGGTCGGCGCCACCAGGCGTTTCTTTGCGTCAGTAATGACCATGACCGGACATCAGGATACCGAAGATGCCAGTTATCTGGAGTTGGCCGAGTTTATCGCCACCTGGGGCGAGCCTGATCATATCCCCCGTGACCTCGAAGAGCTTTTTACCAGGGTTGTCTTCAACGTTGCTACCGCAAACCGCGACGACCATCTACGCAATCACGGCTTCATAAGGACACCCGCAGGCTGGCGGCTTGCCCCGGCCTTTGACATGAACCCATCCTTCAAGAAGGATGAACATGCCCTGGCCCTGGATATCCATACTCGGCAGCCAGATATGACTGCAGTGATGGAAACGGCGGAGTACTATCGTCTCGGAATGGACCAGGCAAAGGAAATTGTCAGACGGGTAGACAAGGTTGTCGGAGGATGGAAGGCTCGTGCCAAGAGGCTCGGATTGTCAGCTCATGAGATTTCTGAAGCGGAGCATCTCTTTCATGCTCAGTTATAGTTATGTTTCAGTAGTCGGGGCTCCATAATTACGTGGAAGGGATTGAAATGAGGATGCTGAGGCTAATTGCGGCTACTTCGGAGAAGACCATCGAATATCTGAAAGTCAAGCCTGACCCCAGAGGTGGCCCCGTTTCGAGAAGACATTGACATGAGCTTGGCCTCTACAATCAAGACATCATGTCACCTGAAATGATGCGCCAATGAAGTTACCAACGCCCTACTTGAACTCTCTTGCGAGAGTTTACAACTCCACCCGCTTCAGTCTCAGCGAATTGGTTATTACAGAAACGGAGCTGAAGCTCATTGCTGCTGCAGCGATCATCGGTGACAACAGTATACCGAAAAAGGGATAGAGCACCCCTGCGGCAACAGGAACACCGGCCGTATTGTAAAAGAAAGCAAAGAACAGGTTCTGCCTGATATTGCGCATGGTGGCCCGGCTCAGGCGCCTGGCCCGGACTATTCCCCGCAAATCACCTTTGACCAGCGTGATACCTGCGCTCTCAATGGCCACATCGGTACCGGTGCCCATGGCAATACCGACGTGGGCCTGTGCCAGCGCCGGTGCATCGTTGATGCCGTCACCCGCCATGGCGACTATATGGCCCTCGGCCTGAAGCTGCTTGATCAGTTCGGCTTTCTGCTCCGGCAATACTCCGGAATGTACCTGGTCAATTTCCAGCTTGCCGGCCACCGCATTCGCGGTGATCTGATTGTCGCCGGTAATCATCACAATCTTTATTCCTTCGGCATGCAGATCACGAATGGCTTCGGCGGTGGACTCCTTGATCGGGTCGGCAACACCGATCAAACCGGCGGCCTTGCCGTCAATGGCAATCAGCATGACCGTCTGCCCTTCGGCGCGTTGCTTGTCCGCCTGTTGTGACAATCCTCCCGCGTTGACACCCAGGCTTTCCAGCAGCGCTGCGTTGCCTGCTGCCACTGAACGTCCAGCAACCTCACCAGTGACCCCTTTCCCGGTAATGGGCCGGAAATTATCGGCCTTAGCCAGCTCAAGACCCTTTTCTTCTGCTCCACGCACAATAGCTTCTGCCAGAGGATGTTCGCTGGCCCGTTCGAGACTGCCTGCTAACCGTAACAGTTCATCTTCGGCAAAGCCTGCTTCCGCCCGGACTGCGACCAGTTTCGGTTTGCCGACCGTCAGCGTTCCGGTCTTGTCCACCACCAGGGTATCGATCTTTTCCATGATCTCCAGCGCTTCGGCATTCTTGATCAGGACTCCGGCCGTGGCGCCGCGACCGGTCCCCACCATGATGGCAATCGGGGTTGCCAGCCCCAGCGCGCAGGGGCAGGCAATGATCAGCACGGCAACGGCATTGATCACGGCATGGGCCAGACGCGGCTCCGGTCCCCACACCCACCAGACAATAAAGGTAAGTACGGCAATGCCAACCACAGCGGGAACAAAATAACCGGCCACCAAATCGGCCAGTTTCTGGATCGGCGCCCGCGTACGCTGGGCTTTGGCCACCATATCGATTATCTGGGCCAGGAGGGTGTCCGCGCCGACCTTCTCCGCCCGCATAAAAAAGCTGCCGGTGCCGTTGACCGTTGCGCCGATCAGTTTATCGCCTTTAGACTTTACCACCGGCATCGATTCACCGGTGACCATGGATTCGTCTATATTGCTTGCACCGTCAATCACCGTGCCGTCAACCGGCACTTTATCACCGGGGCGCACCCGCAGGGTATCGCCGGGTTGTACCTGCTCCAGCGGGATATCCTCTTCCGTGCCACCATCCCTGACAATGCGGGCCGTATTCGGGGCAAGGCCGAGCAGCATCCGGATGGCTGCATTGGTTTGTGAGCGGGCGCGCAATTCAAGAACCTGCCCCAGCAGGACCAGCGTGGTAATCATTGCAGCGGCCTCGAAATAGACAGCCACCAGACCGCCATGCATCTGCATGACTGGCGGGAATACCCCGGGAAACAGGAGCGCCACCATGCTGTAGCACCAGGCAACCGAGACACCCAGGCTGATCAGGGTGAACATGTTGAGGTTCCAGGTCCGGATCGATTGCCAGCCGCGCACAAAAAACGGCCAACCTCCCCAGAGAACAACCGGAGTCGCCAAGACGCATTCAATCCACTGAACCGTCTGCATGGAAAGCGATTCCGGCAGCCAGGCCGGCATCATATCGGTAATCATGGCCAGGAAAAACACCGGCAGGGCCAGCGCAGTGCAGACCCAAAAGCGCCGGCTCATGTCGATCAGTTCTTCGTTTTTTTCTTCGCCGCTGGAGGTAACCGCTTCCAGCGCCATGCCACACTTGGGGCAACTGCCGGGATGGTCCTGAATCACTTCCGGATGCATGGGGCAGGTATAGGTGTCTTTCCCGGTTGTTTTTTCAAGAGGTAGGGCGGCCTTCTTCTCCAGATACTGTTCCGGGTGTTCCTTGAATTTCTGCAGGCAATGGTCACTGCAGAAAAAATACTGTTTGCTGGCATGGAGGTATGTGTGTTCTGCGTCACTTGATACCGTCATGTCGCAGACAGGGTCTGTATGCTGATCTTCTTCCGTAGTTGATGGCGCGTTCATTTCGCTCTCTCCAAAGTAGGCCGGCTAACGAGGTGCGAATAGAGCCGGATCATTTCTTTGTCAACCTGATGACGATGAAGACAATCACTGCCGCCACCAGCAGGCAGCCAACAGGCCAGAACCAGACACCGCCGCCCATCCAGCCACCCATTCCATCGCCCATCCATCCGTCCTGGTTCATTATGGCAGTTCCTTCCTCTGGTTATTTTGAATCGATCGGCTATCCAGCAAAATGTTGTCGAACCTATTGCAGCAAACTTGGCCGATCTCGCCGTCGTTACTCATTGCCGCCAACTTGATGAAATCATATAGATTTATTCTATTTGATTTGTCCTCGAATCACTCCTTTTGGATTGTCATCGGTGTGAATAGTGATGTAAGTATTTTTTGCCTTAATAACCTGTATAAGGTCGAAGGTAGATTTCCCCAAAAGTTCGCCACAAAAGTTATCTGGGGAGATTAATCCAGAAAAGATTATGCCAAAAAATCGTCCTTTTCTTGCTAAGTTAGGATGAATGTTTACCAGTGCCGGACCATTCTCACCCTTTTTGCCACGGTGAATATGCGCTGAATTGGGGTTTTTGATATTTTTCAGATGAACCCTGTAGCTTAGGGTGTTATTGTCGTCACTCAACGTGAATGTGACTTTACCTGTAGCTTTTGTCCTAATGCCTGGTACCTCGTTACTCCCCTTGAGTATTGCGGTGTAACTCTTTTCAGCAGCAAATACTGGCAAGACCATGCAATGTGTGGTCAGTATTACGAAGCATATCAGTCTTAACATCGGCATATCCATCACCTCATCAATTTGCCTGACTGGCCATCAGCTTGTCCTCGCCCGGTTCGGGATACTCGCAGTTCAGCTCAGGGTTCATAATAAGATCCTCCGGCGTGAAAAAAGAGCTTATCGGTCATTACGCCTGAATCCCATCCAGTTGATCATTTCATGGCGTATTACTAATCTTTCCAATGTCATGCCACAAGAGATCAACCCGTTTCATGGCTGAAGGAAGATCCGTTGTCATCTCGCCACGAGCCTTCCTGAGCGATGCCTGGGCGGCATCGAGTGACTTTCTCGCCTCCGGCAACACGGATTCTTTCACCTTTTCCAATGTCTCGACCAAGACTCCGACCTCGGCATCAGCTGTCCCGATATTTTTTGCCAGGAGGTCAGTTTTCACCTTCAACAGACGTCCGCGCACTTCTGCCATGCGGGCTTTGAATACCGCCTCTCTGAGTTGGGTGCGAACCGCTACGCTTTCCTTTTCCAAGGCTTCTGCCTGTTTCTTCAAGGCCACCGCAATGGCGCTATTTTGATTCTTCACCACCGCATCTGTAGCCGACAAATCCGCCCTGACGGAACTCTCCAGCTTTGTAACTTTGGAAGCCAGGGCATTCACCGCCCTGGTTATGGTTGCCGCATCTGCATCTGGCTCTATCCGCACATTCTTACGCGCTTCCTGTTCCCCTTTGATGAACACTTCGGCATTTTCAAGTCGCTGCCTCAAATCTTTGACCTCTGCCCTAAGCCCTACGGTCTTTTGTTCTATCAGAAAAGGTACTGCGAAATACCCGGCCGCTCCGAGACCAACAACAAGGACTATCCCAATAATCACAGTTCTCATAACCACCTCCGCAAGTACATCAGGTTTATTAATACTATCCAGGAATCAACCTTGCTCACCTGTAGATGAGGGTCACGGGGCTTGCAGGTTGTAGCTCGCCGGTGTGTAGAGCAGTATCAAAACCCCCACTTTGGCACTTAACCCCATGACCGGAGACGCTACCATGATGTCCCCGTTCTCCAGGGTACTAACCGTCAACTTGTCTTCCTGGAGCACCGAGGCAGGAAAGATGTCGGTAACGGGCTTGCCTTCAAACTTCTTGTTAGTTGCTACCACTATGGCGCCGTCAGGTTTTGCGACAACGATTTCCTTCATGTTCTGCTCTTTAACGAACTGGTTAAGATACAGATTGATTTGATCATAGTTTTCCCTGATCATTTCGCTGCGCACAGCCCATACCAGCGGCACGACAGCTAGTCGAAGAAATTTCCTGTTCTGGTCCGTTATGATCCGACCTGCCTTTTCCGTAAGTTGTACCGTAGCACTGTTGACAGCAATATTTTTCCACACATACATGCCAGCGACGGCAATAACCAGCAACAAAATGATAATCAAACGCCATTGGGCAACAATAAAGGACTTGTTAACGCCCTGTTTCGGTTGCTCTCCACTGCTTGCGCCGGAATCAAGTTTTTTTTCAGATGCTAGCGTATCTTTAGACATGCCAGACCTCCTGTGAACTATAACTTATCAATTGCTTTTTTGAGTTTCTCTTGTATTTCCTTGGCAATGATCTGCAACTCCTCGTTTTGAATTGCTTGCATGGAGGCAAGCGGATCAACGGCAGACACTTCAATCTCTCCATCAGCCAATTCCCGAATAACGACATTGCAGGGTAGCATCAAACCTATTTTAGGTTCCGCCTGTAAGGCCCTGTAGGCAAAAGGGGGGTTGCAGGCACCAAGTATGGTGTAATTGGGGAAATCAACATCCAATTTCCGTTTCAATGTTTCCGTAACGTCAATTTCAGTGAGAATTCCGAACCCTTCCAGCCTCAATTCTTCAGTTACTCTCGACATGGCTTTCTCAAAGGTCACGTGCAGTTTTTTGCTGAAATAGTATGACATGGCAAGTCTCCTAAATAAATTTTACCTTGTTTATGGACTCAAGGGTAATGGGGCAAAGTATTGTCAACCAGTGTCTTACGTCAACTTCACGATCATCTTGCCAACATTCTGCCCATGAAAAAGACCGATGAAAGCTGCTACCGCCTGGTCGATTCCTTCCACCACGGTCTCTTTGTGTTTCAATTTGCCGGTTTTGAAGTAGCCACCAGCCTCTTCCCGAAACTCGGCTTGACGATCCAACCAATCAAATACCATCAACCCTTTCATCGTCAGACGTTTAGTCGTTATCTTTACGTCTCACTGTTTTTCTGAACCGGAATCAGCTCCGGCAAAAGTTCTGCCGAAAGCTTTACAGTCTGCAAGCCCCTCATTATCCGGGTTCCAAAGCAGTTTCAAACCGTCATTGACAAGGGTAAACCCGCCCTCTTTCAGCCTCTCCGTTATCATTTTTACTGACTCGCCACTCCATCCATAAGCCCCGAAAGCCGCCGCCTTCTTGTTTTTAAACCCCAAGCCCCTGATTTCCTCAAGAATGCCGGCAACTGCCGATAAGATTCCTTTGTTGATCGTTGGAGACCCGACCAGGATCGCCTTTGACTTGAACATTTCCGTGATAATGTCGTTCTTGTCGGCGCGGGCGATATTAAATATCTTCACCAGCACGGTGCTATCTTGCTCCGCAATACCTTGTGCAATTGCTTCAGCCATTTTGCGTGTGGCATCCCACATTGAGTCATATATGATCGTGATCTGGTTCTCCTGATAGTTGGCTGACCACTCAAGATATTTGGTCACAATCTGTATCGGATTGTCTCGCCAGACAACACCGTGGCTGGTACAGATCATATCGAGCGGCAGATTCATGCTGACAAATTCCTTGATTTTCCTGTCAACAAAGGGACTGAAGGGGGTAAGAATGTTTGCGTAATACTTTATGCACTCCTGAAACAACTCTGACTGATCGACAAGGTCGTTGAACAGCCTCTCCGTGGCAAGGTGCTGTCCGAAGGCATCGGTGCTGAAGAGGACATTGTCGCCGGTCAGGTAGCAGAACATACTGTCCGGCCAGTGAAGCATCGGCGCCTCGATAAAGATCAGTTCCTTATTGCCCAGGCTCAGACGGTCACCGTTCTTTACGATTCTGAAATTCCAATCCTGATGGTATTGACCTTTCAGGGATTTGACAGCGTTGGCAGTACAATAGACAGGCGTCTCCGGAATCTGGCGCATAAGTTCGGGCAAAGCACCGCTGTGATCAATTTCGCCATGATTGGCAATTATGTAATCAATTGTATTCAGATCGATACTTTTCTGCAGGTTCCGGACGTACTCCTTGGCAAATGGCGCCCAGACGGTTTCAATTAGTGCTGTTTTCTCTTCCCGCACCAGGTACGAATTATAGGATGTTCCCTTGTGCGTCGAATACTCTTCTCCGTGGAACTTGCGTAATTCCCAATCAACCTTGCCAACCCACGAAATATTGTTTTTAATCGGAACACTCATAACAGTTACCTCCATGAATTGAGAACAAATGACGTGCCGGATTTCTTCCCTGATATATCAACCCATAACTCGAACAGTCTCGGCCAGTTTGTTCAGATCAACTCGGCGCTCAAATAGTGGACGGGAATCGTCGAGATATGCAGCGAGTTGTTCTTCGAATACCGGCTTCTCGTTTTGATAGAAAATGCCGAGGCGTAACGGATCATTTTCACAGGCACGGGCAAATGCCTGAATCTTGTCGGTATGATCGTGATCGGCGGCCAGCGGCGTCGTATGCTCTTCAAACCAGCGATAGGTATTGAGCTTGTTGAAGGTTACGCATGGTTGCAGTATATCAACCAAGGCATACCCTCTATGCCGGATAGCCGCTTTCAGGATCGCACGAGTCTGATCGGCGTATCCGACATAGGCTCTGGCAACGAAGGAGGCATCCAGCGCAACTGCAACGGCAATGGGGTTGAAAGGTTCGAGGATCACGCCATCGACCTGCAGCGGTGTGACCAAGCCGTGTGGACTGGTTGGTGATGCCTGGCCCTTGGTCAGGCCATAGACCATGTTATTGTGGACGATATTGGTTAAATCAGGGTTGCGACGAATGCAGTGGATAAAGTGATTACCTCCCTCACCGTACATATCGCCATCGCCGCTTTCTGCTATGACCGTCAGATTACGATTGGTCGCCTTGATAGCCGTAGCCGCTGGTAAGGCGCGGCCATGCAGCCCATTGAAGAAATGGATATTGAGATATTGGGGTGTCTTGGCTGCCTGACCGATGCCCGACACCACAACAGTCTGCCGGGGATCAAGTTCCATCTCCTGCAGCGTTTCGCTGACAATCTTCAAAATCCCGAAGTTTCCGCAGCCGGGGCACCAGGCAACATCGCAACCTGTACGCAAATAGGAGTTTTCGCTCACAGCTCCACCTCCTGGCGCAACAGCTCGACTACTTCGTCCACCGAAAAGGCGAGTCCGTTATATTTATGCCACTCACGGGAGACGGTACACCCGGTCTCGGCCTTCAACAGACGGGCGAACTGGCCGGTGGCGTTATTCTCGATGACGATGATCTGCTTAGCCCTGTGCAGGTGGTCTGTTATCGCTTTTGATACCGGATAGATCTGGATGCAATGGAGAAATGAGGTTGCCACCGGTTGAAGCTGCTCCAGTGCCTCGGCAACAACAGCTGCGGTTGAGCCCCATCCGACTATAAGTATTTTGAAATATGCCGGTCCGTAAAGACGTGGTGGCAGGGCCAAATCCTCTCGAAGTAGACGCAACTTGGACAGGCGTTTGTCTACCATGGAGATGCGCACGTCGAAATCCTCAGTGATGCGACCTTCATCATCATGCTCGTCGCTGTCAACACAGACACGTCCAGCACCAAGACCTGGAATCCCGCGCGGCGAGACACCATCCGGGCCAGGTGCATAACGGCGATAGTCTTCGGTGGTAGCAATTATCCGGGATCCGGGTGCAGTATCCGGAAGCTCGAACGGATCAAGATCGTAGAGAGTGTCGAGGAGGTATTGGTCGGTCAGGATTATGACCGGGGACTGGCTGAGGTCTGCCATGGTGAAGGCATGTGCCGTGCAGGTAAAGGCCTCTTCCGGCGAGCCGGGCGCAAGGATCGCCCGCGGGAATTCACCATGTCCGGAATAGCGGGCGATTTCCAGATCAGCCTGTTCAGTGCGCGTTGGCAGACCGGTTCCCGGTCCGGGGCGCTGAGCAAGATGGATCACCATTGGTGATTCGATTGCACCGCAGAGGCTCAAGCCCTCGGCCATCAGATCGAAACCGCCGCCGGAAGTGCTGACCATCGCCCGGCCACCGGCGTACCAGGAACCAAGTCCCATGTTGATGGCGCTGATTTCATCCTCTGCCTGCTCCACGATGATTCCGTGTGCGTGCGCCAGTTTGGCGAGATGAGTCAATACCTCGGTTGATGGAGACATGGGATAGGAGGATATGAAGGTGCAACCGCCAGCCACTGCTCCAAGCGCCACTGCCTGCGAGCCGTCGAGCAGGATGCGGCCCGGCTTTGCCTCGCATGGCGGTATGGAACAGCGGCCACTATTATCCACACCATATTCCCAGCCGACCCGGGCCGCAGCACAGTTTTTTGCAAGAAGATCAGAATCGGTAAAGATGCGAGTCAGTGCAATTTCCAGAGCAGACAGCTCCCATCCAATCAATCTTGTGATGTAACCGCAGACGAGGCTATTGTTGTAAATGGCTCCGCCGATATTGGCGCTTAATTCCTTTAATGGCAGGGGGAACATACCCATCTCGTCAACAAATATTGCGGGGTCCCCGATCAGGATCGTATCAGCAGCACACCGTCCTCGCAGTCGCTGAAGTGCCTTTTTATCGAGTAACACACAAAGGTCAATGTGTTCGTTCAGTGCGCGGACAGACCTGTGAGCCGTGCGCAGGGTGACGGAATTACTCCCGCCACGGATGCGGGACATGAACTCGCTTACTGCCAGGACATGCAATCCTCCATTCATGAACATTCGTGCAAAAATATGGGCGATTGTTTGCAAACCCTGCCCAGCTTCACCGCTGATCACCAGAGTTATTTCACGGGTTTCGTCTGCATGTGTAAGTGCGATGGTTTCTGAAATGGTTTGAGATGCTCGTTGTTCGGCATGCTTGACATCCTTGTAGGCCACTTGCCATGCTTTTCCGATATATTCCACATCTTTGGCGTCTTTCACGGTGCTGTTTTCCGGCGTGCCATCTTGCATTATTACTACTCCTCTTTGAGCGAATGCTGGGTTCCTCTGGCATTTATCTAAAATTAAAAATGGAGCAAATAACAAGCCAAATAGATCTTAATTGTCATATGGTCCAACCTTCTGATTTGTAAGCTAATTAATGCTGTTTACTGGTAGAGAGATAAAAGCCGGCAAAATATCCGTTGGATTTAGCAGAAATAGTCATATATGACGGATTGCGTGTAATTTAAATAGTAAGGGGGGAATGGACGACAGGGGGTCTCGTCGTAGTGGAATGGAACACGGGGTGATGCGATGCCTTTCAAACTCTGTCACGATCAAGGGAGGAGTGGAGAGCGCGCGCAAAAGTTTTTTGCGGGCGAATACGTGAACCGGAACAGCTACACTGCTGCATCCTCTGGTTCACACGTTCTGCTTATGGTGTTGTCAGACACATCATTTCACAAAAAATTAGTCAAAGTTGTGTCAAAGCAACTATAGAATCATACTAATAGCACTCGGCTATCAAAACGCCAGGAAAACATTCAGAGTCGATTAGAGCTGACTTGCTCAATACGCTTGATGTTTGACAGGATATAGACCCTGATTATGTCGCTACGAATATATTTTGACATTATGTCTTCTGGGGTATACTTTTATTCAGGAAGATTGCTATTCCAGAGTAGTAGCAGGAGCAAAAATGATCCCCAAAATCACCTCTCCGGAAACCCTTGGCCAGGCATTGCGGGCCGAACGCAAGCACAAGGGGATGTCGCAGAAAGCTGTCGGGCATTCCGTAGGCATGGAACAGCACACTATATCCAAAATTGAAAAAGGGAACCCGGGGACAGAATTGAACACTCTTTTTCGACTACTCGCCGCTCTTGACCTTGAACTGAATATTCAGCCTCGTCAGAAGCCGGCCATGGAAAGCACTGGAGATACCTGGTAAATGGGACGGCCACGGATTTCAGCAGATCTGCACCTCTTTATGAACGGTCAAAAAGTAGGATGTCTGACCCGTACCGCGGTTGGTCAGCTTCGTTTTGAGTACGGCGATGAATGGCTGTATTCTGAATCAGGACGACCATTATCACTCTCCATGCCGCTCAGCCAAAAGATTTATATTGGCGATGTGGTGGAAAACTTCTTTGACAACCTGCTACCGGACAGCCAACCGATACGCAGTCGCATTCAGACCCGATTTGGGGCAAAGAGCAATCGCTGTTTTGATCTTCTCTGGCATGTTGGCCGAGATTGCGTCGGAGCGCTGCAACTTCTCCCGCAAGATGCAGCCACCATTGATGTGCGCCGAATTGACGCAGAAGAACTCACAGATGCACAGATCGCCGGGGTTTTGCGCAACTACGTTACCATGCCGCTAGGCATGAAAGGCGATGACGATTTCCGTATTTCAATTGCCGGTGCGCAGGAAAAGACAGCTCTGCTTCGATTGAATGACAGATGGCACCGGCCCTTGGGTGTCACCCCAACCAGTCATATATTCAAACTTCCCATTGGCAAGATCGCACACAGCGGCATGGACCTGGCCGACAGCGTGGAAAACGAATGGTTGTGCCATCTGATCCTGAAAGCCTACGGTATTCCGGTTGCTAACGCGGAGATCGCAACGTTCGAAGATAAAAAGGTTCTGGTAGTGGAGAGATTTGATCGAAGATGGGCTGATGATCGTTCCTGGTTAATCCGTTTGCCGCAAGAAGATATGTGTCAGGCGCTGAACATATCACCGGCATTGAAATATGAAAGCGATGGTGGCCCGGGAATTGAGAGAATCATGACCCTGCTTCTGGGATCGGCCAATGCACTGGCGGATCGGAGTCTGTTTCTCAAGACCCAGGTGCTGTTCTGGCTACTCGGCGCCATTGATGGTCATGCAAAGAACTTCAGCATCTACCTGCTACCAGGCGGCAGCTTTCAGCTCGCTCCCATCTATGATGTCATGTCTGCGTATCCCCTTGTAGCAAAGAGACAGGTTGAATCACGGAAGATGAAGATGGCAATGGCTGTCAGGGGAAAAAGTACCCATTACCATTGGGAAAAAATACAACTCCGTCATTGGCTGTCTACAGCAAGTGCATGCCGGTTTCCGGTGGATGAGATGGAGTCCATTATCAAGGAATTGATTGAGAAGTTGGATTTTGTTATTGAGAATGTGAAAGGAATGTTACCGGCAACTTTCCCTGAAGAAGTTGCTTTGCCAATATTCGACGGAATGAAAGGCATACGTGATCGCCTGAAACAAGAAAACTGAAAAAACGGAATGGAAAACTCTCAAAACTTCGGCTAAAGGTCAAATTTAACCATCCAGTGTTTTCAAAAAATCACCGAATAGAGTCAACTCCTCTGATGCAAGCCTGAACGTGCCTTCCAGATTACCCACCAGTATTTTCAGTTTCTCCGGTTTGAGATGATAGGTGTACACATTCCGCACCACATGCCGGAATCCCCGGTACTCTTCCAGTGATTCCTTCAACTGGAAAGAAATGACTGCCGGGCGGATTGTAGGTATCTCCGTTTGCATCTACGTCAGCAATTCCTGATGCCAGTTGGCAGCACTCGGAACGGTTCTGTCGATAGTTGAGGCCAGCTTCTCAAAGATTCTTTCCAATCCGGAATAGGATGCATGCAGGTTCAAGGCAACACTGTCCAGATAAAAATCATCATCCTGCTTTGTTGCTTTATCCCAAGCCTGCAATGTTCGATCTACCACCAGCTTGAGTTCCGACAGTTCAGTATCTATTCTGGCCGACAATATGGCTGCCTGAGGGTTCATAATTCAATTCCGTTTTGGGTAATGTGCTGTAGTAACGACTGCGAGCAGTCCTCAGCGCCAATAAGATCAACCTTGAAAACGCTGCTGAAGCCGCTTGTATAGGCAACTGCCTTATAGTAATCAGAATCAGAAATGCCCCAAACGGCAAGATCAATATCTGACCACTGATTGAAGTCAGCACGTATTACCGAACCAAAAAGCATAACCTTTGATGCATGGAACCGCTCTTTCAGCTCTTTTGCCAAGGCATCGGCCGTTTCCTTTGCTGACTCCTGCCGGGCGTTAAAAGCCATCTCCGATCCTATCTTGAAAGGATGGAATTGCTTCAATGCTTCCGGTGATATGTGTCGGACAGTGCGTGTTGGCATTGGTATACCTTAACACAATATTTTGTACTTATTGGTATAAATACCCTATTTTCAGGAAGATCGCAAACCTGATTTCGGAGTTAATCAGATACACGGCCTTCATATCAAGGAGAAAACTGTTTGTGTCATGTTGCAGGTTCAACGGGGAGCCCCCGAGGGGGGAAGGGACGGGGGGGCTTGCATGACCCGTGCTTAGCGCCATACTTAGCGCCTTCAGTATTTCAAATTCACAGACGGGGTTACACGAACCGGAACGGCTACCCTGCTGCATCCTCCGGCGTACTCGTTTTGCTTATTGTGTGACCTATATGTGACCTATAAAAAGTTAAAGGGCCAGGCAATCTGCCTAACCCTCTGTTTTTGTTGGAGCGGGAAACGGGATTCGAACCCGCGACCTTCAGCTTGGGAAGCTGACACTCTACCACTGAGTTATTCCCGCTTATTTTCAGACGAAACAAGTCTGAACTCATTTCGGAGTATCAGACCTGATATTGTTTTGCTCCCGGACGACGATGGAATGGGGCGCTTCAAAACGTGCCTATCACTAGCATAAGCTGTCCGAGGTTGTCAAGGCAGAACCGGGTCCGCCGTCGGGCTGTCCGGTACATTGATCGAGGTCTCCTGCTAATCGGCCGAAGAAACGGTTGCGGTTACGGTTGGGAGGGTAGGGGGGCAGAGGACAGGTGATCACCGTTCCGTGTCAAGATCATGATTGATATTTTGGATTGTTAACGCCCCATCCATGCAAAACTCGCAGCAAAGACCGCATCCTGTACAGAGGCTTTGGTCGAATATCGGCGGCAGATCGGAATCGCCAGTCATCATAGCTCCCGTAGGACAGATCGCCACACACCCCTGGCACATCGTACATGCATCACTGATAAGCACGTTTGTGTCGAAATGATGCTGACTGATTACGAGCAATTCCCGGGAGAGTTCTTTTCTTGTGCTGTCAAGCAGCATCCGCCGGTATGGCAATCGCTTTTCCGCATACCCTGTGTGTCGTTCGCTGTCTTCACCCGTGCCGGAAAGTACCATGTCCGCACTCTTGAAAAGGGCCTTGCCGAAAGATTTGAAAAAGCTCCGACGATCTACGGACTCATCGCGATAACGGATGGCCTGCCCGGATTCGGCGAACTCGACACGACAGCTGCCGCAAGTCAATCCAGCCACGGAAATGGCGTCAAGTCGATGCTTTAGTTCAGCAGTCACGGCGTGGTTGGGGCAGTCGCCACACAGGGAAAGATTGAGGGTCAGGCTTCCTGCCGTTGAATGGCAGAGCGCCAGCAGGTGCTCTTCGGAAAGGGCTCCCAGGCAGGCTACGGTTGCATTGGACTGCTCTCTGGTACGGATACAGCCCAGTACCGCTTCGGAAAGGCCGGAGATTCGGGCCAGGCTGGCGGAAAAATCGTCATTCGCTTCCAGCGCACCTGCCGGACAGACCGCAGTGCAGAGCAGGCAGCCCCGGCATTTACGCTCATCGACGGAAAGACCGGCCTCAAGGGCGACAGCCCCATGCTGGCAGATAGAGGCACAACGGCGGCAACCGCTTTCGGAAAAACGCATCCGCAGGCAGCGGGAGGTGTCCAGCACGAGATCGCTCCTGCTGCCGGTTACCGGGCTGCTGTCAGCCATTTTTCGCACAAGACAAGGCCTCGAAATCGGCAGTGATGAAAGCTGAGGTGCAGCGTGCGAGCGCCACATAGAAAGGGGCTTCGCCATCATTGATTATCGCTGAAGTAAAAGGCTCCAGCCACGGCACCAGGAACCGCTCCAGAAACTCCCGTTGCATGCTTACGCATCGAGATGCTTCATCTTTATCGCCTGAAACTTCCGCCTGGCGTTGTTTGAAGGCCAGGTACGACATGAACTCGAGCTCTACGGCGATATGGTCCGGCAGTTCATGGAAGTCATCGGCCAGATGCAGGCCGCAGGAGTGATAGAAAGCCGCAACCCTGGCGGTGGAATCACCCATCACACTCCTGGCGCCGTCAAGGTGAATCGAACCGTAGGGGGGGGCAACCAGTTGGAAGGGACCGATGAACAGGCGGGCATGTTCCACCTTCAGAGCCTGAAGTGAACTTTTACGTCCCAGGGCGGCTGCATCCGCGGCATGCTGCGCGGCCTCCGGCGACACGCCCGCCAGCAGTGATGCCAGGGAGCCGCAGCAGTTCTCTTCCAGCAGTGCGGGTGTCGGTGAATAGTAACAGGCCGCCAGCAGGCGGTAGACGTCTTCGCGTGTTGCAGCGATGGCATTGTTGTCGGTCATTACAAAAGTCCTCAAACCCTTTATAGCAATTTTCCGTTACCGTACCGGAAAAGGGGATGGGAATCGTGCACCATCCCCCAATGATCCAAAAACGGCATTTACTCACGCAACGGCGCAACGAACGCGACGAAATTCAAATACTTAAGAGGATTTGTAAAATCACTAATCTGGTAAATGATATTATCGTTTAACTGCTTGATTTTACGTTGCGTCGTTGCGTTCGTCGCGTGAAACTGCTTTTTCTGATGATTATCCCGGCCGAAACACCAGACGATCAGACTTTGTTACTGCCCTTGAAGGCGCGGATGTAAGCCACGTTGGGCCGGGTCTTCTTCTCTTCCTTGAGTCGCATCGGCTTGTACTTCTTCAACAACCTGGCCGGTTCACCGGCGGAGTCGTTCAGGTCGCCGAAGATGCGGGCTTTGGCCGGACAGGCCACCACACAGTTGGGCTGCTCGCCATTGGCTACCCGGTGGGCGCAGAAGATGCACTTCTCCACCACGCCCTGTTTGCGGATGCTTTCGTAATCGGGGTGGCTGTATTTGTGCTGGTTGGGGATGACACCGCCGGCCGCTTTAGCGGTCTCGGCGCCGGAGGCGGTGCAGCCGGAGATCATGACGCTGGCATCTCGGGAAGCGGCATGGGGGGCGTCTTTGCCGATATTGGCGCTGATAACCGAATAAGCGGCCTTTTCTTTGGCCACATCGGTGGCGCTGTAGGGGCAGGCCTTCTGGCAGCGGCGGCAGCCGATGCAGCGTGCATCGTTGTGCATGGTGATGCCGTCGGCGGTCTTGAACATGGCCTTGGGCTGCACCGGGCAGGCTTTGACACAGGGCGCATCAGTGCAGTGGTTGCAGAGCACCGGGATGGCGGTAAAGCTCGGGTTCGGGAACTTTCCCTCTTCCCTGTAGATAAAGTCGGCCCAGTTAAATGTCTGGCCGTTGGCTCTGGCCTGGGTGTTGTTTTCGGTCTTGCAGGCCAGGGCGCAGGCGCCGCAGCCGACACATTTCTGAAGGTCGATGACCATTCCGTATTGTTTAGACATAGTATAGTTTCCCCCCTTTCCTAAGCTTTCTCGATTTTAACGCCGGTGAAACCACCGTTACGTGCCGTAGCTCCGCTCAAACGATCAAAATCGGACGGCATGAGTTCATTGTTGTTGCCACCGCGAGGACTCTTGCCGTAATCCTTAGCAGCAACGCGGCCGTAGGCCCAATGTCCCTGACCGTAACATTTGGCGATAGTTCCCGGACGGACTCCTTCCCACAACTTGGCTGTGGTAACAATTGAACCGGTGGTCGAGGTCAAACGAACACTATCACCGTTCTTGATACCGAGCTTCTTGCCGTCGATGGGATTGATTTTAACGACGTCACCCCAGCTTTCGTCACCGACGTCCACTTTTTTAAACTCCTGATACCAGACCGTATTGGCACTGCGACCCTCACGGTTCAGCCGAGACTTGTAGTCGACAAAGGTGAACGGATACTCCTTGTCGCTGCCGTGACGCTTGGGTGATTCATAATGCGGTACGAAGACCAGTTCACCCTGGGCCTCGTATCCGCTGGACTTGAGGATATCGTCGATGCTGGTCTTATGCTTATCAGCGAACAAGGTCAGGGTTTTCTTCAAGGTTTCGCTATAGAATTCGAACTTTTTAGTCTCGGTCTTGAAATGACCTTCAAATTTCTTCGTATCCGGGTTTACCTTACCCCAGTTCTTTTTGTATTTGTAGGTTTCGGTATTGTAGATGCCCTTTTTCTTGAAGTCGCCCCAACCGGCAATTGTGTCACCCTTCATCTTCTCCTTGCCGTTCCAGACCTTCTGGCTGGAAATCCTGGCGGCAATTTCACAGAACTCGGCGGCGTTCGCCGGTTTCTTTTTGGTCTCCGGATCTTCGAAGGAAGCGTAATAATCATACAGGTTGGCAAAACCCTTGGCCTTCAGCTTCTCTGCCAGCAGCCACATCACCTCGGTCTCTTCCGATTTCACATTCCAAAGCGCCTTTGCCACCGGCTGCTGAATGGAAACATGGCCGTGCAGGTTGGCCATATTGGTGATGATCGACAGTTTTTCCGTCGGTGCAAATGTGGCCGGCAGGACGATGTCTGCAAACTGCGTCATCTCCGAGGCATTGGTGACCATGTGGACAAAGAACGGCACCGTGGCCATGGCCTTGTCCCAGCGCTGTGCGCCGGTACAGGAGAAGTTGAAGTTGCTCCAGGTGCTGATAAAGATCTGGCAGGCGGACGGGTCTTTCAGTATGCCGTCGGCTACCGCGTTGGTAACAACGTTGGCCTTGGCACTTTCCGTAACCTTGCCGTCCTTGTCTTTCTTGGAATCATAGCCGCCCATGATGGCCGGCATATCCTTGGCGCCACGGCCATCAAGCTTCTTGCCCTTGCTCCCCTTCTTGGCGATCTCATCGATAAAGGCATCCTTGATTTCCGGAAACTTGTTGGTTGGTGAGCTGGATGACTGGAATACACCCCCTTCGGTTTCGATCGAACCAAGGATGCCGTTCAGGGCATACACAGCCATGGAGGCGTAGGTGCCACGCGGGGTCATGGCTACGCCCGGCCCCATCCAGACGGCACAGGCGGAACCGGCTTTGCCCATGGCACGGGCCACACGAATGATCTGCTCGGCCGGGATCAGGGTTTTTTTAGCCGCCCAGGCCGGGGTCTTGTCTTTCAGCTCCAGGTTCCAGTATTTGACGATGCCATGGGTCTGTTTCTCGGCAAAGGCCGACTCATCAACCGTGGCACCGGTTTTGAAGAGATTCTTGCCATCCTTGAAATCGCCGACGAACTCCTTGCTCCAGAACCCCTCGGTCAGCAGCACATGGCCTAAAGCCGCTGCCAGAGCACCGTCCTCACCCGGCTTGATCGGCAGCCACTCGTTGGCCTTGGCGACCGAGGCGCTCATGCGGGGGTCGACCGCTATGATCGTACCACGATCAAGGATATCGCTGAATTTCGCGATGGCATTGGGAACCTGGCGGTTGGAAGAGAGCGGGTCACAACCCCAGACAACCAGGCACTTGGTCTTGGCCAGATCGTAATCGCGATAGCCGAAGAAACCCTGGGTATAGCCCGGTCCCATTTTCTCGGCTTCGGCGCAGATGGCGCTGTGGGA
>JAWDJY010000028.1:0-53599 GCA_032469775.1 Geobacteraceae bacterium | reverse complement strand
ATGGCGGAAGTCTTCCGCCCAGGCGGCGCAGACCAGGCCGGCAAGCAACAGCGGCGCTCCCGGCAGCACCGGCAGCAACAGACCGGCGAGACCTGAAACCGTCAGGATGCCGCCGATAATCCAGAGAATCAGTGCCTGATCAGCCATCCGTCACCCCGCCAGCGTTTGCCAAGCCACGTATCCCAGCACCGCCGCCACGCCACCCGCCAGCGCGATCAGCGCCGTCGCCACCCGTCCGTTGCTCCAGGCGGCCGGCAGTTCACCCAGCCTGAGCGTGAAACGCGCCAATCCATCCAGCGTGCCGTCGATGCCGGCCTGGTCGATCCCCTTCCAGAAAAAGCGCGCCAGCCATACGAAGGGACGGATCAGTATCAGCCGGTAGAGGTCATCCAGCATCCAGCCGGAGTGCAGGAAGCGAATGTGGAAGGGCGCCGGTCCGCTTTCCGTCGCCAGCGAAGCGGCCCGCCGCTCGCCGGTATAGCGCGACCAGGCCAGCCCCAGCCCCAGCAGGCAGGCGGTTGCCGCCATGATCTGCAGGATGATTTCGTTTACATGAGCAGCATGCCCCGCAACGGCAAATCCGGGAAGCGCACCCAGAAAACCGGTCAGCAGGCCATGCTCCGTCAGATAGACCGGCAGATTGAGAAGGCCGCCCAGCAGGCCGAACAGCGCCAGCGGAATCAAGGTCAGGGTCATAATCCCGGGCAGCTGCAAGAGCCCCCCCTCCCTTGACGGGAGGGGGTCGGAGGGTGGGTGAAGCAACTGGTCGGCAGCGCTGTCGTTTTCCCCGTGAAACACCACAAACAGCATGCGGAAGGTGTAGAAGGAGGTCAGCAGCGCCGTCAGCAGGCCCAGGGCGAACAGCGTCCCGTAGAGCGGACCGCCCTGCTCGAAAACCGCCGCCAGGATGGCATCCTTGCTGAAAAAACCGCCGCTGCCCGGAAATCCGGCCAGACAGAGCGATCCGGCCAGAAACGGCCAGTAGACCGCCGGAAGCCGCCGTTTAAGCCCCCCCATTCCGAAGATGTCCTGCCGATGGTGCAGTGCAGTAATCACGCAGCCGGCCCCCAGGAACAGCAGCGCCTTGAAGAATGCATGGGTCAGAAGGTGGAAGGTGGAGGCGGTCAAAGCCCCGGCGCCGACCCCCAGCACCATGTAGCCGATCTGGCTGATGGTCGAATAGGCCAGGATTCGCTTCAGGTCGCGCTGGACGCAGGCGCAGGTGGCCGCATAGAGCGCGGTCAGGCCGCCGGTAAGCGCGATGGCGGCCAGTGTCAGCGGCGACGAGCCGATCAGCGGGAACATGCGCGCCAGCAGGTAGACCCCGGCCGTCACCATCGTGGCGGCATGGATCTGGGCCGAAACCGGCGTGGGGCCGGCCATGGCGTCCGGTAGCCAGACCGACAAAGGCAGCTGGGCCGACTTGCCGGCCGCGCCGATCAGAAGCAGAATCCCCAGCGCAGTGATCACGCCAGTTGGCATCAGAAATCCCATGCCGTTCAGCTCGCTGATCGAGACCGTCCCGAACAGCTGGAACATCCAGACCATGGCGATACCGAAAGCGGTGTCGCCGACGCGGGTGACGATGAAGGCCTTGCGGCCGGCGGTGGCGTTCTTCTGCTCGGTATACCAGAAGCCGATCAGGGCGTAGGAGCAGAAACCGACCCCCTCCCACCCCAGGTACAACAGCGGCAGGTTTTCGGCCAGCACCAGGGTCAGCATGGCGAATACGAAGATATTCAGCAGCGCGAAGTAGCGGGCATATGAGGGGTCGTCCTTCATGTAGCCGACCGAGTGCAGGTGGATCAGGCCGCAGACAAAGGTGATCATCAGGGTCAGCGACAGCGAGAGCTGATCGAGGTAAAGCGTGATCGGGGCCTTGAAGTCGAAGGCGGTCAGCCAGGAGGCGTATTCGATTTTTACCGGGGCCGTAAAATCAAGAAAGGCCATTACGGAGCAGGCGAACGCCCCCCAGATCACCCCGCAGGCGACGGTTTCCGCCACACGACGCGGGAGTTTGCTGCCGATCAGGGCGTTGAAGAGGCCGCCCGCAAGCGGAAACAAAAGTATCAGTGCCAAGTAGAGTTTCATATCACCCCTTCAACCCGCTGAAGGCGTCCGTATCGACCGTCTTGCGCCGGCGGTGCAGGTAGACCACCATCGCCAGAGCCAGCGAGACCTCGGCCGAGGTCAGCGCCATGATGAAGATCGCGAACAGCTGGCCGTCGGCATTGCCCCAGCGGGCCGAGCCCCCTACGAATACCAGCATGACCGCATTCAGCATGACCTCGATGCAGACCAGCATCATGATCAGGTTGGCGCGCCAGGCCAGAAGCCCCCCCATGCCGATGAAGAACAGCAGCCCGGCCAGGATCAGGACATGTTCCAGCGGCACGATCATGGCCCGTCTCCAGCACTTCTGCCGCTATCTTCCCCGGAGAGAGAACTTGAGGGAGATGGTTCACGCTGCCGCCCCAGGTAGAGCGCCCCCACCAGCGCAAACAGGAGCTGCAGCGAGACCAGCTCTACTGCCAGGCCGTGCTCACGGAACAGCCTCAGCGCCACTTCACGGATCGGCAGCGCCGCCGGATATGCGGCCACGGTTGCGTGACGGGAAACGACCGCCACCACCAGCGAGGTTATGCTGACACCGGACAGCGCCAGCGCCGGCAGCCATTCCCGCCAGCCGGGTGACAACCCCTTTTCCGGGTGCCCCAGGTCGAGCATCATGATCACGAACAGGAACAACACCATGATCGCACCGGCGTAGAGGATCACCTCGAAGGCCGCCACCAGCGGCGCCATCAGCAGGTAGAATATCACCGCCATGGAAAACAGCGATGTTACCAGGTAGAGGATCGCATGCACCGGGTGTTTTTCGGTGACGGCCATCAACGTGGCAATGACCGCCGTGGCAGCCAGTATGTAGAAGATGGTTTGTTCGATCATGGCATCAGCGTCCTGACATCCACCGGCTTGGTTTCCTCCACACCCGCACCGCGCGGCTGGGCCACGCCGATCCCGGCATGCCTGTAGAAGTTGTAGCTGTCATCCTTGCCGCAGCCGTCGATCAGCAGGTCGTGCTTCTCGTAGACCAGGTCCATGATGTCGCGCTTGCAGATCTCGTAATCGGGGGTCATCTGGATTGCCAGGGTCGGGCAGGCCTCGGCGCAAAGGCCGCAGAAGATGCAGCGCGAGAAGTTGATCCGGAACCATTCGGCATAGCGCCGTCCATCCTCGCGCTCGGCCGACTGCATCGAGATGCAGTCCACCGGACAGGCGGCCGAGCAGAGGTAGCAGGCCACGCAGCGTTCGCCGCCGTCCGGATCCCGCGTCAGCACGATCCTGGCCCGGAACCGGGGGTACGGCGTCCGCTTCTGCTCGGGGTACTGGATCGTGACCGGACGACGCAGCATATGGCGCAGGGTAACGCCGAATCCGCCCAGGATGGCTTTGGTGTCGGAAAAAATGCTCATTTAATAAATACGGAACGCGGAACCAGCCGGATATGAACCGATAGACGCGGAAATTGTCAAGGAATCAAATATCCCTGAAATCCGCGTAAAAACAGTCTTATCCGCGTAAATCCGCGTTCCGTTACCTTTCTAGAATGAAATTGTCAAGCGTGGCCGTGCTTTGCCCGTTCGGCCTTTTTCAGCAGCGCCGAAGCCAGCGGGTGGCTGTTGTTCTCGGCATACAGGCTGGCGGTATTGCCGGCCGGAGTCTTGATGGACGGGTTGGCGCCACCGTCGAGCAGTGCCTGGACCGTCTTGTTGCATCCGTAGATCGCGGCGAACATCAGCGGGGTGTGCCCATCGCGATCAGTGGCATCGACTTCGGCGCCCTTTGCGATCAGCATGTTGACGATATCGGTGTGACCGTTGGCCGCGGCATAGTGGAGGGCCGTCTTGCCCTTGTCACTGCAGGCGGTGATGTCGGCGCCACGATGCAGAAGGTCGTGGACAAAATCCTTGAGGCCCTCTTTGGATGCATTGATCAGCGGTGTGTGGCCATGACGGTTCTTCGCATTCACGCTTTCCATGTTCGACTCCTCTCTTTTTTAGGTTACATGATAGGACAGCACTGTCCGTGGATTAGCGGATTAAAACCAGCCACCAGCCGGTGGCCAGTATGTTTGCCAAGGCAAGCGGCGTCAACAGTTTCCAACCCAGGTGCATCAGCTGGTCGTAGCGCAGCCTGGGCAGGGTACCGCGCATCCAGATGAAGAAAAATGCGAACGCCAGCGTTTTCAGCGAGAACCAGATCACCGGAGGAAGCAGCGGCCCGTGCCACCCACCCAGGAAGAAGGTGGTAGCCAGCCCCCCCAGCACGATGATGTTGATATATTCGCCGACGAAAAAAAGGCCGAAACGCATGCCGGAGTATTCGCTGTGGAAACCGGCCACCAGCTCCCCTTCCGCCTCGGGCAGATCGAAGGGAATTCGTTTGCATTCTGCGGTAATGCTGATCAGGAAGATGATGAAGGCCAGTGGCTGGTAAAAGATGAACGGCATCGAAGCCTGGGCCGCGACGATATCAGTCAGGCTGAAGGAACGGGCCAGCATGACCACCGGAACCAGCGACAGCCCCATCGACAGTTCGTAGGAGATCAGCTGTGCCAGGCCGCGGATACCGCCCAGCAGCGAATATTTGGAGTTGGAGGCCCAGCCGCCGATGGCCACGCCATAAACGGCAATCGAGGAGAGCGCCAGGAAGAACAGCAGCCCCACGTTCAGATCGGCCACCACCAGCGGCAGCTGGCGTCCGGCGATCGTCAGCGGGGCTCCGAAAGGGATCACGGCAAAGATCAGTATGGCGGGAATGGCGGCCATGGCCGGCGCCAGGTAGAACAGCCACCGGTCGGCGGCGGACGGCACGAAATCTTCCTTGGTGAGGAGTTTGATCAGGTCCGCCAGCGGCTGCAGCAGACCGAAGGGACCGACGCGGTTCGGCCCTTTTCGATCCTGGACCCAGGCCAGGATCTTTCGCTCGGCAAACACCAGATAGGCGGCCAGGGTCAGGATAACGAAAAAAACCACCCCCAGCTTGGCCGCAAACAGCGCTATGTCCAGAGAGAATGCCGTCATTTCCACCTTAAGTGATACTGTGGGAGGGATACCGGCGTGACGTAATCCGTATACCACAAAAGCGGGGCAAACGCTACCGGCTAAAACGACCGGATAAAAAGATTGAACTATTGTCCTGGGATGAGGTGAAGATTATCAGGAGAGACATTAATATTAAAGTTATTTTATCAGCTGGTTCATCTCGAAGATCGGCAGCAGCACCGCCAGCACGACAATCCCGACCGCCAGCCCCATGGCCAGCACCAGCAGCGGTTCCATCAGCCCCATCAGCCGCTGCAGGCGGGCGCCGAATTCGCGTTCGTAGGCAACGCCGGCCTTAACCAGCATCTCCTCCAGGTTGCCCCCCTTCTCTCCGACGCCGGCCAGGTGCACCAGCAGCGGCGGGAACAGCGGACTCTTCTTCAGGCTGCCGGACAGGCTGCCTCCCTGGGCCACCTCTTCCATCACCTCCCGCAGGAAGGAGCGGTAGACCCGGTTGACCAGCACTTCGCCGGTTATCTCCAGCGCGCGCATGATCGGCACCCCGCTGGATAGCAGCAGCCCCAGCACACGGGCAAAACGGGACAGGATCAGACGCTGAAGCATCCCCCCCGCCACCGGCAGCCTCAGCAGCATCGCGTCCCGTTTCAGACGCAGGTTGTCGCTCAGCATCGCCTTGCGGTAGAGCGGCACCGAGGCTATCATCAGGCCGGCCGGTATCCACCACCAGCCGCGCAGGAAGTGGCTGACCTTGATCAGCATGATCGTAATCAACGGCAGTGCGGCCTTGCTGTCTTCGAAGATCACCACGATCTTGGGGATCACGACCGTCAACAGGAAGATCATCACGCCCCCGCCCACCAGCACCATCAGGATCGGGTAGGCCATGGCCGAAGTGACTTTGCTGCGCACCTGTTCCTGCTCTTCCAGGAAATCCGCCAGCCGCTCCAGCACCGCATCCAGGGCTCCGCCGGCCTCGCCGGCCGCCACCATGCTGACATAGCTCTCGCCGAAGATCGATGGTTCCGCCGCCAGCGCCCGCGAGAGCGAGGCCCCCTCGGCGATTCTCTCCTTGACCCGCACCAGCGCCTTGCGCAGGGGGCCGTTTTCCTCCTGCTCGCAGAGCGAGCCCATAGCTTCGAACAGCGGGACCGAGGAAACCGTCAACGTTGCCAGACGGCGCGTGAAAAGCGACAGGTCGGCTGCTGAAACACCCCGCCGGAACGAGAAACTTCCGGGAGTATCCTTGAGCCCTCCCTCTTCCACCACCTCGCGCGCCAGGAGCCCCTTCAGCTTCAGCTGCTGCATCGCCTGGCGCTCGGAATCAGCCTCGATGCTTCCGGCGACCGAAGAGCCGGCTGAGTTGTAGGCCTTATAGCGGAACGTCGGCATAATCGTCCTGGGTTACGCGCAGCACCTCTTCGATGGTGGTGATCCCGGCCGCCGCCCTGGCCAGGCCGTCGTCACGCAGGGTCTTCATGCCGCGCGCAACAGCATATTCCTTGATCTCGCCGGAATGGCAGCGCCGGATGATCATCGAGCAGAGTTCCTGGTCGATCGGCAGTATTTCATAGATGGCGGTACGCCCCAGCGTCCCCAGACCGAAGCAGCGGTCGCACCCCTTACCGCGGTACAGTTTCTCCGGCAGCGTCACGCCGGCATACTCCTCAAGCGGACGGTATTCCTCGCGGCAGTGGGGACAGATCACCCGTACCAGCCGCTGGGCCACCACGGCGGACAGAGAAGATGCGATCATGAACGGCTCGATGCCCATGTCCACCAGGCGGGTCACGGCGGTGGCGGCATCATTGGTGTGCAGAGTGGAGAGCACCAGGTGCCCGGTCAGACTGGCCTGGATCGCGATCTCGGCCGTTTCGGCGTCGCGGATCTCGCCGACCATGATGATATCCGGATCCTGGCGCAGGATCGATCTCAGGCCGCTGGCGAAGGTCAGGTCGATCTTGGGGTTGACCTGGATCTGGCCGATGCCCCTGATCTGGTATTCGATCGGATCCTCGATGGTGATGATGTTCTTCTCGCTGGAGTTGACCCGGTTCAGCGCGGCGTACAGCGTGGTGGACTTGCCGCTGCCGGTGGGGCCGGTCACCAGGATGATGCCGCTGGTGCGGGTCAGCATCCGCTCCAGGGTACGCACCCCAAGCTCTCCCAGGCCGATGTCGGCCAGCGACAGGATGCCCTTCTTCTTGTCCAGAAGGCGTAAAACCGCCCGCTCGCCGTAGAAGGTCGGAATGATCGAGACACGGATGTCCACGTCGCGGCCGGCCACGATCACGCGGATGCGTCCGTCCTGCGGCAGACGTTTCTCGGCGATGTTGAGACCGGCCATGATCTTGACGCGGGAGACCAGCGCATCTTGGATGATCTTGGGGGGGGAAAGCTTTTCATAGAGGATGCCGTCAATACGGAAGCGCACCAGCAGGTCGCGCTCGTACGGCTCGATATGCACGTCGCTGACCCTCTCCTTGACCGCCTCGGACAGGATCGAGTTGAGCAGCCTGATTACCGGCGCTTCGTCGGTCAGGTCCAGCAGGTCCTGCGGCTGCCCCAGTTCGGTGGCGATGGTGGAGAGGTCCTCCCCCTCCAGTTCCTGCAGTACCTCGCGGGCCGTACCGGAGACGCCGGAATAGACATGGTTGATCAGGTCGGCCAGGACGCCGGCCGGCATCAGCACCGCCTCGACCGGCTTGCCGAACAGCATGCGCAGTTCGTCCAGCAGCAAAAGTCCGCCGGCACCGGAGATGGCAATCCTCACGGTTCCGTCCAGCTCACCCAGCGGCAGGATCAAGTTGGAACGGGCGAATGTCAGCGGGACACGACTCAGCAGCGCGGAATCAACCTGGTCATGGCGTATCTCGCCCTGAACGGCTATTCCCAGCTTTGCCGCCAGCGCCTCCAGTTCTTCTGGGGTGGCAACGGCGCTCATCTGCCGGAAATCTCCTTTTGTACGTCCACCGGTTCTGTTTTTCTGGCAGAATCGCCAAATTTGGATCGCTGCTCGTCGGAGACAGTCATCAGGTCAGACGCATCCCTGACGATGCGGGGCGTAAGCAGGATCATCAGGTTGGTCTTCTTGCGCGTTTTGGTCTTGGTTTTGAACAGCCACCCCAGGCCCGGAATGTCCCCCAGGAAGGGCACCTTCTGGATGGTTTCATCCTCGGTGTCCTGAATCAGCCCGCCGATCACGACCGTTTCCTTGTCCTTGACCACGACGCTGGTCTTGGCCGAGCGCTTGGTGGTGATCAGGTCGATGGCCTGCCCCTTGCTGTCCTTGACCGCCGAGATCTCCTGGTTGATATCCAGGCGGATGTAGTCGCCCTCGCTGACCTGGGGCTTGATCTTGAGATTGATGCCGATATCCTTGCGCTCGACGGAAGTGGTGGTCCCTATCGTACTCTGGGTGGCCGATCCCTGGAAAGGGACGTTCTCACCCACGTTGATCTCGGCCTCCTTGTTATCCGAAGTCAGGATATTGGGGGTCGAGAGAATGTTCACCAGCCCGTTCTTGTCGAGCGCCTTCAGCACCGAAGTCAGATTGACAGGGCTGGCCGAAACATCGGGAGTCAGCGTCCCGCCCTGGGTGAGGATGCTGCCGATGGTCCCCAGGGTTCCAAGCGGATCGTACAGTCCGGCCACTGTCAGGTACTTGTTGAGGACACCGCCGCCAAGCACGCCGCTCTGCAGCCCCAGCTCCCTGGACTTGTCCAGCGAGACCTCGGCGATCAGCACCTGCACGAAGACCTGCTTGCTGCGCCGGTCCAGCTTCTTGATCACCTGGGTCAGGTTGCTGTAGTCGTTGGGAGAAGCCATTATCACCAGTGAATTGGAGGCCTTGTCGGCGGTGATGGTAATCTTGCCGCTATCAAATGGCGAAGCATGGGGAGCTGCGGCGCCGGCCTGGCCCGGCACCGTGGCTGCCTGGGCGCTGATCCCCTTGACCACTCCGTCCAGCACCTTGGCCATCTCGGTGGCATCGGTGTTTTCCAGATAATAGACGTTTACCTTGCTGCTGGCCTCTGGGGGAGCCACATCCAGCTTGCTCACCAGCTCACGCACCGCTTTCTTGGTACTTTCATTTCCGAATACAAGCAGCGCGTTCAGCCGCTGATCAGCCAGCACATTTCCCGTCCCGCCGCCTCCGGTGGCGGACGGATGTCCGGCCGGCTTGCTGTCGGATCCGCTCAGCCACTGGCGAACGGTTGTGGCAACACTTTCGGCCGAGGCGTTTTTAAGGTAGACGATTTCAAGTCCTTCCCGACTGCGTTCAGTATCGATCGCCTGCAGGAGCCCGTGCAGCTTGCGGATGTTGAGCGACGAATCCACCATCAGGATCAGGTTACCCGGGCCGAAGGCAGAGATGTGCCCGTCCCTGGAAACCATCGGCTGCAGGAAAGTCAGCGCCTCCTGGGCCGAGATATTCTCCAGTTTGGTCACCTGGGCGACGTAACTCTCATTAACCGGCAGAACCTGATCGGAAGAGAGCAGGGTAAAACCGGATTGCCGGGCGGTGGCGGAAGGCACTATCTTGGCGACCTTACCGCTCTGCACCACGACAAAACCCTTCAGCTCCAGCACCGAGACAAAAACGTTGTATGCTTCCTCAATCGAGAGTTTGGAAGGGGAATAGACCGAAATCTTGCCCTTGACCCGCTCGTCCAGAATGAAATTCCTGCCGGTCAGGTCGCTGATGAATTTCACCATGGTGGAGATATCCACCTCGTTGAAGTTC
Organism: Geobacteraceae bacterium; assembly: GCA_032469775.1. Lineage (GTDB taxonomy): Bacteria > Desulfobacterota > Desulfuromonadia > Geobacterales > Pseudopelobacteraceae > JACRCG01. The sequence continues at coordinate 43,786 of JAWDJY010000028.1, read as the reverse complement.
AGCACGACTCCCTTGCCGGCCGCCAGTGCGGGAGAAGTACAGAGCATCACCACCAGCAGCAGGGAACAGAGGTTACGTATCAGGTGTCGTATCAAACCAGCCTCCGAATCAGCGTATATCGTAGTTGAAAGTCACCGGCTGCCCGTCCCTGAGCAGATCAAGTTTGAGCCGGTTTTGCCCCTTGAGGGCGATAAATGATTGCAGCGCCTTGTCGGGAGAATCCATCGGCAGATCATTCAGCCGGAGGATCACATCTCCGTTCTTGATGCCTATCATCGAGAACAGACCGTTAGGCTTTACCTCGGATGCACGGAAGCCCTCGACCTTGCCGTCCTTCTGGCTGGGAAGCAGCCGGGCATCAGTCATGGCCTGGGCCGGGTTATCCAGCGCGGCGTTGAGCGCCCGCTGGTCGATCATGTAGTTGCCCGCCCCCTGCTGCGACACCGCTGTCACGTTGCCCACAGCGACCGGGTGTGACTGGGGTACGGCAACTGGCGGCGGAGTCATGGGCGTCAGCAGCTCGACCTTCTTGTTATTTATTATGATATAGGCCTTTTCCCGGCCCACTTCGGCCAGCCGTCCGGCGTCGAAGACCATGTCTCCAAGGCGGAACACCCGTTCCTCCTGCTTGGTCATGTGCCGCACCAGTGCAAAGGTCTCGCGAAAGGAACCGACTGCAGTTCCCAGCAGCATCAAATCGGCCGGAGCCGTGGCAGGTGCGGCCTGGACCGCGGCGGTGGCATTGGTAACCGGCGTCAGCTGCCCCTGGGACATGCGTCCGAACAGGCCGCTGCCAAGAATCGGCGCATAGTAGGACAGATCTTCGGTGCGGGACATCACCGGCACCGCAACAGCGGCCTCTTTCCCGGACTTGCCGAGGAACGAGCTTCCAAGTCGCGACGAAAGACGATCGGAGGTGATTCCGGCAGCCAGCGCGATAATGGCGATACCTAAAAGGAAGTTTATGATGTTCAGGGCACGTGACATGGAACCTGCTAAACGGATTTGAGATATCGATATCAAAATTCTAACCCCTCTAATTATCCCCATATCAGGGGAGACTTCAAAGTTCCCCCCTGACAAGGGGGGATAAAGGGGGGTTGGATTTGGAGCTTTTGGCTTACAGCCTTATTTCCCCGCTGAAAACCTCGACCGCCGGGCCGGTCATATAGATGTTGCCGTCATCGGCCCACTCCATTTCCAGATCACCACCGGACAGGTGGTTGAGGAGCTTTTTCTCGGTCAGGCCGTTCAGTACGCAGGCGGCGGTAACCGCGCTGGAGCCGGTGCCGCAGGCCAGGGTTTCGCCGGCGCCCCGTTCCCAGGTGCGCTGACGGATCTCGGTACGCGAAATGATCTGGATGAACTCGACGTTGGTGCGACGCGGAAACAGCGGGTTGTTTTCGATCAGCGGGCCATAGGTGGCAACCGGGAAGTTTTCCACGTCATCGACAAAGATGACGCAGTGCGGGTTGCCCATCGAAGCGCAGGTGATCTTGAAAGTGCGATCCAGCACGGCAAGCTCTTCTGATACAACCTGTGCGGATGAATCACCGGTCATCGGAATTTCGCCACGTGTAAGACGCGGCGGCCCCATGTTGACGCGAACTTTTTCGACCTTGCCGTCGGAGCCGGTGAAAAGCTGCAGGGTCAGGATGCCGGCGCCGGTTTCGGCGGTAATTTCATCTTTTGAAACGATGCCATGGTCAAAAGCGTATTTTGCAACGCAGCGGATGCCATTGCCGCACATCTCCGATTCGGAACCGTCCGAGTTGAACATCCGCATGCGGACATCGGCAACATCCGAAGGCATGATCAGAATCAGTCCGTCCGAACCGATGCCGAAGTTGCGGTTCGAAACCTGTATCGCGGTCTGCTGCGGATTTTCGACGGTTTCATCAAAACAGTTCACGTAGACGTAGTCGTTGCCGGCACCCTGCATCTTTGTAAATTTCATCTTGTACTATCCCCTTGTCCGATAATAATTAATTTTGCAACATAGCAAAAATGACACGTATCAACAAGCAGATAAATCGTGTGACTCGCTTCCAGAAAGCAGTGTAATTGCTATGTTGACCGGGAGCAGATATACTCTCCGGAATTGAATCCATCATTTCAGGGACAATCAAAGCATGAACTGGCTTTCCCACATCGGCAAACAGGCCTCACGGCTGGCATCACTGGAACTGTTCCGCTACATCGGTCCCGGTTTCTTCGTCACGGTAGGCTTTATTGATCCGGGCAACTGGGTCACCAACGTGGCCGCCGGATCACAGTTCGGCTACAAACTGCTCTGGGTGGTCACGCTCTCGACGGTCATTCTGATCATCGTACAGCATAACGCCGCCCATCTCGGCATTGTTACCGGCCTGTGCCTGTCTGAGGCCGCCTCCAAATTCTTCAGGCCCTGGCTGCGTTTCCTGATGCTGGGGAGCGCGATGCTGGCCTGCGTCTCGACCGCACTGGCCGAACTGCTGGGGGCCGCCATCGGCCTCAACATGCTGACCGGGCTTCCGCTGATCGCCGGAGCCGTACTGTCGGCCGTCTTCTCGGCCTGGATGCTCTTTTCAAAAAACTACCAACGTCTCGAAAAGTGGATCATGGGTTTTGTCTCGCTGATCGGACTGGCTTTCATGTTCGAAATCTGGCTGGCCGACGTTTCCTGGACACAGACCCTGGCCGGCTGGGTGACGCCCGCTTTTCCGGTCGGCGCGCTGCCGGTGATCATGGGCGTGCTGGGCGCGGTGGTGATGCCGCACAACATTTTCCTGCATTCGGAAGTGATCCAGAGCCGCCAGTGGAACGCTCAGGGGGATGACGTGATCCGCAAACAGCTTAAATACGAGTTTCTGGACACTCTGACCGGGATGGGCGCGGGATGGGCCATCAACAGCGCGATGATCATCATGGCCGCGGCGGTTTTTTTCAAAAGCGGCGTTGTGGTAACCGAGCTGCCCCAGGTCACGCTCACGCTGGAACCGATCTTCGGCAAACTGTCCGCCACAGTATTCGCGCTGGGATTGCTTTTCGCCGGGCTTTCTTCGTCCGTAACCGCCGCCATGGCCGGCGGCAGCGTCTTTGCCGGCATTTTCATAGAACCGTTCGACATCAACGACCCCCATTCCCGCATCGGCCTCTCCATCACGCTGCTGGGGGCGCTGGTGGTGATCATGCTGCTTTCCAATCCCTTCAACGGCATCCTCTGGAGCCAGATCGTCCTCTCGCTCCAGCTCCCCCTGACCATCATCCCGCTGATCCTGCTGACATCTTCTAAAAAGGTAATGGGCGACTACGCCAACAGGCGTTTCGGAGCGGCCATACTCTGGATCGTGGGCCTGATCGTCATATTCCTGAACCTGGCCCTGCTGAAGGACATCCTGCTGGGTTGAACCCGTACGTACACCGACAACCCTAACCGATCCAAAATAAAACACCGTATAATTTTATACTGCACTTTGCCTATCGTTCTGCTAGTATACATGACGATTACAGGACTTAACGGGTCTTTAACGGCTTTTTTGTTAATTAATCACCAGATCAATTCATCAATAGATGTGCTTTGCAAACAGGAAACAAGAGCGGGGGACCAGCATGAACTCCAGGATCATATCCATCGCACTGTCAATTTTTGTCTTATTCGCAGGCGTTTCCGCATTCGCGGCGCCGGGACAACTCGACCCGTCCTTTAATGGCTCTGGCATAGCGTCGTCGCCACAGTCCAACGGCAGGGCCAACGCTATCGTCAGACAGCCGGCCGACGGCATGCTTGTGATCGCCGGCAGCGGTTTCAACGGTAGCAGCAATGAGTTTATCATAGCCCGCTACGATTCCAGCGGCGTGCTTGATCCCCTGTTCGGAAGCAGTGGCCTGGTTTCGACCGCCATAGACTGGTCTTCGGAAGCGTTGGCGGTTGCACTCCAGCCTGATGGCAAGATCCTGGCAGCGGGGTTCGCCAACGACAGCATACGCGACAACATTGCCCTGGTACGTTACACGGCAGGTGGCACGCCGGATGTGAACTTTGGAACCAACGGTGTGGTCAGGACACCCATAATCGGAGCGAACAGCAGGGCGCAGGCTGTTGCCATTGACAGCAGCGGAAGAATCATTATCGCCGGATATGCCGAAAACAGCGGTTTCGCCCTGTTGCGCTATACCGGCACCGGAATTCTCGATACGACCTTCGGCAACAACGGAATCGTGACCACCATGTTCAGGAGCGGAACCGACCTGGCCTCATGCCTGGCGATCCAGGGGGACGGGAAGATCGTCGTAGCCGGAAACAGCTCCGACGGTTATTTTCTGCTGGCCCGCTACACTTCGGACGGCAACCCGGACAGTCAGTTCGGCTTTGGCGGATCGGTCCAGACGTTTGCCGGCAGCCTGTCTGCAAGCATCCATGGCATCAAGCTCCAGCCGGACGGAAAGATAGTTGTCGCCGGACATGCCAGCGGTTTTTTTACCAGGGATATTGCCGTGGCACGCTATACGGACAGCGGCACCCTTGACAGCACCTTCAACTCCAGCGGCATGGTTACAACAGACGTCAATAACGGCGATGACACAGCCTACGACGTTGCAATCCAGGCGAACGGCAGGATCGTGGTTGCGGGAAGCAGCAACAATTTCAGCAGTGAGCAACTGGCGCTGCTGCGCTACGAGAGCGACGGCAGAGCAGACTATTCCTTCGGCGCAAGCGGCAGGGTACTGACCAGCGTCAACTCGTCACCGACCAGCCGGGCGCAGGGACTCCTGATCCAGCCCGACGGCAGAATAGTCGCGGCCGGTTATTTCAACAACGGCAACGACAACCTTGCCGTCGCCCGCTACCTGGGGGACGTAACGGTCACATTCGCGCCCGGTGCCCACGGCACTGTCAACGGTGACCTGGTCCAGACCGCCGATGTCAACGGCAACACTACTCCGGTAACCGCAGTCGCTGACAACGGCTACCACTTTGTCAACTGGACCGGGACCGGCAGTTTTGCCGCAACCAGTTCCAACCCGCTGGCATTATTCAATGTGACCGACAACGTAACCATAACCGCCAACTTCGCAGCGAATCCGCTGGTTACATTCATATCCGGCGCCCATGGCTCGGTTACCGGCACGCTGTTGCAAACCATCGTGCCCAACGGGCAGACCTCCCAGGTTACCGCGGTAGCCGATGTAAATTACCATTTCGTCAACTGGACCGGAACCGGCGGCTTCCCGACTGACACGGCAAATCCGCTGACAGTAATGAACGTGACCAACGACATGACCATCACCGCCAATTTCGCCATTGATACCCGTAACATCCAGTTTATTGCAGGGACCGGCGGGAGCATCAGCGGCACGACGCTGCAGACGGTGAATTACGGTGGCTCGACGACTGCGGTCACGGCCGTGCCAGAACCCGGTTACGCCCTGTTAAACTGGACCGGACCGGCCGGATTCGCGACCACATCCGTAAACCCGCTGACGGTGACGAATATCACCGGAGACATGACCATCAGTGCCAATTTCAGGGAATTTGTTCCACCTCTGATCTCCTCCTTCACCCTTCCGGTCACATCCCCTACACAGTATGTTGGTCCGATTGCAGTTACGGCAACAGACAACGTGGGCGTTACCGGTTACTGTTTCTCCGAGGGCAACAGCACCCCGGCGCAAAACAGCTCCTGCTGGACGTCGTCGGTCCCGGCAGGGTTCAGCTTTGCAGGTGGTGGAACGCGGACTCTCTACCTCTGGGTACGTGACGCTGCCGGTAACATTTCGGCATCGCGTTATGCATCCACATCGATCCAGGACACAACCGCCCCGTTCACCGAGGCCTATCCAGCCGAGACCTTCTTCACCGCGCCCTTCAACGTGACGCTGCTTTCAAGCAAACCCGCAACGATCCACTATACGACCGACGGCAGCACTCCCGACCAGACCTCGGCGGTCTACGCCGGACCGATTCCGGTCACAGGAACGTTTACCCTCAGGTTTTTTGCCATTGGGGATAACGGCTCCCCGGAAAACATCAAGACGATTACCTACAAACGACTTGCCGCGCCACTGGCGACAACCCCGGTCAACGGACCTTTCGGAAACAGCGGGATCGGACGGGTGGTCACCTCACCGGCTTTTGCGAGCGACCGCACCCTGATCGCCGACCAGTGGGGCTCGTGGTACATCAGCGCGGACAGCGGCACTACCTGGCAGCGGTTTGGAAGTAAGTACAGGGACATGGAGTTTTCCCCCTCCTTCTCTTCAGACCACACCATGTTTGCCGTCGGCGCCGGCAATGCCGGATATCAGCTGTTGCTCAAATCGACCGACAGGGGGGCAAGCTGGCGCCCAATCAGCACGATGCCTGTCAATTCGCAGCTGATGCGCGTCTCGCCCGCCTATTCTTCGGATTCGACACTGTTCGCTTTTGGCTTCGGCTCTTTCAGCAAATCCATGAACGGCGGCTTCAGCTGGGTTCAGTTGACCGGCCTGCCGGCAGCTGCCAGTGTTTCAAGCGTGGCTTTTTCACCTTCCTACGCGTCCGACCACACCATCCTGATCGGAACCTCCAAAGGCGTGTACCAAAGCCGGGACGCCGGAGCAACCTGGAACCGCATCAACGATTCCATCGCCGGATCCAATGTTGCCCAAACGGTCATGATCGCTCCTGACGGCGCCTTTTTTGCCTCTTTCAACGACGGCTACCAGTCGGCCACCGATAACAGGATCTATAAGAGCATCGACAGCGGAGCGACCTGGACTTCGGCAACCGCGGCAGTGACCATGTCCAACGCATACGACATCAAAGCCTCACCCGACTATGCAAACGACTCCACGTTATTTGCCGCAACCTACTCGAACAGCATTTTCAAATCCACGGACAAGGGCAACAGCTGGACATGCATAAAATCGGAACCATTCGATGCAAGCCCGGGATATTCAATCGCGATATCGCCGGCATATGCGACCGACAAGCAGCTGTTCGTGGGAACCTACGACAGGGGCGTAGTCAAATCCGTCAACGGCGGAAGCAGCTGGAGCTCCTCCAGTCACGGGATTGTAAGACAGGGGAACAGCTTTATCCTTTCACCGGCCTTTCAGAACGACCGCACCATTTTCGCACCGGTCGGCGGAATCGACAAGATAGCAAAAAGCAATGACAGCGGAGGCAGCTGGAGCGCTCTTCCGAACCTGCCGGTCACATCTCCGATCTTCTCATTTGCCGTTTCTCCGGCCTACAGTTCGGACAGCACGATCTGGGCCGGCAGCTACGTAAACATCTATAAGAGCAGCGATGGGGGCAACAGCTGGACCGCGCAACCGGCAGGATACTTCAATACAAAGATCGTTGTGTCCCCCGGCTATGCCACGGACCAGACGCTGTTCACCATCTCCGGCTATGGCACATTGGGAATTTTCAAGTCAACCAACGGCGGCGACAGCTGGGCTGCAATGAACACCGGCCTGACCGACCCGACGGCAAGTGACTTTGCCGTATCACCGGGTTACCCAACAGACCGGACCGCGTTAGCCGTTGCAGGCGGGACTCTCTACAGGACCACCAATGGCGGGGCAAACTGGGCCGCGGTAACGACGCCCGCAACGGTCACCACGGTTTTGCTCTCACCCGCCTATCCCGGCGACCAGACTATCCTGCTGACGCTTACAACGGGCGAGGCTTGTATATCAACCAACAACGGAAGCAGTTGGAGCATGCTGCCGGCGCTCACAGTTTCCGGCTATGCCGACACACTGTCGGCATTGGCCTTCTCTCCCGCATACGCACAGGATGGAACCATCTTTGCCGGCGGCAATTTGGGGTTGTACAGGATCTCCACCGGCCAACCGGAGTGGCTGCATGTTCCGCTCGACAATTACCGCTGGGCCGGCAACGCCGGCAATTACATCCAGTCGATCGTCCCATCGCCGGCATTTGCAAGCGACAGGACGCTGTTTCTGCAGTCATCGGATGGCCCGCTCAAAGTGGTGATACCGGTTCCCACCGCACCTGGGATCACCCGTTTCGAGGTTCCGCCAACATCGGCCACCCTGACCGCGACCCCGATAACTCTTACCGCCAGCGACAACCTTGGAGTTACCGGTTTCTGCCTGCGGGAGGTCAACAGCAGCAGCGGCTGCAGCTGGAGCGCAACCGCCCCGACCAGCTACACCTTTGCCTCGTTCGGACAGAAGACCCTGTATGCCTGGGTCAGGGATGCTTCCGGCAATATTTCAGCCACGGCCTTCGCCAACCTGGCCGTCGGCAATCCGTTGACCCTGACCATTGCCGGGAGCGGTACCGGCTCGACCGGCGGAGGGTTCCCCTGTACGTCGGGAACATGCAGTTCCGCCTATGCCGCCGGGACATCGCTCAACATCCTGGCAACGGCAGGTCCCGGTTCTTTCTTCGCCGGCTGGAGCGGCGCTTGCGGAGGAACCGGCAACTGCGTTACGACCGTCAACTCGCCCGCATACCTGGTTGCCACATTCATGCTGACACTCAACGTCCGCAACCTGAACAGCGGCGACACCTTTCTGCCTCTGCAGGCCGCCTACAATGCGGCGGGGAGCGGTGACACACTCCAGTCCCAATCTGTCACGTTCATCGAGGAGCTGCTGTTCAACCGTCCGGTTGAAATCACCATCAGGGGGGGCTATGACGCGGGTTATCAGTCAGTCGGTGGCACAAGCACGGTGCAGGGGAAAGTGGTGATACAGAGTGGCAGTCTGATTGCGGATGGCATTCAGATACGTTGAGAGGTTATCCGGAAGCGGTTTTGGTCCACGAAAAGCGCAAGAAAAACTGAGAACCGCAGCAGCCCGGCAATTCATCTGCAGGTTACGCATGATGTTGCATATTCCGCTGATTCCGTTCGCGTTTTTCGCGCTTTCCGTGGACAACGTTTTTTGGTGGTGCGGGCTCAGAACTCCACGAATATGGCCACACCGCCGCCGTAATCGGGACTGCCGTCACTGAGTCCCTTCAGCAGGTAAGCCTCGCTGTTGAGCCGCTCCGCAAAGCGCCAGACGCTCTTCAGCCTGATGTCAAGCGGCGCCTCCATCCCGTCGAAAACCGTCGAGCCGACGCGCGCATAGGAGGAGGTGTAGAAACTCTCGTTCCAGCTGTAGCCGATTCCGGCGTCGGCAATCAGGTAGTCCCTTGCGCCGGTATCTTCGTTGGAAGCCCCCTGGAAAATGTAGCGGCTGTCCACGAACGGCTGCCAGTTCCCCAGCCACTTGGAAATGGCCACTCCCGGCCCCACATCGAACTTGCCGGTGCCAAGCCCTTTGGTGTCATCGGCGGTCGGAAATTTGAGGTACAGAGTCGGACGGATGAGCGGAGTAGAATCACTGTCCTGCAAAAGCGCATAGCCTCCGGTCAGCGTGATGTCCCCCAGTCCGAACTCGCTGTCTCCGGCGCTTCCGCCTCCTGCCAGAGAGGCACTACCACCGGTATAGCTGTACTGGCCGTTCATGTTTCTGCGTGCGGAGCTCTTGGCGGAGGCGCCCAATGCTGCGACACCTGTATTCTGCGATTTCTGGTACAAAAGCGGTATAGTCAGCTCCAGATCGATACGTTCGGTCGGAAACCAGTCAAGAATGAATGGAACCGAGACGTAGGTACTGGTTGAATCGGTGCCGAACTTGCCACTGGACGCGTCCACTCCCAGACCCACGGCAAACTGAGGAGAAGTTTCACCGGCCAGCGCCGGAAGAGAAGCCGCCTGCAGGATCAAGGCGGATAATACACACAGGATTGATTTCATCACGGTTCCTCGTTTCATGTTTTCAGCGTCCCATTCTTCCGCCGCCCAGACGACCGGGCGACTGCTGGCGCAACGGAGTCGTGCGACCGGCATTTCCGGCCGCGCCTCTTCCGGCTCCGCCACCCGACCATAACGGACGACCGGAGTCGTTACGGAGTGAAATTTCCGTATCGCGTGTCGTGTTATTGATCTTCTGGGCCAGGATATAGACAACGCCATCCTTTCCCTGGGCCTTTGAACCGCGTACCGTTATGTTGTCCCCGACCTTGAGTTCAATGCCGTTATCGGCCCAGAAACGCTTCGGTCCCAGCACCACCACAAATTTTGCCCCGCCGCTTTCGAGTTCCAGTTGGACATGGCGCTGATCTTCACCGCTCTGCACGGAAAGTATCCGGCCGGTGACGGTGGTAACTGTGTTGGCATCGTAACCGGATTCCAGGTTCAGGCCGCTGCGATTATCGCCATCACTCCACCAGAAGGCCTGGGCCGTCAGCGGAAAGGACAGGGCGAGCATCAGCAGAAGAGACAAGGCGGTCATGTTTATCGGCATGGTTTCAGTCCAGAGAGGGGGACGCGTCCGCCCCCCGGGTTGATTGCTGTTTCACTGAATTACATATTGTATTTACTGCACGGTAGTGGTGGTCAGTCCGCTGCCATCCTGCAGCCCCTTGCCGTTGCCAGGGCGGGTGGTGGAGCCGTTGGCGGTAGTACCTGTAGTCAGGAAAGAGCCGTCCCGGCGCTGCGATCCTGCCGGACGGGTTGCGGAAGTTCCTGACGCGGCCTGTGTATTGGCCCTGATCTGGCTATGTGTCTGCGAACGGACCATCATGCCGCTACCGCCGCCACTGCCGTTACCGGAGCCATTACCACCGCCGCCGTTGCCTCCACGCGCAGAAGCCTCACCCGCCAGCACAATTGCGCTGAGCGCCACCAATGACAACACCATCATCTTTCTAGTCTGCATACCTCATTCCTCCTCGTGATTTATTACTTCATACAGGTGAATATTCCACGAGGTGTGCCAAAGGCATGTTTTGCGTCAACAATCTGTTATTGTTGGCAAATTTTCAGCACCCGGTGTCGAACCGCCAAAAGAACGGTGCAGATTCTGCACCACCCGGCAAAGATCTGCACCGCTAAGCGCCGTCCAGCATCCCGTACTCCTTGAGACGGTACTGCAGGGTCCGGCGTGAGATACCCAGGCGCTCGGCGGCCAGTCGACGATTGCCGGCGGTGGACTTGAGCGCGGCGGTAATCGCATCACGTTCGGCCTCTTTGAGTATGCCGTTTTCTTCACCGTTGTCTCCATTGCGGGAAGAAGTCATGGCTTGCGGCAGTTCGGCGCAGGTAACTTCCCCCCTTGACAGTATCACCGCCCGTTCGATGACGTTCTGCAGCTCACGGATATTGCCGGGCCAGAGGTAGTCGCGCAGAACTTTCAGCGCCGGAGTGGCGATCCCCGCTACTTTTTTGCCCATGCCACGGGCATGCTGCCGAACAAAATACAGCGCCAGGTCATCCAGAGCATCACGGCGGTCGCGCAACGGCGGCAGGGTGACCGGGAAGACATTCAAGCGGTAATACAGATCCTCTCGAAAACGACCGGCGGCCGACTCGCGAGCAAGGTCACGGTTGCTGGCGGCCAGCACCCTGACATCGGCCCTGATCTCGCGGCTGCCCCCCACCCGTTGGAAACAGCGCTCCTGCAACACCCGCAACAGCTTGGCCTGCATAGCCAGCGGCATCTCGCCGATCTCGTCCAGCATGATCGACCCGCCGGAAGCCAGTTCGAACCGCCCCTGGCGTGTGCTGGAAGCGCCGGTGAAAGCGCCCCGCTCATGGCCGAACAGTTCGCTTTCCAGCAGGTTTTCCGGGATGGCGGCACAGTTCACCGCAACGAAAGGCCCGTTCCGGCGTGGACTGGAAAGGTGAATATAACGGGCCAGCAGTTCCTTGCCGGTGCCGCTCTCCCCACCGATCAGCACGGTCGAACCGGTTGCAGCCACGTCTCCCACCAGACGACGGATGTTCTGCATGGCTGCACCGGCAAAAAGTATCTCAAGCGGCGGCAACCCGGCCAGTTCGGCCTGGTCCATGGCCACCAGCCGCCTCTCACGGCGGCGCTCATTCAGGAGCCGCGCAACCAGCGCCCTCAGCGTAGCCGGATCCTTGAGCGGTTTGGTGAGGAAATCGCTGACCCCCTCCTTGATCGCCGTGACCGCCTCCTCGACCGTACCGTAAGCGGTTATCAGCACGAACGGCGGCGCCGACGGGTCGTCGCGACTGGCCCTGAAAAGATCAACGCCACTCATGTTGGGCATCTTCAGGTCTGACAGTACCAGGTCGAAGGTGGTCCGTTTCAGATTCTGCAATCCGGCCGCCCCGTCTGCGGCCACGGTCACATCATAGCCGTCATCCTCCAGTATGGTCGTCAAAAGTCCACGAAAGGTGGCGTCATCTTCAACAATCAGTATCCTGCCGTCCATCATCTCCCCCAGCCGGCTGCAGGCAGTCGCACAACGAAGAGCGCTCCCCCCTCCGGCGCGTCACCGGCGGATATGCTGCCGCCGCAATCATCAATAATCTTTCTGCAGACCGCCAGCCCCAACCCTGCGCCACGGGCCTTGCTGGTCCTGAAAGGCTCGAACAGCACCGGCATCATCTCCTGTGGAACTCCATGGCCTTGGTCCGCCACCTCGACCTCGATCCATTCCGACACCCGACGGCCTTTAATCGTGACAATGCCCTCGCGGGGCGACGCCTGCAACGCGTTGGTGACAAGATTCAACAGAACGCGGCGCAATCCTTCCTCCGGGCAAAGCACGGAGAGGTCAGCCTCCATGTCGCAGCAGACCTTCACTCCATACTCGTCAAGCTGCGGTGCAAGCAGCTCCAGCACCGAACCGGCGACTGTCGCGACGATGCTTGGCTCGGCTGCAACCGGCGTGGAACGGGTGTAAAGCAGGATGTCTCCCACCAGTTCCTCCAGGCGCTTTGCCTCACTGACGATCAGCGTTGCAAAGCCCCGCTCCCTGCCATCCGGCAGACGTTCCTCCAGCAGCTGTCCATAGCCCTTGATCCCTGCCAGGGGATTGCGCACCTCGTGGGCCAGCACCGCCCCTACCTCGCCCAGGCGGGCCAGTTCGTTACGGTGCGCCAGCAGGCGATTCTGCTCTTCCTGGCGGCGCAGGAGCAGGAACACGGTCAATCCCAGGCACCAGCCCACAACCAGCAGTGAAAACAAGATTGCCGTCCCCTGCCCGGCCCGGCGCATAACCGCCTCAGAACGCCAGGTATGCAGCGCCAGTCGCAGCACGCAGGTGCTCCCAGACAGGTGGAAAGGGGTCTGAAACTCGTAGACCGACTCTCCGGTACCGAGGCGTATCCGCTCTTCGCTCAGATTGCCGACTTTCAAAACGGCCTGATAGCGCCGGTCAACAGCGTCGGAACCGATCAGGTCCGGATTGCTGTGAAAGAGGATTCTCCCACGGGGAGAGATCAGCGCCGCATAGGCGACTTCACTGGTCTGGAACGAGGCCAGTGATTTTAACGACGGATCGCGGGAGGCAATTCCCTCCATCGCCGCCGCCATCGTCAGCGCCAGGCCACGCAGGTTCTCTTCGGCGATCGGCCCGGCGCTCCGGTAGTTCCTGACGGCAAACCAGGCAAGCGCACTGCTCAGCAACAGTGCTGCAACCAGGACCGGCAGGGTGATGTTCCGAGCAGGCATGCCGTTCAGCTTTTACCGCAGCTGCAGCTGCACGAACATTCCAGCCCGCTGGCCTTTTCAAACGACTCGCGCCCCTCCCGGAAGGCCAGCCAGGCGATCAGCAGCGCACCGATCGCATCCAGGCTGCCCAGGCCGGTAAGTTCATAGCCGACACTAGACACCATCAGCACCAGCGACAGGTAGAGACAGGCCCTGGAGCAGGCCGCATCGGCCAGGATGGCATTGGAGCCGAGCTGCTTTCCGACCCGGGTCTTCTGGCGGATCAGGTACCACATGAAAGAGACGGAGCCCAGCGACACCGCGATACCCCACAGCGTGGTCTCCGGCTTGTGCTGCTGGTAGAGACTGACGACCGCCGTCAGTGCCAGTCCGGCCGTCAGGAGGTAGAAGGCCGTACCGGTGATCCGCAGCGCCCGCCGCTCGAATTCGTCCCGCGTTTCGCCGCCGTTGGCGCTGATCCTGCGCAGCATGTGCCAGACGCCGACCGCCGAGATGACCTCGATGAATGAGTCCACGCCGAAACCGAACAGCGACAGGGTTTCATCGGCCGCACCGGCCCAGACCGAGACCAGCCCTTCGACGATGTTGTAGAAAATAGTGAACAGCGCCAGATACCTGGCGCGGGCAAACAGTTGTGCAGTGCTTTGCTGTTCCATCACAGGTCATATCCGATCATATTATTTTTCCAGCGAACGGCCGGCCTGACGCCAGCCTGACATGTGGCCGTCCAGCAGTTCCACCTTGCTGTAACCGAACATATTCAGCACCGCCTTTGCCAGCTGGGCCCTGGGGCCATGTTCGCAGGTAACGACCAGCTCGGCCCCCCTGTCCGGCGGAAGCGGAGCCATCCTGAACAGGATTTTCCAGGTCGGGGCGTGGATCGCTCCCGGTATGTGTCCGTGACGGAACTCCATGCTGCTGCGGACATCCACAACGGTGGGCGGTTGTTTCGATTTCATTCGTTTTGCCAACTCGGCTGACTGCATCTTACCCCCTTTTCTGACAGCTTGACTGATTAAAACACTTCAATCAACTGTTTTCCTCATCACCATCAGCTTGCGTTCGGCATCAAGCATGATCCCCTCCCCGCTCCGGTACCGGTCGAGAAAAGCCCTGACCTCATCAATAAACGGTTCCGGCTGCTCCCTGTATCCCGGGAGCATGCTGTTGAAAAAATCCCCCTCATCGTCGAACTGGAACAGGACGCGAAAGCATACCGTTTCGTCCGTCACCCAGCCGTCAAGGGTCTGCAGCGCACGGATGGCCGCTTCCCTGGCGAGACGTTCGTCTCCGCTGCCTGCTCCGAAACGGACCTTTGCCTCGCTGAACGAACCGCCGTCTCCAGGTTCGACAATGGCAATGACCCCGCCATCGCGCAGCATCTCACCGGCCTTGCGCAGGCTGGCCGTCATCTCGCCGATCGGAACGTGATGGAATGAGAGGGTGTAGATCACCATGTCAAAACTTGCCGGCGGATAATCCGGAATTCCGTCAGGCGCATGCACAAACGTAACATTATCGGCAGGAACCGCGGCCCGGGCCGCTTCCAGCGCGGCCAGATCTGGATCGCCGGCCACCACGCGCGCGGCATGCCTTGCCAGATCACGTGTGATCCGCCCCTTGCCGCAGCCTATTTCCAGCACTTCCATCCCACAAAGGTCGCATCGGGATAAAATGGTGGCGATATACCGATCGCCGGGATCCTGTTTCATCCTGCAGCCTCCTCCGCAACCATCGCCCGCTCATATTCACGTCGCAGCATTGACTTTTCCGCGGTTCCGATCACGTCCCATGGCAGGCACTCGTCACCGGCAATCGTGCGCAGCACGTAGCGGTCAGTATCAATCCCGCAATGACGGGCCGCCTTCCTCAGGTTGGAGCCTTCGGCCATCTCCGCCAGCAACGGGGCCAGACGCCTGTCTCCGCGCGACAACAGCGCCTGCAGATATGACTCGCGCAGGCTCTCGACCTTGAGACGCACGTTGGACAACGGCCGCAGCCGGCTCTCCAACAGCTTGACCTTGCGTTCCAGCGAAGCGGGCGCCTCCATGCCGCACCACTGGAAAGGCGTGAACGGCTTGGGAATGAAGGGATTGACCGAGAGCGTGATTTCTCCCAGCCGCTTGTTGATGCGGGCCCGTTCGATCACGCGATCACGTATCGCACCGACCAGCCTGACCAGTTCGTTCAGATCCTCCTCCGATTCGCCCGGCAGGCCGATGATCACATACAGTTTCAGGTTGAGAATATCGCGGGAGATCAGCATCTCGCACGCATCCAGGATCTGGGCTTCACTCAGGTTCTTGCGGATCATGTCGCGCAACCGCTGCGAGCCACCCTCCGGCGCCAGCGAAATGGTCTTGTGTCCGCTTTCAAGCAGCGCATCCAGCATATCGACATCAATCCGGTCGATACGCAGCGAAGAGACCGAGACCTTGGCGCCACGCCCGACAATGTAGCGGCAGAGCTTGCCGATATCGGCATAATCGGAGACCGCGGCTCCTACCAGGCCGATTTTGTTGCGATATTCAAGCCCCTTATCCACCATCGCGACCAGATTCCCGTAGGGCTGCTGCCGGAAGGCCCCGTAGATGAAGCCCGAGCTGCAGAAACGACAGCCGCGCGGGCAGCCACGACTGACTTCGATCAGGAACATGTCACCGAACTCGGTATCCTCGGTCAGAATCCGCGACGCGGATGGTGGGTGCAGTTCCAGGCAGGCTGAAATTCTAGCAACCGGAAGCGGAGCGCCGGAGACGGCTTCATACTTCAGCAGCCTGTCGCCTTCGTAGCAGGGGCGGTAAAGAGCGGGAACATAGATGCCGGGAATGCTGCTCAACGCATCCAGCAGACCGGCCCGCCCCGCCGGGACCGGCGACAGCAGCGCCGACACCAGTGCCGGGATTATGTCCTCGCCCTCGCCGATGCAGATTGCGTCGATAAAATCCGCCACCGGTTCGGGATTGATGAAGAAAGCGGCTCCCCCGGCAATCACCAGCGGATCCGACTCGTCCCTTTCGGCCGAATAGAGCGGCAGGCGCGCCAGCTTGAGAAGGGCTGGAATGTTCAGGTAGTCCGGTTCAAACGAACTTGAAAAGGCGATCACATCGAAGTCGGCCAGCGGCCGCCGGGATTCCAGCGAGAGCAGCGCCGCGCCGCTGCGCAGGTATTCGTCCAGTTCGTCCCGGTCCGGCAGGAAGGCCCGTTCACAGCGTATGCCGTCCGCTTCGGACAACAGGGCGTAGACGGTCTGAAACCCCAGGCTGCTCATCCCGGTATGATAGCGGCTGGGGGAAACCAGGCAGACCGAAAGCTGTGCGCCATGTCCGGCACCGGCCCGTCCCAGATTAATCTCGGCTGCCAGACGGCTGCGTTGCTTCTGCTTTAGAGTCTGGCTCATGTTGTCGTCCTATTCCAGTTTCCTGTGTATGCTGCTCTCAGGCGGTTATTTCAGGTTTTTTCCCAATGTACCGGCGTTAAGGATCTTCTTCACCTCGGACACCACCACCGGTTCGAATGCCGGCACACCCAGCCAGCCGGTAAATGACGCGGGTGCGGCAAGATAGCGCAGTGTGGCCTGCAGCGTCACGTCACCCGCATATGACACAGGCAGTTTCAGCGAGTATTCCTCAATCCTCTTTTCACCCGGACCGAGACGGTTGTCAAATCTTTTTGCAACTGAATCATAGCTCAAAAGCGACTGCTTGCCGGCGCCATCAACAAATACGGCCCGGTAAAGCCGGCTTCCGGCCGGCACTTCCCTGCCGAGTATCGCAGTATCATCCGCGCTGCCACCCGCAAGCGAATAATCGGTAGCACCCGGCTGCAGCGCGGCCTGAACAGGCGACACCGGCAACACCGTGCCATCCTTCGCAACAGCACGTATCTCCAGCCACATGAAACGCAGATCAGAACTACCGGACGGCATCCTGTGCCCCACCCTCGAGTTGTCGACAACCACCCTGAACCTGAACGGATTGCTATCTCCGGCGCTGCTGTCCGTTTGAATGTCGAGCCGGATCGCTCCGGTCAGCTGCCGGTTGCTATGGGCACCGGGAAAGGAGTGGCTGTAAAGCTTGTCGGTCTTCGCAACCCGCGCCTCTCCGGTGATCATGTTCATATGCACATACTCGCCCTGTTCATATTCGGCGCGCCCCTTGTCCAGGTAACCGCTTCTGTTCATATGGCAATCCTGACAGAGTATCCCTGCTTTGACGAAACCGCTCTGCTGCCATTCGCTGAAGGTCGACTTGATTTCCAGCCCCCGGTGGTTGCGGTCGTTATGACACTGCTCGCAAAATTCGCTCAGCTGGAAATAGCCCGAATACTCGGCGTGCCAGCTGTTACCGACCTGCAGCGGGCCGAGTTTCTTCCGCGACGGGTTCTGTTTGTAGTCACCGTTGGGAGCCGATCCGGTCAGGGTATGGCAGAAATCGCAGGTCACCCCGGTTTCATAGGCTTCCGCCTGCTGCCTGCTGGTTACCAGTCCGGTATAGTTCATATAGAGCACCGGGGCGTGGCACCGCACACAGTCACGGGCTTCGGGAACAAATGAGCTGTCGCGCAGCGCGCGCGGGACCGCTTCCTTGAAATACTGGGCATCGAAAAGCGGATTGTCGAAAGCGCCGGCATGCATCGAATCCTTGTACTGCAGATATATGGAGGAATGGCATCCCTTGCACGACTGGGAGGATTCATAGGGATACAGCAGTCGCGCTGCCGATGCGTCAACGGCAGAATAATCAGTCTGCCCGGCTCCGGTTGCACAGGCGGCGGTACAGAGAAACATCAGCAGCAGGATATGTTTTGTCATCGGCACCCCCTTAATTAAGTTAAAACTATAACATGGGGCAGCTTTTGCACAAGGAGCATCCAACAAAAAACGCCGCTGTCAGCGGCGTTTTTTGATCCAGTTCCGGAGATGGTTCCGGTTAGTAAGTCAGAAGTGTTTCTGCTGTTTTCAGGCAAAAAGCAACTTCGCTAAAGCACTAATCCTGTTTATCAGGACTAGGCTTTAGCCAGCGTCACGGCCAGCGGAAATGATTTCTGCCCCGAAAGCAGGTTGATCTGCGGATCCCTGAAATGGGACGGAACAAACAGATCGCCGCGCTGCTGGCTGGCCGAAGGGCGGACCTTGAGCGTGATGCTGGCGCTGTCGGAGGTAACCTTCAGCATGTCGCCTGCAGCAACACCCAATGCTGCGGCATCTTCCGGCGATATTTCCAGACAGGCTTCTCCGGCCACCAGCATATTGTTCTCTGACCAGGTGGTCATGGATCCGTTGTGGTGCAGCAGTGAACCGATCTTAAGCGTGAAGGGGCGTGACAACTGCGGCAGCGCAACCGGTGCCAGCGGAGCGAACTGCGCTTTTTCAGTCCGGTTCTTGACACGACCCATCCGGCAGCCGTCATGATCGCAGCTCTCGCTGTAAAGTCCGCTAAGTGTGGTTATTTCGTGGTGCAGCTCATCGAACGTCATCGGTGTCATCGCGACTACCGGAGCGATCAGAGCATGCAGCTTCATCAGGATTTCGGCATCGGTGCGTGATTCGCCGGCCGGCTTGACGGCCGCGCTGAAACACTGCACCCGGTTATCCACCGATGTGAACGAGCCGGCCTTCTCCGCGCCTGTTGCCGCCGGCAGAATGATGTGCGCCATCCGGGCGGTATCGGTCAGGAAAATATCCTGGACCACCAGCAGTTCAAGCTTCTGCAGCGCCTTGAGTGTGCGGTTGCGGTCCGGAAGGATATGCAGCGGATCGCTTCCCATCACATAGAGCGCCCTGATCTGGCCGGACTCGATCGCGTCGATAATCTGGAACAGGTCTTTGCCAGGCGTTGCGGGAACGGTACAATTCCAGGCTGCGCCGAATTTTGCGGCGGCATGTTCATAGGTATGGTAGCCGGGCAGATATTCTGGACAGATTCCCATGTCCAGCATGCCCTGGGTGTTGTTCTTTTCATCCAGAGGATAGATTCCGGCACCGTCGACGCCGGTTGCGCCGGTCAGCAGCGCCAGGTTGACGGCAGCGGTTACCGCGTTCTTCATGTCGGCAGAACGTATCACGTCAAAGCCGTACAGTACTGCGGTGCTGCCGCAGTTGCAGACCAGCCCTGCAGCCTCGCGCAGCTGCGCCTCGGAAACGCCGCAGAGAGCGGTGATCTTGTCGAAGGAGAGCGACTCCAGCGAGGACTTCAGGCTGTCGAAGCCCGGTACAGCTGCTGACTTGCCCTCCAGGCCCTCCGCCAGGATGGCCTTGTTGAGGCCGGCCACCAGCCAGGCTTCGCTCCCCGGACGGCACTGCAGGAAAGAATTAGCGTACTTGTTCAGCGATGTGCCACGGCTGTTGACCAGAACCAGCCTGGCGTCGTTCTTGTTTACGGCCTGGATCACGCGGTAGGCAAACCCGGCCGATTCCCCCTTCAGATCGGCGCCGATCACCACAATCGCACCAGCCTTCTCGATCGCGTTCATATCGTAGGTGCCGCCGCTGTAGCCCAGCAGTTCCCACTGCAGAACCTGGGAAGGCAGATAGCCGAGGCGCGCCTCGGAGTCGATGTTGTTGCTGCCCAGAGCTCCGCGGAACAACTTCTGGAACAGGTAGTTTTCCTCATTGGTGACGCGCGGCGAGCCGATACCGGCAACGGCGCTGCCGCCAATCTCCTTCAATCTGGTCGCAACGCTTCCAAGCGCCTGATCCCAGGTAACCTTCCGCTGGTCGCTGCCCCCCTCACGCATCATCGGCGATGTCACGCGTCCCGGCGAATTGAAGGCGGCATAGCCGAAGCGGCCGTTTGCACAGAGGTTGCCATGGTTGTATGTTTCATCGGAGCTGGTCACGCGATCGATGCGCCCGTTTTTGGCGTGGTATTCTATCTGGCAGCCGGAAGAACAGAAAGCGCATACACCGGGGGTGACATCAAATGCCCAGGGACGTCCGCGGAATTTGAACGGCTTGCTGATCAGCGTACCGGTCGGACAGGCGTTGATGCAGTTGCCGCAGAAGTCGCAGTCCAGTGGTTCCCTGCTGATCGTGTCGATAATGGTGCGGTCTCCGCGATCGACTATTTCGATCGCCTCGCGTCCAACGATCTCACGACAGACCTTGACGCATTTCTCGCACAGAATGCAACGGTTCGGATCGCTCTCCAGCAGTTTCCAGTCATAGCGTATCGGCAGGCGCTCAAGCTCGGCGCCGAACTTGTTCTTGTCTACCTGCAGGCCGTAACAGTTGTCCTGCAGGTCGCATTCGCCGGCCGCATCGCAAACAGGGCAGTCCAGCGGATGATTGACCAGCATCAGCTCCAGCGTGTTCCTGCGGATCTGCTCAAGCGCAGGCGTGGAGGTCGTCACCTTGATGCCGTCCTTGACCGGTGTATTGCAGGCGGTCATGGGGCGCTCGACACCCTCGACCTCTAC
Organism: Geobacteraceae bacterium; assembly: GCA_032469775.1. Lineage (GTDB taxonomy): Bacteria > Desulfobacterota > Desulfuromonadia > Geobacterales > Pseudopelobacteraceae > JACRCG01. Next base: position 22,891 of record JAWDJY010000028.1, on the reverse strand, counting down.
CACGCATACCCGACAGGCTCCGGTAGTGGAGACCTTTTTCAGCCAGCAGAGGGTCGGAATCTTGATCCCCAGTTCCGCTGCAGCGTCCAGGATGGTGGTGCCGGCAGGCACCGTTACCTGTTTTCCGTTGATTGTCACTGTTGCCGTTTTTTCCTCGCAGGACTCTATATGTGCCATGCCGTTATATCTCCATTACCGCATCGTTATTTTGTTGTGCCGGGTAAAACAACCGCAAACACCTGACTATACCGCCACCATTGCCATCCTGTAGCATCTCAGGCAACGGTCGGCTTCGGTCTGGGCGGTGCTGTCGCTGAAACCGAGTTCGACCTCACGATAATTTCCCTTCGAGGCCCGCTCGCGCCCGTGTACTTCTTTCTGGCCGGCGCGTTTGCCGGAATCCAGCCAGGCCACTTTTTCGTTCTTGTCGTAGACCCCCAGATAGGTCAGCAGGTCGTCGAAGATATCCTGTTCGCTGAGATAGGCCTTGCCCTCTTCCAGCCAGCGCTGTATCACCAGCGCGGCACGGTGGGCATTGCCGACGCAGGCGACCACCGTCAGTGGCCCGATCTCGGCGTCGCCACCGGCAAACACGCCGTCGCAGTCGGTGATCAGCGAGCGGGAAAGCATGTTGCCCATGCCGTCCTTGAGGTCTTTTCCGGCGGCATCCTTGAGCGGCAGGTACTTGGTAACAACCGTGTTCCACTTGGTGATGTCGATACCCATATCTGGCGGAATGAAACCCAGATCCGGATCCTGGCCGATGGCCGGGATAACCGTGTCGCACTCGACTACGAACTCGCTGCCCGCCACCGGTTCCGGCCTGCGGCGGCCTGAGGCATCGGGCTCGCCCATCGCCATGCGGACGCACTCGACTCCGGTAACCTGCTCCTTGTCGTCAACGATGATCCTGGTCGGGAGCACCTGGAACTCGAACTTGACCCCTTCCTCGTCGGCACCGTCAACTTCCCAGACGTCGGCCGGCATCTCCTTGCGGGAACGGCGATAGAGCAGGATAGATTCCTCGGCGCCTTCACGCAGCGCCACACGAACACAGTCGATGGCGGTGTTACCGCCGCCGACCACGCAGACCTTCTTGCCCATGCCGGTCGGACGCCCCATGTAGGCCTCGCGCAGGAAGTCGATACCACCCGAGAGGAAACCCTTGTAGCCCTTGTCCTCTCCCTCGACCCCCATCGGCTTGGAACGGTGCGCACCGGGAGCCAGGAATACGGCGTTGTATTTCTGTTTCAGTTCCGGCAGTGAGATGTCCTTGCCGACCCGACAGTCATAGATGATTTCGACCCCCATCGACTGGATGATGTCGATGTCACGCTGCAGGATCGTGCGCGGCATGCGGTAGGCCGGAATGCCGACAGCTATCATTCCCCCGCCGAACCCTTCCGGCAGCGCCTCGTAAATAGTACACTGGTAACCCTCCAGCGCCAGGTAGTAGGCGGCGGCCAGACCGGCCGGACCGGCGCCGACGATTGCCACGGTTTTGTTCTTCCTGGCCTTGGGCACCATCGGCGGACGCAGGTTGTGCAGACGCTCGTAATCCGATGCGGTGCGCTTCAGCACCATTATATTGATGGCCTCATCGACGTTCTTGCGACGACAGGCGGTTTCGCAGGGATGCGGACAAACGCGCCCACAGACTGCAGGTAACGGCATATTTTCACGGATCGTTGACAAGGCCTCGCCATACTGGTAATTACGAATCTCTTCGACATACTTGGGAATGTCGATATGAGCCGGGCACTTATCCATGCAGGGGGCGGTAATCTTGTGGATGTATTTTGCAGGCTCGGCATTAGGACCGCAGGCGCTGTTTATATACGCAAGAAAATCGGAGCGGTAATGCTTGACCGCATCAAAAACCGGCACAGTAGCGCTCTGACAGAGGGTGCACTTGCAGTTTTTCAGCAGCTCGGCCAGGTCTCCGACAGTATCCAGATCGGCCTCGCTAGCCTTGCGATCCAGCACCTTCCGGAACAGGTCCATCAGCACCTTGGTGCCCTTCTTGCCCGGCGTACAGCGGCCGCAACAGTACAGGGTCTGAACGCGCTTCATGTACTCGGCGGTCATTGCCGGCACATCAACGTACTTGTCAAACAGAATGATTCCGTCCCAACCCATGAATGCCCGCAAAGGACGTTCGCCATCAAAGGCAACCGGCAGACGATAGCTGACCGCCTTCGGTTCTCCGGAAACATTTCTGTTGTCTACTACATCACCGCCCCACGTGGAAAAGATGACCTGTGCCACATAAACCTCCGAAACCAACCCTTGAAACACCGGGTTAAGTACTTGCAATTATTAAACAATACTACTTCCAGTAATTGTATACAGTATGCATGATTATCACAATAAGATCCCAAAAATCAAGGAAAAAACTGTTGATAATCCAAAGTACTCCCAACAAATTTCATCTTATCGGGCAGAGCCTGTATGTTTGATATCACATTAAATTATTTTTTTATTACCCCCTGGCGCATAAAAAAGTTTCTGGCTTACTAATGTGACGTGTATAATCGTCATCTAATATCCACATCCATCTATATGGAGACCTTAAACCATGACAAATGCCACTACCCTTGACGCTGCATTCGGCTCGCTTTTTGAAACCAACATGGGCATTCGTGCCGGTGAGCGCGCACTGATATTCAGCGACACCATCCGCGCCGACGAGAACGTAACCCCGGCCGATCTCGACCGGCGCACGCGGCTGAACGCGACCGCGCGCGCAGCGGCCGGATACGCGGCAGAAAAGTACGGCTGCGGAACTTTCGTGGAGTTTCCCTCCACGCCGGCATCCGGTGTCGAACCGCCACGGAATCTATGGGACGCAACCTTCGGGGCGGAGACGGTTGCCGCCCTGGAAGCCGCCGGACTTCTGGCAAAACTGCTCGGCAAATCCGCCTCGCCAGAAGAGATTGCCGTAGCACGGGAAATCGTCCTTTCCCGCAGGGACTCAGTCGTTGACATCATCATCGCCCTGTCGAACAACTCCACCAGCCACACCCGCTACCGCGCCCTGGCCTGCGCCGCCGGCTGCCGTTTCGCCAGCCTGCCGCACTTCGACCCGGACATGTTCCACAGCTCGATGACCGTGGACTGGAACCAGCTGGCCGGGCGCACCGCCCGGCTGGCGGAGGCGGTCAACCGCGCCGCCTGGATCCGGGTCACAACTCCCAACGGCACGGATATGAATATATGCAAGCAGGGACGCCAGGCCAAGGGGGACGACGGGCTGCTGACCACCGAAGGGAGCTTCGGCAACCTGCCGGCCGGTGAAGCCTACCTGGCTCCGCTGGAAGGAATGAGCCACGGCGTGATGGTCATCGAATGGGGACCGACCCGCAAGCTGGACGAGCCGCTGCGCCTGACGGTCGAGAACGGCGTGGCGGTCGACATCCAGGGCAATGACAGCCACCGCGAAAAGCTGGAAGCAAGGTTTGCCGAAAACCCGAACTGCCGCAACATCGCCGAACTGGGTATCGGCACCAACGACAGGGCCAGCCGCCCCGACAATGTGCTGGAGGCGGAGAAGATCCTGGGTACGATCCACATCGCGCTGGGGGACAACACCGGCTTTGGCGGAACGGTCAGCGCTCCCTTCCACGAAGACTATGTATTCTATCAGCCGACACTGACGGCAATCATGGCAAACGGTGAAGAGAGTATCATCATAGACGGGGGCAGGCTGCTGATATAGAGATGCTCTCCTGAAAGCGGAAGAAGACACACCGGCGCCGTAGCGATCACATTATACCCGGCCCTCAACAAGGCCACGGGACAACCCATGCGAAAATTCAACGGTAATCTGAGCCTGATGCCACTTGCGGACCTGATCCAGTGGGCCGATAACAGCAAACGCTCGGGTACGCTTGTCATCAGCCAGCATGGCCGGCAGAAGAAGTTCTATATACAGGAAGGCAAAATCATATTCATCTGGTCCAACTGCGAGGGTGAACATTTCGGAAGTTTTTTCAAGGACCGGGCAGACATCAGCCAGGAAGAACTCGACAACGCCTTTACCGACTCCGAATCCCTCGGCCTGCCCTTTATCGGATACCTGCTCTCCAGAAATATCTACTCCAAGATGCAACTGGAAGAGATTCTCAGGAGAGCTGCCGAAGTCGTCCTTACCAGCGCCTTGAAATGGGATACGGGCATCTTCGAATTCACCGACGATCTGCCAAGGTTCGTGCTGAACAGCCCGGTCAGGCTCAACTCGATCCAGGTGCTGCTGGAATCTGTGCGCCACTTTGACGAGAACCGCTTGGGCGACCAGGTTGACGCCGACAAGGTCTTGGAAGAAATAGAGGAGCACATCCAGGAGGGGAACTTCGACCTGCCCCCCATTCCGGATGTGATGCTGCAGATCGCCGAAAAAATCGACAATCCGACCATCTCTATCGATGAAATCATCGAGTGCATCACTGACCAGATTCTGGTCTCGAAAATCCTCAGGATCTGCAATTCGGCCTACTACGGGCACCGTGTCCATATTTCCGGGCTGAAGGAGGCGGTGGTCTTCATCGGTTTCAAATCTTTGATGAGCATTGTCACCGTGCACGCCATGAGCAGCTTCAGCCCGCGCAACGACAGGGAGATCAGGAAGGTTCTTCAGCACTGCCTGGTGTGCGGCATGATCGCCCGCCAGGTCACCAGGGACATGGGCGGCAACTACGAACTGGCCTTTATCTGCGGCCTGTTGCACGACATCGGCAAGACGATCCTGCTGGATATGCTGGGGGATTACATGCTGCTGCCGGAAGCCAGGGAAAGGCTGATTGATCGGCACCATGCCGAGGTGGGTTACCTGCTGGCCGACAAATGGAACTTCGGTGACGACATCAAGGAGATCATCCGCCACCACCACAATCCGGAGCACGCAGTCCGCAACCCGGGTCTGGCGGAGGTGATCTGCCTCTCCAACGCCATGGCCGACCTGAACTGCCAGCCGGAAGAGATCATGGACATGACCTTCACCAGCCTGGAGTTGAGCCAGATCAGCATCGAAGACCTATTGCAGCAGGTTGACAAACTCGACCAGGAAGCCTGCGAGATAGTTAGCCTATAGGCTTACTTCTGCACCCACTTGCCGTTCTGCAACTGCATCCACCACCCCGGTTTCGCTGCTTCACGTTTTGTTTCGGCATAGGTAGCCGCAGCTTTGCCCATGGTCTGGTCAAGCGCAGCTTTGGTCGCTTCCTGCCTGGTGATTTTCAGAATCGCCTTTGCCATGCTGCTGATGACGGTCTTGCGGTTTCTGTTTTCAGCGCTCACCAGCGCTTCATCCGGAGCGCCGACCTTCGCCTTGTCCCGCACCGTCACCAGGCCCTGGCTGGTCAATCCGACCGCACCGCTGTTGAACAGCGCACCCAGGGCGGACTGCCTCCGGCTCATTTCATCATAGGCGGCGGCGACCTCCGGCATGCTTCCCAGCTCTATTGCCAGATCATCACCATTCTCAGCCGCATGGGCAACCGAGGTGAAGGAAAAGTCGGGCAAAACCAGAGGCAGGCTGGTCTGCGGACCGGGCTGTGACAACCCGGGTTCCACTACCGGCTGCTTTTCACCGCCGGGCAAGGGCTCTCCTTCCTTTTTCAGGAGCATTTCGTCGAGCGATTTGTACGCTTCCTTGACCGCCTTTTCAGGAAAATAAACATTGACGGTGATAATGGCGCAGGAAACCAGAACTCCGCAACCCATTGCCAACAACCATTTCAAAAGTTTCATCTTGCCACCCTCCTTCCTGATTGATGCCGACTATAACTCATCCAGCCGATATGTAAAGTCATTCGGCCCATTTGAATTCTGTTGCTGGCGGCGCGGCAACTGGGGCATCCTTTCCTGCGCCGCCCTTGCCACGCACCGTGGCCTCCTTGATGGAATTCAGCAGATGATCAATGGCAATCCGGTTCTGTCCGGGTGCTATGGTCACACTCAGGTCGCGGACTCCCAGAAAATTCGTATGGGAAATATCCAGGGCATCAAAGGAAAGGAACCCCTTTTCGAGAGCCGCTGTTATACCGGCATGGTCATAGGCCCGGTCGGAACTGAAAAAGAATCCGCTCAGTTTCTTGCCTGACAGCCGCTGGAGGAACTCCTTGCTGACAAGCATTTTTTCATCGGCGGTCTCCCTTGCCCAAAATTCGGCAAAGCCTGAGATATCCGACAACTTTTTGCCATCACCCCGAACGCTCAGTATTCCGTCAATTTTACCGGACATGTAGCCCGTAATCGCCGGGAAAGCCTTGCACAACCGCACCAGGCTGAGATCGTTGAAAAGCAGGTCTCCCCGGTAGAGTATTCCGTTTTGTGCGGCAATGAAACCTTTTCCCAGCAATACTCCGTCATAGAGCGAGGATTCAAGGGATATGATTTCAGTTACGCCCCTGGCCGCCCTTAGCCTGAGTCTGGTGGAATCCACGCTCAGACCACCGAAACTGCTGCTGCCGATGGTGATGCTGTCGCTATTTTCCGTCTTCCGGCGGAGCTGATCCTTGAGAGCGGCATAGTTCCGCCTGCTGAAACTTGTAGAAGCCGGAGGGGTGACGACTTCCTTGCCGGCAAGATCGAGAGACAGGGGCAGGACGCCGTTTATTCCCGTTACTTTTATGTTTTCCGTGGGTGCTTCAATATCTATACTGTCCAGAGTTACGGCGCCGTCGACAAGGACCCTGCCCCCCTGCAGGTCGGCTGTGCCTGCCGCTGCGACATTTCCCGCAAAGGTGGCCTCCTGAATCGATCTTGGCAACAGATTGATGAATGAATCCGCAACTGCGGCCAGAGACATGACCGGAGCAGTAAAGGTGATCCGCCCCTGGCGATCCGGCGAAAAAACATTCTCAAGCGTGCCTGCGACTCTGGCTGAAACGTCCTTTCCGGCTGTCAGCAACGCTTCATTGACAACCAGACGTTTGCCGGACAGATCACCGTTGATCCTGATTCCTGCTGCAGAGAGGAGAGTTTTACCCACCCTGCCGGTAACGGACATATCACGTCCGGCCGCCTCGACATGACAGACAAGACCGGCGGATCTTGAGTAGTCACCACTGCAGGCTGCATCCAGGACACCTGCCGTCAAGGCCGTATCTCCTCCCAGGCCGGCATATTTTTTGACTCCGGCCAGCTGGATTCCTTTGACGCTGAGATTGAACGCCGCTTTCTCCTGCAGGGCAAACGGGTTGAACAAAGCACTTCCCGTCACCGAGCCACCCAGCACAGACGCTTTAAAATCCGCCTGCCCCCCCGACTCAGAAAACCGGACCCTGACCGCCGGAGCAACGGACTCCTTCCCCTGCCAGGCCACCTTTTCAGCGGACAGCTCCGCCGTTCCTTCCAGCCACTTTCCTTTAGGATTCCAGGCATACGCGCCACGAATGCTCCCGGACAGTTTATTGGCAGAAACATCGCCGCGGCGGATATCGCAGCCGGAAAAATCCGCACTTAGCGGATAGCGCCCGGTTTTCGACGAAACCTGTTTTACCGGAATCCGGGCCGAGAAACGCCCCAGTGCCGCCGATAAATCCCCGGCCTTCACTTTTGCGTTCTCAATCAGGCCGATTCCATCGGCATAGAAGAGGCTGCCGTTGAGATTCACTCCCTGCGCCCTTGCGGATAACGCCGGCATTTGAACCCGGAGATTTGCGAAATGCCTGTCGGTTGAAACTTTGAAAGGCGCATCCAGACTTTCCAGAAACGACTCCCCTGAAGCTTGCGCCTGAATTGCTTTTCCGGTGACAGTCAGTAAGTTGCCGGTGCCGGAAAGCGCGGCAGCAACATTCAGATCATCAAAATAAAGCCGTTTATCCTGCCTCAGCATAACGTGCGAGAAACCCAGCTTTCCACTTCCGGTGGCAATTCCTGCAGCGGCATTGCCGGACAGATGCAGAAATCCTTTCTCCAGCTTACCGCCGATGATCAGCTTCCTGCGTCCAAGTTCCGGGATCAGCGGGGCAATCGAAGCGATATCAACTTCATCCGTCGCAACATCGATCAGGAAATGCCTTGCCCGCTTCAGCTCCCTGACTTTCCCGGAGACCCTGACCGCAAGCAGCCGGTTCAGATGCAGCGTGAGATGATCGAGCGCGAGGCTGTCTTTCTGCAGATCATAGCTGCCGGCGAGAGACAGATTGCCGCTGAAGGCCCCGCCCCGTCCCGCCGCGGGCATGACCGCGGAGCTGAAATTCAGCCTGCCTCCGCCGTGAACAACCCCTTTCTTCAGGTCCGCCGACAGGAGCAGATCTGCCGTTCCCCGTTCCGGCAGATAAGCGCTTTCAGACTTCAATACTTGCGAGAGACTTTTCAGGGAGATCGACGGAGATGACAGGGACATTTCCAGTTCGGGATCACTGCCGAGGCGCATTTTACCGGACAGCGCATAATGATTGCGGCCGGGATCGTCAAATTCCATCCTGAACCCCGAACTGCCGGACCCTTTTGTGGCAAGGTTTGAAATATTCAGGGCCAGCCCCGCAATCCCCTGCCCGTTGATCTTGACAGCAGCTTTGCTGATTGAGAGCTGGTGGATGAAGACTTCGTCTGAAGACGGCTTTGATGAAGAGAAACGCCGCTGCAGTCCGTCGAAATTCCAGGTGCCGGCACTGTTGCGGCGCAGCTCTATGGTAACCCCCGCCACCGCAATGCTGTCAAAGGCCCGGTTACCGGACAGCAGCTTGAGCCATTGCGGTTTGATGGCAATTGAATCGACAGCCAGCAACTTTGATGTCGGGAAGCCGGCGGGATTTGCAAGAGAAAACCCCTTCAGACGAAGGGTGCCGTCCGAGATATCGATGGAGTCAACAACAACCGGCTGGCCCAGATTGCCGGAAAGCAACCGGGATAACTGCGAAGCCGCATGGGAGGAGGCCAGATATTTCTGCAGGGCAAGGGGAACAAGCAGCAACAGGGCAATAAAGGCAAAAACGGTATGGAGCAGTATTTTCTTATATGTTCCGGCATTAGATGTTTTCATGCTGAAACCGGCCCCGGGAGATTTGATCGGAAATTGATCTCATCCGGCTCTTTCTGAGCTGCTTCATTGCCGTACTGACCTTTGTTCATTACTTGCTCATTTATATTGATATTGAAGTTGTGTGAGGGTTACGCGGCTTCAGTATACCACCGATTGCCGGCCGGAGATGTATTTTTGCTTCAGAAAACGACTTATCCTGTTTATCAGGGCTAGGTATAACAATTCATGTTGTGCTAGATTGTGGTTTCCCTGGTATCAGCTTCAAGCCCCATGTAGCGGTCGAACCAGAAGCGACGCAGAGGCCTGCCGGGATTGACGGCACCTTACTGAAGAGGAGCGATTTCCGGATGGAACATCATTCCGCAAAACTCATCGCCTGTCACGACTGCGATCTGCTGCAGCGTGAGATCCCGCTCAAAAAGGGGTGCACCGCCAGCTGCAGGCGTTGCGGAGCGGTGCTGTACCGGAATGCCACCGACAGCATCGACCGCACGCTGGCCTTCACCCTGGCCGCCGCCGTGCTGTTCGTGATCGCCAACCTGTTCCCGATCTTCGCGATCGAGATTCAGGAGACCGGCAGTGAGATCAACCTGTTCGGCGCGGTTAAGTCGCTGTGGGACAAACAGATGCACTCCGTTTCGCTGCTTGTTTTCCTGACCACCATCCTCATTCCGGCCCTGGAACTGATCACGATGACCTATCTCCTGCTGCCGCTGAAATTCCGCAGTGTCCCCGCCGGTTCTCACCTCCTGCTCGGCATGCTGAAAATCGTCAAACCATGGGGCATGATCGAGGTGCTGATGCTGGGAGTACTGGTTTCGCTGGTGAAGCTCACCAGTTCCTTCAAGGTCATCCCCGGCATCGCCCTCTGGTCCTTTGCGGCTCTGACCCTGCTGCTGGCCGCGGCGGCGGCAACTTTCAGCGCCCGTGATGTATGGGAACGCATGGACAGCAGATCGGACAGGGAGGTGGCGGCATGAGCGGTGCGACCAGCGCGGCCGAACTGGGACTTTGTTCCTGCCACGTATGCAACCTGGTGTCCAGTCCTGGGCAGGGGACAGGTCAGGCGCACTGCCCCCGCTGCGGCGCGCCCCTGCATTTCCGCAAGCCGGGCAGCGTGGCGCGCTGCTGGGCACTGCTGATCTCGGCCTATATCCTGTATATCCCAGCCAACACGCTGACTATCATGGAAACCGGCTCGCTTTTGAAATACCGCAAGGACACCATTGTTAGCGGAGTGGTCGAACTCTGGAGAACCGGTTCCTGGGGAATTGCCATTGTCGTATTCATCGCCAGCGTAACGATTCCGCTGCTCAAGCTGATTTCGCTCACGCTGCTGCTGGTTTCGGTCCAGCGCCGTTCCGGATGGCGCCCCAGGCAACGCACGCGCCTCTACCGGCTGGTGGAGCTGGTCGGACGCTGGTCGATGCTGGATATCTATGTGGTGGCGCTCCTGGCTGCCCTGGTACAGCTGGGAAACATGGCCACGGTAAAGGCTGGGCCGGCAGCGCTGGCTTTTGGAGCAGTCGTGGTGCTGACCATGTTGGCGTCCATGCAGTTTGATCCGCGCCTGATCTGGGATCCCATTCAAAAAGAGAGCTGACAATGAACGATACCGACCATAAGCCCGAATTTTCCGACATTCCCGACGCAATCAGCGAGCCGAAGCGGCGCTTCTCGATCCAGCTGGTCTGGATCATACCGATCGTGGCAGCGCTGATCGGCCTTTCGCTGGCGGTCAAATCCTACATGGATCGCGGCGAGACCATCACCATCACTTTCAAGACCGGAGAGGGGATGGAGGCTGGCAAAACCAAACTGAAGTACAAGGACGTGCAGATCGGTGAGGTCAAGGGACTTGCCATCGCCAAGGACCGCTCCCACGTGGTGGTGACCGCCGAGCTGTCGAAGGACGCCAGGGGGCTGCTGGTCAAGGATACCCGTTTCTGGGTGGTGCGCGCCCGGATTTCGGGGGGCAATATTTCCGGGCTCGGCACCCTGATCGGTGGTTCCTACATCGGCGTTGACGCCGGCACATCGACGGAAAGCCAGGATGAATTCATCGGGCTGGAAGCGCCTCCCGCCGTCTCCCTGGACGTGCCCGGCCGCCAGTTTGTGCTGCATGCCGCCGACGCCGGCTCGCTCGACACCTCCTCGCCGATCTTTTTCCGGCGCATGCAGGTGGGACAGGTGATCTCCACCGAACTGGACAGGGACGGCAAAGGCGTTACCATCATGGTTTTCATCCGGGCTCCCTTCGACCAGTATGTAAAATCCAACTCCGTCTTCTGGCAGGCCAGCGGCATTGACCTGACCCTCAACACCAGCGGTGTCAAGATCAACACCGAATCAATGGTTTCGATCCTTCTGGGAGGAATCTCCTTCCAGACCCCGCAAGACCGTATCGATACGCCAACCGCCGCCCCCAACAACGTCTTCACTCTCTACCAGACCAGGGACGAGGCACTGAAACATGCGGAAACGATCGAGACCTACCAGCTGGTGTTCAAGGAATCTGTGCGGGGACTTCCTGTCGGAGCCCCGGTTGACTTGCGGGGCGTTACCGTGGGTGAGGTGACCAAAATCGACGTGGCGCTGGATTCCGGAAATTCGGAGATTTCGATCCCGGTCGAGATACAGTTCTATCCGGAGCGTCTGCGAGCCCAGTACGGCAACAGATCCAAACAGGTCAAGCCACTGGGTTCCCGGGCATACCTCAACGATCTTGTCGCACACGGTTTCCGCGCAGAACTCAAAAGCGGGAGCCTTCTGACCGGGCAACTGTTTGTGGCGCTGGACTTCTTTCCGAAGGCGCCGGCGGCCAGAATCGACTGGAGTGCCAATCCGCCCCGGTTTCCCACAGTTCCCGGTTCCATGGACCAGATGCAGAAACAGCTGATGCAGATCGCCCACAAGATCGAGAAGATACCGTTCGAGGAGCTGGCCGGAGATGCGGGCAAGACGATCCGGACGCTGGACACCACCCTGAAGAGCGCCGAGAAACTGCTCAGAAACCTGGACAGCGCGGTAATTCCTGAAGCGCGCTCGGTGCTGCAGGAAACACGTCAATCGCTGGAGGATGTGCGCAAAACGCTGGGAGAGGCCCGCAAGACGCTGGGCGGAGCGAATCAGGTTCTGGCGGCGGATGCGCCGGTGCAGCTCGACCTGCGCGAAACCCTGCGGGAGATGTCGCGGGCCGCACAGTCGCTGCGGGTACTCGGTGATTACCTGGAGCAGCATCCGGAATCCCTGATTCGCGGCAAACGGGAGGACAAACCATGAGGCACTGTTACAAATTTCCGGTTATCCGCTTAATGAGGGCCGGCATGCCGGCCGTCTGTCTGGCACTGGCATTGGCCGGCTGCAGCAGATCGCCGAGGGTAACCTTCTACACACTGGAACCAGCGGCGCCTGCCGAGTCCAGATCAGCAACGGCTGCTGACCCGGCGATATCCGTCGGTCCGGTCACGCTTCCCGAGGTGGTGGACCGGCCGCAGCTCGTGGTGCGCGTCGCCGCCAACCGTGTGGAAATCATGGAGTCGCAGCGCTGGGCCGAACCGCTCAAGAGCGAGATCCCCCGGCTAGTCGCCGAAAACCTGGGACGCCTGCTCGGATCAAGCCGCGTATCGTCCTTTCTTCAGCATGCCGGCGGCGATGCGGACTACCGGATACTGCTGGACATCCGCCGTTTCGAAGCGGTGCCGGGGGAGAGCGCCACCGTCGAAGCCGCCTGGTCTTTACGCCGTGCCGCCGGTGGCGCCCCGAAGACCGGCCGTTCACTGGTCCGCGAGCCGATGGGATCCAATGACTATGATGCGATGGTGGCGGCCTACGGCCGGGCGCTGCTGGCCGTAAGCGCCGACCTGGCAAAGGCCGTCAGGGCTGAAGCGGCCATGGGGCGCTGATCCACAAAACGTCTCTATAAAAACATTTGAAACTCGGATGAACAGGATAAACACAAATAACTCAAATGATTAAAACCAAAGGGCAGTAAACCCATACGGCAAAGGACTTATTGTTTGAATTTTCAGGTTTTATCCGTGTTCATCCTATGTATCTGTGGTTAAATGCCGTTTTTAAGGTTAAATGCAACTCGAAGTAAAAAGGCCGCCCCGGTTCGGGACGGCCTGACTGACTCATCTACCTGAAATACTACCCTTTCAGACTCTCCAGCTCATCCCAGCGCAGGAAGGCCGACTCCAGTTCCTGTTCCAGTTCCGCCAGACGGGCGTTGATCACGGCGGTTTCGCTGCCGGCATTCCTGTAGAAATCCGGGTCGGACAGGCGCGCATGCAGACCGGCCTGTTCCTCTTCCAGCGCAGCGATCCGTTCCGGCAGCGCCTCCAACTCGCGCTCCTCCTTGAAGGAGAGCTTGCGGCCGCGCTCGGACTGGCGCTTCGGCTTATCCTGGGCAGTTTTTGCGGCAGGCGGCGCCACTGCGGCGGCCTCGCTTGCGGACTGGCTCAGCCAGTCATCGTATCCCCCGACATAGTCGCGCACCGTGCCGTCGCCGGTCAGTACCAGCGTGCTGGAAACCACGTTGTTGAGGAATTCCCGGTCGTGGCTGACCAGCAGAAGCGTGCCGGGGTATTCCTGCAGCAGGTCTTCCAGCAGGTCCAGCGTTTCGGCGTCCAGGTCGTTGGTCGGTTCGTCCATCACCAGGATGTTGGAGGGCTTGGTGAACAGCTTGGCCAGAAGCAGCCGGTTACGTTCGCCCCCGGACAGGATGCTGACCGGGGTGCGGGCCCGTTCCGGCGAGAAGAGGAAATCCTGCAGATAGCCGATGATGTGGCGCGACTGACCGTTGATGATCAGCGTATCATTACCCTCGCCGACGTTTTCCTGCACGCTCTTGTCCAGCTGCAGCTGTTCGCGCAGCTGGTCGAAATAGAGCACCTCACGCCGGGTGCCGAGCTTGATTTCCCCCTGCTGCGGCTCCAGTTCGCCCAGCAGCAGACGCAGCAGCGTGGTCTTGCCGGAACCGTTGGGGCCGATGATCCCGATCCGGTCACCGCGCATGATCGTGGTCGAAAAGTTCTTCACGATCGGCCTGCCGTCGAAGGCGAAGCTGACATCCAGCGCCTCGGCAACCAGTGCGCCGGAGCGATCGGCAGCCTGCAGCTGGATCTTGGCGGTGCCCTGCCGCTCGCGCCGCTGGCGGGACTCCTCGCGCAGCTTCTTCAGCGCCCGGACACGCCCCTCGTTGCGGGTGCGTCGGGCCTTGATCCCCTGGCGGATCCAGGCCTCCTCCTGGGCCAGTTTCTTGTCGAACAGCGCCTGGCGGGTGATTTCCGCCTCCAGAAGCGCCTCGCGCCGTTCCACGAACTCGTCATAGCCGCAGGAAAAGGCGTAGAGCCGCCCCCGGTCCAGCTCCGCCACCCGGTTGGCCAGTCGGCGGGCAAAGGCCCGGTCATGGGTCACGAACAGCACTGTCTTGACGTTCTTGGCCAGGAACTCCTCCAGCCAGAGGATCGTATCGATATCCAGGTGGTTGGTCGGTTCGTCCAGCACCAGGATGTCGGGTGACGAAACCAGCGCCCTGGCCAAAAGCGCACGACGCTTGGTGCCGCCCGAAAGCGCCGTGAATTCGGCATCGGCATCCAGCTGCAGCCGGTTAAGCACCCGTTCCACCTCCTGGTGCAGGGACCAGCCGTCGCTCTCCTCCAGCTCTTTCTGCAACGTTTCCAGCTTTGCCAGGAGCTTTTCACTGCCGTCCAGGGCCAGTTCATGGCTGACATGGTGGTACTCGGCCAGCAGCGCGGCCACATTGCCCATACCGGAGGCGACCACGTCAAAGACGCTGCCGGACAGGTCGGGCGGCACATCCTGGGTCAGCTGGGTCACCTTAAGCCCCTGCTGGCGCTGAATCTCGCCGCTCTCCTGGGGCAGGTCGCCGCCGATCAGTTTCAGCAGCGTCGATTTGCCGCTGCCGTTGCGCCCCATCAGGCAGAGCCGGTCGCCCGCTTCGATCTGCAGGTTGATGCCGTCAAATATCGGTGGGCCGCCGAAGGCCAGTGTTATGTTGCGCAGGGAGATAAGTGCCACGTAAACCTCAGCAATTGTAATTTATTCTTCACTCGCAGATCGATTTGCCGCAGCGGATGAAATCCAGCAGCATTTCCCGCCCCTCATCCTTGCCGGTAATCACCTGCAGGGCCACGTCATACATCGAATGGTTCGGGTAATGTTCACGCGCCGAACGCCAGAAGGCCTCCAGCCCGCTGACGATCATGCTCTCACTGATCGCGTCCTTCGGGGATCCTGCCTGTGGCCGCACATCCGCCGACCAGAGCGAAGCTTTCAGGACCGAAACAGCAATCGGACTGACCGCCAATGATATCTGGTCTCCACCGTACCAGAGACTGACCGTACGGGCGGCAAAATTCCACTCCGTATGGAGAGGACCGCTCTCGGTCAGCTTCGTCGCCCTGCCGTTGGCTGCCGCAATGGTGAACCTGCCCGTGACCAGGGTACCGGAGCCGCTGCAGGGGTTGAAATCGGAACCGGGATACTTTCCGGGCTGAACCGTTTCGGTCCACTCCTTGATGGCCGCTTCCGCTTCCCCTCCGTTTCGGCCGCGACAGAGCTGCATCGCTCCATCAAGTTGGCGCCTTGCCATCTTCTCCATTGCCGCCAGGTAGTTCCAATAGCTGTTGGTATCCGGAACCTCGGCCGATACGGTGGCCGCCGGGGAGATCGACAGGGTTGCCGCGGCAACGGCAATCGCCATGCGGTATGCGATCTTGACCAAAGCCTTCAATTATTCACCGGTCCGAGAAGAAGAGTGCATCGCCAGAACCGGTCACTTCCCGTCCAGGGCCGGTTCATGGGCCTTGCGCCCATGCACCCGTTCGTAGGCCCGGCAGAACGGGCAGATGCCGACCTCGACACCCTTGACGAAGCGCCAGGCAATTCCGCGCTGGTTGTTGCGGGCCGTCCGGCATACCGGACAGGTTTCACAGACCCTGGCCAGCGCCCGATCCATATTGGTAATATCCATATTGCTCATGAAGCCGCCCTGTGTTTGGCCGCTGAAGAGGCACCGCGCCGGAACGATGAGAAAAAACGGTGCCTGAGATCATCCAGCACCAGCTTGCGGTCCGTCAGCGAACGGAGATAAAATGGAACGATGCAGCCGCAACGGTCGCAATCCGCCTTGGGGCCCAGCATGCACGGTTTTTTCGCCCCTCCGGCGCTGTCAAAGGTAAACGACTTGCGTGAGAAAAGGCAGTTGCCGGTAACACTACCGGCCTTGTCAGATTTCATCAGGCCCAGCGCCCGTTTCGAATTGACCATGAAATCTCCGTACTGCTGTTTCAGCTCCACCAGCCGGTCAAGCATGCGGTCCTTCTCCGGCCAATCCAGCCAGAGGTCATCGTCCAGCCCCCTGATCGGGGTGTAAAAGCTGAAAACCATGTTGCGCACCTTGGGATTCTGGTGCCACTCCGCCAGGGACTCCTCGATGTCGGCACAGTTCTGTCGGGTGATGCAGTAGGCGATCGTGATGCGCTGTCCCTCGCTCTGGCGGATATTGTCCTTGATGGTCTGGTAAAGCCCGGGGCTGTTGCGGAAGCGATCATGGTAATCCCGGCCGCCGTCCACCGAGATGCACCAGCTGACGTCCTTCCAGTCCGGCAGCGGCAGCGAACCGTTGGTGGTTATCGTGTTGAACTTGAAGTACTTGCGCCCCAACTCGATCAGTTCCGGCCGCAACAGCGGCTCGCCACCGACCCAGGTGCATTGATAGAAACGGAAACCCTCGGCCTTCATCCGCTCGAATTTCTCCCGCCACTGTTCCAGCGACCACTGGGCGACACGCTCCTGCTCGAAGAAATAGCAGTGCTCGCAGCGCAGGTTGCAGTCACTGGTGACATCCACGGACCCGAACGTGTTGTTCGGAAAGCCGAAGAAAAAGAAACCTACCCTGGCCAGATCGAAAAGAGTGAACGGTGACCGGTAGGGGCGTTGAAAGACTGACTCTGGCTTGTTTGTCATGGCGTCCATGTGAAACAGGGGCCGGCTGTGAGGGCCGACCCCTGTGGTTCTGTTACGGATAACTGCAAAATCGGATCAGACCTGGACGACTTCCTTGACGCCGGGGATCTGCTCCTTCATCGCACGCTCGATGCCCATCTTGAGGGTCATCGTTGACATGGGGCAGCTGCCGCAGGCGCCCTTCAGACGCACCTTGACGATGCCGTCCTCGGTAACCTCGACCAGCTCCACGTCTCCGCCATCGGCCTGCAGACCTGGCCGTACCATTTCAAGAACCCTCAGTACTTCTTCTTTCATTGTTTCATTCTCCTTTGGTTGTGGTGTTGATATAAAATCCGGGGCAGCTACTTCGGCAGCCCGGGTTCGGTCAGGTGTTCCGGCTGCATGACCTTGTCCAGTTCAGCCTCCGGCATCAGCTTTTGCTCCAGCACGATCTCGCGGATGCTCTTGCCGCTGGCGACCGACTCCTTGGCTATGGCGGCCGAGGCGTTATAGCCGATGTAGGGAGCCAGCACCGTCACCAGGCCGAGCGATTGGTCCAGATAAGCACGGCAGCGCGCCTCGTTGACGGTGATTCCATTTATACAGGAATCGGTGAATTTCTGCACGCAATTCCTGAGCAGTTCCATCGAAAAAGTCAGGTTCCAGGAGATCAGCGGCATCATCACGTTCAGCTCCAGCTGCCCGGCCTGCGCCGCCAGCATCACCGCCTGGTCGCAGCCGATCACCTGGAAGCAGACCATGTTGGTCATCTCCGCCATCGACGGATTGATCTTGCCAGGCATGATCGAGGAGCCGGGCTGGATGGCCGGCAGACGGATCTCGTCCAGGCCGGTGCGGGGTCCGGAGGCCAAAAGCCGGAGATCGTTGGCGATGCGTCCGATATT
Organism: Geobacteraceae bacterium; assembly: GCA_032469775.1. Lineage (GTDB taxonomy): Bacteria > Desulfobacterota > Desulfuromonadia > Geobacterales > Pseudopelobacteraceae > JACRCG01. The sequence goes on along the minus strand of JAWDJY010000028.1, from coordinate 5,020 downwards.
GACCGCGGTGCGCCGCAGCGCCGATGACAGCGAAAGAAACGGGTCCATATTCTGCATCGCCTCGAACAGGTCCGGGCTGGAGACCAGCGGGAAACCGGTCGCGACCGCCAGCTGTTCGACGATGTTTCTGATGTAATCCGGTTCGGCATTCAGGCCGGTCCCGACGGCGCTGCCGCCGATACCCAGCTCCAGCAGCGCCGGGATGCACGCCTCCAGCCCCTCGCGGTTCTTGCGGATCGCGGCGGAATAGGCGCCGAACTCCTGCCCCATGCGGATCGGAACCGCATCCTGAAGGTGGGTGCGCCCCGATTTCAGTACGTGGTCGAACTCGCCGGCCTTGGCCGCCAGCGCCTGTTCCAGCGCCTCCAGCACCTCCAGCAGCGGATCCAGCATCTCCAGCGAGGCCAGCCGGATCGCGGTCGGGATCACGTCGTTGGTGGACTGGGCCATGTTGACATGGTCGTTGGGATGCAGCGTGCTGAAGTCGCCCCGCTCTCTTCCCAACAGTTCCAGCGCGCGGTTGGCCAACACCTCGTTGGCGTTCATGTTGTGGGAGGTGCCGGCGCCGGCCTGGAAGGGATCCACCACGAACTGGTCCGCCAGCCCGCCGGCCAGCGCCTCGTCGGCGGCGGCCACGATCGCGTTGCCGATTTCCGCATCCAGCCGTCCGGTGCTCATGTTGGCCAGTGCGGCGCAGCGTTTGATCACCACCGTACCCCAGACAAAGGCCGGGTGCGGCTTAAGGCCTGAAATCGGGAAGTTGTGCAGCGCCCGCGCAGTCTGGGCACCGTAGTAGGCCTCGGCCGGAACGGCCATCTCGCCCATGGAATCTCTTTCGATTCGTGTACTCATAGTTCACCCCACTTTAACAGGACATGCATGGATTATTCTTATCACGAAGCTACGCAAGAAACATCAGGAAAAAGTGCACCAATTTCATGATCATTATTTATACTACATTTTATTGTTTTTCATCGTTTTATGATACAATCCGGCTTCAATCAAGCTGACATCATTGATAATATTCGCATAAAGGAGCAGAAACCATGAGTTCTCCCCTGCTTATTGCCAAAAATGACAAGAGTGAGCTGTTCATTCTGCCGGCAATGGCCAACCGGCACGGCTTGATCACCGGCGCCACCGGCACCGGAAAAACTGTCACATTGCAGACCTTGGTCGAGCAGTTTTCAGGCATTGGAGTTCCATGTTTCATCTCCGATGTAAAGGGCGACCTGACCGGCGTTTCCCAGGCCGGGGGTGGCAACAAGAAGGTGGAGGAACGCCTGGAAATGCTTGGCATCACCGACCATCAATTCCAGGGCTATCCGGTGACACTCTGGGATCCGTTCGGCGAAAGCGGGCATCCGGTACGCGCCACCATATCCGACATGGGACCGCTGCTCCTGGCAAGGATGCTGGACCTGAACGAGACCCAGGCCGGAGTACTCAATCTTGTGTTCAAGGTTGCCGATGACAGCGGCTTGCTCCTGCTGGACCTGAAGGACCTGCGCTCCATGCTGCAATTCGTCGGTGAAAATTCCAAAACATTTACGACCGAATACGGCAATATTTCCTCAGCCAGCGTAGGCGCGATCCAGCGCGGCTTGCTGGCGCTGGAAAGCCAGGGTGGGGACAGGATCTTCGGCGAGCCGATGCTGAACATTGATGACCTGATGCAGACCGAAAGGGGCTTGGGGGTCATCAATATCCTTTCTGCCGACAAACTGATGCAGTCCCCCAAATTATACGGGACGCTGTTGTTATGGCTGCTCTCCGAGCTGTTCGAAAACCTGCCGGAAGCGGGCGACCTGGAAAAACCGAAACTGGCGTTTTTCTTTGACGAAGCGCACCTGCTGTTCAGCGATGCTCCACCGGTACTGCTGGAAAAGATCGAACAGATGGTGCGGCTGATCCGTTCCAAGGGGGTTGGTGTCTTTTTTATTACACAAAACCCGACAGATGTACCAGACAGGGTGCTTTCCCAGCTGGGCAACCGGGTGCAACACGCCCTGCGTGCCTTCTCCCCCCGTGACCAGAAAGCGGTCAAGGCGGCTGCGGAAACCATGCGCGACAACAGCAATCTGGACGAAGAAATGGCGATTACCGAGTTAGGCGTGGGTGAGGCACTGGTTTCGTGCCTGGGCGAGAATGGTCAACCCCAGGTTGTGGAACGTGCATTTATAATCCCGCCCCATGGGCAGATCGGTCCGATTGATGACAGCCAGCGCCGGCAGTTGATTGCTTCATCGCTGGTGGCAGGTGTTTATGAAAATACTGTTGACCGCGAATCAGCTTACGAGATCCTGAAAGCACGTGCCGGACAAGCTGCACAAGTCACTGCGGCACAGCAACAGACTGCTGCTGAAACTACATCGTCGGGCGGTGGAATTGGCGGGATGCTTGGTGAAGTGTTCGGAGGCGCCGTCGGCTCAGGCGGAAGGCGCCGCGAGGGAGTTTTGGAAGCGCTGGCCAAAAGCGCGGCCCGTTCGGTTGGAAGTCAGGTAGGACGGGCAATTGTCCGGGGCGTCCTGGGGTCGATACTGGGCGGCAGGCGCTGAAAAAATAAATTCCCCATCCGGCGCCTTTACCGGATGGGGAACTATTGATCTACTGGTACGCTCTGTTCGAAATCACACCGACAGCTCTTCCCACTCGCCGTACAGCTCTTCCAGCCTCTCGTTCAGGGCCGCGTGGCGTTCGCCCCCCTGCTGGCCGCGCTCGGGATCGTCGAAGAAACCGGGCGAGTTCATCTCTACCTCCAGCCGTTCCAGCTCCTTCTCCGTGGATGCGATCTGCGCCTCCACCTCGCCGATCCGCTTCTGGCGCGACTGCTCTTCGCGCTTGCGCCGCTTTTCCTCTTCGCGGTCACGCAGGCGCTCTTCTTTTTTCAGCGGCGGCAGGCTGGCGGACGGACTATCCGCCACCGGGCCAGAAGCCGCTGAAACTCCAGGCCTGGAAGCAACGCTGGCGATGCCGCCCTTCTTTTCCAGATAATACTCATAGTCACCGAAATAACTCTCCAGCCCGCCCCCCTCGACTTCGACGATCCGCGTGGCCAGTGCGTTGACGAAGTAGCGGTCGTGGGAGACGAACACCACGGTCCCCTCGAAGCCCTTCAGCGCGTCCAGCAGCACCTCCTTGCTGTACAGGTCCAGGTGGTTGGTCGGTTCATCCATCAGAAGCAGGTTGGAAGGGCGCAGCAGCATCTTGGCCAGCGCCAGCCGGTTGCGCTCGCCGCCGGAGAGCACCCCGACCTTTTTGTGGATATCGTCGCCCGAGAAGAGAAAGGCTCCCAGGATGTCGCGCAGCCTTGGCACCATCGCATAGGGGGCGTCGGCGTACAGCTCGTCATAGGCCGTGCGGCCCGGATCCAGCACATTGGCCTGGTCCTGGGCGAAGTAATCCATGCTGACATTGTGCCCGGCAATCCGCTCGCCCCCCTGGAACTCCCCCCCGGCCAGCACAGTCATCAGGGTCGATTTGCCGGCGCCGTTATGCCCGACCAGCGCGATGCGCTCCCCCTTCTCGATGGTCAGATCGATGCGGTCCAGCACGGTATGAGCTCCAAAAGAACGGGTCAGCCCCTTCAGCTCCATCACGATCTTGCCGCTCTTGGGGGCCTCCGGAAACTGGAAGCGGATCCGTTTGCGCTCGGGAGGCAGCACGATCCGTTCTACCTTTTCCAGCTGCTTGATGCGCGACTGTACCAGCGAAGCCTTGTTGGCCTGGTAGCGGAAACGGCGGATGAAATCCTCGGTCTTCTCCACTTCCTCGTCCTGGCGGCGCTTGGCTTCCCGCAACGCGGTCACCCGCTCCTCGCGCTGGACCAGGTAGCTGGAGTAGCTGCAGTGGTAATCGGACAGCACATGGTTCCAGACCTCGGCGATGCGGCTGCAGACGCTGTCCATGAAGAAGCGGTCGTGGGAGACCAGGATCACCGAACCGGGATAGTTGCAGAGGTACTCCTCCAGCCAGTTGCGGGCCTCGATGTCCAGGTGGTTGGTCGGCTCGTCCAGAAGCAGCACGTCCGGCTTCTGCAGCAGCAGCCGCGCCAGAGCGATGCGCATCTGCCAGCCGCCGGAAAACTCGCCGCAGTCGCGGTGCCAGTCCTCCTGGGAAAACCCCAGGCCTTTCAGCACAGCTCCGATCTCGGCCTCCATCGTATAGCCGCCGCGATGGCGGAACTGTTCCTGCAGTTCGCCGTAACGGTGCAGCAGCTGGTCGTGTTCGGGAGAATCATGGGGCAGGCGCTCCAGTTCCTGTCCCAGGCGATGGAGCTCCTCTTCCATCGCCAGCAGTTCGCCCAGCGCGGCCCTGGCCTCGTGAAACAGCATCCGGCCGGAGGTGACGATGCCGTCCTGCGGCAGGTAGGCGGCCCGCGCCCCCCGGGCAAACTGGATTTCGCCCGAAGTTGGCTCGTTGATCCCGGCGATGATCTTCATCAGCGTGGATTTGCCGGCGCCGTTCTCTCCGACCAACGCCACCCGCTCACCCTTTTTCAGGTGCCAGGAGATGTTGCTGAAGAGCGGAGTACCGGCGAAGTCTTTGGATAGATTGATTAGCTGCAGCATGGCAAGTCTTGTAGCATGGAATGGTGGCGGTCGGCAAGCGGAGCGGGGTGTGAGCGTCAAAATTGCGGGAGAATTGACAATGCGGCAAATGTCTCTGGTCAGCCCGCCACTGAATGCGTATAGTATTTCCTCAACAGAACCGGATTAAACAGACATGGTGCGCTTGATGCTGAAATTGTCCAACCTGCTGATATCGCTGGCCACGGCGCTGATCTTAAGCACTGCCCCCCTTTTACCGCCGGACTACGCCAATGCCGCGTCCGTACCGGAGCAGGATCGGGCCATCGGCGTCGATGAGCGGCTGGGGGTGAAAATCCCCCTTGACCTGAGTTTTCGCGACGAGTCCGGCGCGAGCGTTCGACTGGCCGACCTGGTAAGCATGCCGACCCTGATCATCCCGGTCTACTACAGCTGCAGCAATGTCTGCGTCTTCCAGCAGGCGCGGATGG
>JAWDJY010000027.1:5000-55044 GCA_032469775.1 Geobacteraceae bacterium | reverse complement strand
CACCCACCATTACCATTTCGGCCGGGTCGGCCTCCCATAGCACCGCCAGGCGGTGGATGCCGTCCGGGTCCGGTTTCGGCCGCGCCTCGTCCCTCCCCAGTACGTAATCCGCGTTGAAATACTCACCCAGCCCGATCAGGTCCAGTGTTCGCAGCGCATTTTCCCTGCTGTTGCGGGTCAGCACGCCCAGGAATGCGCCGCTGGCGTGCAGCCGTTCTACCAGGGTCGTTGCGCCGTGGGCCGCGCCGGTCAGCCGGGCCAGCTCCAGCTCGATCTCCTGCAGTCGCCGGTGCAACTCCAGCGCCTCCGCCCTAGGAAGTGACTCCAGGTGCCCCAGGATGTCGGAGCCGTCCGGGATGCGCAGTTCCCTGCGAATGGCGGCGAAGTCATGCACCGCTATGGTCAGGGTGCCGTCCAGGTCGAAAACCCAGTGGCGGCGGCAGGCAATGGTGCTTTTCATCATTTTACCCCGTCCAGCGGCAGCCCGGCTTCTTTCCAGGCCGGCAGGCCGTTTTTAAGCACGTACAGGTTGGTGAAACCCGTTTCGGCGGCGACACGCGCTGCCCGAGAGCTCTGTCCTCAGGTGGAGCCGCTGCAGTAGAAGACCAGTTTCGCGTTTGCGGGGAAGTCGAGCAGGCTCCTGTCGGCAGCCAACTCCTGGTATGGCAGGCTCACAGCACCACTGATATGCGCCGCTTCGAATTCTTCCCGGCTGCGGGAGTCGATCACCACCAGAGCCGGGTCTTTGCCGTCGATCATGGCCTTCAATTCCACGGCGCTCACTACCGTAAAAGGCTCGGCGGCGTCCGAAGGCGCCGCTGCCAGGGTTATAACGGCCAGCAGCATCAGAATGCCTGCAATTATTCTTATCATCAGGTTGCAATCTCCGCGCTGATTGAATTATGAACATGCACCGCCAGCCAGACCGTCTTCTGTCGAGCATCGGTCCACTCCACCCGGTGCCGGCAGCCGGCCGGTATCAGCAGGTGATCGCCAGGCGATAACTGCCTGGCCTGCAGCTCGCCTTCGAACAGCAGTCCGGCGCCACCCGACAGCAGGATCACCCATTCGTCCCAGGCCTGGTCGTACCAGGCGCCCGTGGCGGTCGCCTGGCCGGCGGATATGATCCGCTCGATGCGTACATTCTCTACCTCCGCCAGGGTCTGGATCAACTCCGCCGGCAGGGTGGGGGGGATCTCGCCGTAGATGTTGCGGATCAAGGGAATCAAGGGGCTTTAACCGCCGCCGGTTCCTTCGCTACCGGGATTTCTGCCGTCGGAGCCGGAGCAGCCGGGGCGGGTTCCTTTGCGGCCGGAACCGGCAGCGTTTTCGCCGGTGCGGTCGCCGGTGCTGCTTCCTTGCAGGCATCCGGTTTGGCGGCGTCTTCCAGCCGGGCCTTCAACTCCCTGATCTCGGCCTCCTGCTTGTCAATCCTGGTGGAGAGCCGTGCCTTTTCTGCCTTGAGGGTTTCGATCTCCCCGGCAGCGCCCTGGCATTTGGCCGCTTCGGCCTTGTACTTCTCCAGCTCGGCTTTACGATCCTCGAACAGCTTTATCCTGGTTTTTACAACTGCCAGCTGCTTGTCCAGCGCTTCCAGCTCGGCCGCCGAGCGGGCTTTCTCCAGCCGGGAGGCAACCGCGGCTGTTTCCAGTTCGGCGATGTCGGCATAATTCTTGACCTCCTGTTCGGCTTCAGGCCTGATGCCGCCGAAACCGAACATCTGCCGCCCTTTTTCGGCGGCATCGGCCCCTTTTTTGATGGCTGCCCGGGCCAGTTCCAGGCCGGCGGCCGCTTCCCTGTTGTCGCCGGCCCTGGCGGCCATGGCTTCGACGGCGGCGCGCGCCGTGTCCAACTGTACCAGCGCCTTGCTCTTCTCGGCGGCAAGCGCCGCCGAAGCGGAAAGCAAGAGGGTGGTTATCAGGATCAGCTTTCGTGCTTTCATGTCAGTTGACCTCCCCCTGGCGATATCTTTCCAGCAGCGCTTCCGCTTTCTTCAGTTCGGAACGGCGCACCGCCACCTTTTCGATCATCTCCTTTTCGGCCGTTCTGGCTTCGGCCGCATTGAGGCGGGCTTCGGCCAGTTCCGCCTGCTGGACGGCCTCCCGTTCCCTGCCTGCCGCCAGCGCCGCCCGGGCGGCCGCTATGTTGGCTCCGGCCGCGGTCAGGCCGTCTTTGGCGAATTCCACGACGGTTGATTCAGCCGCCTTGGCTGCACGCTGTTCCAGTTGCTTGAGCTGCTGCTCGGCCGGTGCGGCCAGGGCTGCCGTGGCAGTCAGCAGCAGCGCTCCGCATATCAGTGTCCGATGTATTCGCATAGTGCCTCCTGTGAAAGTGTTTGTTTGCCGATACTAACAGTTAAGCGGAGAAATATAAACACGAAACCTGGAACACGGGCGGGATGAGGGCAGATCAACACCCGAAACTATGTCAGCCGCAACTCCGAAAACCATACCTGCCAGAAGGCAAGCGCCATAAAAACCGCAAACAGCAGCATGGCCCCGGTGACCAGGCTGCGCTGGAAAACCGGCAGCGAAGCCAGGCTCCCTATGCGGCGGAAGCGTTGCAGGATACCTGCGCCGATCCCGCTGACCGCACCTCCCAGCAGTGTGGCGTAGTAGACATATCCCGTGAAGCCGTACTCGCGCTGCAGCATGCAGAAGGGGCAGTGGTGGCTGGGGAGCGCGTAGATGTATACCGGCAAGGCCGATACCAGCGCCGCGGCTCCGCAGAGGAAAGCTGCCAGCGACAGAACCGAAAACAGGACCGCGCCCCGGCCGCTGCGGAGGTAGCCGGCGCCGGATATCAGCAGGGCTGTCACGACCGCGGCCAGGACGGCCAGCAGCGGAACCTCCGGGATCAGCGCCAGCGCGGGGGCCAGGCCTTTTGCTTCAGACCCGAACAGGCTCCCGCAGCAGGAGGTGATCACGTGCGGCTTCATCGACCCGAAGTACAGTCCCAGCAGCAGCGAATCGGCCACCATCAGCGGGGTTATGCCCAACAGCAGCAGGTATTTGACCCGGATCAGCGGATAGTCGTAACCCCGGTTGTCGCTGTGGTTGATGATCAGCCAGAGGCCGGCCAGCAGGAAAATGGCCAGTTTCAGCAGCAGCAGCGGATAGCCGAACATGTTCAGGTTGAGGGTTCCGGCGGCGCACATGGCCCCCTTGAAAAGTGTGCTGAGGCTGTCGGCGGTCTGGATGAACAGAAACAGGGAAAGGGCCTGGAAGACCATGCCGCAGGCCATGATCGTTGAAATCAGGTAGGTGCGGTGCTCCAGTTCGAGCTGCAGTTCGCTGCCGCTGGCAAGATCCCAGCGGCGGATAATCCGCAGCGCGAAAAAAGAGGCGTAGAGCATGATCGCGCTGGTCAGCAGCGAACCGCAGATCAGGGCTATGACGGACGGGTGCAGGATCATTGCGCCGGAGCGGAGTCGCGGATTTTGCCGTCGCGAATCTCGACCAGGTTGTCCACCACTCCGGCTTCGCAGACCAGCGGGTCGTGGCTGGCCATGATGATGGTTCTCCCTTCCTGCTTGAGCCGCCCCATGATCGTGATCAGTTCTTCCGAAAGTTTCGAGTCGAGATGGGCGGTCGGTTCATCGGCGATGATGACCCCCGGATTGTTGATCAGGGCCCGGGCGATGGCCACGCGCTGCATCTCTCCTCCGGAAAGCAGCTCGACCCGTGCCGCGGCCCGGGCTTCCAGCCCGAACATGGCCAGCAGTTCCAGGGCACGCCCCTTGAGGACCGCGTGGCGCTCTCCGTTGGGGACGGCCGGCAGCATCACGTTTTCGAGGATGCTGATGCCGCTGATCAGGTTGAACTGCTGGAAGATGAAACCGAAGGTCTCCCGGCGCAGCGCCGCCAGGAAACGCTCCGGCAGGCTGGTCGTCTCGCGCCCGTCCAGCGTGACGCGGCCGGAGGTGGGGCGCGACATGCCGCCGATGATGCTTAGAAGCGTGGTCTTGCCCGAGCCGCTGGGCCCTTTCAGGACCGTGACCTGCTGCCGCGGGATCGTGATGCTGATCTCCCGCAGCGAAACGAATTCGTTCTGTCTGCCCTTGTTGAAAACCTTGGATACCTGGTTCAGGACGATCATCGCCTAGCCTCTCATGACCGAGTCCGGCGCGGCGGTAGCCGCCCGCCAGCAGGGAACAATGGTTGCGACGGTATAGGGAATCACCGTCAGGAAAAACAGCACAGCCAGCTGCATCATGTCGATCGAGGGAGTCAGGTGGAAAGAGGGGTACAGCACCGACCACCCCTTCAGCACAGGCACGAAAAGCGCCGCCCCGCCGGCAAACACATGCAGCCAGGCCAGGATCACGCCGGTCAGGAAGGCGGTCAGCGACAGGGCCGCGCCTTCCCAGAGTTTCATCATCAGCACGTCGCCAACGTCCCAGCCGATCGCTTTCAGGATGCCGATCTCGCGGCGTTCCTCGGCCGACAGCCCGGTGGCCTTGTCCCAGGCAAAAATGAAGAACGCCAGCAGTGCCCCGGACAGGATCGCCAGCAGGATGCCGCTGCGCCAGTTGAAGATCGCATCATAGGTGCGCAGGATTTCGTCCCTGGCGATCGGGCGGGTGTCGGGCAGCAGTCTGGCGATCTTGGCGGCGATGGTCGGGATCTCGGACAGGTTGGAAACCTCGGCCACCAGATCGGTGGCCATGCCATCGGGTATGCCGAACAGGGTCTTGAAGTCGCCGGCGGAGAGCAGGATCAGGTCCGAGGAAACCAGCTCCGTTCCGGCCGGCAGCACCCGGCCCACGGTCAAGGTGAACAGGGCGCCCTGGCTGGTGCGAAACGGCATGATGTTGTCCACTTCGGCCAGGGCGCTGCGCGCCACTCCCTGGCCGACGGCAACCATGCCCTCTTCGGGGGGTGATTCCTGCGGGACCAGCAGCGTGTAGTTGGCGCCGAAAACCGGGTCGTAATAATAGCCCCACAGCCTGCCCCTGACCGACTTGACACCGCGAATCGAGGCGATCTTTTCGATGTAGCTGACCGGGATCAGTTCATGGCGGCCGGCCATCATCCGCTGCACCACCAGTTCCGGAGCATCAGCCAGTACCGCCGCGGCTTCCGAGCGGATGCTCTTGGTGAGGAACATGACCGATGCCAGTGCGGCCACCACCAGGGTGTAAACCACCAGCAGCGCCGCATTCTTGCCTTTCCTGCGCATCAGCGCCGCCAGTGTGAAATCGAGGATCGCGCGCTGTTTTTCAATGTTTGCCATAGTACCTCACATGGGGGGGCGGGGGGATCAGGGAGCCGGAGGGAAAGTGCTCCAGCGAGAGCGGATAGTCCTGGAAGGGGGTGTGGCGGTCCGCCATCGACGGATGCCGGGTGTAGCGCGCATCGGTGAACAGGACCAGGTCGGTCAGCGAAAGGCTCTTTACCAGCGCCCGCCGCTCTTCCAATTGCTGCCGGTCGGTTGCGGAGCGCGAGGAAGAGTCGATGACGATCACTGCCAGCAACAAAAGGCCCACTGCCGTATATGTCGCGAATATGGTTGAGGCGCGCAGATTCATCGGGTTGCTCCGTAACAGTGTCATTGGGCCGATGTCCAGCCGCGGGGGATGAATAGACCGTTGCTGCCCGCCTGCAGCGGATCGACCCCGACGATATGTGCTCCCAGCGCCCCGATGCGGCGGTTTTTGTTGTAGGATACCAGCGGAGTCAGCCCGGTATCGAATTCAAAGATGCCCTCCAGCGCTTCCAGCAGCCTTTCGCGGCTCAGGTTGCGACCGGCCCGGCGCAACCCCTCCACCAGGATCTTGGCCGACGAGTAGGCCGCCAGCTGTGCCGTCGGATGGGTTACCGCCAGCTGCTGCCGGGCGGCCATGGCCCGGAACTCGCTCAAACCCCACTCCTTGCGGTCGTCGGGCAGTGACGGAAACGAGAGCCAGACCCTGTCCTTGCAGGATGGCGGAATGCTGTAGACGGCTTTTCCCGCCGGCACTCCCGGCATCAGCAGCGTGGTTGCGCATCCGCCGTCGCCCAAAGCTTTAAGCAAAGTCCCGGCCTCGGTTTCACCGCCCAGAAACAGCAACAGATCGGACCCGCCGTCGCGCAGCCGCTCAAGTGCCGCAGCCGGGATCGTTCCACCGGAGGTGTAACCTGTTTGGGAGATGTTCTTCCACCCCTTGGCCTGGAAGAGCTCCACGGCAGTTGCCAGCATCCCGGCCAGTCCCTCCCGTTCCGGGTAGAGAATCTGTATGCGAGGGTTTTTCAGCGTCAGGTTGATGGTGGCGTGGCGCACCAGCACCATGATCTGTTCCCGCAGTCCGGCGTACAGGTAGAAGCGGTAGCGGTGAAGCAGCTGGTCTTCGATCGGAAATAGCGAGAAGGGGGCGATCAGTGGCAGATGCTGCTCTTCGATCAGGTCTCCCAGCTGCGATTCCATTGCGGGCGTAAAGCTGTTGACCAGCGCAAAGACTTCCTGCCCTGGAGCCATCGACCTCAGGAAGCGCGACATGTCGGCCGTAGTGCGGGGCCTGTCCGCAGTCAGAGACAGGCTGCGTCCATAAATTCCCCCCCGGGTGTTGATGTCGTTGAAATATGCCTCGATCGTCCGGCGCATCACCTCGCCCAGTTCGGCTGAGGGGCCTTCGGCCGGCAGCAGCGTGCCGATCCTGATCAGCGAATCGCTGATGCCCGGGTCAAGATAACTGTCAAGCCTTTTCAGGTAGGATACCAGATCATCCAGGTCCCTGGCATCGATCCGGTAAACCGGCATCGACGGGTCGCCCTGCCTGCCGCCGGGGTAGATGCCGTCCTCCATGTAACTCTTCAGGCTCTCCACCGTGAAGGCGCCATGCTCCGTGCCGTCGGGATGGATGTGGCCATAGCTCTTCATGATCCGGGGCCAGGTGATGTTGGAGGGGATCACGCCGCTTTCGGTTCGCCCCAGCCCGTCATATCCGTGACAGCTGGCGCAGGTGGCCGATTCTCCCGGCACTTCCAGCAGGTCCTTGCCGAAATAGGCCAGGATCGGGACTCCGGACGGGCTGGCGCCGTTGACATAGACCTGACGCCCGCGTTCCTCCTGCGGGGTCAGCGGAGCGGCGGCGGTTTTTTGCGCGCAGAAAAGAGGCAGGCTGAACATCACCAGCAGGATGATCAGTGCCGTCCGGGAGCGGCTTGAGGTGTCAGCGCGCAGCATCATGCCCCTCCGCCAGCTTCAGCAGGTTGTCCGCCAGCACCCTGGCCTTGGTGTCGGGGCGTACGGTCATCCAGTGCCCTGATTTCACATTGCCCAGCAGATAGGTGGCCTTGTGGGTGGGAGGGTCCTCGGTGTAATAGCCCAGCTTGTAGTTGATCCAGTCCACGTTGAGCTTGCTGCCGGTCAGAAACAGGCGGCCCGTTCTGGCGTTCCATGACCTGGCATAGGCCTTGACCAGTTCGGGAGTGTCGCGGGCCGGGTCCACCGAGATGGACAGGACCAGGATATCCCTGCCAAGCCGCTCTCCCAGAAGGTTCTGCAGCTCGGCCAGTACCTTGTTCTGCAGCGGGCAGACTGTTCCGCAGTCCAGGTAGTAGAAGCTGATCAGGACGGTTTTGTCCTTGAGGATGTCGGAGTAGAAGCGCAGTTCCCGCCCCTCGTTGCTGATGACCTTGAGGTCGGTGAAGTAAGCGCGCCTGGCAGCATCGCTATCCTTTGCACCCGGCAGCGTCGTTGCAGCCTGAGACCGGGACGCCAGAGCGCAAAACAGAAGGATAATGCAGGTCATGGTCTTGAGCATGTTCATTTCAGTGCTCCCGTGATCTTTATCTGGAACGGGCTGCGGACAGCTCGTTCAGCGCGGCCAGCAGCTTGTCCGCGGAAGGAAAGCCGTAGAAGCGTCTCCAGACCCCGGATTTGCCGTCTCCGACCAGTATCGAGGGGGTGTGGTTGAGGATGTCGGCGCTGAACATGTCCAGTCCCACCAGCACCTTGTCCACGTTGACCTTGTTGCCGGTCATGAAGCTCCAGCCCGGCTTGGCTTTCAGTTTTCCGGCATAGGACTTGAGCCGCGGCGGAATGTCGTTGACCGGATCGATGCTGACGGTCACCAGAAAAATGTCCTTGCCGAGACGGCCGGGCAGCTTGTCCTGCAGCTTGACGAAAATCGAATCCAAGATCGGGCAGATCGTCGTGCAGGTGGTGTAGGTGAAGGTGATCGCCACCAGCCTGTCTCCGATCACGTCGCTTTTGAAGCGCAATTGCCTGCCATCCTGGTCCAGCATCGGCAGGTCATGCAGCTGGACGCGCACCGTGGCCGGTTTTGCCGGTGTGGCGCCCAGGGAATCTCCGGGTCGGATCAGGGCTGCAAGCAGCATCAGTATGGCGCCTGCCAGTGTATACCATCTCATGGGATTGTTCCTTTGCGAAATATCGTGTTCCGGTTTTACGGCCGCTTTTCACCGGCCGTTTTCGAGGCGGAACCGTTTCGTTCCGCCAGATAGTTGACGGTAAGGATGTAGTCGTCGATGTGATCGATTTTCCCGTCATGGTTAAGATCGAAGCGCGGATATTTTTGCTGGCCGTCCGGCTTGAGGTAGCGCAGGAAGAGCTCCTCAACCGAAGCGTACGCTGCCAGCAGGGCCGGCTCCAGCGCCGGGGCCACCACCAGCGGAAACAGGATCGTGCCTCCGCCGGCATTGACCGTAAGCCGGGCATCGATACTGTCCCTGGCCGGTCTGGCCTCGATCAGCCAGCTTCCGTCTTCGGCGTGCTGCAGGGATATCATGCTGGCTCTGCGCAACGAGAAGCTGGGGGTCTCTTTCAGTGTTAACGGCAGATCTATCCGGAGCCTGACGACATTTTCACCATCCGAGACAGCCGCCTCCGGCTCCTGCCGGACCATACGCCCGGAAGCCGGTTCAAACAGTGCGGCCAACGCCTGCGGCGTTCTCGGGCCGCCATATTCCCTGAGGCGGTCCATCACGCCAGGGTAGCTCACGCTTTTCAACGTAACCGATGGTTCCGGCATTGCCGCTTCCGGCACCTCGCGCTGCCGTGGCGGCGTAGCTGCAGTTTGTTGCACGGGAGGCGGCGTTTCCGTGGGTACACTCGCTGCCGGGGGGGCGTCGCTCTCGTTTTCAGGCCGGCCCGGCGGCATTGTCACGGTTCCCGGCATGTTTGAAGCCGATGGAGTTGTCGTCGTGCTCGTCCGGGAAGCGCTCGCGGCCGGCTGGACAGTTGGCTCGGCATCAGCCGCAACGGTCTCGGGCGTAGCTGCCGGGGACGCATCAGGCTGCGGAGCAGGTGGCTGCTGCCGGGGTCCGCTCATGATCCGCACAGTGGCGCTCACCGGTGTTGCCGTCACCGAAACCAGGTTGGCGCTCATGTTCAGAATACGTCCTTCGGTATTTGCCACCCCTTCGAAAATGAGCCTGGCGATCGTGCCGCTGCCGTTGATCGCCTTTTTGGCGATCCGGCTGAACAGGCGTATCTCTCCCGGCAGGGATGGGTTGAAGTCGAAGATCGCGTCGGACGGGATCAATTCCCCCCGGACCGCCTGCGGATTGCTCATGGCGGCTGTGTCGTATGAAAATTCGAAGTCGAGCACGGCGATGTTATTGAGTCCGCTGCCCCGGAGCGAGAAAACATTTGCGCCCTCCGGAACCAGAGTCAGCTGCACTTGGGCCTCGGCAGCGCCGACCTCAGCCATGGTCAGAATCACCTGCAGCAGCAGGTATATGGCAAGTATTTTCCGGTTCATACGGTCTCCGGTTGCAGGGTGCTGGCACGATCCATTCAGCGCACGTGCAGGTCTAGCGGACGAATCTGGTTGACCTTCAGCTGCATTGACGGGATCGTGAAATAAAAAGTGTATATTCCGGTTCTGGGCGCATTGAACTCGATCTGGTAACTCCCGTCATCCAGCGGAGCCGCTGCATGGCTCTGCCTCCAGGATCCGGTCGGTGAAAGGCTGGCCAGGGCGGTGAGGTCCCTGATGCCGGTAACCGGCTGGCCGCTGGCCGAATCTTTCATCCGGAAACGCAGCTTGTAGGGACTTCCCGCGGTCAGGCGGAGCTCCTTGTTCATAAATTCGATATCAACCGGCCGGTTGCTCTTCAGTTTCGATATGACCGGATTTGCCGCGGCTTCGAAGCCGAAGCACTGCACCAGGCGCGGCGAATCCAGCAGGAATGCCAGGTCGTATCGCCCGCCGGCCGGAATCCTGACCTTGGCGGAGTAAACTCCCGGTGCTGTCTCGCGTAACTGTCGATTGACTATGCTGACCGCCCGGGGAACCCTTCCGTAGGTGCGGAAGTTCCCGGCCGGAACCCCCATTCCTTCCATGTAGTAGACGATTGTGGCGTCCGCCGGGCTGGCGATCAGCACCGCGTTCCCCTCTGGGGTCGCCACGATGTTGTCGGCCAGGGAAGGACGGATGGTGGATTCGCTCGGTGCGATTCCGCCACCCGAAATCCTCAGCGGGGTCATCTTGTCCCCTTTGCCCAGGTTGGACAGCGCAATCATCGTGACCTCGGCGGTCTTTTTGGAGCGGATGTAGGCGAACTCTCCGGTGAAGGTGATCTGTTCCGGCTCATTGCCGACTTCGCCGTCGTAGGCGATGCCGTTGCTGGATGCGTCGAACACCGAGAGCCGGCGGGTCTTTGAATTTACCGCGAAGCCCCAGCGATCTCCCGGCGCGAAGCGAAGCGCCTTGAGGCCCGGTTCCAGAGCAATGCGCGCGCTGATTTCCAGTTTGGAGCCGTCTATGACCGCAACGCTGCCATCGCCTTCATGGGCGACATAGAGTGTCTTGCTGAGGCGCGAAAATGCGATGCTGACCGGTTTGTCGCCGGTTTTGATGTCCTTGATCCTCTTCAGCAGCTGTATGTCGATGACCGATACGGTTCCGCTGTCGCGGTTGCTGACAAAGGCGTGGCTGCTGTCGTCGCTGAAAGCCAGTTCGTGATGGCCGGCCCCGGTGGGAAGCCAGGCTGCCGGCTTGCCGCTGACCGCGTCCAGCACAGTTACGCCGCTCGAGTCTCCCTCGCCATTGTTGCCGACCCAGAGATATCTGCCGTCCGGCTGGAGCGCTATCCTGAAGGGGGTCCTGCCTGAGGCCAGGTTACCGGTCACCTTGAAGTTTTCCGTGTCGATAACCGCAACCTGGCCGGCCTTGGGCATCGTCACGAAGAGGGTCTTCCCGTCGCGGCTGTAGACCCAGTCCTCTCCCGGACGAGCCAGTGCAATCATCGCATACAGCTGCGAATATCCAGCCACCCCCTTGATCGGATCGATGACCCCGATCGTGGCGTCGTTGTTGAGGGTCAGGATGTAATAGCTGTTCAGGTCGATATCCGGCCGGAAGCTGAGGGTGCCCTGCAGGTAGCCGCGCACCTTGTCGACGCAGGTGATGGCCGGCTGACCTTTCTTATCCCCTTTGAATTCCTTCTGCAGGTCGATCCAGACCTTCGGCATCATGGCGGTCACCGGCGCTCCGCTGTCGGCATCACTCAGTTTCAGGCTGACGGTGGCGTACTCTCCCTCGCGCACTTCGGCTGCCGATTCCCCGGCGGCCGCCAGCGGCTCAACATCCAGTTTCACCCGGATGCCCTGCCGCACAGTTTCCCTGATACCGGCCTGCGACCCGGAACTTGAGGCGCCGTCCGGTTTCGGGCTTGTTCCGTTATCGGCGGTAGCGGCAATTCCCGGAAAAAACAGAACCGCCAGCAATAGCGCCGCGCAAACCCCCTGTAATTTGTAGCTTTCCATTTCAAAGCCCCGCTTGCCTACCGAGATGTCGTTGAATTCACTATATGAGAAATCTGATCTTAACTGCAATAGTCAAAATTGCTTTCGGTAATTCATGTCCATTTCATGCTTGAATCTTGTGCGATCTGATTGATCCGCATGTCTAACACACTAAACACAAATGCTTTTTTATGCAAGATGGCAAAAATCCGGACTGGCGCTGATTTTTTTTACAGCTGCAATGATCAACAATAACGGTTTGTTAGCTAGCTGATGATCTCATTGGACGCTGATAGCCAATATTTTTTTGGCACCCCCGGGTGGATTTTACCTGCTTGAGCAATTTACGTAATATCAAGTAGTTATGTGGGTTTATGGGGTGTTCTGAGTACTGGCATGCTTGTTGATATGGGATGGGTACCCGACGGAAGTTGTCGGATTTCAAACGATGGCGATGTCATCTGCTCAATCGCACCGGATTCAGCGCCTCATTGACGGAAACATAAATAAAACGGCCGCAGATTATGGGTTACGGAGGAAAAATCATGAAAACCACGAGAAGATTGTTGGGATTGTTGCTGACGGTGGTAATGCTGCTATCGGTCTGCGCCACCGGGGCGGAGGCGGTGCTGAGGGATTTCGGTCCGCTGAATATTTACGGATTCCCCTCCTGGTATCGTGACAACAACGGGCTGGCGGTGCAGCAGTGCTTCTCCAGGGCCGTTTCTCCGGTTTCGGCGCTGCCGATCTGCAACATATTGCCGAACCCGACCTCCATCCCCCCATTCGACGCGAACCTGCCGATCACGTTCCCGCCCAATCCGCCGACCGGCTACAACTTTCCGGATGAGTCGTTCTACTACAGCCTCTCTCCGGATGTTGCCAACTTTGCCTTTGCAGCCGGCAAGGGGCGGATAGTAATCGTGCTGGCGCTGGAAGGTGCCTTCAATACAGGGAATCCGATTCCCGGCGATCAGGTGGTGTTCTCCCGTGTTCGCGTGTACCTGACCCAGGGGGTTCCGGACGGCAACTACAAGATCACCCACCCATACGGCGTCGAGAACCTGACCGTCACCGGCGGACTGCTGCGTTACACCCGCGATATCGGTCTCACCGGTATTCCGTTTACCGGGCCGCTTGCCGGCGACATGGGGCCGTTCTTTACCTGGACCGTGGACCCGGCCCGGGTTATCGCCGGAATCCAGAACCCGGATGGTACCTTGAACGGACTCGATCCCGTCACCAGCCTGCCCAACGGCGATGTATTCCTTGGTGACTTCAATTTTCCGCATACC
Organism: Geobacteraceae bacterium; assembly: GCA_032469775.1. Taxonomy (GTDB): domain Bacteria; phylum Desulfobacterota; class Desulfuromonadia; order Geobacterales; family Pseudopelobacteraceae; genus JACRCG01. The sequence goes on along the minus strand of JAWDJY010000027.1, from coordinate 42,055 downwards.
TTTACCGGCAGCCCCTTCGGCACCAACTACTTCCGTTGCGACGGTCCGATCGGGTCCGGCATAGGCGGCCCCGGCACAGATTTCATCGAAACGGACCTAGGCTTTCTGGAGGGGCAGAAGTACACCACTCCGATCCCCAGCAAGCTGAATATCGATCGCCTGACTTATCGTCGCGACGCGCTCAATGCCCAGATCGACGTATTTGCCACCGCGGACCAGACTTCCAACCAGAATACGCCCTCCAGCCTGACAATTACCGGTGACAACCTGGCTCCGCTGGTGATGACCTCCAATGGCGCCGGCAAGTTTTTCGCCCACATCACCAGCCTGTCGCCGAACCAGATTCCGCCGCAGCTGACCATTACCAATACCTCCGATAACCAGGCCGTACCGGTTATCGGTGACGTGGTGGACGAGGTGGTGATCAGCGAGGCGGTCTTTGAACCGAACATCAAAAGCCTGACCATCCGGGCAGCTTCCGGTGATCTGGTCAACAACCCGGCTCTCTCCGCCGAGGGATTCGGTCCGCTGACCTCTGGAATCCTGACCATTCCGGCGCTGGATGTTCCGCCGCCCACTGTCAAGGTGCTGTCCGCCGCCCACGGGACAAACCAGGTGCCGGTCCTGGTCCGGACTCTGTTCCCTCCGCTGGCCGTTGACGATGCCGACGGAGTGGCTACCGGCGGCAGTGTCGCAATCAATGTGCTTGCCAATGATTCGGCCACCGCTCCGGCCACGATCGATCCCACCAAGGTGGTGATCGTGTCGTCGCCGGCCCATGGAACCGCGGTCGTTAACCCGACAACCGGAGTGATTACCTATACCCCCAATATCGGGCCGGATACCGGCGACAGTTTTACCTATACCGTCAGGGACAGCAACAACATCATTTCCAATGTGGCCATAGTCAATATAGCGATCAGCGTGATCAACGTGGCGCCGGTTGCCAACAACGATACTGCCAATGCCGTTGCCGGAACGCTGAAAAACATCGCGCTGCTGACCAACGACACCTCCGCCACCAGCACGCTCAACCCGGATTCGATCGTGGTCAGCAACCTGACCGTGCCGCCCGGTTCCAGCACCGCATCGGTTGTCGCAACCGTCAACGGATCCGGTACGGTCAACTTCACCGGCGATGTCCCCGGAATCTACAGCTTCCAGTACACGGTGACCGACCAGTTCCCCGGCACGCCGCTGACATCCAACCTGGCAACCGTCACTGTGACGGTTGTGGCTCCAAATGTTCCGCCGGTTGCCGTGGCCGATTCCGCAGCTCTCTTTACCGGCAATTCGGTTCTGATCAATCTGACCGGTAATGACTCGGATTCCGATGGCGTGATTATCCCCGCCTCGCTCGTGATCGCCTCGGCTCCCGGCAACGGGACCGTGACCAACAACCTGAACGGGACCGTGACCTATTTCCCGGCCATCGGTTTTGTCGGCGGCGATTCGTTTACCTATAACGTCCAGGACAACCAGGGCGCTACTTCGAACAACGCAACCGTCAGCATTACGGTCAATCCGCCCACCGACGAGACCCTGACCATCACGAGAGCACAGTATACCCTCAGTACCAGGACCTGGCGCATCGACGGCAACACCACCGCCAGGGTCAATGGACAGAAGATCAGAATCTTCAACAGCGCCCTGGTGCCGGGAGATCTGACGACCGGACTGATCGCTGAAGTAAATGTGGCCGCCAACGGTTCCTGGACGCTCTCGCAGGTCGATCCCGTTCTGAATACCGGCCGCAGGATCAGCTTCCATTCGAGCCTGGGCTCACCAAACAGGGAAAACGTCACGGTCACGGTGCGCTAAAAAGAATCCGGCGGCGGTCAGCCGCCGGAACGGCAAATTTACGGCTCTATCTATTAATAAAACGCAGCAGTGTTTGGAGGGTATCCAGATGAAAAGCTTCAGATTGTTCAAAAAAACTCTCAGCCTGATATTCCGGTCGGTTCTTGTGCTGGCGGTCACAGGCGCAGCGGCGACGGCACTGGCTGCCACGCCCGCCGTTTCCGGCGGGGGCGGCCACAGCCTGCTGCTGCTTTCCGATGGAACCCTCTGGGCTTCCGGCTCGAACCAGACCGGCCAGCTTGGCGACGGCAGCGGCCAGAACCGCCTGACCCCGGTTCAGGTGGCAACCGGCAACTGGTCCAGGGTCTCGGCCGGCTTGAATCACTCCCTGGCTGTCAAAGCTGACGGAAGCTTGTGGGCCTGGGGCAGCAACCAGTTCGGACAGGTTGGTGACGGCAGCGGTGTGGACAGGCTCTCCCCGGTGCGGATCGGCTTGACCAATGACTGGCTGGCTGTTTCCGCCGCCGGATTTTCCTCCTTTGCGCTGAAGGCCGACGGTACGCTCTGGTCCTGGGGGCAAAACACGGCCGGACTGCTCGGTAACGGTGACACCCTGGACCAGGCTACGCCGGTGCAGGTTCTGAATCCCGGCAACAGCAGATACGTTGCCGTTTCATCCGGCGGCGAACATGCGCTGGCGCTGCAGGCCGACGGTACGCTCTGGTCGTGGGGTTTCAATCTCTACGGACAGCTTGGCAACGGAAGCACCGTTAACAGCCCCGTGCCGCTGCAGGTCGGAAGCGCTACCGCCTGGAAGTCGATCTCGGCCGGGGATCTCCACTCGGTCGCATTGATGGCCGATGGCACCATCTGGAGCTGGGGACGGAATGATGTCGGGCAGCTCGGCAACGGGGCGGTCGATTCGCTGGCTCACCCGGATCCGGTCCAGGTCGGTACGGCCAGGGACTGGGCAGCGGTTGCCGCCGGCGAACTGCACACGCTCGCGTTGCGCCGCAACGGCTCGGTTTACGCCTGGGGACAGAATCTGAACGGTCAGCTGGGCGACGGCACAGCGGTCGCCAAAAGTTCGGTTACGGCGGTTGCCGGGCCGGCCCAATTCAATAATGTCGCCTCGATTGCGGCCGGTGCAACCCACTCGCTGGCGCTGCTAGCCAACGGGGACATATACGCCTGGGGCAATAACGGCGCCGGCCAGTTCGGAATCGGCACCCAGCTCTCTTCACCGGCTCCGGTTCAGGTCGCTACCGATACGGTCAACTGGACCAGGAGCGAGCCCGGCAATGCTTTCACTGTGGCGCTCCGCTCCAACGGCAGCCTGTGGGCCTGGGGCGACAACAGTTTCGGGCAACTGGGCGATGCTTCACTGGTTACTCCCCGCAACACTCCGGCCGAGGTGGCCGGGGGCGCAAGGAACTGGCTGACTTCGGCCTCCGGATTGAGTCATACCGTGGCAATCAAGGCCAACGGAACGCTCTGGGCCTGGGGTGACAACAGCAGCGGCCAGCTCGGCGATGCCGGCATCAGCGACAATACTATCCCGCAACTGATCAGCATCACCCAGCCGGCCTCCGCCGCAAACGACTGGAGCGCGGTCGCCGCCGGCGACCTGCACACCCTGGCGCTCAAGGCCGATGGCACTCTGTGGGCATTTGGAGACAACGGCGCCGGTCAGCTCGGTATCGGTACCGCCGATGCTTTTAAAGCGCTGCCGACCAGGGTCGTGACAACCAACCCCGGCAACTTCGATCGCAACTGGGTCGCGATTGCCGCCGGCGGCACCCATTCGCTGGGACTTCAGGCCGATGGTACTCTTTGGGCCTGGGGCGACAACGGCTCCGGCCAGCTTGGTGACCCCCTGATTGTAAGCGGAGTCAATGCCCCGATCCAGGTGGTTGCCCTGACACCGCCAAGCCCTGGCTATAACAGCAGCTGGGTCGCCATATCCGCCGGCCTGGGGCATTCGCTGGCGCTGCAGGCCAACGGTACGCTGTGGGCCTGGGGCAGCAACTTCACCGGTCAACTGGGTAATGGCGATGCTGCCCTGCCGAATCCGGCCAACCAGGCTGCTCCGGTCCAGGTCATCAACGCCGGGAATGCCCCCTATGTGGCCTTAGCCGCCGGAGATTCCTTTTCGATTGCCCGCCAGGCGGACGGCTCGCTCTGGTCCTTTGGCAGCAATACCGCCGGTCAGCTGGGCATCGGCAGCACCGACCCGGACCCCTTCGATCCAGTTCCGCATTCGACGCCGCAGAGGGAGCTGACCCTGGCCAGTGACTGGGCGTCAGTTGCCGTCGGCGGACAGCATACGGTGGCAATCAAAGCCTCCGGAGTGCTTGAGGCCTGGGGAGACAACAGTTTCGGGCAGCTGGGGGACGGCACCTTTACCGGCAGGAACAGTCCTTCGGCGCTGCTGGAGCCGGTTATTACCGTAGCCCCAGCGATCACCTTCGGCACGGTTACGGTATCGGTCGGTCCGTTTCCGACCAGATCGCTGCTCATAAGCAACCCCGGCAGCGGCACGTTGACAGTCAGTTCAATCGCGTTGAGCGGAGCTGACAGCGCCATGTTTGCGCTGGACCTGGCCACCTGCGGCGCGGCTGTTCCGTTCGATCTGGCTGCCGGCGCATCATGCACGGCAACGGTCACCTTTACCCCGACTTCGGCCGGCGCCAAAAACGCCCTGGTGACGATCAACTCCAATGCCCCGCTGGCGCCGGTGGTAACCGTCAACCTTTCGGGCAACGGCGTCATGCCGATAATCGTCAACGCCTCGGTCAGCCCGACTTCGCCGCCCGGCAGCGGCAGCATGTCGCCAAGCGGGGCCGTAGCGGTGGCTCCGGGTAGCAACCAGACCTTCGTCTTCACTCCCAACCCTGGCTACAGCGTGCTGGACGTGGTCGTGGACGGCATCTCGCGCGGCGCCTCGGCCAGCTACACCCTGTACAATGTCCAGGCGACCCATACCGTTGTCGTCAGTTTCACCAGCACCCTTACGATTGCCGCCAGCGCCGGCACCGGCGGAACCATGAGTCCGATCGGCACCGTGACGCTGAACCTTGGCGACAACAAAACCTTTATCATTACTCCCGATTTCGGCTATGCGATCTCCGACGTGGTAGTGGTGGAAATGGTCGAGGTGCTCGATGGCGCCGGTAACGGAACCGGAGTCTTCAATCCGGTGACAACCCACCTGGGTGCGGTCAACAACTTCACCTTCTTCAACGTGATGCGCAACGGCTCCAGTATCAACGCCAGCTTCGTTCCCACCAACATCCGTACCTGGAACTGGCGCAACCCGCTCCCGCAGGGGTTGACGATCAAGAGTGTCGAGACGGACGCAGCCGGTAATTATGCGGCGGTAGGCGACTTCGGCGTGATCATGACATCCGATAACGGCATTGACTGGGTCATGCGGCAGAGCGGCACGATGAACCTGAACGGTGTCGCCGCCGGCGCCGGCAAATTTGTGGCGGTCGGAAACGGCGGACGGATTCTGCTCTCCGTCGATGGCGGCACAACCTGGAACGAACAGAGCTCCGGCACCGCCAGCCATCTGAACTGCGTCACATTTAACGGCACGGTCTTTGTCGCCGTCGGCAACAGCCAGATCAACGAGAACCCTCCCTACGTGCCCAAAATCACGGTCCTCACCTCCACGGACGGCGTCAACTGGGTCGATCGGAGCCCCTTGCTGGCAATCAACGAAACACTCGATCTGTTCGATATCGCTGCGGGAGCCGGCGGCAAGCTGGTGGCTGTCGGAATGGGCGGTGTCATCTTCACCTCGGAAGACAACGGTGTCAGCTGGACCAGGATACCAGATGACCTGGTAAATCGTGGAGGCAGCATCAATTCCGTTTCCTACGGCAATGGCACCTTCGTTGCGGTGGGCGATTTCGGCCAGGTAACCACTTCATCCGACAACGGTGTCACCTGGAACCCGATCAGCGTTTTCTCGGTGGCCAACCTGAAAGGGGTTACTTTCGGGACCATCGGAGCCGCCGGTAATCCGCAGGAGATCTTCGTGGCGGTCGGCAGCGACGGCGAAGTGCTGACGTCTGAAAATCTGGGCGTCAACTGGACCAGCCAGTTCACCGGGCTCTCAAACGCCGGCAACGGCACCGTGCTCCAGACCGCGGTAATCGGGCTCAACCGGAGTGTCGTTCCGAATGTTCCCCAGGTTCTGGTGGCCGGCGACATGGGCAATATCCTGACTTCGGCGGATGCCGTGGCCTGGACCAGCCAGCTGAGAAGCGTCACCTCCGCAACCCTCAAAGGAGTGACCCGCGGCAACGGCGCCTTTGTTGCGGTCGGCGGCGAGCCGGTCAGCGGCAACGCTCCGGCCAGCGCGACGATTGTTACTTCGCAGGACAACGGTAACACCTGGGCTTCCCAGGCCGTTCCGGCCGGCGCCCAGAACCTGACCGCGGCCGCCTACGGCAACGGGATCTTCGTGGCGGTCGGCAGGAGCAGTTACAACGCTTCCGTCAACCCCGGCGGGAAAGCAACCATCTTGACCTCTGCCGACGGAATCAACTGGATCAGCCGCAATTCCGGCAGTTTCCTGGGAATCAACGGCATCGTCTTCGCCAACGGCAGGTTCACCGCGGTGGGCGACTACAACCAGTCCGGCGGCCCGCTTCCGGAAGGCGCAGCGATTCTCACCTCCACGGACGGCATCAACTGGAACTTTGTACAGAAGATCACCCAGACCGGCTGGCCACTGACCAGTATCGCCTACGGCAACAACAGCTATGTCGCCGCCGGGGAGCTGGGAGCCCTGCTCAAGTCGGATGACGGTATTACGTGGGACGAAGTCATCAGCCCGGTCATCAACGGTTTCGACCTGACCGGCGTTGCCTACGGCGACGGAGTCTACCGCGCCGTCGGCATCGGCAACGAGACCTTCGTTTCTTTGGACAAGGGGGGGAACTGGACTTCGGAGCTGTTGCCGGTGCCGGCCACCCTGATCAACAAGTTCCAGGGCATCGCCTATTTCAACGGACAGTTCGTTGCCGTCGGCAACGATGATTTCATTGTTTCCAAGGATTCTGCCGGCGCCCCCTGGGTGGTCAATACCGGAGCCGATTACATCAACAGCTCCCTGTTCGGCATTGCGGCCGGAAACGGCACCTATGTCGCGGTCGGAGCTAACGGCACGATTCTGCAGTCCAAGCTGCTGGTGCCGCCGACCCCGCAGATCGTTCTCAATCCGACCCTGCTGAACTTCGATAACGGTCTGGTGGGAGCCTCATACAAACAGACCATTACCATTACCAACAAGGGGCTTGCCAGCCTGGTCATCGGCAGCATAACACCTCCTGCCGGAGCTTTCAGCCTGAGCAACGACAACTGTTCGAGCGCAACCCTGGGGCTGCTGGAAACCTGTACTCTGGATGTCGATTATGCGCCGCTTGCGGCAGGGGTATCCGGCTCAAGCCTGGAGATCCCGTCCAACGGCGAGGGGGCGGCCATCGTGACCGTACCTGTGAGCGGCACCGCCGCCGACAGTTTCGTACTGACCGTCAACAACACCGGAACCGGAACCGGAACCGTTACCGCGGTCCCTGCCGGCTACCCGGCCTTGAACTGTACCAGCGGGTCATCGGCAAACTGCAGCGCGTTTTATCCTGTCAATACCCTGGTCTCCCTGGTGGCTGCGCCGGTTGACTGGAAACAGCCGGCCACATTCAGCGGCGCCTGCAGCGGTATCGGCACCTGTACGACCACGATGAATGCCGGCAAAAGCGCCACGGCAGCCTTCAATACGGTTTTCAAGGTGAGAATCGCCCCCGGTTCGCCTCCGGATTTTCCGGCGATCCAGGACGCCTATGACGTTGCAGCTTCCGGCGCGGTGATCAAGTCACAGAATTACCAGTTCCTGGAGAACCTGCTGTTCAACCGTGCGATTCCGGTGCTCCTGAGCGGGGGGTGGAACACCATCTACTCCGCCAATACCGGCGGCTACACGACGGTAACCGGCTCGCTGACCGTTGCCAGGGGCAGCGTGGTCGTCGATAAACTGATTATCAAGTAACCGGAATCAGGATAGTTTTTATCTATAAAAGGTGGATGCCATGAGAGAACTAATTAGATTGATATTGGCAGGAGGAGCGCTGGGAGGCGCGCTGGCGCTGTTTCCGGCGCAGCCGTCGCAGGCGTCGGTCTGCTCCAATGTGGTGATCGCTGATGTTGTCGCGCTTGATCAGCAGATCATGTTCAACCGGCTGGGAGCGGTAAACCCGATCGGCGAGATCTTTGCGCTGCGCATCGATGTCGTGGATAAAGCCAGCGGATTGCCTGAGTGCTCGGTTCTGGCGCCTAACGCCCAGAACCCCGGGACCACCTGCGTCAACTCGCTGCAGGCCGGTCAGGTGAAGCTGCGCGACGACAAGCGTCCCCGGCCGCTGGCGTTAAGGGTCAACGAAGGCGACTGCCTGCAGGTCAACTTCCAGAACCTGCTGGCACCGGCGCCGCTGACGGTGGCCGGCTTCGACCAGCAGCCCGCGACGCGCTCGGTGGGTGTGACCTTCAAGGGGGTCTCGCTGGTCAACAGCATCACCGACCAGGGTGCCAATGTCGGCAGGTCGCCGTCCGGTCTGGTCAGTCCCGGCGGGACGTTCGTCTATACCGTACGCGGCGAGCATGAAGGCGCCTATCACATTACCAGCCAATCCGACGTGGTCAGCGGCGAGGGACTCCAGGGACAGACCTCCTTCGGCCTGTTCGGTTCGCTGAACGTTCAGAAGCGGGGAGCCGAGTGGTACCGCAGCACAGCCACCAATGCCGAATTGCTGCTGGCGACCACCGGGACTGCGGTGGGGGGGAAACACCCGGTGATCGACTACAATGCGGTTTACCCCCCCGGCCACCGTTTCGAAGGGCAGCCGGTCCTGAGAATCACAAATGCCGAAAACAGGATTGTCCATAACGAGCTGAATGCGATCATCACCGGGCCGAACCACGGCGATTTTCCGGGTGGCACCTATTCCAGGAACCCGGCCTATCCGAACCGCGACAAGGCCTTCAGGGAATTTACCGTTATCTTCCATGACGAGGTCGAGGCGGTCCAGCCTTTCCCGATCTTCTCCGATCCGGCCTTCCGGTTTACCCTAGCCGGCGTCAAGGATGCCTTCATGATCAACTACGGGTCGAACGCGGTCGGGACCGAGGTGGTCGCCAACCGGCTCGGCGTCGGTCCCACCTGGGATTGCCCGGAGTGCAAGTTCGAAGAGTTCTTCCTGACCTCGTGGGCCGTGAGCGACCCGGGGCTGCTGGTGGATATCCCGGCCAATACGACCGACAACGCCGGCAACCTGATCACCGGGCCAAAGGCCACCAAATCGCTTTATCCGGCCGACCCCTCCAACGTGTTCCACTCCTATATCGGCGACCGGGCCAAAATCCGCAACCTGCATGTAGGCAAGGAGTTCCATGTATTCCACCTGCACGCCCAGCAGTGGCTGTTCTCGCCCGATGACGATGGAGGCACCTACCTGGATGCCCAGGGAATCGGCCCCGGTTCGGCCTATACCTACGAAATGGTCTACAACAGCGGCAACCGCAACACCCAGCAGGGTGACGCGATTTTCCACTGCCATTTCTATCCCCACTTCGCCCAGGGGATGTGGGCGCTGTATCGCAACCACGATGTCTTCGAGGCCGGCACCGAGCTGATCCCGGACCCGGCCGATCCGCTCTGTCTTCCGCCCAACGATCCCAACGGCCCGCAGTGCCACCAGGTGCCGAAGCCTGGCAGCCGGGCGCTGCCGGACGGCGAAATAGTTGCCGGAACCTTCATACCGGCCGTTATCCCGATACCGACCAATCCGATGGCGCCGATCCCGGGCAAGGTCCATATCGCCACCGATTCCGCTTCTGGTTACCGTGGCGGCCAGATCGTCTACGACGAGCCGGACAAGAATGCCGGTTACCCTTTCAACCTGGGAATGAAGGCCGGCCATCGCCCGGCCACGCCGCCCCTGGATATCATCGAGGACGGCGGCCTGCCGCGCCACCTGGTGCGCGGCAGCACCAGCGGCGTCCCGGCCGACCCGGCCGCTTCCCACTCGACCGTGACTCCGCTGGATTTCAACAAGGAGCTGCTGGCGGTGCAGTCCGACCTGATTCCAGAGACCGGTACCCGCGCCGAACGGGCCGGCATGGCCTTCCATGCCCGCAGAAACCACCCCACCTTCCTGCCGAACGGAGTGGCGGCCTCGTTTGTTACCAACGGCATGCCGCCGGTCCCCGGTGCGCCCTTTGCAGACCCCTGCCGCTCCGACAACGGCGGCCAGACCGGGGTGAACCGCATCTACAAGGCCGCCAACATCCAGTTCGACATGAAGCTGAACAAGCTGGGACAGCATTTCCCCCAGTCGCGGATCATCTCGCTGTGGGGCGACGCCCAGTCCACGGTGGACGGTACGAAGCCTCCCGAACCGTTCTTCATCCGCGCCAACAGCAACGAGTGCGTCAACTTCTTCCACACCAACCTGGTGCCCAGCATCTACGAGCAGGATGATTTCCAGGTCAAGACACCGACCGACATCATCGGTCAGCATATTCACCTGGTCAAGTTCGACGTAACCTCCTCAGACGGCTCGGCTAACGGTTTCAACTACGAAGACGGCACCATGAGTCCGGACGAGGTTCGCGAGCGGATCCATGCCATCAATTTCACCGGCGGACTGAAAGCGCCAGACAGCGACGGTTTTCCCACCGACGCCGCCACCGGCAGGATGCTGCTGACTCCCAAGCCGCACTCCTATTTCGGATCCAGCTTCAACGGCCGTGACATCAGCGGGGCCAGGACCACGGTCCAGCGCTGGTACGTGGACGTGCTGCTCAACAACAAGGGGGAGGAACGGACCCTGGGCAATGTCTTTACCCACGATCACTTCGGCCCCTCGACCCACCAGCAGGCCGGTCTGTATGCCACGCTGATCACCGAGCCGCAGGGCTCCCGCTGGCGCAACCCGGAGACCGGCCAGTTCTACGGCGGCCGCTTCGACGGCGGTCCCACCAGCTGGCGGGCTGATATCATCACCGCCAACCCGGCCGACAGTTACCGCGAGTTCATGTTCCAGGTGGCCGACTTTACGATTGCCTATGAAAACGGCGCCTGTCACACGGTTCCGTGTACCAGTCCGGCCAAGGCCATCAATCCCCCGGGACGGGAGGAGGTCGGGCTGCCGTTTATCTACCGCAAGCCTCAGGTTTGCCCCAACGGAACCGCGCCGCCATGTCCCACCGCGATCTCGGTCAACGACGACGGCACCTTCCTGGTAAACTATCGCAACGAGCCGGTGGCGGAGCGTGTGCGCGATCCGCAGACCAACACCCAGGCTGCCGGCGCGGCCGGCGACATGGCCTATGCCTACGCCTCCAATATCGTCCGGGCCAATCCGCTCCTGAACGTGCAGCCGACCTTCTATCCGCCGCTGACCGCCAACGTGGCGCCCAGCGATCCTTACACCCCGCTGCTGCAGACCTATAACCGCGACAAGGTCAAAGTTCGCTTCCAGGTGGGGGCTACCGAAGAGTCGCACAATGCCACCATCCATGGCCTCAAATGGCTCCAGGAGCATGGCGCGCCCAATTCGGGCTATCGCAACTCGCAGCACGCCGGTATTTCGGAGCAGTTCATCTTCGATACCCAGGTGGTCGCCGACAAGGGACAGGTGGGGAGTGTGGCCGATTACATGTATTCGCTGAATACTTCCGCGGACGGTCTCTGGGCCGGCACCTGGGGGCTGTTGCGATCCTACAGTACCCGCCAGAGCAACCTGCTGCCGCTGCCCAACAATCCGGTCGGCTCCTCGCCGGCAACGGTCAGCAATGACCTGGATTTCAACGGGGTCTGCCCGAAAACGGCGCCGGTGCGCAGTTACGATATTTCCGCGGTCTCGGCCCGGGATTCCCTCCCCGGCGGCACCCTGGTCTATAACAGCCGTACCGGCGCGCTGGGGACCGGTCCATTGAATGACCCGACATCAATAATCTATGTCCGCAGTTCCGATCTGGACAACCAGGTCCCGCCGAAGCTGCTGGCCGGCGTGCCGATCGAACCGCTGGTGCTGCGCGCTGCTGCCGGCGACTGCATCGAGGTGACCCTGCACAACCGTGTGACCGATCCGATCAATGAACAGCCCGGATTCAGCGCGGTCGTCAACATAATCGACAACTTCAACTACAACCAGGTCAAGACCTCGTCGGTCGTGGGACTCCATCCCCAGCTGGTGGAGTTCGACGTTACCCGTGCCGACGGCACCCGGGTCGGCATCAACCCGGACCAGACCGTTGCCCCCGGCAACACGGTTACCTACCGCTGGTACGCCGGCGATGTCAGGATCGTCAACAACCAGAGAATCGCGACGCCGGTGGAGTTCGGCGTGGCGAACCTGATGCCGCCCGATGGCATCAAGCAGCCCAGCAAGGGCGTGATCGGCGCCCTGGTAATCGAACCGCAGGGTTCCAGCTGGGTGGAGGATTATCCGACCCCCCACGCCCGCGTGCCGCTGGGACAGCGCCCCTCAAGGGCATCGGCGGTTGTGGTCAAGGCCGACAACAGCACTTTCCGCGAGCAGGTGCTGGTGATCCAGAACAACATCGCGATGCAGTTCGGCAACGGAACTCCGGTGCCGATAACGACCGGTATGGAAGATGCCCTGGATACGGGGCTCAAGGCCTACAACTACCGCAGCGAGCCGCTCTGGTTCAGGATGGGCATCAACCCGCTGGCCAGTGCCGCCCAGATCAAGCAGCGGGATTTTACCGACGCCCTTTCCAATAATCTGGCCGGCCTTGGCGCCGACCCGGCCAACCCGGCCAACCCGCTGGATCCTGTCACCCCGGTATTTACCGCCAAGAAGGGGGACGAGGTCCGGGTGAGGATCGTCAACCCCGGCGGCCAGAACCGCAACCACGTTTTCGGGTTGAACGGACATGTCTGGCAGCGCGAGCCGTACATCAACAACTCGACCAAGATAGCCCGCAGCCAGAAGTCCTACTGGACCGGTACCCAGGACCAGCTCGGACCATCGGAGCATTACGACATCATCCCCGAGTTCGGGGCGGGCGGGGCATTCGGAATCACCGGTGATTATCTTTACCGCGACATGCTCCCGGTCCACTTCCTGAACGGCCAGTGGGGAATCATGCGGGTAGAGAACTGATCCTTCGGTAAAACCCGGACGGTCATGCAAAACAGAAAGGGCTGCGACATCCATCGCAGCCCTTTCTGTTTGCCGGCGCAGGGAAGCTCAACTGCGCTGGGCCATGATCTTCAGGCGCATGTTGAGGGTCTGGCGTTTCAAGCCGAGCATGCTGGCGGCGATGCCCTGGTTGCCGCGCGCCGATTTCATCGCAGCCATGACGACCGTGTCCTCTGCTTCGCGCAAGGTCGGGAAGTGTCCCCAGATGCCTTCCAGCTGTTGGGCCAGTTCATCGTCTCCAGTGTCATCATCGTTAGAAGCCGGCGCGGCCGGCGGCAGGGTCTGCCCCGAGATCATGCTTTTGAACGGGTCCAGCGAGAGCGTTCCGGTCGTGCAGCGTGCCACCGCATCGAACACGAAGCCCTGGAGCTCACGGATATTGCCGGGAAAGGAATAGGTCGCCAGCAGATCCACCAGCTCCCGGGGATAGGCCGGAATGCGTTTGCCGAGCCTGGTGGCGGACTGGCTGACGAAATGAGCCAGAAGCAACGGTATGTCCTGTTTGCGTTTCCTTAAGGGGGGCAGCGCAATCAGGTGGGTGCAGAGACGGTAATAAAGGTCGTTACGGAAATGCCCATCCGCGACCAGGGCCTTGATGTCCCCGTTGCTGGCGCAGACAATCCTGGCAGTGCAGTGGCGCGGGGTATCCGACCCGACCGGGTAGAACTCCCTTTCCTGAATAAGCCTGAGCAGCTTGAGCTGTGAAGATTGGCTCAGGTCGCCGATTTCATCCAGGAACAGCACCCCGTCGGCCGCCCTGACAACCAGCCCCTCACGGGTGGTGTCCGCTCCGGTAAAAGCTCCCCGGCGATGTCCGAAGAGCGTGTCGGAAAACATGTTGTCGTCCAGACCGGCCAGGTTTACCGAGACCAGCTCCCCCTTGCAGCCGCTCAATCGATGGAGGGCGCGGGCGATCAGTTCCTTGCCGGTGCCGGATTCTCCGTAAACAAGCACCGGCTGCATCGTGCGGGCCACAATCTCGATATACTGAAACAGTTTCAGCAGGCCGGCGTCCTGCGTGATTATTTCGTCAAAGGCTTCCGGTCGTTCCGGACTCTCGTAGAGCAGATTGTCCCTGATCAGCGTCAGCTGCCGGGTCAGGGCCGAATGCTCCAGCGCCTTTATGATCGTTGTCACCAGGCGGTCGTTCTCGACCGGCTTGACCATGTAATCGAAGGCGCCCATTTTTATGCAGGACACCGCCCGTTCGATTTCGTAGGCTGCCGTGACGATGACGATCGGGATCTCCGGGTATCGTTCCGTTATCCGCGGTAACAGTTCCATGCCGCTGATATGCGGCATATACAGATCCAGGATGACCAGGTCGACTTTTTCTGATGCCATCAGGTCAAGAACCCTGCGGCTGTCCTCTTCGGTCCGTACATTGCTGAAGCCGTGCATTTTGAGGGTGGACGAGCTGGCCTTGAGGACATTCACCTCGTCATCCACAATCAGGATCCGGCTCTGCCTATCCGTTGTCATTGGCTGCCTCCACTGCGTCTTTTGTGATATCGCCGGAATGTTTCGCGGCCGGCAGGTGGATCGAGAAGGTCGTGCCATGTCCGGCTTCCGAACTGAACTCGAGGCGTCCGCCATGGTCCTTGACTATGGTGGCGCAGATGGACAGCCCCAGGCCGGTCCCCCCCTGCTCCAGCCGGGTCGTGAAGAACGGTTCCATGATGTGGTCCGCCAGATCGGCGTCGATCCCGCACCCCTCGTCCGCTATCCGGACGATGATTTCGTTGGCGGTCAGGTCGAATTCGCTGGAAACCAGTACGCCGCTACTCTTGTCCGGCAGCGCCTGCAGCGCGTTCTGGATCAGGTTGGTCACGACCTGTTCCAGTTGTCGCATGTTGCCTTTGACCGGCGGCAGGTTTTCCGTGAGTTCCATGCGGAAGTTGCCGGTCATGCGGGAAATGTGGTGTCCCAGTATTGACGCCGACAGCCTGACGACGCCGTTGATGTCGGCCCTGGTTTCGCGGAGCGATTGGCTGTCGCGGCTGTATCCCTTCAGGTTGTCGACCGTTTCCATGATGCGGCGGGCGCCGTCCTGGATGCCGTCGAACGCGTCCGGCAGGAAGGTGCGCGCATCTTTCCAGGTTGTCTGGCCGACCGCAAAATCCCCCTCGCTGAGGTAGCGCTCTTCCAGGAGCGGTTCCATGTCGGTCCAGGCCTTCTTGATGATGCCGGCGTTGGCCAGGATATAGTTGATGGGATTGTTGATCTCGTGAGCCACGCTGCTGACCAGCAGTCCCAGCGAGGTCATGCGGTTGGCGTGGATCAGGCGCGACTGGAGGTTGCGGGAGTCTTCCTCCATCCGCACCCGCCTGGTGATGTCGCGAAAAGTCGCAAGAATGACCTCCGTTCCCTGCAGGGTAATCATCTTGCCACGGAAAGAGAGTATGCGCGTGTCGTTGTCCCTGGTGCGACATTCCAGCTGATCGATGTTGTTGAGTTTCTTTTTTGTTGAAATAAACCCGATCGCGTCGGCCAGTTCGTTGGCCGGTTCCAGTTCGAGCCCCGCCAGTCCCGAAGAGATGAGTCCGTCCCTGTTCCGGTTGAAGAGCCGTTCGGCGGGCGGATTTACATCCAGGAAGGAGTGGTCTTCTGATGAGATCAGGATGATGGCATCCTCGCTCTGCTCGAAGATCTGGCGGAAGCGCGTCTCGCTCTCGCGCAGCGCCGATTCGATTCCACGTCGGGTTTCATTCTCCTTTTGCAGCATCTGTACCGCCAGGTCGAGTTCGGCGGTTCTTTCCCGGACCTTTTCCTCGAGATTGATCTTGCACCCCTGCAGCTGGACCGCATTTTCGCGATACTCGGTAACCAGGTGCAACAGCGGTTTGAAAAGCCACAGGTAAAGTATCGGGCAGAGGAACAGTGTCAGTATGGTCGAGTCCAGCAGGAATTCCAGCGGGGGGGGCATCTTCGGCAGGATATAGAGCAGGATCATTACGAAGGTTTCAATGATGAAGACACTCAGCGCCAGGGTCAGCACCAGGCGCAGCGGGGAGAACATGATGTTGCGTTCCCGGTCCGTCAGGCGTAAATGATCACAGTTCAGGAAAGGTGATTTCTGGCTGGAGTCCGGTCGCATTGTTCCTCCGCATTGGTTCGTCCGCCGCCGATGTCGCCTGGATACTATAGCGTGATCGACCTGCCTCTGCAAAGATATTTGCTGGACACGCATATTTTGCTTTTGCCGCCCATGGCGGGCGCTGACTGGCAATTGTGCCGCCAGGGTAAGGCTCGGGTGTAAGAAAATGCTACATCCTGCGCATGCGGATGACTGGGTCTTCTCGGCTGGTAGTCGTGCTAAAACAGCTGGTTAGGCTGAATTGGGCCGGATGGTACAATAATTGTAACCCGGATGGCGCACAGCGACGTTTTTCCCCTTTACACGGCGCAAATCACGGTGGTTTCCATGCACGACACATCGCTATATTCATCCATTCTGGGACTCTCTTCGCAATGGCATATTTCCAATGCCGTTCTGGACAGCAAAGCCCGTTGCCTGCGTCTCGATATCGCGGCCAGGAGCCATGCCGAATTCAGCTGTCCGGTCTGCGGAGGGGCCGCCGTCCGGGTCGGGGCCGACAAAGGCTGCTGGCAGCACGAGGATCTGTTGAGCATGCGCTTCCATATCTCGGCCGTGATACCGGTGACACTGTGCAAGACCTGCGGCACCAATCGCATCAGCGTACCCTGGGAAAGGGCCGGCTCCTGTTTCCGCTGCATGGAATAATTAACCTGGAAAAAGCAGTCTCACGCGACGAACGCGCCAAAAGTAGGCGCCTCTAGGCGACGACGCAACGTAAAATCAAATAGTTAACCGATAACATCGCTTACAGGATTGGTGCGGTTATAAATTCTTTCAAGTATTGGAACTTCGTCGCGTTCGTTGCGCCGTTGCGTGAGTAAATGCAGTTATCAGGATAAATGACAGCCTGTCGTACGACTGCAAGTGAGGTGTAGGCGGGGAGGGGGTTATGCCTTGGCTTGCGCGGCGGCCAGCATTTCGGCGGCGTGGGCCAGTGCGGATCCGGTGACTGTAGCGCCGGCCAGCATGCGGGCCGTCTCGGCGATACGGCCGTCATGGTCCAGTTCAATGATGCGCGTCGCGGTGCGCCCGCCTTCGATCAGCTTTTCGACCCGCAACTGCTGATCGGCGCAGACCGCCACCTGGGGCAGGTGGGTGATGCAGAGCGCCTGCTGGCGGGCGGCCACGTTCTGCAGCTTCTTTCCGACCAGTTCGGAGGTGGCGCCGCCGATGCCGGTATCGACCTCGTCGAAAACCAGTGTCGGAACGTCGCTGTCCGGCAGAACCTGCTTGATTGCCAGCATCAGGCGCGACAGCTCGCCGCCGGAGGCGATCCTGGCCAGGGGGCGGGGCGGCTCGCCCGGGTTGGGGGAGAAGAGGAATTCCACCCGTTCGTAACCTGACGTGCGCGCTTCCTGAAGCGGTTCCTGCGCCGCCCTGATCACAGCGCCTTTCATCGCCAGCTGGTGCGCCTCGGACTCCAGCGCCTTTTCCAGCCGGCCGGCAGCTTCTCCGCGGGCCGCACTCAGTTCCCGTCCCAGGTTTTTCAGTTCCTCTTCCAGGTGTTCCCGTTCCGACTCCAGATCGTGCCGGCACTGTTCCCGGCCATGCAGCTGTTCCAGCTCCAGGTCGATCGTGCCCTTGTATTCCAGTATTCCGGCCAGTGTCGGGGCGTATTTCTTTTTCAGCCGTCCGATCAGGTCCAGCCGGTCGTCGATCTGCTGCAGCGCAGCCGGGTCGGATTCGATGCGCGAGGCGTAGTCCCGCAGTGTGATCGCGGCATCCTCCAGCTGCAGGTAGGCGCTCTCCAGCGAACCGGCCAGCTCCTGCAGTGAGTGGTCGATGGCTGCCAGTTCGGCGACCGAGCCGGTGATGCGCCGCAGCTGCCCCAGGATGGCGCCGTCGCCGTCGTAGAGCCGGTCGTAGGCCTCGGCGCTGGCGCCGCCCAGCTTCTCCGCGCTGGCCAGCAGCTGGCGCCGTTCCTCCAGTTCGTCCTCTTCGTCCGCCTTCAGTTCCGCCCTGGCAATCTCGTCAGCCTGGTAGGTCAGCAGGTCCAGCCGCCGTTCCGCCTCGCGTTCGGCGGAGTCCAGCGCGGTGATACGTTCCTTCAGTTCGGCCAGCCGGCCGAACATGCGCGCGAACTCCTGGCGTTTTCCGCCCAGGCCGGCGAAGGCGTCCAGAAGCCGCAGGTGGTTGTCCGGTTTGAGCAGGGTCTGGGAGTCGTGCTGGCCGTAGATGTTGATCAGGCGCGGGGCGATGTCGGCCAGCAGGGCCAGCGTGGCCATGCTGCCGTTGATGAAGATGCGGTTCTTGCCGGAGCGGGAGAGGGACCGCTTGATCAGCAGTTCGTCTTCGCAGTCGAAGCCGGCTTCATCGAGCATGGCGCGGATCTCGGGCAGCCCGGAGATGTCGAAGATCGCCTCGACCACCGCCTCATCCTCCCCGGAACGGATCAGCTCACTGGAAGCCCGGCTGCCCATGATCAGGCCGACCGCGTCGATGATGATCGATTTCCCGGCGCCGGTCTCGCCGGTCAGCACGGTCAGCCCCGGTTTGAGCGCGATGTGCAGCTGGTCGATGATGGCGACGTTTCTGATGGTCAGATCGGTTAACATGGGGAGCTATCTTTCTCCCCACTTGAGCTTGGTCCTCAGGATCTCGAAATAATCGCGCTCCCTGGACATGACCAGCGAGGTGGTCTTGAGCGCCTTGCGTACCTCGATCGTGTCCCCCTGCATCAGTTTGAATCCGACCTGGCCATCCAGGGTCAGGTAAACCTTCTCGTCGAAGGACGAGGCGATCGTGATCGAGATGATCGATTCGTCGGTGACCACGATCGGTCGGTTGGTCAGCGTGTGCGGGCAGATCGGGGTGATCACGATGCAGCTCATCAGCGGGTGGATGATCGGGCCGCCGGCGGACATGGAGTAGCCGGTGGAGCCGGTCGGCGTTGATATGATCAACCCGTCCGCCTTGTAGGTGGTCAGGAAATGGCGGTTGACCTTGGTTTCCAGGTCGACGATGCGGGCCAGGGCCCCCTTGTTGATGACCATGTCGTTCAGCACATGGCACTTCTCGATCTCCTGGTCCTCGCGGCAGACGGTGACTTCCAGCATCATACGTTCGGAAACCCGCGGCTCGCCCCTCAGGCAGCGATCCAGCAGCGGGTACAGCTCCTCCACCGTCACCTCGGTCAGGAAGCCGAGGCTGCCCAGGTTGACGCCGACGATCGGGACGTCCTTGCCGCTGAAGAGGCGCGCCACCGAAATCAGCGTGCCGTCCCCCCCCAGCACCACCACCAGTTCGGCCTGCTCGCGGATATCCTCGTCGCTGAAGGCCCCGGCATAGCCGATCAGGCGGGCCAGGTCGCTTTCCACCAGAGGCAGGCAGTTCTTCTCCTCCAGCCAGTTGATCAGGTCATCGGCGACCCCCTGGCAGCGGGGGTCGTGTCTCTTGGCGAATATGGCGACACTCTTGAGATGCATGGGGGTTCCTATTTCAACTTCCTGATCTTGTCCAGGCTCTCTTCCAGAACCTGTTTCTTGCCGGTCACTTCGGCCAGCTTCTGGCGCTCCTTCTCTACCACCTCGGCCGGGGCGCGGTCCACGAAGGCCGGGCTGGAGAGCTTCTTGGAGAACATCTCGATCTCCTTGTCGATCTTGCCGATCTCCTTCAGCAGGCGTTTTTCCTCTTCCTCGACGTTGACCAGCCCCTTGAGCGGGACGAAGATCTGTACATCGCCGGCCACCTGGATCGAGGCGTCCTCCGGCTTCTCCAGGCCGCTGCCGATGGCCAGGTCGGAGATGCGGGCCAGGCTGATGACCGCGCCTTCGTTGTGCTTCATCAGCAGCCGGCTCTCCTCCGAACCGCAGGAGAGGATTACCGCGATCTGTTTCGAGGGGGGCACCTCCATCTCGCCGCGGATGTTGCGGATGCCGCTGATGACCGCCATCACCTTCTCCATGTCCGCCGCCTCCTCCGGGAAGGAGCGCCGGTCACAGGGGGCGGGATATTCGGCCTGCATGATGGTCGGGGTCGTTTTGGTCCCCGGCAGCGCCTGCCAGATCTCCTCGGTGATGAAGGGCATGAAGGGGTGCAGGAGGCGCAGCAGGTTCTCCAGCGTGTACCAGAGCACGTATTGGGCGGTCTGCTTGCGCTCCGGGGTGCCGTTGTACAGGTCCTGCTTGGAGAGTTCCAGGTACCAGTCGCAGAACTCGCTCCAGGTGAACTGGTACAGCGCCATGGCGCTTTCGTTGTAGCGGTAGCCGGTCAGGGTCTCTTCCACGGTGCGGGCGGTCTCGTTCAGGCGGTGCAGGATCCACTTGTCCCCCTGGGAAAACTCCAGGCTGTCGAAGCTGACCGTATCCGGATCAAAGCCTTCCAGGTTCATCATCGTGAAGCGGGCCGCGTTCCAGACTTTGTTGCAGAAGTTGCGGTAACCGGCGATGCGCTCCTCGGCCAGCTTGATGTCGCGCCCCTGGGCCGCGAAGGCGGCCAACGTGAAGCGGAAGGCGTCGGTGCCGTACTGTTCGATGATCGTCAGCGGGTCGATCACGTTGCCCTTGGATTTGGACATCTTCTGCCCATGCGCGTCGCGCACCAGGGCGTGGATGTAGACATCCTTGAACGGAACCTGGTCCATGAAGTGCAGCCCCATCATCATCATGCGGGCCACCCAGAAGAAGAGGATGTCGAAGCCGGTCACCAGGCAGGCGGTGGGGTAGAAGGTCTTCAGCTCTTCTGTCCGCTCCGGCCAGCCCATGGTCGAGAAGGGCCACAGCGCCGAGGAGAACCAGGTGTCCAGCACGTCGGTTTCCTGGCGGATTTCGTCGCTGCCGCACTTGGAACATTTGCCGGGCGCCTCCATCGCCACGGTGACGCCGTCGCAGTGGTCGCAGAACCAGGCCGGGATGCGGTGTCCCCACCAGATCTGGCGCGAGATGCACCAGTCGCGGATA
This sequence comes from Geobacteraceae bacterium, assembly GCA_032469775.1. Classification (GTDB taxonomy): domain Bacteria; phylum Desulfobacterota; class Desulfuromonadia; order Geobacterales; family Pseudopelobacteraceae; genus JACRCG01. The sequence goes on along the minus strand of JAWDJY010000027.1, from coordinate 21,020 downwards.
TTTTCCATCCAGTCGTAGTAGGTGTTTTCCCACTGTTTGGGCAGGATGCGGGTCTGGCCGGTTTTCACCGCGTCCAGCGCCCGCCCGGCCAGCGGAGCCACCTTGACGTACCACTGCAGCGACAGGTACGGCTCCACCACGGTCTTGCAGCGGTAGCAGCCCCCCACCGACATGGCGTGGTCGTCGATCTTCTCCAGCAGCCCGGCCTCTTCCAGTTCGGCCACGATACGGGCGCGGGCGGCAAAGCGGTCCATCCCCTCGTACTGGTGGCCGGCGGCGTTGATGATGCCCGACTCGTCCAGCACGTTGATCTTGTCCAGGCCGTGGCGCAGGCCGACCTCGAAGTCGTTGAAGTCGTGGGCCGGGGTGATCTTGACCACGCCGGTGCCGAACTCCAGCTCGACGTAGTCGTCGGCCACCACCGGAATCTCGCGGCCGATCAGCGGCAGCACCACCTTCCTGCCGACCAGGTCTTTGTAGCGCTCGTCCTCGGGGTGCACCGCCACGGCGGTATCCCCCAGCATGGTTTCGGGGCGGGTGGTGGCCACCACCACGTATTTGCCCGGTTCCCCGGCCACCGGGTAGCGGATGTGCCAGAGATGCCCCTTCTTGTCCTCGTGCTCGACCTCGATGTCCGACAGGGCGGTGTGGCAGCGCGGGCACCAGTTGATCAGGCGGTTGTCGCGGTAGATCAGTCCGTCCTCATACAACTTGACGAAGACGGTGCGGACCGCCTTGGAGAGCCCCTCGTCCATGGTGAAGCGCTCGCGCTCCCAGTCGCAGGAGGCGCCCAGCCGCTTGAGCTGGCCGATGATCTGTCCGCCCGATTCGGCCTTCCACTTCCAGACCCGCTCGATGAACTCCTCGCGCCCGAGATCGTGGCGGTCCTTGCCCTCGGCCGCCAGCTGGCGCTCGACCACGTTCTGGGTGGCGATGCCGGCATGGTCGGTGCCCGGCATCCAGAGCACGTTATAGCCCTGCATCCGCTTCCAGCGGCAGAGGATGTCCTGCAGCGTGTTGTTCAGGGCATGGCCCATGTGCAGCGCGCCGGTCACGTTGGGTGGGGGGATAACGATCGAATAGGGCTTCTTATCGGATGTGGCGGCGGCGTGGAAGTAACCCTTGCCCTCCCATTCCGCGTACCATCTCTTTTCAACGTCGTGGGGTTCGTACCCCTTGGCAAGTTCTCTGGTCATGCATCGTCCTTTATATCGAATATTCTGGGCTAAAACATATACTACTGTTGTCCGATCAAGGTCAAGCCTGCACTTGGAACTGTTGCAAAAACCGGAAGCGTACCGTTTCGTTTCGCTTGACGGGCGCTCACATGTGTATTACTCTAACACGACTAAAGCTGTCCTATTATGTCAATGGGGGATTAAATGACGCGAATTGCCTTTGGAACATCAGGTTGGCGCGGGATCCTGTGCGAGGATTTCACCTACGATAATGTCAAGACCGTCATTCAGGCCATAGCCGACAACATCAAGGCTTCCGGCGAGCAGGACAAGGGGGTCGTGATCGGTTGCGACACCCGCTTCATGGGACAGCGCTTCGTCGAAGCTTCCGCCCGGGTGCTGGCCGGAGCGGGCATCAAGGCCTACATGTGTGAACGCGACACCCCCACGCCGGTCATCTCCTTCGAAATCCTGCGTCGTGGCGCCGCCGGCGGCATCAACTTCACCGCCAGCCATAATCCACCCGAATACAACGGCGTCAAGTTTTCACCCTCCTGGGGAGGTCCGGCCCTGCCGGAGACCACCGGAGACATCGAACAGCGCGCCAACCGCATGCTCGGCAGCGCCTGTTACCGGGAGCTTTCGCTTGAGACAGCCGGACAGCAGGGGCTGCTGGAGACCATCGACCCGCGCGGCGAATACCTGAAGGCGCTGGAGGGGAAGGTCGATTTCGACGTAATCAGGCGCCTGGGCCAGGTGGCGCTGAATCCGCTCTACGGAACCGCCCGCGGTTACCTGGACGAGCCGCTGCGCCAGCGCGGCATCCCCTACACCATCATCAACGACCGTCCCGACCCCTACTTCGGCGGGCATCCGCCCGAGCCGTCCGAGGCGCACATTCCCGATTTCATAGCGCTGGTCAGGAACAACCCTGACATCCGGCTGGGACTGGCCACCGACGGCGACGCCGACCGTTTCGGCATCATCGACGCCGACGGCGGCTACATCGAGCCCAACTACATCATCGCGCTGCTGCTGGATTACCTGATCCGGGTCCGCAAGCTGGAAGGGGGCGTGGCCCGCAGCGTGGCCACCTCGCACCTGATCGACGCGGTGGCGAAAAAACACGGTGTTCCGGTCTACGAAACGCCGGTCGGCTTCAAGTACATCGGCGAACTGATCAGCCAGGACAAACTGGTGATCGGCGGCGAGGAGAGCGCCGGCCTGACCATCAGGGGGCATGTGCCCGAGAAGGACGGCATCCTGGCCTGCTTCCTGGTGGCCGAGATGGTGGCCTACGAAGGAAAGACGGTCCGCGAACTGCTGGAACGTCTGTATGGAGAAGTGGGGCGCTTCGTTACCCGCCGCGACAACCTAAAGCTGTCGCCCGAGCTGGAAAGCGCCTATGGCAGCAAGATCAATGCGGTTCCCGCCGAAGTCGCCGGGACGAAAGTCAAGGAGGTTATCAGGATCGACGGGACCAAACTCCTGCTTGAGGACGGCAGCTGGATGCTGTTCCGCAAGTCCGGCACCGAACCGGTTGTGCGTCTCTATGGCGAGGCCTGCAACGAAGCGCGCCTGGCCGAGGTCATGGCCGCCGGCCGGCAGTTCATACTCAACTAAATCTAAATCCGGAGGATACATTCAAATGTGGGATTACACACCAATCGTTAAAGATCATTTTCTGAACCCGCGCAACGTGGGCGATATTCCCGATGCCGACGCGGTCGGCGAAGTCGGCAGCCTGGCCTGCGGCGACGCGCTCAAACTCTACCTCAAGCTGGACGAGAACAAGGACAGGATCGTGGACGCCAAGTTCCAGACCTTCGGCTGCGCCAGCGCCATCGCCTCTTCATCGGCCCTGACCGAAATGGTCAAGGGCAAGACCATGGACGAAGCCCTGGCCATCAGCAACCAGGACATCGCCGATTTTCTGGGTGGTCTGCCGGAGGAAAAGATGCACTGCTCGGTGATGGGGCAGGAGGCGCTGGAGGTGGCGATCGCCAAATACCGTGGCGAGCCGATCCCCGAACATGACAGCGAACATGATCATGGCCACGCCTACCCGGATTACGAGGGGGAGATCGTCTGCAAATGCTTCGGCATCACCGACGCTTTCCTGAAGAAGGTGATCGAGACCAACCGCCTGACGACCGCCGAGCAGGTCACTCACTTCACCAAGGCCGGCGGCGCCTGCGGCGGCTGCATCCCCAAGATCCAGGAGCTGATCGCCCAGGTGCTGGGCAGCGAAGAGCTGCAGCCGCGCAAACGCCCTGAAAAGCTCTCCAACATGAAGAAGATGCAGCTGATCCAGGAGGTTCTGGAGCGCGACATCCGTCCGCTGTTGTGGGCCGACGGCGGCGATCTGGAACTGATCGACATCGACGGCTCCAAGGTGCAGGTGGCCTTCCGCAAGGCTTGCGCCGGCTGCGCCTCGTCCGGCAACACCGCCCGCATGGTCGAGGCCAAGCTGCGCGACCTGGTGGCCGAGGACATCGTGGTAGAGGAGGTCTTTGCATGAAAGAAATCTACCTGGACAACAACGCCACCACCAAGGTCGATGAGGCGGTTTTCGAAGAGATGCGCCCCTACTTCTGCGAGCTGTACGGCAACCCCAGTTCGATGCATTTCTTCGGCGGCCAGGTACAGGGAAAGGTGACCGAGGCCAGGGAGCGCGTTGCTTCGCTGCTGGGCGCTTCGCCGGAAGAGATCATCTTCACCGCCTGCGGCACCGAGAGCGACAACGCCGCGATCCGCTCGGCGCTGGAGGTCTTTCCCGACCGCCGCCACGTGATCACCAGCCGGGTCGAGCACCCGGCCGTGCTGACCCAGTGCCGCAACCTGACCCAGAAGGGGTACCGGGTCACCGAAATCGGCGTGGACGGCGCCGGTCGCCTGGATATGGACGAGCTGAAAGCAGCCGTGGATGCCGACACCGCCATAGTTTCGCTGATGTGGGCCAACAACGAAACCGGCGTGATCTTCCCGGTGGAGGAGGCGGCCGCCATCGCCAAGTCCAAGGGGGCGCTGTTCCATAGCGACGCCGTGCAGGCCATCGGCAAGATCCCGATCAACATGGCCGACTCCGCCATCGACATGCTCTCGCTCTCCGGCCACAAACTGCACGCCCCCAAGGGGATCGGCGTGCTCTACCTGCGCCGCGGCACCCCCTTCCGCCCCTTCCTGGTGGGGGGACACCAGGAGAAGAGCCGCCGGGCCGGCACCGAGAACGCCGCCGCGATCATCGCCCTGGGCAAGGCCTGTCAGCTGGCCGACCAGCACATGGAAGCCGAGAATACGACCGTCAAGGCCATGCGCGACCGTCTGCAGGACGCGCTGATGGCGTCCATACCCAACGCCCGCATCAACGGCGGCGGGGCCGAACGCCTGCCCAACACCACCTCGATCGCTTTCGAGTTTGTCGAAGGCGAGGCGATCCTGCTGCTGCTGTCCGAGCTGGGAATCTGCGCCTCCTCCGGCAGCGCCTGCACCTCCGGATCGCTGGAGCCGTCCCACGTGCTGCGCGCCATGGGCGTACCCTTCACCTGCGCCCACGGCTCGATCCGTTTCTCGCTTTCGCGTTATACCACCGATGCCGAGATCGACACCGTGATCCGCGAGATGCCGCCGATCATCTCCCGCCTGCGGCAGATGTCCCCTTTCGGGCGGGAGTTCCTGAAAGGGCAGGCCTGAAATCGAGTTACGCTGATTGATTGGGAAAGGGCGGCCGTATTGGCCGCCCTTTGTTTTTGCTGGAGAAATAAGTAAAAACAGGTAAAATGTCCCGGCTCATCCTGGTGTGGTGAGCCGGATCAGACTGTATTGACGGAGACAGACATGGATATAAAAATACCGGAAGTCGGCGAGTCGGTGCGCGAGGCGCTGCTTGCCAAGTGGTTCAAGAGTAACGGCGCAGCGGTCGCAAAGGATGAGCCGCTCTGCGAGATCGAGACCGACAAGATCACGCTGGACCTGAATGCGGACGTTGCCGGGGTGCTCTCGATCACGGTGGCCGAAGGAACAACGGTGGCGGTGGGAACCGTGATCGGGTCGATTGTCGAGGCCGCCCAGTCGGCGCCGGCGCCGGCCATTGATACGTCATCGCAACTGGTGGAGAAACTGGCCGAACCGGCCTCCTCCCCGTCGGTCCGGCGCGAGATGCTTGAGCGTGATATCCGCCCCGATGAAGTGTCCGGGACCGGCAAAGGCGGGCGTATCACGCTGGACGACCTGTTCGCCCGCATCGAGGAACGCGCCAAGCAGCCTCCCGTCTCCCGGCCCGTGGCGCCGCCGGTGAAGCCGGCCGTGACGCCCGCACCCCAGGCGGCTCCGGTCGCTGCCATGGTTCAGCCGGCCGTTCCGCTGCCGGCGACGCCGACGGTCGAGCCGGAGAGCCGGCCGACTGCGGTGCGTACCGAGGATGCGCCGCTTTACAGCGCCGGACGCGAGGAACGCCGCCCGATGTCGCCGATCCGCAAACGGATTGCCGAGCGCCTGGTGGCCGCCCGCCAGCAGACCGCCATGCTGACGACCTTCAACGAGGCCGACCTTACCAACATTAAGGCGCTGCGCAGCAGCCATCGCGAGCATTTCATGCAGCGCCACGGAATTGCGCTGGGCTTCATGCCCTTCTTCGTCAAGGCCTGCGTCGAGGCGCTGAAAGAGTATCCCAACGTCAATGCCAGCATCGACGGCGATGATATCGTCCTGCACAATTACTACGATATCGGCATCGCCATCGGCGGTGAAAAGGGGCTGGTGGTGCCGGTCCTGCGCAATGCCGAACGCATGAGGATGTATGAAATCGAGCAGGCCATCGCCGGCTTTTCCGAGAAGATCAAGACCAATCGCCTGGCAATCGCCGATCTGCAGGGGGGAACCTTCAGCATCAGCAACGGCGGCGTCTACGGCTCGATGCTTTCGACGCCGATCCTGAATCCGCCCCAGAGCGCGGTCCTGGGGATGCATGCGATCCAGGACCGTCCGGTGGTGCGTGATGGGCAGATCGTGATACGTCCGATGATGTACCTGGCCCTGTCCTATGATCACCGTCTGATCGACGGACGCGAGGCGGTCGGTTTCCTGAAGAAGGTCAAGGAGTATGTCGAGGAACCGGAAGAGTTGCTGCTGGAAGGTTGAAGGCAGCACCGCAACCCCTCCTGTCCTCCCCTTAGGCTAAGGGGAGGGACGCCCGGATGTTGCTGTGGTGGCTCTTTATGATTTTGCTTTTGTTTTTGCCTTTAGCTCCCCCTCTTAAGATAAGAGGGGGTGGGGGGGAGTTATGGATACACCGTAACCTCTCCTGTCCTCCCCTTAGATTAAGGGAAGGGCCGCTTGGATGTACTGTGGTGGCTCTTTATGATTTTGCTTTTGTTTTTGCCTTTAACTCCCCCTCTTAAGATAAGAGGGGGTGGGGGGAGTTATGAGCTTCCTGAAGAACGACCCGGCCTTGAAAAAAAGACGCTTGGAATTGCGCCGAAACCAGACCGACGCCGAAAGAACCTTCTGGGCGCATGTTCGGAACAAGCAGTTTTTGGGACTGAAGTTCTTTCGTCAGTACAGCTTTGGCCCCTATATTCTTGATTTTTACTGCCCGGAGAAAAAGCTGGCGGTTGAATTGGACGGTGGCCAGCATAATCTGCCAGACGGCAGGGAATATGATGCCGAGCGCACAGCGTATCTTGATGGACATGGGGTTAAGGTAGTACGTTTCTGGAATAATGAGGTGTTACTGGAATTGGATAGTGTCCTGGATAGTTTGGAACTGACGGTGTCGTAACCCCTCCTGTCCTCCCCTTAGATTAAGGGGAGGGACGCCCGGATGTTGCTGGGTGATTCTTTGTTGTTTTGCTTTTGTTTTGGTCTTTAGCTCCCCCTCTTAAGTTAAGAGGGGGTGGGGGGGAGTTACGATTTTGCTTGTCATACACACGGAGGTTTTCTGAAATGCCTGAAACAACATTCGATCTGATCGTAATCGGCGCCGGGCCGGGCGGCTATGTGGCCGCGATACGGGCGACACAGCTGGGGATGAAGGTGGCGGTGGTGGAGAAGCGCGCCGCGCTGGGCGGGGTCTGCCTGAACGAGGGGTGCATTCCCAGCAAGGCCCTGCTGGATTCCAGCGAACTGTTCGCGCTGGCACGGGATAAATTTGCGTTGCACGGCATCAATGTCAGCCCGCCGCTGCTCGACCTGGGCGCGATGATGCTCCGCAAGGACGACGTGGTTAAAAAACTGACCGACGGCATCGCCTACCTGTTCAAGAAGAACGCGATCCAGCGGTTTCACGGCTCCGCGGTACTGAAGGGCAAAGACGCGGAGGGCAGGCACCGGGTCGAGGTCGTGGCCGCTGCCGCGCCGGCAGCGGAAGTGCAGCAGAACCTGCTGGATGCGCCTGCGGATACGGTTATGTTGAGCTCCGCCAGGGTGCTGCTGGCCACCGGCAGCGAGGCGGCCGGGCTGTCCGGCATCCCTTTCGACGGCCAGGTGGTGGTCAGCGCGCGTGAAGCGCTTTCGTTCGAGAAGCTGCCGGAGCATCTGGTCGTGGCCGGTGGCGGATATATAGGCCTGGAGCTGGGCTCGGTCTGGCGGCGGCTGGGGGTAAAGGTAACTGTGATGGAGATGCTGCCGCAGATCCTGCCCAACATGGACCGGCAGGTGGCGGACGCGCTCTACCGCTCGCTGCGCAAACAGGGCGTCCAGTTCAAGCTGGGCACCCGCATCATCGGTGTGCGCCGGATCGGTTCCAAGGCGATCGTCGAGTTCAACGACGGCACCGGCAGCGAGGAGATCGATTGCGACAAGGTGCTGGTGGCGGTCGGCCGGCGTCCGCTGACGGCCGGACTCGGTTTTGAAGAACTGGGAGTGGCGCTGGACGGGCAGGGGCGGGTGGCGGTTGACGCCGATTACCAGACCTCCGTGCCGGGCATCTATGCCATCGGCGACCTGGTGCCAGGCCCGATGCTGGCCCACAAGGCTTCCGAGGAGGGGGTGGCCTGCGTCGAACGCATGGCGGGCCAGCACGCCCTGGTCGAATACGATTACATCCCCGGTATCTGCTACACCTGGCCGGAAGCCGCCAGTGTGGGGCGGACCGAGGAACAGCTCAAGGAGGCCGGAATCCCCTTCCGCAGCGGGCGCTTTAACTTTGCCGCGCTGGGGCGGGCGCGCTGCATGGACGAGAGCGAGGGATTCGTCAAGATCCTGGCCCACCAGGAAACCGACCGGGTGCTGGGGGTGCATATCATCGGGCCGCGCGCTTCGGACCTGATTGCCGAAGGGGCCACGGTGATGAGTTTCGGCGGCACCGCCCGCGACATCGCGCTGATGTGCCACGCCCATCCGACCCTTTCCGAGGCGATCAGGGAAGCGGCGCTGGACGTTCATAAAGAGGCGATTCACGCCTGATGTTATGACTTGATGGAATTGAATCAGGGAGGGCGGGTATAGAACAGGGGGCAGTCTGGAACCGCCCCCTGATTGTCGAACTTAACGATTAATGGTCTTTGAGTGTCTGGAATGTACAGGAGCCGGAGCGCCGCGCAAAAGTCCTTCCGTGCTCAGATCCTCATCAATATCCGGCCAGTGGATACCATATCCCCCGCCGCTTGTCTGCCAGTTTTCACGGGCTTTTTGTGATGCATTGGCGAGCCGGGGATACCAGATCAACGGTACGGATATGCTCCTCCCGTCCATCAGGTCAACGGAAATAACATCATCGTCAATGTGCAGGTTTTTGACCCGTTCATCTGCTTTAAGCGCCAAAGTACCCATTCCAGGCCTCCATTAGTATTAATCTGTGTTCAATTACCAGAATCTGCATAGTGCGCAACTCACGGGGACTGAAACCAATGCTGGACGCCAGGGCAACTGGCGATAACCAAAATTTGGCAGTCTGTTCGTCTCGGTCAATATGGATATGGGGTGGTTCAGTTGTTTCATGGCTATGGAAGTAAAACCTGTATGGCCCGGACCTTAAAACTGTCGGCATTCCGTTGCCTCTCGTTTCTCAATGAAAATCACGCATTTCACAGCAAATTCCATTGCTAAACTACCACAATCTTCCCACGCCTTTCAACAACTACAAGTCGCCGGCTTTCATTACCGCTTTTGCAGGGGTAGCATAATCCATAATCATGGAAAAAAGCATTTGAAACTCGGATGAATAAGATAAACACAGATAAATCAAAGCATTAAAAGCGGCCGCTCCTGAACCCGAAAGGTGAGGGGCGTTTTGTTCGATTTTTCAGGTTTTATCCGTGTTCATCCCATGTATCCGTGGTTAACCGCCGTTTTCAGGATCATTCTCAATTCACCCCAGCCCCAGGTCCTGCCTGACAATCGTTTCCAGGGTCGCATCCAGCATGGCCCGGCGGCAATCCACGCCGTCGATGGCGCCGGTCTTGAGCCGGCGGAAGAAGCGGCAGCCGCCGAAGCAGAGCGGCAGGTAGGCGCAGTCCAGGCATTCCCCGTTTTTCCAGAGGTCCAGGTTGTGGGACTGGCGGTAATCGCCGATCCCGTCGGCCAGGCTTCCGACCCGCAACTGCTCCTGCCCCATGAAGACCGGGCATTTGTATAGCCCGCCGTCATAACCGACCACCAGGTCATTTTTGAACTCGATCATGCAGGCGCCCGGCTTGATTTTGGCGACCGGAAAACCGCGCCTGATGACCTCGCCGCGCAGGAACACACCCGCCTCGATCGCCCACGGTTCGGCTGTGCAGGCGCAGGCCGAGCCGCGATCGCCGGCCACGCTGCCGTCCGATTTTGGCATGACCGGCGAGAAGGAAACCTCCTTCATGCGGGCCGGGTCGATCCCCTTTTCGATCAGTATGTCCAGAAGTTCCGGAAAACGTCGAAAATTGTCGCTGGTGTAATTGCCCCCCAGGTCTACCGGCACCAGCCTGTGAACTGCCAGCAGGTTGGAGACGATTCTGTCGAAGCTCCCCGCGCCGGAGACGAAGGGGCGCTGGGCGTTGTGGATGTCGGGAGGGCCGTCGATGGTCAGGCGTATCGCCGCCAGTCCCAGCGGCAACAGTTGTTGCACGACGGCGGGCGTCAGCAGCACGCCGTTGGAGAAGATGTTGAACGAGAATGAAACCGAGTGCTTTGCGGCGGCCTCGCCCAGGCGCGTGGCGATGCTTTTCAACAGTTCCGGCTGCATCAGGGCCTCGCCGCCATAGAAGTCCACCCCCACATCCAGCCCTTCGGACATGCGTTCGGTCAGCCGTTGCACCAGCAGGTCGGCGGTTTCCCGGCTCATCGTGAAATGTCCACGGAAGGGGTCTTCATAGCAGTAGGGGCAGGCCAGGTTGCACTCCAGGGTCAGGGTGGCGGTCACCTCGACCCGACGACTCCCGTTGTTGATGGTGTCAAAGGTGCCCCGCATCTCCTCACGCTCGGCGTCCCGGTCCGGCACCAGCGCACCCAGGCGGGCCAGCGTGGAACGCTCATTTTCGGACAGTTCGCCGTTGTTGAGGATTCTGTCCCACAACGCCACGGAAAGCTCCATTACCGAACAGCGCCGGGTGGCCACCAGCAGCACGCGCCCCGGTTTTTCGGGGCAAGGGTAGACTTTGAGATAGCGGGACAGTTGCATGGTGCGGCTCCTTGGCGGTATGAGTTGTAGTGATGAAAGTTTGTACGTGAAAATACTGCTTCTTGATATGTTGAATTAGGACTTGAGCAGCTTGTATGTTGCTTTTTGGCGGCAGGATTTTAGTGATCAAATGCACTGATACTGTTAAATGACGTAGCGGGGAGGGTCGTCCCTCCCCGCCGTCTGCCAGATACTAAACTTTGCCGGTGTTAGTTGTACAACATGCCTGCACCACTCCGGATTCCGCGCCTTCCTCCAGCACTTGCAGATCCTGATTCTCTTCACGCATCGCAATCACCTCCTTTTGAATTAAAAACTGGACAAACTACTAATATTTCTGTAAATGCATACACCATACCATGGCTTTCGTCAATTGTCAGCATAGCCTCCGGGCATTTTTGATAACCCTCTGTCTGGGGATATGTATTGCTCCCTGCCCGGCATTGGCCGATCCTGACAACGAAGACACTCTTGAACTGTACAGTGGCTGGCAGGAAATAACCTCAAGCGCCTCCCGCATACCCAAGCCGATCTCACAGACCGCCGAAAACGTCACCGTCATCACAGCCAAAGAAATAGAACTGCTCAACGCCCATACCCTGGCCGATATCCTCGATACTGTTCCCGGAATCCAGATCCAGCATAACGGCGGACCGGGAATAATTGCATACCCCTATATCCAGAGCGCAAGCCCTTTCTTTACACAGGTCTTCGTTGACGGGATATCCATAAACAATCTTGGAAATAATTGGCCGGACATCTCCGCTGTTCCCGCCCAGATAATCGACCGGGTCGAGATCGTCAAAGGTTCGGCCTCGTCGGCCTGGGGGTCGGCCATCGGTGGCGTCATCAATGTCATCACCAAGTCCCCTGAATCGGAACGCCTGATCAGCGGGTCAGCCAGCGCCTCCATCGGAGAACGCACCACGGCCGACACCCGCGCTGAACTGAGCGGCACCGCCGGCAAGCTGGGCTACTACCTCTCCGGCGGCTATCTCGGTTCCAACGGCCTGCGGCCCACACTGGATATAAATTCAAGACAGATTTATACCAAGCTTACCTATGATCTTCCCAACAACGGTCAGGCATGGGGCACTTTCAGCTACAGCCGTGCCGGCATGGGCGATCTGAATTACCCGGCTGCGGATTTTAGAGAACGACATGATACGCTCCGCCTGCTGGCTTCGCTCGGCCTGCGCTACACCCTGGCGGAGGGGCTGGAGTTTGAGTTAGTCGGCAAACATATGTTTCTCGACGATGACTTCGCATACCCCAGAATCAGCGACGGTACTCCGCGCTGGGCGCCTGACAGCTACAAGGATCAGGCTACTGGCGGCAGCGCAAAACTGCTCTGGAAAACAGACAGCAATATGCTGGCCCTGGGCGCTGATTACAGCCATCAGGAAACTGAATATGTCAGCGTTTTCTTCAGAAAAATCGACCGTTGGGGCGTCTATCTCAACGATACGCTCACCCTCGGCTCGGTCAGCATCAGCCCCGGTGTCCGCCTCGATCACACCCGGACCAGCGGCGATCAGGTCAGCTCCTCGCTGGGCGTTACCTGGCAGCTGAACGATAAGACCATGCTGCGCGCCTACACCGGTCGCGGCTACAACGTGCCCATTCTGATCAGCTCCGATTTGCCTGCCCAGAAAATCTGGACCATGCAGGTGGGCGCTGAAAGCACGGCCATCCCGTACCTGTGGGTCAAGGGTACCCTGTTCCGCAACATGGTCTGGGGGACTGACGTTGAGCAGAACCTGGCCATCGGCAGTGAGCTGGAGGTTCGCACAATCCCGGTCTTCAACACCTCCCTGGGTGCCGGCTGGACCTATACCGAGACCACCCGTACCAGCGACGGGACTCCGGTGCGTCCGGACAGGCCTACCAATACCCTGAAGCTGGCCTTGCGGTACGATGACGAAACCTTCCGGGGCGTATTGAGCGGCAGCCATACAAACTGGAATTCACCGACAGATTTCAATGGCAAATACGGCGGACTGATCTGGGACCTGCATCTGGGAGCCACGCTGTTCAAACGTGAGAACAGCTCTCTGGAACTGTTCTTCTCCGGGCATAACCTGTTTAACGGTTCCCAGTACATTCGTGATATTATCCCTAACGCAGGCCGCTGGTTCGAAGGCGGAATGAGGGTGAGGTTCTGATGAGACGCTTCATGCTCCTCATACTCGCCCTGGCGATCCTGCTCCCTTCCCTGGCATTCGGCTATGACGTGCTGGTGCTGCAGAGCCGGCGCGACCCGTCCTATGACGAGGTGATGAAAGGATTCCGTTCCGAGCGGAAATCATCGCTGCGGACGATTGTGCTGTCCGACTATGCCGAGGTGGACGTCGTCCGTATCGTCCGCGAGGACCAGCCCCGCCTGATCCTGGCGGTGGGCGACGTCGCGCTGAAATCAGCCCGCAAGATCCAGAACACTCCGGTTCTGGCGGTGATGACCCTGGGCATACCCGACAATAAGTCCAACCAGCCCAACGTTTCCGGCATCTGCATGTTCGTCGCGCCCGAACAGTACTTGAGCATGTTCCAGAATATGAAGACCCGCCGGGTCGGTGTAGTCCATAATCCGTCCCGTAGCGGCTGGTATATGAAGCAGGCCCGTCAGGCCGCCGCCATGGCCGGCATAGAGCTGGTGGTGCGTGAAGTGGCGACATCCCGCGAAGCTCCGGACAAGCTTTCCAGCCTGGCTGGCAAGGTCGATGCGCTCTGGATGCTGCCGGATGTGATTGCGGTGACTCGCGAGACAACCGAGGCTTATTTCCGTTTCGGCCAGCAGAATTCAGTCCCGGTAGTCTCGTTCTCAGGCAGCTATCTCGGCCTGGGGGCCGCGGTGGCCCTGGAGATCGACCGTTATGCGCTTGGGCGTCAGGCTGACAGCCTCGCGCTTGCGATCCTCTCCGGTCAGCGGACTGAAGGAATGGTCGTGTTTCCGGCCAAGACCGAGGTTAAAAAAAACCTCAGCGTGCTGCAGCGTCTCCATGTCGAGCCGGGACGGAACTGATAAACGTTCATCCGACTGAATTATTCCGGGAAATGACCGGTTTCCCGGGTGAACAGCGCTTATGACAATGGCCATGTCCGAATACCAGGACATGGCCATTATTTTTTGTAACTATTCAAGCACCGGTTCATAACTCCCCCTGTCCCCCTCTTATTTTAAGAGGGGGGACTTACATCGAGCTATGAAGTTGTAAGCTCATCCAGACTCAATTCGTGGCGTCCCTCCCCTTAAGTTAAGGGGAGGACAGGCGGGGTTATGAAAGAAGTTGGCTGAAACGTTACTATTCTTTTATCAAAAACGGCTTTCGGGTCCACGAAAGACACGAAATCTTTTCCGGCAAATTCGGGATTTGCATTAAGCGTGTAATCAATTACACTGGTAACAGGAAAAACCAATAATACACGATGCTTGAGGAGTATTGCCATGCCTGAAAATCTGACCACCAAGATTCTTGAAGCTCATCTGGTTGAAGGTACGCTGGTTCCCGGTACCGAAATCTCTATTCGCATTGACCATACCCTGCTGCAGGACGCCACCGGCACGATGGCGATGCTGGAGTTTATCGCCATGGGCCTGCCACGGGTCAAGGTGGACCTGGCGGCCCAGTATATCGATCACAACCTGCTGCAGACCGATTACAAGAATGCCGACGACCATGCTTTCCTGACGTCGGCCGCGATGAAATTCGGGGTGCACCTCTCCCGCCCCGGCAACGGCATCTCGCACCAGGTCCACCTGGAGCGTTTCGGCCGTCCGGGGCTGACTCTGCTGGGGGCCGACTCCCATACGCCGACCGCGGCCGGCCTGTCGATGCTGGCGATGGGAGCCGGCGGCCTGGATGTGGCTCTGGCCATGGCCGGGCATCCGTTCAATCTCCCCTGTCCGAAGGTGATGGGCGTCAAACTGGTCGGCAGGTTGCCGGAATGGGTCTCGGGCAAGGATGTCGTCCTGGAAATGTTGCGCCGGCATACCGTCAAGGGGGGGGTGGGCAAGGTCATCGAGTATTACGGCCCGGGCGTGGAGACCCTCTCAGTTACCGATCGCGCCACTATCGGCAATATGGGGGCCGAGCTGGGGGCGACCTCTTCCCTGTTTCCTTCCGACGAGCGCACGCGCCAGTTCCTGGTTTCGCAGGGGCGGGGGGATGGCTGGCAGCCTCTGGCAGCCGACGAAGGCGCCGTCTACGACGAGTACGACGAAATCGACCTGTCCACGCTGGAGCCTTTGATCGCCTGTCCTTCCTCGCCCGACAACGTGGTGCCGGTACGCGAGGTGGCGGGCACAAAGGTTGATCAGGTGATTGTTGGCAGCTCGGTGAATTCGTCCTACCGCGACCTGATGACAGTCTGTCGTATCATGCAGGGGAATCGCGTGGCAGCCGGTGTGCATTTCCATGTCAATCCGGGCAGCCGCCAGGCGCTGGAGAATGTGGCCCAGGATGGCGGGGTGCTGATGCTGCTGATGGCCGGAGTGAGCATACACCAGTCCGGCTGCCTGGGGTGCATAGGCATGGGGCAGGCGCCCGGTACGGATCAGGTGAGCCTGCGTACCTTCCCCCGCAATTTTCCCGGCCGCAGCGGCACCAAAAACGACAGGGTCTATCTCTGCTCGCCGGAAACTGCTGCCGCCTCCGGTATCGCCGGTGTCATCACCGACCCACGCAAGCTGGGGGATGTCATGTCGTATCCGTCTGTGCAGAATCCCGAGAAATATCTGCTGGATGATTCCGGGATTGTCTTTCCGCTGGAAGACAGTTCGGCGGTCGAGATCAAGACCGGGCCGAACATCGTCCCGTTCCCGGATTTCGAGGCGCTGCCGGACAGTTTGCAGGCCTCTGTCGCGATCAGGCTGGGAGACAACATCACCACCGATCACATCATGCCGGCCGGCAACAAGGTCCTGCCGCTGCGCAGCAATATACCGGCCATCAGCGATCATGTCTTCGAACAGGTGGACGAAGAATTTCCCGCTCGCGCCAGGTCCCTGGGAAACGGGGTCGTTGTTGCCGGAGAGAACTACGGGCAGGGGTCGTCGCGTGAGCATGCCGCCATTGCGCCGCGTTTCCTGGGGATCCGCGCCAAGATTGTCAAGAGCTTCGCCCGTATTCACAAGGCCAATCTTGTCAATTTCGGCATCCTGCCACTGGTTTTCAGGGACCCGGCCGATATGGAGCTGTTTCAGCAGGGGGACCGGGTGTCCTTCCCCGGTGTTCGTCAGCTGGTGGA
>JAWDJY010000026.1:0-56797 GCA_032469775.1 Geobacteraceae bacterium | reverse complement strand
TCGAAGGAGGCTTCAACGCCGACTACGACTGCAACAGCTGCGGCGGCAACACGATCCTCAATGGCAGCATGACCATCGAACATGGCAGCGTGATCATGGAGAATATTACTATCAGGTAGGCGGGAAACAATGCGCCCGGCGGATACCGGGCGCAGGGAAAACAAACAAAAAGCCCCGTCTTGAAAGGCGGGGCTTTTTGTTTGCGGGTAGAGTTAAGATCCGCTAGTTCCAAACCTCGGTGCCGTAAGGCAGGGGTTTGTTATGATCGGTTACCCAGGCCGCGATATCGGCCAGCGGTTTCTCCGCCTGCAGGTCGCGCAGCAGCATGTGGTAACCGTTGGCATAGAAAGCCCTTCTTGTTGTTTTTGACATTCTTTCAAGCATCAGCAGGGTGGGTTCCAGGGGAATAACCTGATCGTTCCTGCCGTACTGGACCAGGGTCGGCAACTGCAGCTTTCCGACCCTGTACAGGGCCTCGTCCATCAGGTTTGTAAGTCCGTACACCGCATCCACCCTGGTGGCCTTGATCACCAGCGGATCACGTCCCAGCTCCCGGCGCATCTCGATGTTATCAGAAGGAATGATGTTCAGCCCCTTCCCCGTCAGCTCCATCCAGGGCACGGTGTGCGAGGTGAGCGCCAGCAGCCAGCGCTGGTACCAGGGCATGGTTTCCCGCCCCCAGACTGCCGGCGCCACCAGGATGACGCCGTCCACATCGAGAGGATTGTCGCCGGTTGCTGCGACAATCGTGACCGCCCCCCCCATGCTCTCGCCCAGAACGTAAACCGGAACACCTGGATGACGTTTCCTGATTAACTTCACGAAACAGACAAGATCGTCGATATAGGCATCGATTCCGGACCAGAAACCGCGTCCCGGGGCTCCGCCGAAACCGCGCTGGTCGTAGGCATAGACGGCGATGCCGTGGCGGCTGAGATACTTGCCCGGAGATGTGAATGAGTTGCTGTAATCGTTGAAGCCGTGCACCCCTACAATGACGGCCCTGATCCGGGTATCTTTCGGAATCCAGGTACGCAGCGGCAGCCGGATCCCGTCGCCGGAGACAAAGAAGTCATTATCAATTTTAGGCTGCGAAAAGGGTTTGCCGGGAGGATTTACCAGCGGTAAACAGGCGGAAGTAAGCATCAGTACAACAGCAAGCAGTCCCGACATGAATAAAGTGGCTAGGCGCGGCATATTCTCTGATCCTTAAAGCAATTAACAGCTTTTGCAATAACGTTCATATTTAAACTTCTACCAAAGATGATGAGTTTTGTCACGGTCACTATATCAGCAGGATCCGGTCAATCATCTGATCAAAATAATTACTAATAAGGCCAATCCGAGACCCTTTCACAATGAAACCATTTACTGGCAGGAAATGTGCATCTTTAATGATTTTGGTTATTTGAAGCCACTTCATAATTTCCTAACTACTGTTTTGTCAGAACAGACTCTTGTAGATTCAAACAGATACATATTGCGACATTAACCACATCACACATGCAATTCAGTGATATAACTGGATTGCATGGCAGGCAACATGGCAGCTGCCTGTAAGACAGTACAGAAGTTCAGTTCCTGGCACTTCCTGCTTCAACTCCTACAAAACATACAAAATACGCATAACCGATAGATTTCAATATAATTATTAAAATCACCATGCCGGGTGAACTGATTTGCCCATGTCTCAGGGATATTACCAATGCCGATGAACAACAAATCCGTATGGAGCTCGCTTAAGGTCAGGGTAACAGTCTTTTCGCTGATCATATTCCTGGCCGGCATCTGGTCGCTGGCATTTATGACCAGCACAATGCTTCGGGAAGATCTGCAACAGATGCTGAGCGAACAGCAGTTATCCACGGTGTCCATCATTGCATGGGATATCAACCAGGAAATTGAATTCCGACTGAATTCGCTTGAAATGATTGCCAAAGAAATTTCTCAGGCCACATTACATAACAGCAGGGAATTACAGGCAACCATGGAGGAACAGCCCCTGTTGGAGGAACTGTTTAACGGTGGTTTTTTCGTTGTCAACGCCTCAGGCAGGGCCATCGCAGACGTTCCGCGCACAACAGGGCGCCTGGGCATGGATGTAAGCGGAAAAAGCTGGATGATCGGGGCGCTGCAGGGTAAAACAACCATCGGAAAACCGGTTATCGGCAAGATGCTTCAGGTTCCGGTATTCACCATTGCGACTCCGATTCGCGATACCGATAAAAGGGTTATCGGTGTCCTGGCGGGAGTTGTCGACCTGAGCCGCTCGAACTTTCTGAACGAGATCACAAACAACCGCTACGGCAGGACCGGCGGCTATCTGCTTGTGGCACCGCAGCACGGATTGTTCATAACCGGCACAGACAGAAGCCGGATCATGCAGCCCGTACCCGCTCCCGGCGTTAACCGGTTGTTCGACCAGTATGCGCATGGCTTTGAAGGCTCCGGTATCACCACTGATACACGGGGCGGGGAAGTATTGTCGTCCTCAAAGCAGATTCCTGCAGCAGGCTGGTTCGTTATCGCCAGCATTCCCACCCATGAAGCCTTTGCGCCAATCCATGCAATGCAGAAAAGAACACTTCTGGCCGCGATAATCCTGACAATACTGGCCGGAGCTTTGACCTGGCTGATATTGCGGCGCCTGCTTTCACCCATGCTCGATGCCGTGAGGGACATGAGCCTGATTTCCGAGTCGGATCTGCCAGTCACCTCACTGCCTATTGCCAGGCAGGACGAAGTCGGCCAACTGATCGGAGCCTTCAACCGCCTGCTTGAAATCCTTGCGCTGCGGGAATCACGGTTGATCGAGAGCGATGAGCACCACCGTTCTGTCCTGAAAACAGCCATGGACGGCATCTGGTTCACTGACACCGAAGGGCGCCTCCAGGAAGTGAACGAGGCCTATTGCCGGATGAGCGGATACAGTGAGCAGGAACTCCTGGGCATGAAAATTTCTGACATTGAAGTTAATAAAAATGCCGACGATACAGCAGATCATATACGGGAGATAATGGCACTTGGAGAAGACCGTTTCGAGTCACGGCACCGCCGCAAGGACGGCAGCATCTTCGATGTCGAGGTAAGCGTGCAGTACCGGGCGGCCAAAGGCGGGCAGCTGATCACTTTCATCCGCAACATTACCGATCTCAAGCAGGCCGAGACGGAAAAAGCCACCCTCTCCTCCCAGTTGCACCAGGCCCAGAAGATGGAATCGGTCGGAAGCCTGGCGGGCGGTGTAGCGCACGATTTCAACAACAAGTTGAGCGTGATCCTCGGTTGCACCTATATGGCCTCGATCGAGTCCGATCCGGTACAGCTCAAATCACACCTGGAGGAGATTCGCAAAGCCGCCGAGCAATCGTCGGGACTCACAAGACAACTTTTGGCTTTCGCACGCAAGCAGACCATAATGCCCAAGGTGCTTGATCTTAACGAAACTGTTGAAAACATGCTCAAGATGTTGCAAAGGCTGATCGGTGAGAACATCAGGCTTACCTGGCGGCCGTCTCCGGAATTATGGCAGCTGATGCTTGACCCGACCCAGATCGACCAGATCCTGGCAAATCTCTGTGTAAACGCACGCGATGCGATTGCCGAAGGTGGCCGGATCACCATCGAAACCGGGAACTGCAGCATTGATGAGACGTACCATGCTCATAACACCGATGCCCTGCCGGGCGAATACGTGAGACTGGCAGTAAGCGACAACGGCTGCGGCATGGAGCATGAGTTGCTCGATCGCATTTTCGAACCGTTTTTCACGACAAAGGAAAAGGACAAGGGGACCGGACTGGGACTTGCCACGGTCTTCGGCATAGTCAAACAGAACAACGGCTTCATCAATGTCTACAGCGAACCCGGCCTTGGCACCACCTTCACGATCTATCTCCCTAGGCATGCGGATAAATCCCTGCCGACAGTAATCAAAGCCAGCATCTCTTCGCCCCCTACCGGTCAGGAAACCGTTCTGCTGGTGGAGGACGAACACGCCATTCTCAACATGGCTTCGACGATTCTTTCAAAGCAGGGCTATTCTGTTATCCAGGCAAATACGCCGACTGAAGCCATACGACTGGCTGACGGACACGATGGGAATATCGGTCTGGTCATTACCGACGTGATCATGCCCGAGATGAACGGCAAGGATCTGGTCAACAGGCTCATGTCGCGTAATCCCCGCTTGAAGTGCCTCTACATGTCCGGATATACCGCCGATGTAATATCCAGGCACGGGGTGCTGGATGAGGGCGTCAACTTCATCCAGAAGCCGTTCTCGCTGCCTGCTCTGGCCGGCAAGGTGCGTCAGGTACTGGACAGCGAATCAAATTCGGCATAACAGCCAGCTCATGCAGCTTGTACTACGGGTTTGTCGGGGGAATTTACCGGCGGGACACGGGCGGATGTCAGCAGCGGTACAGCGGCAGGCAATCCCGTCATGAAAGATTACCTGAACGGCATAATCAGGGGAGCATCCCTGAGAAGCTTTACAGAATTATAGTTAGATCTTACTACTGACAAAAACAGATCATCTTGTCATGTCACGACAATCTTCAGAAATGCCCACAGTAAAATAAACTTCCAAACTGTGATACCGAGGCTCTTTTCCGGGAAAATACATCAGAGCGGCTACTTGATATGACAATCCAGGCAGAGTGCAGATACGTCATTTGACGCAACCAGGAAGTTGCCGTAAGTGTTGTCATGAACATTATGACATGAAGAGCACCACATCTGGTTTCGTCCGGGACCGAACGTGACATTGGCCAGCAGAGGGGTCTTTATCTTTGTGGGCGATTGTGCCGCATCAAATACAAAGCCAACCG
Organism: Geobacteraceae bacterium; assembly: GCA_032469775.1. Lineage (GTDB taxonomy): Bacteria > Desulfobacterota > Desulfuromonadia > Geobacterales > Pseudopelobacteraceae > JACRCG01. The sequence continues at coordinate 51,968 of JAWDJY010000026.1, read as the reverse complement.
GGTGATCATTGGAAAGATCCGTGTTTATATAGCCATTAGGGAAGTCAGGGCGACTGTCAAGACGGGTTTTGGCTTCGCTGAGATTGGCGTTGGCAGCTATTGTGGATTGATCATGGCAGGCAAGGCAGAGCGGAGCATCACTGCTGTTCAGACTGGCCAGAGTCGATTTATATACCCTGGTGGCGCTGCTGTAAGCATTCGTAATCGATGGAAAGGCTCCGAAGCCGGGATTCAGCATCCCTGTGCCACCCAGGCCGTTATGTACACTATGGCAATAACCGCAAGGAGATCCGCCCAGAGCAGAAAAGTCATGCTTTGAATTTACAACCGTAAGTGCCTCAACCCGCCAGACCGACGCCAGAAAAAATACGGCGCACAAGAGTACGTTAACAACAAGCTTCATTGCCCCTCCAGCATATCTCAATAAATCACATTTATTCACAAGCGAACGATTTCTGTATGCAAAGCACGTTCCGATCAGGTCCCGAAATACTTCCAGAGCGTCAAGCGGTTGTTGATCTGGTCAACTATATGGATCGTATCGTCACTGCCGATGCTGATGCCGGTAGGACTCGAAAGGCCCAGGGGATGGGTTGTGTGTCCATCGGAACCTGTCACCAGCAGCAGTTTACCGTTTGGTTCACAACTGACCAGCAAAGCCCGTTTTATATCGATGATATGAAGGTTGCCATCGCTGCTGAAAGCTATATCGCGGGGGAACTCCAACTCAAGCTGGTATGGGGCTCGATCACCGATCGACGAAACAAAGCGTCCTTCGGAATCGAAAACCTGAATCCTGGAATTCAGCATGTCTGCAACAAAAAGATTTCCGTTCCTGTCGAATCTCAACCCATGGGGCATGGCCAGCTGCCCGTCCCCACGTCCCATGCCGCCGAACTGGAAAAGGAATTTACCCGAAATACTGAATACCACGATCTGGTGTTTACGTGCATCAGACACGTATATCCTGCCCAATGAACTGTTTACGGCAACATTCATGGGCCTTTGCAAACGACTTTCATCACCTATGCTGTTAAGATATTTCCCGTCTGGACCAAAAACCAGCACCCTCATCCTGCCGGCGTCGGCCACATACAGGTGCCCGTCCGGTCCGATATCCATGCCCATTGGCTTGCCCAACATATTATCAGGATCCAGCACGCGAACAATCTTTGTGGCAAAATCAAAGATCAGCACATTCCTCAGAACCGAGTCCGAAACGAACACCTTGCCGCGACCGTCAGAAACGACACCGGAAGCCCTGCGGAGAAGCACTTCTTCTGAACCTTCAAACATGGTTGGAAGCTCTTTATACTGTGAACTCAGAACACTGTGTCGTGAATAATAGAGCGCCTTGAATTCCAGAAGCGGAGCGGCTGGAGCGGGAGGCCAGAGTATCCTGTCTGCAATAACAGTAGAATTGGACGGTGCACAGGCGCTGACCAGCAACGGGGCCAACAGGCTAAGAACAATTCGAAGTGAAAAAGAGAGGAAAGGATTCAGACGTGAGCAATGATTCAAGTGCCATGGACTCCGTGCATGATAGATGAATCAAATATTCAGCAAGAAACGTTCCAGAAATAACAATGGTTAGAAGCAGCGCCCGCTTAGTAGCGGATGAGCAAGAAAGGGGTCACCCATGAATTTCCGTCTCGGCGATTCAATAAACCTGCAATAAACAGTTGCTTTGCGAGAGTGAATTGTAGTTTTCAGAAGGCCTCTGTCAGCGCCGGTTGCCGGTGAATCTCAGCAGCATCAGGAAGAGGTTGATGAAGTCCAGGTAGAGCGTCAGCGCGCCAAGGATGGCCGGTTTCCTTCCCTCGGTCCCCTGCGCAGCCATTTCCTTGATCTTCCAAGTGTCGTAAGCGGTAAGTCCGGTGAAGACAATCACCCCGATGCCGGAAATCACCCAGGACACCGCGCTGCTGCCGACGAAGATATTGACGATAGATGCTATCACCACGCCGATCAGTCCCATGAACAGGAAACTGCCCCATGAGGTCAGGTCGCGTTTGGTCATGTAACCGTAGATGCTCATTGCCCCGAACATTCCGGCGGTGGTTACGAAGGTGGAGGTGATAGAGTTGGCCGTGTAGACCAGAGCCACTACTGACAGCGTGATACCGTTCAACGCGGAGTAGGCCATGAATATCAGCGTGGCGGTTACCGCACTCAACCTGTTGATTGCCCCCGACAGCGTGAACACCAGGGCCAGCTCTCCGATCATAAGGCCGTAGAACAGCAGCTTGTTTCCAAAAACTGCGTTGAGAATCGCCGGTGAAGAAAGTGTGATCAACGCCATCACTGCCGTGATCGCCAGACCCGCCCCCATCCAGGCGTAAACCTGGCGGACCAGGGTATTCTGTCTGACTATGACCTGGGATGCGGTACGGTTGTAACTGGTTTCAAATTCATTCATGCTCGTGCTCCTTGAATTGGATTTTTAAGCAATGCATTGTTTCAAGCAATATCATATTGTATCACCGCGTCCAGATCGGTTGCATGTCGTTCCGGTCAGGCGCAATCCTCGCACTCAGCCTCCCTGGTGCCCTGGAGCCGGCAGCCGCACTTGCGGCAGGCATTATCCCAATCCGGATGGCCGGCGCTGATGGCCCGCTGTTTCGCGTCCAGTCGCCTGACTTCCGCCTCCATCTCCTCGTTGTACTGGCATTCGAACATACTGGACCTTTCCGCCCTTTATTTATATGACTGGCACGATATTGCAGGTTTCCGTGGTGCTGTCGAAAACCACCCTGGCAGTACCGTCCATAAGCTGCCTGCTGACCTGCCTGACCTTGTCATCCAGGCTGTGGCCGGCATCACCAAGATCGGACCACTCCCTAGTAACGAATTCCTCTATCATCCTGCGCAGCGATTCCGGATCTATACGCTCCAGCGGCACCTCGACAACCCCGGTCATGACATGTTCCGGGCAAGCTTCACTGTAGCAGCTATGTTGCGTGATGCGCTACGGATATTTGCAGCAGCGCCAGTCAAGGCTTGCTCCATGGTACAGACCCGGGGGAGAACACTGAAGACCGCGTCGATACCATGCCCATGCACAACCGCAACATCTTCAGCAAGGGCGCCGGAGATACCGATCACCGGCTTGCCGTAGCGCCGGGCCACACGCGCCACGCCGAGCGGAGTTTTTCCATGGATCGTCTGGCTGTCCATACACCCCTCTCCGGTTATGACCAGATCGGCATCCAGCACCGCAGATTCCAGCCCGACAGCCTCCATTACGATATCGATACCAGGTCGCAAAACGGCCCCCAGAAAAGCTAGCAACGCCGCTCCCATGCCACCGGCTGCTCCTGCTCCCGGCTTAAGTGCCACATCCACTCCAAGATCCCTGTAAATCAGGCCGGCATAGCGGGCCAGGCAGGCGTCAAGATCTGCTACCATTGCCGGTGTAGCCCCCTTTTGCGGTCCAAATACGACGCTGGCGCCGGCAGGTCCGGTCAGAGGATTGTCCACATCGCAGGCGGCCTCGATCCGGCAGGCTTTCAGGCGCGGATCCAGGCCGCTGATATCGATGCGGGACAATTCTTTAAGGCAGCCTCCTCCCAAACCGATCCCTACGCCGGAGCTATCCAGCAGCTTCACCCCCAGCGCCTGGAGCATGCCGGCGCCGCCGTCGTTGGTGGCGCTGCCGCCGATGCCCACGATCAAATGGCAGATTCCGGCGTCCAGCGCGGCTTTGATCAGCTCTCCAGTCCCGTAACTGGTTGTCTTAAGCGGATCGCGCAGATGCGGTGCGACCAGCGCCAGTCCGCTGGCCGCTGCCATCTCGATCACCGCAGTACGACCGTCCCCGGTCACTCCATAACAGGCCCTGACCGGTTCTCCCAGCGGCCCGGTCACCATCACCTCGACCAGGGTTCCGCCTGTAGCAGCGACCATGGCCGCCACTGTACCCTCGCCACCGTCTGCCATCGGAAACTTGATGTAGTCGGCGTCCGGAAACACCTCACGGAAACCGGCCTCTATTTCCGTGGCCACATCGAGGGCAGACAGGCTCTCCTTGAATGAATCGGGCGCAATGACAATTTTCACTACTGTTCCACCTCGCTGAATTGTACTCCATCAACTTCCTGCCAGAACTGCGGATCACTGTTTGCTATTTGTCAATCTTGCCCACCGGAGCGATGTAAATGCCGAACTCCTCATCCCCGTCCACTCCCAGCAGTTCGTCAACCAGTAACTGATTGTAGGCGGCGATGGCGCAGGTACCGGCTTTGATTGCTTCACAGGCCAGGTAGAGGTTCTGGCAGAGATGCCCTGCATCCAGCGCGATAACCTTGTAGGATGCCTCGGCGTAGCGCCATTCGGTGCGGGACGGGATCACCGACCAGAGAAACGTGACCGCGGCCTGGCCGGTAAAAGCCTGGCCGCGGGTGGCGGCGGTGAGTCGGGCCGGAAGGTTTTCGACGGTTCTTTCGACCACCAGTGAATTGTCCAGCGGCAGGTAGCGATAAATTGTACCGCATTCGAGCCCTTCAACCCGGTTAACCGCAAGATAGGTCTCGAACGGGTGACGGCATCCGGCGGACGGCACGGTTCGCAGCACCGCCGCTTCATGGAGTTGTTCGCGAACGCCCTGGCTGGCCCAGAGCAGGAAAGCCAGTTCAGCAAGTGACAGCGAATCCTCCCTGAACTTTCGATGGCTCTCACGCCCCGAAATTGCGGTTTGCAGTTCGCAGGGAGGAATGGACCACTCTCTCCTGGCCGGCAGCGGCACCAACCCGCTGCCGGCCGGCACCGCTTTCTGGACTGGCGGCGGGCGCACCCCACTGGACTGGGCCGTTGTCCAGAAATTCACCTCTTCCCTGATCCGGTCGGTCAGGAAATAGCGGCCGGCTCCGGTGGTTATCGCAGGATGCTTTTTCATCGGCAGGTGTCCTCCGTTTTCAGCTTGATTCAATGGCTCCGCATGGCCGGGACGGTATCACGCGCTCCGCTTCACGGCAAACCTGCCGCCAGCCTGTTCCTGACGCTCTCGACCTTGTCCTCCATGGACTGGTTCCTGTCGGTACGCGTCCCCAGTTTTATGGTGGTAGTTATGCGTGGCGCCCCCATTGAGTGGATTTTTTCATGACACTGCCTGATCGCCGCAAAAACGTCATCCCACTCGCCTTCGATATTGGTCCCATAGGAGTGCAGCGAGGTCTTCAGACCCGCTTGCGACAGGATTTTCTCGCATTCCGCGATATATGCGGACAGCGATACGCCGACACCGATCGGGACTATGCACAAGTCTACCAGTACTTTCATGTTTCGATCTCCTTTACCCTGATTTTGGCAGGCAGTCCGAGAATAGCACAGAAACTGAAAAAGGGTCACGACATCAGTCGTAACCCTTCATTATCTGGAGCCGATTGTCGGAATCGAACCGACGACCTCATCATTACGAGTGATGTGCTCTACCAACTGAGCTAAATCGGCAATCTGCTACCGGTCGCAGTGACCGTGAAATTGGATAATTACCCTAAAACAGAGCCTGCTGTCAATGCCATAAAGCTCTTTTCCAATGAAATTTCTGCTTTACCACCGCCCGGATTAAAGCTACTATCTACCCCCTGTAAATCATTCAAATCCTCCCGGTTCAAATGGTCACCATGCACTTTCGAATATCAGTTTTATCAATCATGCTGCTCCTGGCGTTCCAACCGGCGCAGGCGGCAAAGTCTAACTCAATAACCCGCCTCGGCCATGCCATCCAGATGGGCGCTTTTGCCGATGTGAAAAACGCCGAACGATTTACCACCAGACTGCAGTCCAAAGGGATCGAGGCTTTCTACTTCCGCAAGGACAACGGAGTCTACGCAGTTCGCTTCGGAGATTTCTCCAGCAAGGAGAAGGCCCGCGCCGTGGCTAACAAACTGGTGGCAGATCGCCTGATCGACAGCTACTACATCGCCCCTCCCAACGAGATCGTCTTCAGCCGCCCCAAAGAACCGGGCTGGGAAAAACAGCAACCGGTCGAGGTCAGAAAGCCTCACGAAACGGTTCAACCGGTCGTGCCCGCGTACATTCCCGCCAAACCGCAGCCCAAACCTGCCAGAAAAGAAAAGGATATGGGCGAAATCGCCGCCCGCACCGCGGAACGATTCGTCGGCATCCCCTATCGCTGGGGCGGTGACAACGTAGTCGAGGGCATGGATTGCAGCGGCTTCGTCAGGGCGGTCTACAACCTGTGCGGCCTGAGCATACCGCGCACCTCCCGTGACCAGTACCGCGCCGGCGACGCGGTCTCCAGACAGGATCTGCAGGACGGCGACCTGATCTTTTTCGGCGCATCGGCAGACAAGATCAATCATGTCGGCATTTATGTCGGCGGCGGCAAGTTCGTGCATGCTCCGCGGCGTGGCGAAGAAATCCGGATCACCTCGATAGAGGAGAATTATTTTGACAAACGCTACGTCGGCGCACGACGCTATTTTTAATATCCCACAGCAATAAAGGATCAGATATGGCCATCATCAAACCATTCCGCGCGCTGCGCCCCCCCAGAGAGCTGGCTGAAAAAGTCGCCGCCCTGCCCTACGACGTGATGGACGTCGAGGAAGCCAGAAGCATGGCCGCCGGTAATCCAAACAGCTTCCTGCACGTATCCCGCCCCGAGATCGACCTGCCGGCGGAGATCGACCCGCACGACGAGCCGGTCTACCTCCGGGGCAAAACCAACCTGAAGGAGTTCATCGAGCGCGGCGTTCTGGTCCAGGACGGGCAGGATTCTTTCTATGTCTATCGCCAGCGCATGGGCAACATCACCCAGACCGGACTGGTGGTCTGCGCCAGCGTGGACGACTACCAGGAGGGGGTGATCAAGAAACACGAGCACACCCGCGCCGACAAGGAAGAGGACCGCGTCAAACATATCGATTATCTCGACGCCAATGATGAGCCGGTTTTCTATCTGTCCCGTTCCTGCGGAGAAGTTGAAGGGATCATCGAGGGAGTGACCAACGGCCGGCCGGAATACGATTTTGTCAGTGACGACGGAGTTGGACACACCCTCTGGGTAGTGGCGGACCGGAGCCTGATCGAACGCCTGATAGTGCTGTTCGCGGCAATACCAAAACTCTACGTTGCCGATGGGCACCACCGCAGCGCCGCCGCCGGCCGGGTGCGCGAACTGCGCCGCGACAAGAATCCGGGCCACACAGGCAACGAGGAGTACAACTCGTTCCTGACGGTGATCTTCCCCGAAAACCAGCTCAACATCATGCCTTACAACCGGGTGGTCCGTGACCTGAACGGCTGCGACTCGGCCGGCTTCATCGAAAAAATCAGTGAATTTTTCGATGTGTCTCCCTCCACAGTTCCCGTCATTCCGGCACAGCGCCATCATTTCGGCATGTACCTTGACGGAAACTGGTACAGCCTGAATGCCAAACCCACGATCATCAACGAAAAAGATACCGTTGACCGTCTGGACGTTTCAATCCTGCAGAACAACCTGCTGAGTCCACTGCTCGGCATCCATAACCCCCGCACCGACAAGCGCATACATTTCGTTGGCGGCATTCGTGGCAACGACGAGCTGGTCCGCCTGGTGGATTCGGGCGATTACGCGGTAGCCTTCGCACTCTACCCGACCTCGATCAGCGAACTGATCGAACTGGCCGACCAGGACCAGATCATGCCGCCCAAATCGACCTGGTTCGAACCCAAACTTCGCAGCGGCTTGTTCGTGCATCTGCTATCCTGACCACGACAGCAATGACGGAACTCGCCGCACAGGCCATCAGGGAGGCCGAGGTATTCATCATTACCGCCGGAGCCGGAATGGGAGTGGATTCCGGCCTGCCTGACTTCCGTGGCGACCGGGGTTTCTGGAACGCCTATCCGGTGTACGCGCGCCTTGGGCTATCCTTTGTCGATTGCGCCAACCCGGAGCACTTCGAGCGCGACCCCGCCTTCGGCTGGGGCTTTTACGGCCATCGCACCAACCTCTACCGTGAAACTGTTCCCCACGAAGGTTTCCGGATCATCCTGAACTGGATAGCACGCAACAAGGCTGAATATTTCGTGGTCACCTCCAACGTGGACGGCCAGTTCCAGAAGGCCGGCTATGCCGAAGAGCGGCTGCTGGAGGTACACGGCTCGATCCACCACCTGCAGTGCCTGACCCCATGCTGCCGCAACATCTGGCCCAACAAAGAACAGATCCAGATCAACATGGACACGATGCGCTCCCGCAGCATCCCCGGATGTCCCTACTGCCGCGGCGTCAGCCGTCCCAACATCCTGATGTTCGGCGACTGGTCCTGGATCTCCGATCGCACAGAACAGCAGCGCGCAAGGTTCGGCCGATTTCAGCGCGATCACCACGGCAGACGGACCGTGGTGATTGAAATGGGCGCCGGCCGTGCAATTCCAACCATCCGCTACACCTCGGAACAACTTGGCGAAAACGCCGGAACCACCGTGATCCGCATCAACCCCCGCGAACCGGAGATTGACGCTCCGCACATTTCAATTGACTGCGGCGCTCTGGACGGCCTGCAGCTCTTGGATAACATAATTTAATATCCGCCACCTCATCAAATATTATTCTACTCATATCAAACGCTTACATAAATCACGCCCTGATTCCCTACCATTTCTAACAAGTACAAATTAAAATTTAATATTATTTTGGCACCTCTTATGCACAAAAGTGTCGACGAATTAATTAATTAAAGCAATTGCCAGCGTACGGAGCGTACGGCTGATTTTGCATAAATTTGCTGGATATGTATGTCAGGAGGGTCTGAATGAATGTCCGCGGATTTCAGTTAGCCATAGTTTCATCCCTGTTGATGGCGTCTATATTCCTGCCATATGGCAGAGTAGAAGCAGCGCTTCCGTGCTATGGCTGTCATGGCACCAACACCCCGCCCGATGTCAGGCCCGAAGATTCTTCCGAAAGAAATATCGCAACGGGCGGTTTTGTCGGCAACCACCGCCGGCACATGCCCGGTCCGGCCAGCACGTCGAACTGCAACACCTGCCACCCCGGCAGTACCGACTACCTGTCGTCACATCGTGACGGACACATCAAGATCGCTTCCAGGATGAACGGCTCTCCGGTCCTGACCCCTTACAAGAACAGCACCTCATCCTTTCCCCAGAGCGCCACCCCGGCGCCGGGAAGCTGCAGTAACGTCAACTGCCATTTCGAAGCATCCACTCCGGCCTGGGGCAGCAATCCGGCGGCAACGAACTGCGCCACCTGCCACAACTCTCCGCCAAATGACGGCAGCCATGGTAAAAAGCATGGCCAGACCTACGGCAACGGCCCGGAAAGCTGCGCCAGATGTCATCCCAACCATATGGCCGAAACTCATACCTTTGCCCATGCCACCAGCGCCGGCAAACGCGGACTGCAGATCCGCTTCGGCGCGCCCAACAGCGGCGGCACCTACTCCGGCACCCCGCAGAAAGTCAAGCTGGGTTACCCGGATTACCTGCCGAGCCAGAACCCTCCGCGACAGGGAACCTGCAGCGGCATCTACTGCCATAGCGACGGCCTCGGCAATCCGCCCAAGGACACCCCGCAATGGTCAGCCGCTACCACCACCAGCTGCGACTCATGCCACCGCTATCAGGGTGTCGCATATCTGAACATGACTTCCAACGGACACACAAAGCTGGCCGATTATCGCTGGATCAGAAAATACCCCTGTACCTACTGCCATTCGGCAACGATTTCCTCGACCATCCCCTCACCCGGCATGCCGCCGGTCGACAGCTCGCTGATCATGGGCCGCTCCGTGAACGGTCTTTTCAGCAGCAGCAGGCACGTAAACGGCGTCAGGGACGTATCCATGAACGAGTTCTGGCGTATTGAAGGCGACCGCAAGACATACCCGCAGCCAAGTTACAATTCCGCGACAAAGGTATGCGATAACGTCTACTGCCACAGCGACGGCACCACCGACCCCGAGTCTATCAGGGCTTTCCCCTGGAACCAGCGCGGAACCGAATGCAACAGCTGCCACGGCCACCAGCGCAGCGAAAACTGTATCGACTGCCATAACGGTACACGGGAATTCCTGATCGACGGCAAACTGACCGTGCTGTCATTGCAGACAACCTGGCCAGCCGGACAGGAATGGATGTCGGCCATGCCCATGTTTCCCAACGAGGGGACCAATAAACCACGTTCCAACTCACATCCAAGACATATGCAGACCAATTTCAGCTGCGCCGAATGCCACTACAACACCATCCTGGCCGGCGGAGAATGCAAGCTGTGCCACGACGGCAGTCTTGGCAAGATGGGTGAAGCCTCCCATCTCAACCCGGCCTTCCATGTCAACAAGGTCCGGGACGTGAATTTCAAGCAGGGGGGCAGTTACAACCGCGACCTCAAATCCTGTTCCAACACCAAGTGTCACACCGGCAGCGACCCGCAATGGGGAGCCTCCACCAACAGCGCCATAATCTGCCTCTCCTGCCACGGAACCGAGTCGAATTCGGATGTGGACGACTTCGGCAGCATCAACGAAACCAAAGCCCAGATCAGCCTGCCGCAATGGCGCAGCACCGGCCACGGCCGCAAACAGTCGGTTTCCGGCAACTACAAGTCCGGGAACCCGGCCGCAAACTTCCCCGGCAATCCATGCTGGTACTGCCACGACAACAAGGTGCTGCACAATTACAGCGGCAACCCCTTCAGGCTCAAGATTCATCCCCAGATAGTCAAACGCTATGAGCGGGAATGCGTCTACTGCCACATGGAGCGCACCGACGTGGAATGCCTCAGCTGCCACAACACGGCCGAGTCGCTGGCGCCCCAGATCAGCTCGATCTTTTACAGCATTTCCGCCAGATGGCCCAACCGTTCAACCGTCACACGCCCCAACCACTCGGTGATGTACAACTCCGAAACCAAGACCGCTACTTCGTGCATCACTGCGGACTGCCATTTTGTCGATCCGGCCACTCCCGCAGCCGACATGAAGATCCATAACAACGGCTCCATCAAGTGGACCTCGCAGCAGAAGGAGGATGTCAGGAACCAGTACCAGATGATGGGGGTATGCCTGCAGTGCCACGACGACAACAGCAACGGCAAGTGCAACGGCTGTCACGACGGCACCCTCCCGAAATACAGGCTGGGTTACGATCCCGGGACAGGCTTTATCGTCCCCTCCGTTGCCAAAGCGTCATCGGTGCACTTCGGCTACAAACACTACAAGAAGTATGTGGAGTCCAACACCTGGAGCGGCGGCAAATTCTGCTGGGATTGCCACGATCCCCACGGAGACGGTAACATCTACATGATCCACGACAGCGTGGCCACCGAGACCGACGGCAGGTTCGGCATTCCCAGTCCGGGCAAGCGCGCGCCGGTGGTATTCTCCCAGAAGCTGACCGGCGAGGATTACGCCAAGAGCATCGGCACCATCAACGGCATCTGCAACGTCTGCCACTCCACCAACGCAAAGCATTACCGCAGTGACGGCGGCGACGGCCACAACACCAAGTACGTCTGCACCAAGTGCCACGAGCACCGTTTTACCGACAGCCACGCCGACAGGAAATCCTGCAACACCTGCCACAAGAACAAACCGGTGCCGCGCCACTCCGGCTTCGGGCTGCCGATGGACTGCGTCAAGTGCCACAACGGAAACGTCGGCGCGCGGGTGGACGTGATCGGGCAGTTCATGGGCAACTCTCACCATGTGCAGGGAATCCCGATCAGCAACAAGCACTGCTACCAGTGTCACTGGGAATCAACCCCTGAAGGACTGATCAACAACCAGTATCACGAAGGCTTCAATTTCAAGAACTACACCAGCGCCAAAAACGCCAAGGTGGACCTGGTAATCTACGGTCCCGGAAACCGTCCGCTGATCTACCGGTTGTACTCGTCAACCTCCGGCCGCGCCACCTCTTCACAGTTTACCGCTGCCAATATCAAGAGCACGGATATCAACGTGGAAAGGAAGGAGGTCGGCAATGTCACCAATCACTGCCTTGGCTGCCACAGCGACCAGAACAACGAGATCAAGCCTTTCGACGACTGCAAGACACCGCGCCAGTATGCCTGGGACCTGAGCAGCATCGATGCCCGCTACTCGCAGAAAGCCACCACCAAATGGGGCAAATATTCAACCGCCAACACCAATGTCAAATACAAGGTAACCAAGGCCCTGTCGGCGCACGGCAGGGCAGCCGACAACCAGGGGGGCTGGAATCCGACCACTGGTAACGATGCCAACTTCTCCAACACCCGTTCCGGCTTCAGCGGCATGAGCAGCGCCAGAAAATCGGTGCAGTGCTTCGACTGCCACAACTCGCACGGCTCCAAGGCGGGCGGAGTCACTTCCAGCTATGCCTCTTACAGCGGCCTCAAGAATGGCGCCAACCTGAAGGAAGTAACCTCCGGCAAGGGAGGCTACCAGGTCAACTACTACGCCAAGGCCAAGGCCGACGGCCCGGGCGTGGTCAACCCCTATAACGCCGGAGCGGCGCAATGTTTCGATTGCCACCTGACGGCCAGCAAGGGTACGCCCGGCACCGAGGGAACACCATGGGGCTACCAGTCCACATACAATGCTTCGCAGCCGATCAAGGGTTATCGCGACGGTTACAAGTTCGGTGACAAGAGCAACGCCACCTACCAGCTGGCTCCCGGTTTCAAAACCGGCAAAACTATCACCGGAGGCCACTTCAAGGCATCCTCTCCGCTCAAGAAAGGCGCAATGGATCCGATCGACGGACTCTGCACCCCCTGTCACGACCCTCACGGTGTCAGCCCGACGCTGGGAAGCCTCAAAAATTTTGCGGTACCGCTGCTCAAGGACACCTGGATGTCCTCCCCCTACAAGGAGGACTTCCCCTCGCCAACTCCTTTCGGACCCAACGCAACCGCACAGGGCTGGGGTATTGCACAAGGCTCGGGCCGCAAGTTCCCCGCGGCACAGACACCGTACAATGCCGCCAACGAACCGCCGGCCAAGTACAACCTGGACCGTAACACCCTTGGAGCCTCGACCCGGATCAGCCAGGACGACACCCAGTTTGCCGGCCTGTGCCTGAAGTGCCATACCAAGAAAGCGATGATGGGTAACTATACCGGGGCCGCTTCCAGCGCTTACAGCCCCAACAAGGCGTCCTGGAAGAGTGTCGAACGCATTCACGCCTCGACCAAGGGCTGGGGCAGCAACAAGGAGCATTCCTTCAGCTGCTCCAAGTGCCACCAGCCTCACAACTCCGCCCTGCCAAGGCTGATGCAGACCGACTGCCTGGACTACCAGCATCGCGGCAATGTCAGCGGCGGCGGAACGGCCTGGTCATCGCTCAAGGCGATGGCAAACATTAATGCCGTCGGCTACCGCGATGCGGGCTGCACCAGCTCCACCCGGGAACTGCGCGGTTATCCGGTGGCCTCGATACTGGGCAAAGGCGCAAGTTACGCATCGGCAACTTACGACTGGAGCAGCTTCTCCCCGGAAGCAACCATCAGCTGCCACATGAGCAGGACCGATGTCCCCAATTACGACACACAGATCAAGGACTTCAAAGTACGCGGACCGGCCTCCGGACTGCCTTCGGCCTGGCCGGACGGCAACTACTGGAACTCCGTCACCCCATGGCCATTGAGCAAATAGGGTATGAATACAAAACAATTATCCATAACCGGAGTACGCTCTATGCAAGCAAACAGATCGATCAAACACCTGAGTCGCCCCATGCCGCGCGCGACAGCCGCATTAATCGGAGTCGTATCGCTATGCCTTCTGCTGCTCTGCCCGGTTCCATCCACGGCATTCATAAACGGCGGCGACCAGCTCTGGTCCTACCGCGAGGAGTTCGCCGGCAAACCAGGCAAACCGGGCAAGCAGAATCCGGTGGCCTCGGTCACGGATTCCCAGGGTAACACGATCATTACCGGAAGCCAGCTGTTGCCGGGAAGCAATTTCGAAGAGATCTATACCGTCAAGATCAGCACCGGCGGCAGCATCGTGTGGCGCGGTGTATATCAGGTTTCTGGCCTGAACGCGCGGGCTGCGGCGATCGCGGTCGATGCCGCTGACAACGTCTACGTGACCGGCGTAAATGACGGTTCCAACAGTAACATCCATATCATCCGCTACAACCGTGACCAGGCCGGCATCGACGCCACTCCGCAATGGCAGCAGATCTTCGACGGAGGCGGCACGGACAAGGCCGCCGCAATAACGCTCAATGGCGCCAACGTCTACGTCGGTGGTTCCTCTCGTTTCGGCGGCAACGAATGTTTCATGGTTCTGTCACTGGACAAGGAGAGCGGCGCGATCTCCTGGCAGATACCGAACGCCTCAACCTCGACAGTCGGCAAAGCTACCGCTCTGGCAGCCGACAACAACAGCATAGCGGTTACCGGCCAGACCTGGAACGGAGCGGAAAGCTACCTGGCAACCATAGCCTATAATCCGAACGGCATGGCGGTGATGTGGCAGACGCCACAACCAGGTGCGGCCGCTTTCCAACACAACGACTCCGGCCTGCATATCAGGATCGATTCCATGGGTCACGTGGTAGTGGCCGGTTCGGTATATAACGGCCTGAACACGGACATACAGACAATAAAATACTGCAGCAGCGCGGCAAGCCCCTGCGATGGCAAGACAGCCGGCGAGATTCTCTGGCAGCAGACCTACGACGGCGGTTCGGACGACGAGCCCAGGGGACTGCAGCTCGAGAAAGGCGCTACCGGCACCGACGATGTCTACCTGACAGGACAGACCCTGACAGGCGGACGCTTCCATATCCATACCGCCCGTTTGAAATCCGCCGCGACCACACCGCAATACGCCTGGAGCCAGAATCCGGTGTTCGATTCCGGTGGAGACAACACCGATATCCCGACCGCGCTGGTTGTGTCTGCGACAGAGGACACCCTGTTCGTGGCCGGCTACAGTGTCAGTGCGAGCGGTAACAGCGATTTCCGTACGATCAAATACCGCAAGAGCACCGGCGACGAACTCTGGAGCCGGACCTTCCACGGCGTTGCCGACAAGTCTGACCGGGCCATCGGAGCCGGACTTGACCTGAGCGGCAACCTGGTGGTCGCAGGCTATGCCGATGAAACCACACCGCTGGACGGCGGCACAACTCTCGCCACCGGCGGAACCAAGGGCACGCTGGTCAACAGTGGCAAAAACTGGAGCGTCAACGCCTGGACCGGTTACCACCTGATGATGCTGAGCGGCGTTAACAACAAGGACCAGATGCGCCAGATCCAGACTAACGACGCCACCAGCCTGACTTTTCCGGTGCTGCTGCCGGATGCCGTGGCCAGCGGAGACAGCTATTACATCTACGACAAGGACGACTACGATTACCAGGTGGTCAAATACGACAAGGGGATTCTCAACGCGCCGACCAGACTGGTCGCCACGACCCTCTCCGGCAACAGCGTCAACCTGGTCTGGCAGGACAACAACGCGGTCACCCCCAAATTCCGTCTCGAACGCTGCACGGCCGGTTTTGAACACCTGATGGCCGCTCCCTGCGACTTCGAAGACCCGGCCCAGATCACCGTGATCCCGGTTGCCGACGGTGCGGTCACCGCCCAGGCCGACGGCCTGACCGCTGACAGGTATTACTATTTCAGGGTACGGGCCTACACCGGCAGCGATTTTGCCACTGCCACCCAGGTGACCTATCCCAGTAATATGGAGCATGCGGTAACCCAGACGGTCTCGATAATCGCTCCCGCCGACACCTACAGCTACGCCGGCGTGGCCAACAGCGAAGACTACGCCCTGACGATCGCAACCGGACCTATCGACGGTCATCCGGTCGTCAGTGGCAAGAGCATCTTCCCGCTGTCCGGCTTCGATTATTACACGATCAAACTGGACAAGGACAATCTGGACAAGATGTGGAGCCAGCGCTACGACGGCCCCGAAGGGCAGAGCGACTCGGCCATGTGCCTGACCGTGGACAAAAACGACCAGATCATCGTATCGGGTTACTCCTGGTTGTACAACTTGGTCGCATCCAAGGACATGAACTCGATCTACACTATCAAATATAAAACCGGCGCGCTCTCCACTCCGGAAAACGACAGCGACAACTACGAATGGACCCACCAGTACAACGGCGCCGGAGCGGTGGACGACCGTCCGGTAGCGATCGCAGCGGCGTCCGATTCATCCAACAACATTGCAGTGGTCGGCATGGGCATACACGATGAGATGGAAATGTCCAACCACGATATTTACGTCCTGCACTACCCCCAGGCCGGACCAGGTCCGGAAGGCGCCCGCAACCCGGGCTACTGGGCCGCTTCCGCCATCGACAAGGGGGGGGACGACGAACCGACCTCGGTTGTGATTGACTCCTCGGGAGACGTGATCGTCACCGGTTTAACGATGAATACGACCAGAAGCAGGAAGGATTACGACATCTACACCGCCAAGTTCGCAGCCGCTACCGGAACCCTGGTCTGGGAGCGGATTTACGACAACGGCTACGGTGATGACGAAGCGAACTCGGTCGCAGTGGATATCGACGGCAATATCTACGTCGCGGGTTTCAGCACCAACGACCAGGGCAACCGCGACTTCATAACCATAAAATATGACAAAGACGGCAACATCCAGTGGGGAGGACCCAGGATTTACGACGGACCGGCCCATGGCGACGACGAAGCGGTGTCGGTCAAAGTAGATCAGGTCGACAACCACATCCTGGTGTCCGGCAACCAGTTGACCGACTCCGGCAACAACGACATCCATGCCATCCGCTACGCTCCGGACGGCACGGTGGAGTGGACCAAGACCGTTTTGCGCGAACATACCGACGAAGACATGTACGACATGACCATGGATGTCTCCGGCAGCGCTTACATTACCGCCACCACCACCAACAGCTACAGCGACCCGACTATCAACAAGGATATCCTGACCGTAAAATTGGACTGGCAGGGAGCCATGGCGCCAAATGCCACCATACACGGCAACCTGTCCGAACTGGACAAGCCTTTCGGGATCACCGTCAACTACCAGGGCGATGTCTTTATTGCCGGCATCTCCCAAAACGAGATGGGCAATGCCGACTATATAGTTCTGAAAATAGCCGGCGATATGGTTCAGAGCCCCTATCCGATCAGCCACACCAATCCGACCTACAACTCGGTGGCACTGAACTGGACCGACAGCTCCAGGGAGGAAACCGGCTACCAGGTGGCGCGCCGTGATGGCGCCTGCCCGCTGGAAGCGCCGGTCTGGGGCGACGGCGAAATCATCACAACCGCTCCCGGTCACCTGGCGGCCAACACAGTAAACTTCACCGATTCCGGGCTGGCCAGCAGGGCGACCTATTGCTACGGCATCCGTTCCTTCAACGGCACCAGCTTCTCGCGCTGGGCCAACAAAACAGTAATCATGCCGACTCCGCCAGCACCAGCTGTCACCGCCAACCCTGCCGACACAACCAGGATCGCCCTCGCCTGGACTCCGCAGAACGGCGGACAGCAGACCGGGTTCGAGCTGTGGCGCTGTGCCGACTCCGGTCCTTCCGCCTGTACGGATTTCACCGCTCTTTCAACCTCGATCGCGGGAACCGCAACCAGCTATGACGACCAGGCTGTTTGCGCCGGCACCGTCTATCGCTACCAGATAAAATCCAAGGGTAGCGGATGGGCGTCAGACTTTTCCGCAACTGTCGGAGCCATTCCACCCGCTGTCGACAACCTTGCCGTCGATTCCGGGCTCGAAGCCCCCAGCCCTATGACCGCAGGACAAGGCGTCGGCTGGACCTACGTGGGCGGCACAATAACTACCGACATAACTTTTGATAGCGCCGAGAAGCATGGCGGCCTCCAGAGCCTGAATATCAACGCAATCGGAACTACGACAATATCCGGAATTAAGCAGTACCTGTTATTTGCCACCGGTGGAAAGTACCAGGTATCGGCCTGGTTCAAAAGCTCCGCTCCTACCGGCAAGGTAACCTGCGACCTGCTGGACGGGGCCAGCGGTTCATTCACAAACTCCGGCACGACCAGCGACTGGGAGCAGAGATCACTGACCATCACCACATCCGCCACCTCCTATCCGAGCGGCTCCAGAATAAGGTGCTATGTCGCCTCAGGGTCGCAGGCCAACATCGACGATCTGCAGGCGATACCGCTCTACGACCTGACCGCGACACGTTACTCCGAGAGCGAGATCGACCTGGCCTGGATCGACAGCGCCTTTGACGAGAGCGGTTACAAGATCGAGCGCTGTAACGACGCGCTCTGCAGTTCGCCACAAGCAATTGCGACCGTCGGCCCTAATGCAAGCAGTTATCGTGACAGCCGCCTGGCGCCGGACACACCCTACTGGTACCGCATCCGCCCCTACAAAACCGCGCCCCTCTCCTGCAACGGCGGATGGAACGGCGGCTATTCCAACACCGCAAATGCCGTGACCAGCAACAACCCTCCGGTGCTGACCGCATCTTCACCGAACACCACCCGGGTCAACCTGTCCTGGAGCGACACATCAGGCACCGAAAACCAGTTCCGGATCGAGCGCTGCCTGGCAGCTTCCTGCAGCATGACCGAGATCGCATCGATGCTGGCCAATGCGACCGGATACAGCGACACAAACGCCTGCAGCAACACGGTCTACAACTACCAGGTCCGCGCCGTGGACCAACCGCTCTCGCTTGGTGGCGGCGGTTCATGGACCAGGAGGGTCAAGCTCGATTTCGGCACCAGTTTCAGCGCCA
Organism: Geobacteraceae bacterium; assembly: GCA_032469775.1. Taxonomy (GTDB): domain Bacteria; phylum Desulfobacterota; class Desulfuromonadia; order Geobacterales; family Pseudopelobacteraceae; genus JACRCG01. The sequence goes on along the minus strand of JAWDJY010000026.1, from coordinate 33,257 downwards.
ACAAGCTGACTCGCGTCACACTCAACCAGCTGACAGGCATGGACTCAACCTTCAAGGACATCCGTTTCTATGATGCAACCGCGAAACAGGAGCTGTCGCACTGGCTCGAACCATCTGCTGCCGGCACCGCCACCGTCTGGCTGAAAACCGGCAACAACAACGATATCTACGTCTATTTCGGCAATAACTCGGCCCTCAGCACCAATAGCCAGGGCAATGTATTCGGCAGCGGACTGGTAGGATTCTGGCCCTTTAACGAGACAGCTGAAACCCGTTCCGGCACGACTGCCGACGTGAGCGGCAATCTCCAGCATGCAACCCTGAACTACTTCTACTCCTATGCCGGTTATGGCGTTGTTGCCAACGGACGCTACAAAAACGGCCTGAACCTGGGGGCCCATGCCTACTCCAGCGCCAGCGTCGCCGACACCACCGCATCGCTTTTCGATATCACCGATCAGATCACGATCGAATTATGGTACCAGTACCAGAAAAGCCCGGACTGGGGCCGCCTGGTTTCAAAAATGACCACCGACGGCGGTCAACCCTGGGAGATGTACGGACTGTGGCTGGACAACTCCGCCGACGCGGTTGCGACCAACCCCCAGCAGAGGGTCTATTTCGGCATTGGTTCCCAGGACTCCCCTCCCACCGGTGCCTGGCCCTACTACCAGTCCGCCAGCGGTCCGCAGCTTACACCCGGCCAGTGGTACCATATCGTCGGCAGATACGATTCCGCCACCGGACGGATGTCGGTCTTTGTCAACGGGGTTGAATACGGAGTCGCCACCCACGCGACAAAACCGAAGATCGTTGCCAACAACGCCTCCTTCTATATCGGCAACAGGGGCACTGGCAACTATATGAAAGGCATGCTGGACGAAGTGCGCCTTTATAACCGCTATCTGTCTGACAAGGAGATTGCGACACGTTACTCCGCCACACTGCCGTCCGTTACCACGCCGGTTGACGGCAGTGTGGAAACCGACCTGGGCGGCTACGTATTTACCACCAACTGGAACGGACCATACAGCAAGCCGACCGCTTCTTCACCAACGTCAGCTCCCACACCAGTCGTAACCCAGAAGCCGGTCAACCTGATCACCGACCCGGATTTCGACAACAGCTCCACATCCTGGCCCACAGCGGTCGGCACGCTGACCGGCACTTCATTCGACACCGCCACCACCTTCAGCGGCACCAGAAGCCTCAAGCTAACCGCTACCGGCGCCGTGCTGGGCGTGCTGCAGAACGTCAGCGTCGTTCCCAACAGCGAGTACACCCTCTCCGCCTATCTCAAGACCGCCTTGACCGCCGGTGCGGTCCAGTGCGATCTGTACGCCACCGGGCCTCCGCTTCTGGACTCGGCCGGAATCATCTCCTCCGGCGTATCGGAATGGAGCTATAAATCGGAAACCGTAACAATACCCAGCGGAATCAACACTGTCTCCGTGCGCTGCTTCGCCAACGGCGGACCACAGGGGCAGGCCTGGATCGATATGGTGCAGCTGACCCCGTCGATACCGGTCACTGCCGTTGCCGCGGCGAGAAAATCGGAGGAACAGGTCGATATCACCTGGACCTTCCCGACCGGTCGCGACCAGACCGGGTTCAAAGTCGAGCGCTGTATTGATTCATCCTGTACATCATCAACCGTCTTGACCGCATTGAATGCAGCGGTCGCCACGGCTACAGCCGGAAGCTACAAGTACAGCGACAAGAATCTGGCCATCAACACTGACTACTGGTACAGGGTCAGGGCCTACAAGACCGAGGACCCATCCTGCAACGGCGGCAAGGGCTTCTGGGAAACTGCGTCAACCACGATCATCGGACCTGTCAACACCAGCTTCAACGCTTCGGTTGACCTGTCGGGAATCTCATCGGTCACGACCTCCTGCGAAGATCTGCGGATTACCGATACCAGCGGGGTGGCACAGAAATTCTACCTGGAAAACTCGCTACCGGCTTCGGCCTGCAACAGCAGCAAGACCAAGCTGATCGTCAAGGTAGCATCGACACCGACTACAGGAAAGACTCTCTACCTGTATCACGGCAACCTCAGTGCCGAACGGACAGATGACAGCGGTTTGAACGTGTTCAACTTTTTCGATGACTTCAACGGCACCGCCATCGATGAAAGTAAATGGATCGTTGCACCCAACACCGGTTTCTCGGTCTCGGGCGGATACCTGCACGGCACCAACACCTCCGGCAGGCTCGCCTCGGTAAACACCTCGTTCTACGGCAGCGGTTACAACCTGCAGGCCAAGGTCAGATCGACCCTGCGCCCGGCGGGAGGCTTCTACCCGATCGGATTTTCGCTCTACGACAACCACTACCGCAGCTTCGGACTGATCGATTATCCTTCGGCCCACCACTATTCCAATGACACTACCTGGAACGCCAACCTGACCACACCTCCGGCTGGTTCATCCCGGGACGACAACATGATCTATTCGGTCGTGCTCAAGAGTTCCACGGTAATATCACCGGCCATATTTGACGTGGACAGGAATACCACCTACTGGGCGCCTGGAGATGTGGCCAACAGCAATCACTCGGCATCATGGAATATAACCCTGGGACGCCGCTATGACGGCACTCAAACCGGCCAGGCTTACCTGGCTGACTGGGACTGGGTCAGGATCAGGAAATATGTGGCAAACGCTCCGGTTGCCGGAACTCCAGGCGCGGCAACGCCCGGGACATATTCACTGTCAGGCGAGACCGGCTCATGGCGCTTTTTAAGGCAGGTAGCGGTTACCAACGCCAGCGGAGCAACACAGACCGACTATCAGATCAACCTGGAAACCGACACCACCTCAATGGCCACGGACCGCAACCTGGTAACCTGGACCGCGTCCACCGACACAGAAACCGGCTTCACCCTGGAGCGCTGCAAGGACAGCGTCGCCAATTGCAACGCCAGCTTCGTAGCAGAAAAGACTATCGCGGGTCTCCCTCCAAAAAACAGTATCGGAGCCCAGGTGAGCTACCTGGACCGAGACCTGCAGCTCGACTCGCCCCAGACGCCGGTCAACTACTGCTACAGGGTCAAGGCACTCAAGTCAGGGGGCTGGCTGACCGCTGCCACTCCGGGCGAGACCCCCTGGAGCAACATCGCCTGCATGAGCACCAAGCTGCAGGCGCCCCCTTCCAACCTGACCGCTTCCGCAACCGGAACCGCCATCAACCTGAGCTGGACAGACAACAGCACCGGCGAAAACGGTTTCACACTGGAACGCTGCCAGGACATCGCCGGCGACATGCCCTGTACCTTCGCGGCAGGAAACAACACGTTAATCACACTTCCACCAAATGACGAAAAGCTGTCGACGACCGCGACCTATACCGACCCCAACCTCTGTGCCGGTACTTACCGTTACCGTATATCGGTCTACAAGAACAATCCGGACAGCGCAGGAACCTCATGGACCCTGGGGCCGGTCTACCTGAACGGCGACTCGGTCAGCACTGAACTGCCTCCGGTTCCGCAGAACGTTATCGCGGCACGGGTATCGGAAAGCCAGATCCGTGTAACCTGGAAGGACATGACCGCAGACGAGACCGGTTTTGAAGTCTGGCGCTGCATCGGCTCCACCTGCACAGATTTCAGCAGGATACCTGTGACCGTGGCCGCCGCTGGAGGCGCCGGATCGACAGTGACCTTCAACGACTCGCACTACATAGTTCCAGGCACCACCTACCGCTACAAGGTGCGGGCATATGTGATCGCCACCTGTACGGTCTACAGCGATTTCAGTGCAGACAACGGCGCTGCTGCACCAAACGGACCGGATTATGCCACTGCCAGCACCGTGGCGCCGACAGCCCTGAGCGCGGTTGCAACAAACAGTACCCAGGCCGATCTGGCGTGGACCGACAGCGCCGTCTCCAAATCCGGCATGGTTCTCGGCCGCTGCCCAGGCAGCGCGCCCTGCCAGACGACCTACAACCTCTTTCCGCTGCTGGCGGCCAGCGCGGCAACCTACAGCGACACTTCTGCCTGCGCCGACACCACCTACAACTACCAGGTCTACCCGTCGGTCCATCCGGCCATGCCCTTCGCCAATTCCGGCAGCCAGAGCTGGAAGAGCCTCTCCCAGCTGTCAATTGCCGACTTCAAGCCCAACTTCCTCACCCGGGTGGTGATCACCAAGGGCACAATGGACATGCAGGATGATTTCCGGGACATCCGCTTCTTTGACCGAACCAGCATGGCGGAACTCCCCTACTGGATCCAGAGCGTCGGCGGCACCGGCAGCGCAGCCACCGCAACGGTATGGTTCAAAACCGGGGCTAACCCGACCATCGACATGTATTACAACAATTCGGCTGCAACCAGTTCAAGCAGCAAGGATGCGGTATTCGGAACCGGCCTGAGTGGCTACTGGCCTTTCGAGGAGAGTGCCAGGATATCCGGGACGATCAGTGACGTCAGCGGTTCCGCCAACCACCTGACCATGTCCGGATTCGACACATTAAACACATACGGTGTCGTCGCCGGAGGACGCTACGGAAACACGCTCAGCCAGGACGGAATCAACGACTATACCTACAAGGCCGGAATATTCGCCGGACTGCCGACCGGAAGCACACTGTCGGCCGAAGCCTGGATCTATTCCCTGGGTCAGACCTACGACTACAGCGGCATCGTTTCCTGGGGATCAAGGGGGACTGGCTGCGTAACTCCTTTCACAAACTTTGCATCAGTGGCAATGAGCGTAAGTGCCGGCGGCTATCCACAGGTGCCGACCTGGTGCAACGACTACGTGCCCGGCACCGGCCTGCAGATCCCCACGAACGCCTGGACCCACTACGCCTTCACGATGAACGGAAGGGATATCAAGATTTACATCAACGGCGTGGCACAGAGCGGATCGCTTGATATCGCCAAGGCCGTTCCGAATGTGCTTTCACGTGAGCTGGCAATCGGTGCGCTGGAGCTGACCGGCGCCAGCCGGACCTTCAAGGGCAAGATCGACGAGGTACGGGTCTACAGCCGGGTACTGAGCGCGGATGACATCGCCGCACGCTATTCCGCGGTCATACCTTACGTTACCGTCGGCCCGAAGAGCGATACCGCCACTTACGGAGCGACCTCCACCATCAACCTGGTGATGCCGCATCCTGCCAACATCATTGCAAACGGCGAATTCGACGGAACGCTCTCAACCAAATGGTACGCCTGGCCGGACTGGAATAATGTCACCCAGGATTCGTCAGTATTTTACAGCGGCGGCAAGGCGGTCAAACTCTCCAAGAGTCTGGCCGCCAGCAGCGCGGTGACGATTTACCAGACCTATTCCAACTTCATACCTGGCGGCCGGTACATCCTGACCGGCTCGATCAACGCCTCGCTCGGCAGCACAGGCGAATCATGGTGCCGCCTGGCAAACGGAACAGCTTCTGTCAATTACTACAGTCCGCAGATAGCGATCTCCGCCTCGGACGCCACCAAAAACAACCAGGGCTGGTTCCGCCTTTCTACTCCGATCACACTGCCATTGACCGCTCCCGGCGGCGGCAGCATCACCAGCCTCAACATCGAGTGCGGCATCTGGACCACGACAGCAGGCCCACAGACGGCCTACTTCGACGCGATACAGATCGTGCCCGACCCGCCGCTTTCATTTAACGCAACGGCCGTATCCGAAACCGAGATCGACTTGGTCTGGAACGACCTGTTCGCAGACGAGACCGGTTTCAACCTCTACCGCTGCCAGGGAGCGGCATGCAGTCCGGTCACGGTTAACAGGCAGTTCGGAGCGGGAATCGTCAAGTACCGCGACTCGGGCCTGACGCCGGGAGAGAGTTACAGCTACAAAGTCACAGCCTACAAGACCGCCACCTGTCCATGGGAAAGCAGCGCGAGCGATGTAAAAACCGCTGTGACAGCACTGGTGCCAACGGTCCTGAAAAGCGTGACACCGTTGACTTCCACCACCATGAAGATCAACTGGAGTGATACCACCTCGACCGAAAACGGTTACACCCTGGAACGCTGCGACGGTGAAAGCTGCAAGGTTGACACGCCGGCCCCGGTATACAGCCCGATAGCGACGGACATCCAGACGGTCCATGACATCGAGAGTTCGCTCAAGGCCAGGTATACTTTCAACGGCACCCAGGCCGACAGCAGCGGCAGCGGCCTGAACCTGACCAGCAGCTCCACCCCCACTTATGCCGACAACGGCATACTGCTGCACTCAATGTGCGGGATGAACAGCGCCAACACCGACATCCTCAACACCGATGAACATACCATCGAGTTCGAGTTCAAATTCAACGTCGATCCGGCATCAACAACACTCTTCTCGTACAGGGCCGGCGGCAGCAGGTACAATCCGCTGATATCCGGGAGTACACCAGGAAGGATCACTATCACCTACGACCCGGGATTCACCATGATCCTCGGTTCAAACGGAGTCAACGGCACCCCCTTCGCCTACAACAACTGGTATCGGCTGCGTGTTGTCAAATCCGGCGGCAAGCTGAATGTATTCGTCGACGACAAACAGATCGTAACCAACCAGACCGTCCCCAGTTCCCAGGTGGTCGGCGGCGCTGCGTATCCGCTCAGCTTCGGCAGCTGCTGGAACCCCAACACCACCCTGCGGAATTTCAGCATCTACAACAGTGGCGTCGATGCCGTACAGGTTTCCTATGTTGACGACAAGGTCTGTCCCAGCACTTATTACAAATACCGGGTAACCCCCAACCGGGCCACCGCCTGGGGGCAGACCATGACCAGCAATGCGCTGGGAGCCACCACTCCGATCTTCATGTCTCCAAAGCTGCCGGTTACCGCCAGCGAAGGTGGCGACACCCAGATCAATCTTGGCTGGAACGTCAGCGACCAGAACGATCAGACCGGATTCGTGCTGAAGGAGTGTCCGGATGGCTCGGCCTGTTCCTATCCGTCGGTTCCCAATGTCACCAGCTACAACCGCAGCGGCCTGTCACCGGAAACCAGGTACTGTTACTCGGTGGCATCCTACAAGGCCGCAGACCACTGTAACGGCGGCGCCGGAGTGACCTCCGCCTATGTGGACGCCGACAGATGCATCACCACCTACAGCGCTCGCGCCGGAAACCTGACCGCCAAAGCACTCAACTCGAATAAGATCCTGCTGGAATGGGAAGACATGTCCGGGGACGAAGATAAATTCCTGATCCAGAAGAAGATCTGGAACGGCCAGTGGGTGGTCAGGGAGATCTCGGCAGCCACGACCGGGAAAGGAACAAAGCATTCATTTATTGACACGATCGGGATTCAGCCGTTAAAGAAATATACCTATCGTGTGGTCACGGTGAAGGGGACGGTGGAATCACCTCCCAGCAATGAGGCGGTGGTTACCTACACCGATCCGGACAGCGGTTCGACGATCGAAACCACGCCGGCATTCAAGGGCGGAATGGACAAGGCCACCTGCATCTGCACAACTGTTGACGGGAAAGAAGTCTGCAAGTGATCATCGCATAACAAAACAGCTGAAACAGGTTGCCGGACGGCATGATTTGTCAGCACCGACCGCCACGGCAGAGGGGAAACCATGACCATCAAAACGGGGATGAAGAGATTCATCCCCTGCTTTGTTATATTTATCGCGGCCCTGTTGAAATCCGGCAGTTGTACGGATGCGGCGGTTACAGGCGAGATGACGGCGTCCAGGCCGGCGGAGGCCGCCTTTGCCGGATCAAAGAGCTGCCGCGAGTGTCATGAACGCTTCTATAAACTCTGGTCCGGTTCGTTTCACGGGCTGGCAATGCAGCCCTACTACAGGGGCTTTGGTGAAGGCAAGATAAAGCCGCAGCAGACAGCGATCAAGATCGGAGAAAACAGCTACCGGGCCGATCTCCAGCTGGACGCGGTGGTAGAAAAAGGCCCGGACGGCGACCGCAGCTATCCGATTGCGCACGTCATGGGGGGCAAGTACGTTTATTACTTCCTGACAGCCATGGACAAGGGCAGGCTGCAGACACTTCCGGTGGCATACGACCTGCGCAGGAACGAGTGGTTCGATACCGCCCTGTCCGCAGTCAGGCACATACCCGGCCGCCGCGAGACAAGCACCCCGAACAGCTGGAAAGATGTTTCCTACACTTTCAACACCGCCTGCCGCGACTGCCATGTCAGCCAGCGGGCCAGCTCTTTCGACAGTGATACCGACACCTTCAGCACCTCCTGGAAAGAGCCGGGGATAAACTGCGAAACCTGCCACGGCCCATCGGAGGAGCACAACCGGGTCCTGCGGGCCCTTCCCAAAGGAGAGAAGCCGCTGGACTACAAACTGGTGCGCACCAAGTTGTTCAAGCCGGCTCAGCACAACGACTCCTGCAACTCCTGCCATGCCAAGGCGGCTCACCTCACGAGCGGCTACAAGGCGCCGGAGCGATTCTTCGATCATTTCGACCTGGCAACGCTGGAAGACAGCGATTATTACCCGGACGGTCGCGACCTGGGGGAGAACTACACCATGACCTCCTGGATGCTGAGCCCATGCGCGAAGCAGGGACAGCTGCACTGCGTCACCTGCCACACCTCCAGCGGCCGTTACCGGTTTCGCAAGCCGGAGGACGCCAACAAGGCCTGCCTCCCCTGCCATGAAAAACATGTCAACCAGCCGTTTCCCCACACCCGCCACAAGACCGGCAGCGCCGGGTCGCACTGCGTATCCTGCCACATGCCGACCACGGAGTTCGCCCGCATGAAGCGCAGCGACCACTCCATGCTGCCCCCCATGCCCTCGGCGACGATCCGCTTCAATTCGCCCAACGCCTGCAACGGCTGCCATGTAGACAGGAGTGCCGAATGGGCTGACAAAACCGTGCGTTCCTGGCGCGCCAGGGATTACCAGGCTCCCTACCTGAAGCGCGCCGCGCTGATCGACCGGGCCCGCAAGAAAGATTGGAGCAGCCTGGATGAAATCCTCGCCTATATCGGCAACAGCTCCCGTGACGAGATTTTCTCGGCCTCGTTGATCAGGCTGCTGGAAGATGCCGACTTCAAACGCACCACCCCCACACTGCTGTCGGCCCTGAAAGACCCGTCGCCGCTGGTCAGGGGCGCTGCGGCCGACATCCTTGGAAGAAATCCCGCGCCCGAAGTGCTGCAGGCACTGAGCCTGGCCACCGGTGACGAATACCGGCTGGTACGGGTGATGGCCGCCGGCTCCCTGTCGACCTATCCCCAGTACGAACCGCAAAAGGAGTCAGCCGCGCAGGTCGAAAAAGCCACCGCCGAATACCTGGAGGTGCTCGCTTCGCGGCCTGTCAGCTGGATTGCCCGCTACAACCTGGGCAACTATTACCTGAACCGTTCCCAACCGCAGAAAGCTCTGGAGGAATATCAAAGAGCGCTTAAACTGTCCGGCTCCGCCGTGATGCCACGGGTTAACTCGGCCATAGCACAGGTCCAGCTGGGTCGGAAGGACGAGGCCGAGGAATCTCTTACGCAGGCGGTGACGCTCTCCCCGGAACAGCCCGTTGCCCATTACAATCTGGCTATGCTGGCCGGGGAGCGCGGTGACCTGCCCAAGGCAGAAAAGCACCTCAGAATAGCCTCCAGCATCGACCCGGGCATGTCCGACGCCGCCTTCCGGCTCTGCCTGCTGATGTCGGGCGACCGGGTAAACGAGGGCATTACCTGGTGCAGAAAAGCGGCCGAGACAAGCCCGGATGAGCCGGTTTACGCATATACCATGGCCGTTTCACAGAGTCGTGCCGGAGATTTTGACGCGGCAATCGGCACGCTTGCCGCGCTGATCGAACGCATCCCGTCCTTTGCCCAGGCATATCTCCTGCAGGGTGAACTGTACCAGATGTCCGGCAACGACGAATTGGCACTACTTGTGTATCACCGCATGACTGAAATATTCGCGATCGGCGAACAGTATCGGAAAATTGCCCGCGAACGCATTGAAGCGTTGCGACCTTCCGGGACACCCTCCCCGGAAACGAATCGATAATAACTGTACATTTCAAATTATCCGTCAAGGAAAGGAAACAAATTGATTCGGCTGACAAACCACACAACAAGACGGCTGCCCGGGGCTTTGCTGGCCTTGATCCTGTTTATACTGGCTGTTTCCCTCCCGGTCCATGCCGCTGATGTGATTATCGAAGGGCGGGTGCTGACCGAATCCGGCCCGCTGGCCAATGCGACGGTCTCCGCCTACCGCAGCTATTCCGACCTGCAGGTCGGCTCCGGGCCGGTTGCCGTCGCAACCAGCAACAGCGACGGATTGTACCGGCTGAATCTGCCGCCGGGTTCATACTTTTTCACCGCCAGCGGCGAAAGCGACGGGCGCATGTTCCATGCATATCATGGCAGCAACCCGCTCACGGTTGCCAGCGAGACCTTCTGGCTCGGCCTGCTGGCGACCCCCCGGGACTCATCACCGGTTTACAGCGATGGAACAACCGGCCTGGAAGGAATCGTCACCTACAAGGGCAAACCGCTGCAGGGCGCCTATCTGGCGCTTTACAAGCCGGATAGCAAGAGTTTCAAGGGATTGGGGGTCAGGACCGAATCGATCGGAACCGACGGCAGGTTCAGGCTGAACCTGCAGCCCGGCTCCTATGTGGTGACCGCCAGAAACATCGAGAACGGCAAGAGCAACCGCCCGCTCCAGCAGGGCGATCTTTACTGCTACTTTTCCGGCAACCCGGTAGAAGTCAAGCAGGATCAGAGAGCCCGGATCGAGATGTCCTGCTACCCGAAAGGCAACCGGGACAATTTCGTTGCGGCCAGGAAGATCAAATCCGACGTCCTCAACACCTATTCCGAACAGCAGGCCTCCTCTAAATCAGGCATACGCGGAATCGTCACCGACCAGAACGGACAGCCGGTATCCGGAATGAACGTGCTGGCCTATCGCCTGACAACCCCGGTATTCATGATGTACCACGTTTATCACGGCAGCGAACATTCGGCGCTGACCGACAGGCAGGGCAGATTCTTCATCCCGCTGGATTCGGACGGCGATTACGGACTGGTTGCGCGCGACACCCTGGGGGACGGCCCGCACCGCGGCGAACTTTACGGACTGTACCAGGGAAATGTACGCCACGCGGTGAGTCTGCAGCAGGGTCAAACCGTGGAAAACGTATCCATCGTCGTCGGCAGGGTCATGGATGACAGCGGACTGCCCCCTGCCGAGGCGGCGCCGCAGGTCGTGGTCGGCACCACGGACGGCAACCCGGTCGTGGTGAGCGATACTGTCATCACCAGGGATACGGTCTGGCAGGGAGAGATCATCATCCGGGGGGTGGTGGCGGTCAAACGCGGAACTACCCTGCAGATCCGGCCGGGAACTACCGTCAGGTTCCGCAAGACGGACCGGGACAACAACGACGTGGGTGACGGTGAGATACTGGTTGAAGGGCGCCTGATCGCAAGGGGAACCCCGGAGAGCAAAATCGTCTTCACCTCGGCCGAGGACAAACCGGCGGCAGGCGACTGGTCGTATCTGCAGTTCCTGGCTTCAAACAGGGGCAACATCATCGAGCACTGCCAGTTCGAATACGCCTTTGCAGGAGTGATGATCCATTATGCCGACGTGAAGATCAGCGATACGCTTTTCAGAAACAATAACCGGGGATTGCACTACAACACCGCCGACCTCGAAGTCGATCACAGCACGTTCGTCAACAACCGGATCGGCATAAGGTTCATGCGCATGGAAGGCAACGTGCGGATCACCAACAACCATATCACCCGGAACGATATCGGCGTACTTTTCGTGCGCCAGCATGTCAATGCGGTCAACTTCGAACAGCTCAACCGCGGACAGGAAGTCCCTGCCTACCAGGGAAACAACATCCACGCCAACCGCAATTACAATTTTTCGCTGGGCGAAGAGCAGGAACGGGATATAAAGGTGGCTGGCAACTGGTGGGGCACCCCGTCAACAGATGCCATTGCCGAACTGATGTACGACCGGAGCAAGAATCCCACGGTGAGCCGGATACAGTTCGAACCGTTTCTTGAAAACCCGGTGACCGGCGCGGGCGTCAGGGGGCTTTCCCCCGAGTTCATCTTCGAAAGCCGGGGAAATGACGATTCGCGCGGCAACGAGACCCCACAGGCAGGAGTACTTTCCGGACGTTTCCTCAGGTCCGATGGCAAGCCGCTTTCCGGCGCGCTCTTGTACCTGTACAACCTGAAGAGCGGCCCGCTCCCCTCCCTCGACCGCTACTGGCGGGTGCCGAACCATACCGCCGAGATCGGCGCCGATGGGCGTTTCAGCATCCAGGCGCCGCCAGGCGTATACAGCGTCGGCGCTATCAAGCGCTCAAACGGCCTGTATATCGGCCCTCCGGAACTCGACGACCTGTTCATGCTCAACCAGGATGAAACCGGCCAGCCCAAGGTCTTCAGCCTGAAACCGGGAGCTTTGCTCAATCTGGGCGATATCAGGGAAACACCCGCATCCGCCCGGAAAAAGGATCCATCGGAAGCGGCCACCTCGATTGAGGGTGTAATTACCGACATCCGTGGGAAACCGCTGGAAGGCGTGCTGGTCTTTGCATTCAACAGGCCCATTGTTGTCGGCAAACCGCTCTTCGTCTCCCAGCCCAGCGATGCCAGGGGGCATTTCAAGCTGGCCGTCGCCGAGGGTGGCACATACTACCTCAAGGCCCGGAGCAACCTGGGTGGCGGACCACCCCAGACCGGACTGGTTATCGACGGCAACAAGCTGGAACCGCTGGTCAAGGTTTCGGTCAACACCGGTGAGAGCAGCGCCGGAGTCGTCCTGAAGACCAAGACCTTTCCGGGGCGCGGGCGCAAACAATAGGCATCCCGGACAGACCCAAGCAATCCGAAGACTGTTTCACGTAACGGACGTGACGAAAAATCATGCCGTTTCCATGACAAAAAATGTATTTTCAGGTTTTTTGCAGTGAATCGGGAACCGGTTTCATGGTTCCCTCGCGGAGGCTTGCTCGACTCGCGCCGACCAGGCTCCGGCCACAATACCCAGCATCACAAGCAGACAACCGATCAGTTGCGATAACGTCAGCGGTTGCTTAAGCACTAGCGCAGAGAGAGCCACGGTACTGGCCGGCATAGCAGCAGTGGCGATTCCTGCGGTAACTCCGCTTACTGAACCAACAGCTCCGGTCCAGAGGATGTAGGCCGCCACAGTTGCAACGGCTCCATAATAAATGATTGCGGCCGCATCAGCGGTTGTTGGCGCCTGTGGATGCCGCAGCAGGTCAATAATCGCCAACGGCAGCACCGCCAGCAGGGCACAGAAAACCAGCACAACAGTATTGGTGGTAGCGGGTACCGTTGCGGCAATACGCTTGCGCCAGATGGAAAACAACCCCTCGCTGACTACCGCTCCGAATATCAACACTATCCCCCACGAAATACCACCGCTCTCAACCATTCCCCTGTCCGCCAGCGCAATCCCGGCAGCACCGCTAATGGTACAGAGCAGGCAAACTCCGGAAAGCGCCGAAGGTCGCTCACCCAGCATGATCCAGGAGAGCATCGTGAGAACTGCCGGCGATGTGCCGGTAATTATCCCGGCCCTGGCCGCATCGACAGTGCGCAGTCCGTTCAACATCAAAACCCGGAACAACACTATTCCGAAGAATCCCTGCAGAAAGAGATAGACCCACTCCCTCAATTCCAGGGCGTAAATCTCAGACCGTCTCTGCCAGGCATAGGGCAGCATAACGATCAACGCCACCACCAGCGTAGCGGCTGTGGTCAGAAATACCGGTAAACTGTTTGCCAATCCCTTACCTACAACCACCGAACTTCCGGCAAGCGCCATGGCTGTCACCAGTTGAGCCGTCGATATCCAATACCCTCGCTTTGACATGGTCATATCTCCCTGCTTGACCATACGGCAACAAAGTGGTTTTATGAAGAGCCAGTTACCAACTTTCTTATGGAACCACTTTATCGGAGCCGGCCATGATCCATCTCGCACTAGACCGCACTTCAGCTACACCCCTGACACGACAAGTCTATGGAGGTATTCGCAAACAGATACTTGCAGGCATCCTGCGGGCCGACAGCAGGCTCCCTTCCAGCCGGGAACTGGCCGGCCAACTGGGAGTATCGCGCAACGTGGTCATGGAAGCGTTCGAGATGCTCTATTCCGAAGGTTTCATCACTGCACGACATGGATCCGGAACTTTTATTGCGAGCGGCGCAACCTATCCGGCAGCGCCACCCGCACCGGTTATAAGCATGCAAACAGTCTCCATGGGATATGAGACTCCGCAGGGGGTGATCAATTTCAAACCAGGAACACCCGACCTGGGTGAGTTTCCTCTGCGTCCATGGCTACATGCTATGAAAGCTGCATATCTGCATCCGGTCGAGGATGCCCTGGGTTATGGTCTGCCTGAGGGACGAAGTGAACTGCGGCGGGCCATATGCGATTATGTGGCGGGCCAGCGTGGGGTACTCTGCCATCCGGACCAGATCATTATTACCGCCGGAACCACCCAGGCAATCGGCATCGCCTGCCATCTGCTGCTGGGAGAGCGCCTTGACGTGGTCCTGGAGGACCCGATAACCCGTGACATCCAGCTGATAATCATGTCACAGGGAGGGGTTATCCACCCGGTCGCCGTAGATGGTCAAGGCCTGGTGGTGGACGATCTGCCACAGGACATCGCGCCGGCTTTCGTCTACGTGACTCCATCGCACCAGTTCCCACTGGGAGGGACACTGCCGATTCAGCGCCGTATCACCCTGCTGGAATACGCGAGGCAAACCGGGACATTTCTGATTGAGGATGACTACGACAGCGAATTCCGTTTTGACGGGCCGCCCCTGGCATCTTTGCACGGCCTGGCTCCGGAGCGGGTGCTGTATATCGGCACCTTCAGTAAAACCCTCAGTCCGGCGTTGCGCACCGGCTACCTGATACTGCCTGAATCGCTGGTGGTGGGAGGACGAGGACGAAAATGGCACTGCGATCTCCACAACGAAACACCAACCCAACTGGCACTGGCCCACTTCATCGCCAACGGCGGCTATACGCGTCATCTGGCGCGGATGAAGCGGTTGTATGCCCGCAAGCGGCGGGTGCTGGAACGGGAGCTTTACGAGTGTTTCGGCGAGCGGGTGAAGATCATGGGGAGCGCCACCGGGCTGCACCTGGCAGCTAGGTTCGAGAGGATCGGTTTCACAGCTGAATTGATAAATGAGATCGAAAAAGCCGGAGTGCGGGTCTACCCGGCCGAGACCCATGCGATCAGGCCGGGGCTTCTGGACGATACGCTGCTGCTGGGCTATGGCAATCTGGGTGAAGAGCAGATCATCCGGGGGGTGCGGCTGTTGCGGGGGGTGATCGAAAACCGGGAAATAACAGCCTGAAATACAGAATTAAGACAAATACGTATCGTATGAAAAAACCTCCGGAACTGGTAGCTCCGGAGGTTTTTTCATACAAATGCCGTTACCCGAACTCCTGTTACCTGGCCATGGCGTCATCCATGACCTTGTAGGCGCAGAACTCGCCGCACATGGTGCAGGCGCCGTGATCGGAGACCGGTGAACTGTCGCGCACGGAGCGGGCCTTTTCCGGGTCCAGAGCCAATGCGTACTGCCCCTCCCAGTCCAGCTTCTTCCTGCACTTGGCCATGGCGATATCCTTGTCCATCGCCCCCTTGACACCCTTGGCGATATCGGCGGCATGGGCGGCGATGCGCGAAGCGATCACACCGTCGCGCACGTCCTGCACATCCGGCAGGCGCAGGTGCTCGGAGGGGGTGACGTAACAGAGGAAATCGGCGCCGGCTGCGGCGGCAATGGCGCCGCCAATGGCGCAGGTGATGTGGTCGTAACCCGGGGCGATATCGGTCACCAGCGGTCCCAGCACATAGAACGGCGCACCGTGGCAGAGCCGTTTCTGCAGCTGGATGTTGGTCTGGATCTGGTTGAGCGGCACGTGCCCCGGCCCCTCGATCATCACCTGCACGCCGAAATCCTGGGCGCGCTGGGTCAGTTCTCCCAACAGGATCAGCTCGTGGATCTGGGCCCGGTCGGTGGCGTCGGCCAGGCAGCCGGGACGGAAACCGTCACCCAGGGAGAGCGTCATGTCGTACTCCTTGGTAATCTCCAGCAGTTTGTCGAAGTGCTCGAAGAGCGGGTTTTCCTTGTTGTTGTACTTCATCCATTCGATCGTAAAGGCTCCGCCGCGCGAGACAACGTCCATCAGCCGCCCTTCGTTCTTCATCCGCTCCACCGTGCCCAGGGTGACGCCGCAGTGTACCGTGATGAAGTCCACGCCATCCTCGGCATGCTTGACTATGCCGGCAAAGATATCGTCCACGGTCATGTCCACGATGGCTTTCTTCTTTACCCGCACCGCATCCAGAGCGGCCTGGTAAAGCGGCACGCTGCCGATGCAGGCGCTGGTTTCGGCGATGATCGCCCTTCTGATCTCGTCAACCGGGCCACCGGTGGAAAGATCCATGATCGCGTCAGCGCCGTATTTCACAGCCACGCGGGCCTTTTCAAGCTCTTTCTGCATGTCGGTGTCATCGGAGGAAGAGCCGATGTTGGCGTTGATCTTGGTCCTCAGGCCGGTTCCGACCGGCAACGGAGTACCGTTGGCATGCTTGATGTTGTGGCAGATTACAATGTTGCCCGCGGCAATGCCGTCACGGATGAATTCGGGAGCGACCCCTTCCGCGGCGGCGGCAAGCTGCATTTTTTCGGTTACCAGGCCCCTGCGGGCATATTCCAGCTGTGTCATCGTCAAAATCCTTTACAGTTTATTATTTCAGATTTCCTTATATCCACTTCATAAAGAAGAAGTAAAATCGAATCGGCCGGTGTTACGATAGTTCCCGTGCCGCCTGATAGTGGTTGACCGGGCTGTGTCCCCTGCCGAGCGGCCGGGCCAGGCGGATAGCGGCGCTGATGAATTTTTTCGCTTTCTCTACCGCCTGAGGCAACGGTTCGCCCTGGGACAGAAAGGCAGCTATGGCCGAGGCGTAGCTGCAGCCGGTGCCGTGGGTATTGCTGGTAAAGAAGCGCTCACAACTGTAAGAATGGCACTGGCTGCCGTCGAAGAGGATGTCGGTGGACTGCCTCCCGGTCAGGTGCCCTCCCTTTACCAGCACGTTGGCCGCTCCCATGGCATGGAGGTCGCGGGCCGCCTGCTCCATCTCCGGCTCGGTCCTGATCGCGCGCCCCAAAAGGCGCTCTGCCTCGGGGACATTCGGAGTCAGCAGGTAAGCCTGGGGAAGCAGCTGGTCAATGAAAACCTGGACCGCCTCGCGCTCAAGCAGCGCCGCCCCCCCCTTGGCAACCATCACCGGATCGATCACCAGCGGAATCATCAGTTTGCGTTCCCGCAACCGCTCCGCCACGGCCGAAATGATCGCCGGGGTATGCAGCATGCCGGTCTTGATCACATCGATCGGAATATCACTCAGGACCGTGTCCAGCTGATCGAGCACAAAGGAAGGCGGCAGGCCGTGAATCGAAGAGACCCCCCTGGTGTTCTGGGCGGTCAGCGCCGTCAGAACCGTGGCGGCATAGCTTCCCAGCAACGTGACGGTCTTGGTGTCAGCCTGGATGCCGGCGCCTCCGCCGGAATCACTGCCGGCCAGGCTCAACACCGCACCGCGCGGAAACGGGCGGACCCGGTTGAAAAGCAGCGCCATTTCAGCCACGGCAATATCTGGCCTGGGGCTGGAAAGCACGGCAGAAATGACCGCCAGGGCATCGGCGCCAGCTTCAATAACGCGACAGGCATTCGAGGCGGTTATTCCGCCGATTGCCACAACCGGTATTTTGATCCGTTCACGGATCGACGCCAGTCCGGCTGTTCCGGGCAGATGGCTGACAGCCTTGCTTTCAGTCGGATACATTGCGCCGAAACCGATGTAGTCGGCGCCTTCCTGTTCGGCCTGCAATGCTTCTTCAAGATCATGGGTGGACTTGCCGATGATCCTGCCCGGGCCGAGCAGCTCCCTGGCCTCGGCAATCGTGCCGTCATCCTGTCCGAGATGGACACCGTCGGCATCCAGCTCTTTAGCCAGCCCGACAGCATCATTGACGATGAAGGTAACTCCGTAGCCGGCACAGAGACGTTTCAGCTGCCTGCCTTCTTCCAGGCACTCACCGTGTTCCTTGCCCTTGGCACGATACTGCAGCACGGAAACACCGCCGCGCAGAGCCTGCAACACCCTGTCCGTCAAGCACTCGCCCTGGTCGGTGATCAGATAGACACCGTTGACGGCGGTTGCCTGCTGCTGTTTGTTCACCACCAGACGAAAAGGACGACTTGTCTCACCCACGGGAATGTCCCCACATAAAAAAACCGCACTGAAATAATATCAGGCGGCCGGATCTTTAATATATCCTGTAAGCCGCTTTCCTACGCCGGAATTACCCGGTTCAGGTACAAAGGGTTCCCGCTGTGCGAACATGGCATGTTCACAACAGTCGGATCTCAGTTCCGATGAACTCCCCCAGGGCCTTATTAAGTTTTTTTGCTGCAGAGAATCTATACACTGTCGATGCACAGTATGTCAAGGCAATGACAAACATTATTACAGCCGCATCCGGCCGGAATAACCGATATAAACCTCACCGCAAACGGAGTTGCAGCGTTGCCGGACAACCGCTGTTTCATAGAATGAACATGTGGAGACGGCGAAACTCCCTCAACGGTTAAAAATCCTTTTCAAACCGGCCATAAGGCTGTTCCCGCTCCGGTAATCTACCAGCAGCACCGTAATATTGTCACGTCCGCCATAACTGTTGGCCACTTCAACCAGCGCACGGCAGGCGTCCTCGGGTGCGGGGTGGGCCACCAGCAGGGCAGCCGTTTCGGGATCACTGACCATGCCGCTCAAACCATCGGAGCAGAGCAGCAGGCGATCGCCATCCTGCAGTTCCAGGTCCTGGATTTCTATTTCAAGCTCCTGCCACTGTCCCAGAGCGCGGGTGATTATGTTTTTACGGTCGGAAGCGGCCGCCTGTTCCGCGGTGATTACCCCCTGCCGCAACTGGTCGGCGACAAGCGAATGATCCGCGGTCACCTGCCTGAGCTGGCGCTCCCGCAGCAGGTAGAGACGGCTGTCGCCGGCATGCGCGACAGCCGCGCGAGCGCCGTCGATCAGCAGCGCCACGATGGTTGTCCCCATGCCGCGCCAGGCCGGACTGGAGTCGGCGGCCTCGAATACGGCCCGGTTGGCAAGGCGGATACCGGAGGCCAGCAGATTAGCCTGCCGTGAGAAATCGTTGTCAACGGCGCCGATGAACGCTCCGCTGCCGGATGCAACCCGGGAGATGTAATCCCTGAGGACCTCCAGCGCCATGCGGCTGGCGACCTCCCCTCCCCTGTGCCCGCCCATGCCGTCGGCAACCGCGAACAAACCCAGGTCTTCTTCCAGCAACAGGGCATCCTCGTTCCCGCTTCTGACGACCCCTTTATCGGTAATTCCGAAAGCGGACAGCGGCATGGCTCACCTCACCAGTTTCTGCCGGCACAAGCGGCAATGCTCGGCGACCTGCTGACCGGTCTGGTATCGTTTGGCGACATCCTTCATCAACAGCTTGTGAGCGATAAAAGCGCAGCACTCCGGAATCTGCGGGTCGATTTTAGTCAGCAGCAGCGGAGGTTTGTTGGCAATGTTGAACATGATGTTGGTGATGCTGTCGCCGCTGAAAGGCTTGTGGCCGGAGAGCAGCTCGTACATCGACGCCCCCAGCGAGAACAGGTCGGAACGGCCGTCCACCTTCTGTCCCTGCACCTGTTCCGGGGACATGTAACTGGGAGTGCCCAGGATCGTTCCGGTCTGGGTGCTGGAGGAGGCGCTGATGCGGGCGATGCCGAAGTCGGCGATCTTGATCTCACCGTTTTTGAGAAGCATGATATTGGCCGGTTTGATATCGCGATGCACGATGCCCCTGGCATGGGCAAAATCCAGTCCTTCGGCCACCGCACCGACTATGCGCAGCACTTCGTCAAACGGCAGTCGCTGTCCCTGTTTGACGAATTCGCACAGGTCGCTGCCGTCCAGCAGTTCCATCGCCACATAGGCCAGATCGTAATCCTCGCCCACATCATAGATCGTGACGATGTTGGGATGGTTGAGAGCGCCGGCAGCTTCAGCTTCGCGGAAAAAGCGCTGTTTGACCTCCTGGACCTGCTGGGGATCGATCTCGTCGAAGCGGATGGTCTTGATTGCCACCTGGCGGTTGATCCTGGGATCACGCCCCAGGTAGACCGTTCCCATCGCGCCCCGCCCCAGCTCTTTGCTGATTTCGAAGCGCCCGATGGTCGGCATCGCCGCTCCGCCTCCCTGCAGGATGACCGTATTCTCCTTGCGCCCGCCGGGAGCGCCGAAGATCATCGTTTCACCGGCCTGTTTCATCGTGCCGATGCGCTCGCGGACATCCTTGAAATCACCGGCCGTCTGGATATGTTCGTAAACCGCGGCCGCCTTGTTGAACATGCGCTTGCGCTCGAAATCCAGCGCCAGGTTATAGAGCAGATCCCTGACAGTCTCGTTTTCCACCGGACATTTACGGAACTTTTCGAAGGCCAGATCGAGCAATCCCTGCCCCTGAAACGACAACCCCAGCATCTTGTTGGTTTCGATGCTGTCGCTCTCCACCAGCTCCTTGCCCTTTTCGGTCACCATGAATCGGGACGAGACATTGACTGTGTAACCGATTACCAGCAGCAGCGTCGGCGCCACCATGCCCAGCCACTCTCCCTGGCCGACGAACAGCCAGACGGCCGCACCGTTCCAGGTCAGCAGGATACATAACGAGACCAGCGCACCGACCCCGGCCTTCATGCGCGGCAGCGCGAAAGCCAGGTAAGCTCCCATAAGCAGCATGACAATGGCTTCAACGTAGCGGGCCCAGGCTGGACGGGCGATCACGTTGTTGTTGACCAGGTTTTCGATCGCGTTGGCGGTAATCTCGACCGCAGGGAAGTTTGTCTGTACCGGCGTAACCGCAAAACCGGCTATTCCGGTGGCGATCGGGCCGACCAGCACGATCCTGCCCTTGAAGGCGGCAGCCGGGATGGCGCCGCTGACTACATCGGTGAAAGAGTAGTAGGGAAAGCTGTTGAAGCGGCCGTTATAGCTGATCAGCATGCGCCCCTTGGAATCGGTCGGGACC
Organism: Geobacteraceae bacterium; assembly: GCA_032469775.1. Lineage (GTDB taxonomy): Bacteria > Desulfobacterota > Desulfuromonadia > Geobacterales > Pseudopelobacteraceae > JACRCG01. Next base: position 12,121 of record JAWDJY010000026.1, on the reverse strand, counting down.
GAGAGCCGCCCGGCTTTAAGCCGTCCGGGTGTTTCAGTGCTGATTTCAGCCGGCTTGATATTCAGATAGCATAAGGCAGCCTGCAGCGCCAGAGAGGGGTAACTCCTGGCATGATAATGGATCAGCAGCGGCTCACGCCGCACCGTACCGTCCTCGTCAGCGGCAAGATTGATATGACCGAGCATCAGTGACTGCTCGGCGAATGCGGCAATCGGCGGAGAGGCTTCTTTTGCCTGCAGGCTGCCGGACGTCCCGGATGCCGCGCGGGAAGAGCGCAGCATGAACTGCGGTGTGCCGGCATCGGCGGCGGCAGCCTGGTCACCGATCGTGAAGTAGAGCGGCAGAATGATGTTTTTAGACTCGGCAATCGCAGCCGCCAGCTGGCCATCGTTGTCCAGTCGTGCTTCGGTCTCCAGTATTGCGTCGTATAGCGCTCCGGACCTGACGCCGCTCTTTTCGGCTGTGTCGCGCAGGGCCCTGAGCTCTTCCAGTCCGGAGCCGCGATCCGCCTCGGTGTAGAGGATATTGAGCGCAACCAGCTTGGGGGCGTATTCGTTCAGCCGGGACAGCAGTTCGGCCATATAGGCGCGCGGCCAGGGCCAGCGCCCCAGCTTCTCGATGCTGGCGTCATCAACAGCTACGATCACCACCGGCGAATCGGGCTTCTTCTGGCGCATCCCGGCCCGCAGGTCATAGCTCTTGTATTCAAGAGACTGGAGCGGCCCCCATTCCAGAAGAGACAGGGACAGAAACAGCAGGGTCAGAACAACGACAACGTAACGCCCGGAAATAATATTACTGTTAAGCTTCATATATCATACCCCAACCAGCTGTTTTACCTACAGTAGCACAACAGGTAGCAGTTTACTGCACAACCAAAGGTCACCCCAGATTGAGCTCATCCAGGGACAGGCGATATCCCGGCAGGAATTTTTCCAGAAAATAGCGCACCTCGGGCAACGGACTGGCCGAGAGATGTTCGAAATGCTCAGCTTCGGCCCTCCTGAATTCCAGGTTGCCGCTCTTGCCCTCCTCGATGCATTTGGCCAGCGCCGCGATCTTGTCGGCCGCCTTGACCAGCACCGCGTATTCCTTCTGTTCGTCGAAGAAGAAGAGCGGTTCGTACTCATCGGCCAGTTCCGGCGGCAGCATATCCAGCAGCTTACGGCGGGCGCGATCCTCCAGTTGGTGGAATGAACGCTTGAAATTGGGGTTGAAATGCTTGACCGGAGTCGGCATGTCGCCGGTGAAGATCTCGCTGGCATCGTGAAAGATGCCGTACAGCGCGGCCCGGGACGGATCCAGGTCACCCTCGAAATAGGTATTGCGGATCATTGCCAGGGCATGGGAGATCACCGCCACATCCAGCGAATGTTCCTGGATATTCTCCGGCACGGTGTTGCGCATCAGCCCCCAGCGGCTGATGTAGCGCATGCGGGAGAGGAAGGCGAAGAAATCGTACTGTCCGGACTTGACACTGCTTTTTGCAGTCATATCTGGTCTCCAAACATATTAATTAATAACGTTCTCCAACGAAACCATACGACTGGCGGATCCAGCCGCAAGCCCTAGAACAGGCCGCTCCTGGAGATGAACACGATGGCCACCAGCACCGGACTGACGTACTTGATCAGAAAGTGCCAGACCGGGTAGTAGTGGAAATTCACGGCCCCCTTCTCGATCTCGCCGCGCGCCATGCGGGTGGTCATTACCCAGCCGGTAAAGATGGCGATAAGCAGCCCTCCCAGCGGCAGGATATAGTTGGTGGCCAACAGGTCTATGGAATCGAGGAAATTGCGTCCCCCGATAAAATGAACATCGGCGAGCAGATGGTTTGAGAGAGCCGAGGGGATACCCAGCAGGAAGATCAGAAAGCCAGTCACGAGTGTCGCCGTCTTACGTTGCCACTTCTTCTCGTCGCAGTAATAGGCCACCACCACCTCCAGAAGCGAAATGCTCGATGTGAAGGCGGCGAAAACCAGCAGCAGAAAGAACATGATCGCGATCAGGGTGCCACCCGGCATCTGGCTGAAGATAATCGGCAGGGTCTTGAAGACCAGCCCCGGACCGGCGGCTGGGGCCATGCCATAGGTGAAGACGATCGGAAAGATGGCAATGCCGGCCAGAAGCGCCACACAGGTGTCCATCACCGACACGGTCAGAGCCACGTTGGGGATGTTGGTTCCTTCATCGGCGTAACTGCCGTAGGTGAGCATGGCGCCCATCCCCAGTGACAGGGAGAAAAAGGCATGCCCCATGGCTTCCAGCATCGCGGTGGCATCCAGCTTCTGCCAGTCCGGAGTGAACAGGAAGGCCAGCGCTTGTGGGCCGCCCGGGGAGACCAGGCCTCGCACTGCCAGAACGACCAGAATCAGGAAAAGCACCGGCATCATCAACTTGTTGGCCCGCTCCAGGCCGTTACTGACACCGCCCAGGACGATCAGAACCGTGGTCGCCATGAAAACCGCCTGCCAGAACAGTTGTGACAGGTCACTGGCCAGCAGTGACGTAAAGAGTTCCGGCACTTCCTGGACATGTTTGCCGCTGAAGGTGCCCTTGACGGCCAGCCAGAGGTAGTCCACGGCCCATCCGGCAACGACGCAGTAGTAGGACAGGATCACGAACCCGGCCGTCACCCCCAGCCAGCCGACCAGGGTCCAGGGACCGCCGCGCAGTTTGCGGAAGGCCCCCACCGGGTCCTTGTGGGTGTGGCGTCCGATCACCATCTCGGCGATCATGATCGGAACCCCGACAGCCACAATGCAGAAGATGAAGAAGAGGACAAAGGCCCCGCCGCCGTGCATGCCGGTAATGTAGGGGAATTTCCAGATATTGCCGAGGCCGACCGCCGAACCGGCCGAAGCCATGATGAAACCGAGGCGGCTGCTCCAGAGACCGCGTTTCGGCTTGCCGTGATGTTTTTCCATGGGGTTTCCTTGTGCCGGAATGCTTACAGCCGGCCGCATTATATGGATACGGTGCTATTTAATCAATCCCCATGAAAGAATACGGACCCTGCAATTCGACACAAATTGCAGAAATCAGCATGACGCTGCCGATGCCCCCGTCAGAACCCGAAGATCCCCTTCAGGCGGTCGCCAATGCCCCCTTTTGGCGCTTTCGTATCATCTCCGCCTCCATCGGCGCCTTCCTTGGCACTCTCTTCATCCCGGGGCTGTGATCTTTTCTTCGATTTACGGGCGGGCTTGTCGTCGGAACCATCCTCCATCGGCATAAGTGTTGTCATACCGGTGGATTTGAGGCGGGCTTTTACCGACCATTCGATATTCCATGGTTGTTTTGGATTTTTTGGCTTGGGTGGATGGACCAGGTTCAGCTCCTCCCCGTAGGCGATGAACTGCAACATAGCACCGCCAGCATCCTTGAAAACCGGCGGCACCGTGCAACTGGTCCTGGAGGGGGGCATGACGACCTTCTCCTTGATAAACCTGTTGACGTCAGACGGCGTCAGGTAGTTCTGCAGTGCAAAACCGGTTTCCGGGACTTCACTGGCGGACCAGAAGATCGTTTCGCCGGTTTCCTGCTTGTGTCCCATGGCAGTGGCAAAATAGCCGATGCTGGTCGGCACCTCTTTCCAGGAGACCTTCGTAGCGCCTGAGGGCGTAGTTGACACCGAGGTGAACTCGATCGGAGCCATAAAATCACGCTTGGCATCCAGAGTGAACGGAATGTCGACCGTATAGTTGCCTTTGACGCGATGGGCGCCGACAAGCGAGCTGTCAGCTGGGATATCGGCCCTCTCCTCCCGGCTCGGCCATTCGCCATAGGTCCACCCCTTTCGTGGAGATGGCGGCGTCTGCTGTGTTGGGGCCCGTCCGGCAAAGGCCTTGCCAAATTCGGCCATGCTCATCTTCGAGGTATCGATGACCCTGGGTTGCCCCTTGCCGATGGTATCCCCGCATCCCCAGTAGATCAGCATGCGCGCCTTCGGTTTCTCGTACTTTTCGGGAGACTGTCGCTCGTCCGCTTCGGAGCTTGACCTCTCCACCTTGGGAGTGACCAGAGCAAGTGCATCGCCCATTTTCTGGCCCGGCGGGATTTCATCGGCGGCGGTCGGCTTCTCTGCTGTTACCTGCGGCGACTCCAGCTGCAAATGCAGCTCGCGTTTGGGACCGAAAGCGCCTTTCCCGCCGAACAGGGAAGCCATGCCGGACATTTCCGGTGACATGCCGGGCATGGACTGGTTGGTGGTGGCGATACTCAGCCAGTAATGGGGATACGGTTTGGTTTTCTGCTTTTCAGCGGCACCGGCAGTTCCGTAAAACATCAGAGCTGTCGCAAGAACCGGGGCAACCATCCATCGTGCTGAAGAATTTGACATGGGAGAACTCCTTTCGGGATATCACTGCATAATAATGGAAAGCATTTTTCTTACTGATTAGTTCTGTTCCGGCTTAATTTACCGGCTGCCCCCGGCAAACCTGACGGACATCCGATCAATATATCTAGCCGCTTTGATTTTCAAGAGGGAACGACCTTCATTATGGTCATGGTCATGTCATCGGATAGATCCATGTGACCGCTGAAGTCTGCCAGATTCTGAAAGACAGCGCTAATGATCTCTTCAGGGTGCTTATGGCTGAACTCGGCAATAACCTCCCGGAAGCGTTTGTCTCCGAAATATTCACCATTACTGTTCTCAGACTCTGTAATACCGTCGGTGTAGAGACACAGGATATCTTCGTCACACATCTGCAAGGATTTCTCCTCGAAAAAAACACCCTGCCTGACTCCCATGAGCAAACCATCCGCATCAAGCTCCTCAAAGTAGCCGTTTACTGAACGGTACAGCAACGGGCGACAATGTCCTGCATTTGCGTAGGTCAGGGTCGAGCTGTTGATGTCCAGTCGCGCATAGAACATGCTGAGCAGCAATTCTGAACGGGTAAGGTCCTCTAACAGCAGATCGTTGACATCGGCCAGGAGCCTGGCGGGGGAATATGCCGCGCTGACCTTGGCGTGCAGAACGCTTCTCGCCTCTGTCATAAACAGAGCTGAACCGAAACTGTGACCGGCTACATCGGCTATGACCGTATCCAGAATCTGATCGCCTGGAGAAAAGAAGTCGTAATAATCTCCTCCCACATTGCTGGCCGGCACACAGATGCTGGCTACAAGCAGTCCCGGAATCACCGGAGGCTGTGCCGGCAGCAGTGATTGCTGAACCTCCTGGGCAATTTCCAGTTCACGCTTTATGCGCGCATTGTCAAGCAGTGCCAGATCGGCCTTTTTACGTTCTGTGATATCGCGCATTATGGCCTGAAGATATAGAGCGCCGTGCAGCTCCAGACGGTTAAGGCTTATCTCGGCATCAAAGAATTCTCCGTTGTGCCGGGTATGGCGCCATTCATAAAACTGGGGTACGCCTGTCAATGCCATATTCATGTGGTCTTTGAGCAGGACATCCGAAAGTGCGCCGAACGGTTGCGTGGGTGGGGAAAAAGCGAGCATGGGACGGTCGAGGATTTCGTCCTCTGAACAGCCGAAGAGTTCCTGGGTCTTGCGGTTGCAAGAGATGATCAGTTCGTCACGAATAAGAATAATGGCGTCATTGGCCGATTCGAACAGCGTGCGAAAGCGGACCTCGCTGTCGCGCAAATCCGCTGTTCTCTGCATGACGAGCTCTTCCAGGTGTTCACGGTAGGCCCTGTTCTCAGCGATCAGCTGCATGCGTTCGATGACACGACGGGTAATTATGTGCAGCCCCTCGTAGCTCTCGATCGGCTTGGTTACATAATCCCAGGCGCCCAGACGGATGGCCTCGATCGCGCTATGTATGTTGCCGGTTCCGGAAATGACAATTACCGGAGTCTCGGGATATTTCTCCACTAACCTGGTAATGAACTCAAAACCGTTCATTTCCGGCATCTGGAGGTCCGTGAAGACGATGTCGGGGGCTTCGCGGGTAAAGACATCAAGTCCATCGCGGCCGTTAACAGCCTCAACTACGCTGTAGCCGAATCCCTCCAACATGCTCCGCAAAACCATGCGGACCATCTCCTCGTCATCGACAATCAATATCTTATGTGACTCATTCCCGGTTTTCATGGCGTCTTGAAACCACCCCCGACAGGTCCGGCAAAATTTGCTATAACTATAACATATAATGTCGTTCCCAAAACCACAGGAAAACGATTCTGGAAGCGCTGTCAATATCGACAGACAGACTAATCAGGGCCAAGGCACCCTTTAAGTGAAAATATAAATGGGTTTTGGATTCAGGACGCTGCTTCTGACTGTTGAACGCAATAGCTGACTAAACACGCTCCGGGAAATCTATTTAGGAGTATAATGTGACTGAACACGTTCAATCCTTCCCTGCCCGTCTATTTCCATGACTTCAGCCGCCATTAGGTCATTGACACTCTCGTAGCAGATTGTAACGCTCCGCACACCGGGAAGAATTTTGTGGAGATGAAATTTAAGATCCGGATAAGCGGCCAATCCCCTTGAAAAATATTCTCTCAACGCCTCTTTTCCTCTGACAGTTCCGTCAGGGACACCCAGGAGCTTTACAGCAAAGGGGCTTATGAACTCGATATTTTCAGCATAGTGCAGCATGATACGGTCAATGTCATGGGAGTTCCATGACTCCAACCATTCTATAGCGATCTGACGGGCCATTTCTTGTGTCAACATGTTCAATTCGCTTTCATATAGTTCAGATGTGATCAGGCCGGTCCGCCTCGGCTGTTTTTTCAGCAGACGCCATTTTCTATAGTCCAGCCAGATACCTGGCCGTATTGACATTTCTGATAGTCATGAACTGATAAATTCTGTGACCTGTTATCCTGTTCAATTGACTCTTATTGTAGTTTTCCCTTTTTACATTCCAGATCAGCGCTCCAGCGGTATACCTGACATCAAGATACTCTTTCCGTATCGGCAGCTCATCGAGAATGGCCTCTGTGTCGGCCTCGTCAAACAGATATGCGACATCTGTACGCTGTTCGGTATCGTTTTCCCAGTCGGCTGGAATTTGTGCAACGATCTGAGCCAGTTCAGCTACTGATTTAACCAGTACCGATATTTTTGCGCCGATTTTTTCCAGTAAGCCGGATTCGATTTCCGCCACTAAAAGCTCTGGCAGCCGATCGGACTCAAAGACAACATTACCTGAGTTAATATAAGTAGATACATTGCAGTAGCCATTCATTTCGAATATTGATTTCAGGCTTTTCATGTCAATCCGATTATTTTTGCCAACATTGATTCCACGAAGCAAAGCTACATACTTCATACGGCATCACTCCCATGTTTGACGATGACAACCTCATGCGGAAGGAAGTAAATTTCTGTCTCATAACATATCGAAAGATCACGAGAGTAATTTCCTCCTGCGCATCCGATTGTTATGCATCAAAGTATTCCTTTTGATTTTAGCGCAACCATCGTAATTTCTTTACGAAAAGCATCATCGCCTTTCTTTTTTATCTCAATATTTGTTGCAAAAAACCAGATACCACTTTTTGTTTCCACATACCCGACGTACCAGCCTTGTTGTGGATCAGTTCTCATGGCCCAACCTGTTTTTGCACTGATAGTGAATTGCGGTTTTTCCTCGACAATCATGATTTTCTTCAACAGCTTTATATTAGACTTGCTGTAGGGAAGTGACTCCGCATAGAGTTTCTTAAGAAAACTTACCTGCTCCTTGGCAGATATCTTCAGGTCGCCTTCCAGCCAGAAAGTTGTCACATCAGGGCCAGTCATCTCGTTGCCATACCCCAGCTTCTTGAGATGAGCCAAGTACTTCTGGTTGCCGACACGTTTAGCAAGTTCCTGATAGAACCATACACAGGACACAGGAAAAGCCGTTTCAAGTGTCTGGTCCCTGTTCCACGCATCAACTCCCTTGTCTGTTCCGTTCCACTTGATGACATCCTTCTCGTTTTTGACAGCTCCTTCTTCAAGGGCGATGAGCGTGTTGGGGATCTTGAAGGTTGATGCTGGCGTGAATCTGGTTTCGGAACGAAGACTGTTATGTATATAGTTCCTTTTGCCGTCAAGTGAAGAGATGATAATGGTTCCCTCCACCCCACGGTCCTGAAACAACTTAACCAAGTCAGAGTCATCGGCACTTGAATTTACGGCAATAAATACTGTCAGCGTCAATACGACAAGAAAACCATGTATGTGCTGAGGACACTTCACGTTAATTCTCCTTGCGGAAACCGCGCGGCATCAGCGCGAACACCCCCCAGCCCAGGTATTCACGCGTGTAAGTGGCGTAGCGCACGGGTTCCGAGGTCAGCTGGGCTCGAACCTCCATGGCCAGCTCGTCTTCGGGATTGGCTTCAAGCCATCGGCGCATGGTGAGCCACTTGGCCGCCTCGTACCTGTCCCAACCATCCTGGTCAGCCAGAACCATTTCAACGACGTCGTAGCCAAGCTGGCCGAAAGACGCGAGAAGTTCCGGAAGCATAAGAAAGTCGGAGATCGAGTTGGCAAGACATCCTTTGGCAACATCTTCCGTCGGCGGTAACTGCCGCCAGTAGGGCTCGCCGATGAGGATGACACCTCCGGCGCTAAGGCTCCGCGCCAGAAGCTCGATAGTGCCGGCGACTCCACCGGCGATCCATGTGGCGCCGACACATGCTGCCACACCGGCCTTGTCTTCCGAGATGTAGCCGGCAGCATCGCCATGGATGAACTTAACTTGATCGGCGACGCCAAGCTCTTCAGCTCGGAGTTTCGCCTGCCCGGTGAACAGCAGGCTCATGTCGATGCCGGTGCCGGTCACGCCGTGATCGCGTGCCCAGGTGCACAGCATCTCACCCGAACCGCTGCCGAGGTCGAGCACACTGGTTCCCCTTTCCAGACGCAGCGCCGCGCCGAGGGTGGCGAGCTTTTCAGGTGTGATCGGGTTGTGGATGCGGTGAGCACTTTCGGTGATGTTGAATATCCGTGGAATGTCCATATCTGGAAATCTCCTTATGGGTGTGAATGGATTCGATCAGGGCCTGATGGAGCTGCGTTTGACCTGTTTGGCGGTCTCGACTGGTCAAGGTCCGAGCGGTGGTTGGCTTATCGAACCTGGATGCTCAGTCGATAAGAAGCCCCTTAAGCACCTTCCCTTCCTCTGTCCCGGCGTAAATAGTACGTTGGCTTGTCATATCTATCGCAAATGTCCATATATTAGTGGGTGTTGGCCCGATGTCTACTGCGCTCCATGTGCCGCCGCCATCAGTAGATTTGTATAACCCTTCGAAATAGGTACCAGCGTAAATCGTTTGAGTATTTGCTGGATCAATTAATAAAGAGTGAACAAAGCTAGACGCGAGTCTGCTGCCCGTGACGCTCCAGGACATGCCACCGTTAGTGGACTTAAATACCCCTCTACCGTTTGTTGCCACAAATACAGTCTGGCTGTCAGAGGGGTCGATGGCCAAGTAATTCATGTATATGTAAGCAGGAGGAAGGCCGTTATTGATGGTGCTCCAAGTCTTCCCACCGTCGATCGATTTTATAACCCCACCGAAGTGCCTACCTGCATAGATTATTTGGCTGTTTGTCGGATCGATAGCAATGTAATTTATAAAAATCAAATTGATGTCTTCGTTCGTATACACCTTATTCCAGGAATTTCCTCCGTCAACTGACTTAAAGATTCCGTTTGCACCGACATAGATTACCTGACTGTTGGTTGGGTCAATGGCTATACTTTCTACAACACCTTCAACCAAAGAATCATACGGAGCACTGGCCGAATAATTCCAGCTCGTCCCGCCATCAACAGTTTTATAAACACCGTACATTGTCCCGGCATAGATGACTTGTGAGTTGGTCGGGTCAATGACGACAGTGGAAATATAACTTGAAGGCAACCCGGTGTTTAGCGAAACCCAGGAGTCACTGCCTATGGTAGTTTTGTACACTCCGCTTTCTGTGCCGGTATATATCGTTTTTTTAGTGCTTTCTAAGGCAATTGAATATATTCGATTGGCGGTAGCCCCGGAGATCTGCTGCCAACTCTCTTGCGCTGTAGTGACTGGTGGTGAATTTGATGTAGAGGCATTGGAGCCGTTTCCGCCTCCACAGGCAACAAGAGAGAACATAACAAGCAAGGATACGACAATCTCTTTAATCATATGCTTTCCCCACCTCAATTTTTCATCGAATTGACTTATAATTTTATTTCTGGAATAACGGATAGGTCAGAGGCCTTTCGGCCCCTTTCCCCCCTCAGAACCGTACGTTACCAAGCCCTCCAAAGTAATCTCCTTCTCGGGATACCCGGCTCTCTGTTTCCTTCCGTGTGTTGTATATAAAGGGGACAGAACCCCACAACTCCAGGCTCCTATTGTTGCTTTTGCATTTGCTTTTGAAACATTTCGTCAAATTGCTTCTTTTTAGCGGCTTCTTCTCTTTTATTTTGCCTTTCTATGTCGCGTAAATTTTCCTCCTGCCTTTTCCGGTCGATTTCTTCAATCGCCAAAGCACGATCCTGCTGTTTCCTTTTAGCTTCTGCATTTGATTCAATCAGGCTATCAGGAATGCCTTCCACAAAACTCTTCGCAATCTCAGCACAACCCGTTACACAGAAGCATATTGCTATCAGGGTGATTCGATCTAGTAGTGTTCCTAACACAGGTCAGCTCCTCGTCAATTTATTGCTCAATAGGATCGTCCTCGCACCACCATCCCAACCTTCTCGGCGGTCGGAACCTTGCCAGGGACATTGTTTATTTGTCAACTAAGTCAGTTTTTACTTAACAATTAAAGAAAGTCCCTGTGAGCCGCCCCCGTGGCATTAACTGCTGTAACATTATTTAGATGCCAGAATAACGCCGCCCCATCCTACGATGACAAACCTCGTGCCGGTCCATACAATCGAAGACAATCCGTTTGTCGTCTCTACAGTTTGACGTGTCCAAGTTATACCGTCAGTGGAACTGACTATGGCATTTGAATTACCAGAACTGCCAACAGCCACATACTCTGCACCGGACCAGGCAACACCCAGTAGGCTTTCCGGGACCCCCGCATTCTGCACCGTCCAGTTTATCCCGTCAGCAGACAAAAGGACTTTTCCATTGGCTCCCACCGCTACTAAATTAAATCCGGTCCAAATGATGGCATTGAGACTATCACTATTGCCAGCAATTCGTGTGGTCCATGTCAATCCATCTGGAGAAGTAAGAATGGTACCTAGCCTCCCCACTGCAACAAACTGAGTCCCAGACCAGGCAACACCCTGCAGGATATCGGAAGTGCCGGATGTGCGAGGTGTCCAGGTGATTCCGTCGGGGGAACTGAGAATGGTACCGTAAGATCCGACTGCTACATACTCCGTCCCAGACCAGGCAACGCTATACAGATAATCGGTGTTTTTGGGATGGCGTTCTGTCCAGGATATTCCATCGGTGGAAGTGAAGATGCCTGATCCAATGGCCACAAACTGAGTGCCTGACCAAATAATCCCTTGCAGTGTGCGATCCCAGCCGACCGATGCCTGCAACTTCCAATCATTTCCACCAATCGGAGAGGTGACGATGCTGCCATTAGATCCTACGGCGACCAGTTGCGTTCCAGACGCCGCAATGCCATTAAAGCTTACAGGTACAAGCGCCTGGTCTCCTCCACCGCCTCCTCCACCACCGCCGCAACCGCTGAGCAAAAAGAAGGCTACTGCTATGACCGCCTGTAACGTTTTAACTACTGGTAATTTCATTCCATCTCCTTATTTGTGTAACGGCTCAAGGCGACAGCGACGGAGCTCAGCGGAAACCGAGTGCCGCCGAGTTGTTGTGAAACCTTGCCATTTTTTGTTTTTTTCCTTCAGGCGGACTATGATGTGCCCTCATTGATTTTGAAGGCTTGATGTTGTCTCAAATAGCTAAGGACCTTTTCTGTTGCGCCAAGTCCGGACGAGATGAGTGGCAACTGCATTTTCCTGCTTGTCACAGTTATGTGAGTTTCCGTCTCAGTAGCTTTTTGCAATTCAAATCTGATGAGTTCACTCGTTATGTGCCAAGGCAACCTCAGTTTTACTTCAAATATCCTTGTTGCCGGATCATCGGTTTTGGCTTTCAGGAGTTTATGACTAGATACATAATTCATGTGATTTAGGGAAACAATGAAGGCCTGCTCCAATGGT
>JAWDJY010000025.1:0-57448 GCA_032469775.1 Geobacteraceae bacterium | reverse complement strand
CCGCGGTCATGGCTGCGGCGCTCCTGCCAGGCGGCCCATTTGTGCTTGAGGTTTTCCAGCCACCAGCCGGCGAACAGCACGAATGAAAAGTGTGCCAGGATCATGATGCAGGCCGCCAGTAGCGGCAACAGCAGCAGCAGAGCACCGGCCGTGCCGACCGTGCTCTTCAGGAAATGGGCCGTGACCACACCCACCAGGCCTCCGGTAGGCACCTGCTGTTCGAACAGAGATGTCTTGTCCCGAAAAAAGGCGAACAGGGTTGCCAACGAGAACAGCAGGCCGGCAGCCGCAATCAGCTTGTAGGAACGCAGCCGGATCTCCTTGAAGCGGAACAGGGTATAGGACATGTACAGCAGCGCCAGCGGGATCAGGTAGGAGGCCAGGCCGAAGCCGCTGAAAAACAGGTCGGCCACCTGGGCGCCGAGCCGTCCTCCCAGGTTGTGAATGCTCCCCTCGTTGGAGTAGCTGTTCCAGGAAACGTCGCCGGTATTATAGGTCAGGAAAGCCAGCATGAAGAACACACCGACCGCTCCCAGCGCCATCCCCTGCAGTTCCTTGATCAATTTGTCTTTTTTGGGTTCTTCCATGTGGGTCCGGGTATCCGCAGATTTGAATTATAAAACCGGAATATACTACAGGCAATCGGCTGAGGTAGGCAAAGAAAAAATTGGTCTGTCATTCCCCGTTCCCGGCATGCGCCTTGGGATGGGCCTTGTCGTAGACTTCCATCAGGCGGTCGATGCCGACGTGGGTGTATTTCTGGGTAGTGGAGAGCGAGGCGTGTCCCAGCAGCTCCTGGATCGCGCGCAGGTCCGCGCCCCCTTCCAACAGGTGGGTGGCGAAGGTGTGCCGCAGCGTGTGCGGCGAAATCCGCTTGAAAGCGGCGATGCGCAGCACATGGGCATCAACGATGCGGGCCACGCTGCGGCGGTTGATTCTCTGTCCGCGGGTGTTGAGAAAAAGCGCCGCTCCGTTTTGCGCGTCGGAACGTTCTTCCAGATAGGCCGACAGAGCCTCCAGAGCGCGGCTGCCGACCGGGACGATGCGTTCCTTGCCCCCCTTGCCCATCACCCGCACCATGCCGGCCGTCAGATCGATCTCGCCGATATTCAGGCCGGTCAGCTCTGAAACCCGCAGGCCGCTGGAATAGAGCAGCTCCAGGATGGCGCGGTCGCGCCGGGCGTGCTGCTGCTCCGTGTCCGGAGCCTCCATCAGGCTGGTGGCCTGGTCGATGTCCAGGTGAAAGGGCAGCCGCTGCTCTTTTTTCGGGGTGGCGATCAGCTCGGCCGGGTTTTTGGTGATCACGCCGCGTCGCAGCAGAAAACGGAAGAAGGAGCGGATCGCGGCCAGCTTCCTGCCAATCGAACTCTTTTTGGTGGTTTTTGACAGGCCGGCCAGGTAGCGTCGCAGCAGCAGATGATCGATCTCCCCGGCGGTTACGGCATCCCCTTTTTCTGAGCTGACAAACGCCAGCCACTGCGCCAGGTCGCTGTTATAGGCCGCCAGCGTATGCGGCGACACATTGCGCTCGGTTTCCAGGTAACCGGAAAAAGCGTTTATTTGTCGGGCTAAAGTCTCCATCGTCCGCTATTCGAAGGGTGGCAGTCCGCTCTTGAGCTTCCAGCTTTTGAGCAGGTCCTGGTAAACCCACTCCTGGCGGTAGGTCACGGTCCTGATGCGGTTGGAGGGGAGGATGAAGTAGTCGAATTCCGCCACCACGTCGCCGGTCTTCTTGTCCGGAAGGCATTCGAAGGTCAGGATGCGGAAGTCGGCCAGTGTGACCCCCCTCCTCCTGAGCGATTCGGCGTTGCGCATGAACTCGTCGCGCTGCTCTATGTCGACATAGGTCATGCCGGCATTTTCAACCTCCTGCCAGCGCAGCATGCGATTGTAGGCCCGCATGCTCTTTTCGAACTCCTCGCGCAGTCCCATCTCGGAAACGCAGGCGGTCATGGTCAGGCAGACGGCCAACAGTAATACCCTCTTAATCCAGACTGTCATTGTTGTTTCCTCTCACACTGCTTGATATGCCTGATCAATTCCTCGGCCAGCTCATGCCTGCCGAAAGGGGGGATCAGGTAATAGCCCCCCACCGCACCGATGGTCGCATCGATGAACTCTTTTGCGATAGCCAGCCCTTCCCGTGCGCCGGCCTCTTTTTCGAGCCCCTTCATGCGGGCGCGGACCGACTCCGGCACTGTGATGCCCGGTACTTCATTGTTAAGGTATTCGGCGTTGCGTTCGCTGACCAGCGGCATTATGCCGGGCAGGAAGGGGATGCCGCAGTCGCGGGTCGCTTCCAGCGCCTCGAACAGGATGGCCGGGTCGTAGATCGGCTGGGTCTGTGTGAAGCGGGCGCCGTTGGCGACCTTTCTGCGCAGCCGCTCGGCCTGGACCGCCATGTTGCGGGTGTTGGGGTTGAAGGCGGCGCCGATCGTGAAGCCGGTCCCTTCACCGATCGGGTTGCCGATCGCGTTCACCCCCCGGTTCATGTCGCTCAACAGCTTGATCAGGGTAAAGGAGTGCAGGTCGAATACCGATTTTGCGCCGGCGTGGTCCCCCATCGTGGCCGGATCCCCGGTCACCGCCAGAATCGAGCGGATGCCCAGCAGGCTGGCTCCCATCAGGTCTGACTGCATGCCGATCAGGTTGCGGTCGCGGCCGGTGACGTGCACGATGACTTCGATGCCGACTTCGCGCTGAATGACGCTGCCCAGGGCAATATTGCCCATGCGTGGCCGTGCCAGCGGATTTTCGGCCAGGTTGATCGCGTCGGCCCCGGCCTCCTTCAGGCGTCGGCTGCCGGTGATGATCCGGCTGCAATCGGTTCCCTTGGGCGGGTCCAGTTCAACCGTGATCACCTTGCGGGTGCCCCAGCAGTCGAGAAAGGAGGCCGCATGACGTGTTTCCTCAACCGGCTCGGAAACGGTGATGTGCGGAATCCTGCTCCTGATGGCGGGTTTGGCGCCGCCGATCCTCCTGGCGATGGCCGCGATATGTTCCGGTGTGGTGCCGCAGCACCCCCCCAGCAGATTTGCGCCGGCAGCCGCCATCTCGGCCGCCATGCCGGCGAAATACTCCGGGGTGGCGCGGTAGATATAGCGCCCGTCGCGATACTCGGGGAAGCCGCTGTTGGCGTAGGCGCTGATCGGCCTGTCGGTCAGCATGGCCAGGCGCTTGATGACCTTGAGCAGTTCCAGCGGGCCGGCTCCGCAGTTGGCGCCGATGATGTCGGCCCCTGCCGCTTCCATCGCCCCGCAGAAACGTTCCACCGATGTGCCGTCGGCGCTGCGTCCCCCCTCCATGAAGGCCATTGAAACGCTGACCGGCAGGCCGCTGCCGCGTGCGGCACAAAGCGCCGCTTCCAGCTGTTCCAGGGACGAAAAGGTCTCCAGCAGCAGAAGATCTACCCCCCCCTCGGCCAGTGCGTTGCACTGCACGCGAAAGACCGCCTCCATTTCGGTTCGGGTCAGCTCCCTGTCATCACCCTTGATCTGTATCAGCGGCCCCACCGATCCGGCCACCAGGATGTCACTGCCGCTGGCCGCCTCGCGGGCGATTGCCGCGCCGGCCAGGTTGATCTCGGCCACCTTGTGCCCCAGGCCGATCGCGGACAGCTTGGTGTAGTTGGCTCCGAAGGTGTTGGTCTCGATCAATTGCGCGCCGGCGGCGACGTATTCACGGGCCAGTTCCCTGACCAGAGCCGGACGGACCAGGTTCAGATGTTCGAAGTTGCTTTCGAGCCCGACCCCTCTGGCATAGAGCATGGTGCCGATGGCGCCGTCGCCGGTGAGCACTTCCCGGCGCAGGCGATCGATGATGGTATACGGTTTTTCGTTCATTTGAGTCCTATCTGCTGTTGCCCGAAGCGGTTATATGGGTTATAAACTGTGACCGTTAGAATATTGACAAGGAGAAATTCATAATGCACACGATTGTCCAGTGGCTGCTAGACACGATCGGAGCCATGGGGTATCCCGGCATATTTCTGCTGATGGCGATGGAAAGCTCGATCATCCCGGTGCCGAGTGAGCTGGTGATGCCGCCGGCCGGCTATCTGGCCTATCAGGGGAAGATGAACATGGCCGTCGCCATACTGTGCGGAACCGTCGGCAGCCTGGCCGGCGCCTATGCCAACTACTTCGCCTCCCATTATCTGGGAAGGCCGCTGATTCTCAAATACGGCAAATATGTGCTGATCCCTCCCGACAAATTCGAGCGGGTCGAGAAATTCTTTCTGAAACATGGTGAAATATCCACCTTCATCGGACGGCTGCTGCCGGTGGTCCGCCACCTGATTTCGATCCCGGCCGGACTGGCCGGAATGAATCACCTCAAGTTTTCACTCTACACGCTGATGGGGGCCGGCATCTGGTGCTCAATCCTGACCTGGATCGGCTATGCCATCGGCGAGAACCAGCAGCTGATCATGCAGTACTCCCACAAGGCGCTGGTCTGGGTGCTGCTGTTCAGCCTGGTCCTGGTGGCGGTCTATGTCTGGCGTCAGCGCCGAAACGATAGTAAAGCCTAAAACAGTCAATAAGGCAAAAGGATTTTCAGCAGCCTGCCAAGCTTATCAACAGACCCGTTTAGCGGGTTTCGGAGGAATCAAGATGCAGATCAAGCGTATAGACCGCATTCAGTACCTGGCGGTGGATTTTACGGGCACATCCTGCTCGACCCAGGGCTTTACCTCCCGCCATGAAGGGGTCTCGCGACCTCCCTACAATTCCCTCAACCTGGGCATCAACACCCAGGACCAGCAATCGAACGTCGAGGGCAACCGCAGCCTGCTGGCCCGCGCCTTCGGCGTCGATCAGGATGCGCTGGTGACGCCGAAACAGGTGCATGGTTCAGATGTCCTGGTTATAAACGAGCCCAACGAAGATTACAGCCATTTTCTTTCGGTGGAGGGGGATGCTGTCATCACCAACCAGCCGGAAGTGATGATCGGCGTCTGTGTGGCCGACTGCGTGCCGATCCTTTTATGCGACCCGGAAAAACGTGTGATCGCCGCTGTTCACGCAGGATGGAAAGGGACTGCCGGCAAGCTGGTGTCCAAGGTGGTGGCCGGCATGCAATCGGAATTCGGTTGCGACCCGGGCGGGTTGCAGGCCGCCATCGGTCCCTGCATCCAGAAATGCTGCTACGAGGTTGACGGGCCGGTCAAGCAGGCCTTCTTGCAGGGCGGGATCGCCTGGGCAGAATTTGCCGAATTGAGCAGCGAAGGAAAATGGAAGCTGGACCTGGCTGCGGCCAACCGGGAACTGCTTCTGCTGGCCGGACTCCCGGCCGTGGCGGTACAGGTTTCCGACCAGTGCGTCTGCTGCCGCAGTGAACTGTTCTTCTCCTATCGTCGCGACAAGGATGACGCCGGCAGGCAGATGGGGTTTATAATGCTGAAAGCGTAATGCAATTATGAATTATGAAGGATGAGGGATTAAGAACTGCAATTCAAAATTCATACTTCATAATTCAACATTATAGGTGGTGACCATGCTCGCAAAAGTCTTCAGCAGTGCCCTGATCGGTATTGATGCGATCCTTGTCGATGTGGAAGTTGACCTGGCGGCAGGTTTGCCCTCCTTTGCCACGGTCGGCCTGCCGGATGGCGCGGTCAAGGAGAGCAAGGATCGTGTCAAGGCGGCGCTGAAGAACTCCGGTTATGATTTTCCCGCCCGGCGCATCACCGCCAATCTGGCGCCGGCCGATATCAAGAAGGAGGGTGCCGCCTACGACCTGCCGATCTCGATCGGCATCCTGGCTGCCACCGGAGTGCTCAAGGGCCCGGCCCTGCGGGAATATATCCTGCTGGGGGAGCTGTCGCTGGACGGCGGGCTCAAGGCGATTCGCGGCGCTCTGTCGATGGCGGTGGCCGCCAAGCGCGCCGGGCTCAAAGGGCTGATCCTGCCGGCGGAAAACGCCCCAGAAGCGGCGGTGGTCGAGGGCATCGACGTGATCGGCGCCACCACCCTGGCCCATGTGGTCGAATTCCTGGGGGGGCGGGAGGTGATTGAGCCCTGCCGGGTCGACCTGCAGGCCCTGTTTGCCAGCGGCTGCGAATACGGCGAGGATTTCAGCGAGGTCAGGGGGCAGGAGCATGCCAAGCGCGCCCTGGAAGTGGCCGCCAGTGGCGGTCATAATATCCTGATGATCGGGCCTCCGGGCTCGGGCAAGACCATGATCGCCCGCCGCATTCCTACCATCCTCCCCCAGATGTCTTTTGACGAAGCCATCGAAACCACCAAAATATTCAGTGTCAGCGGCTTGCTGGAGAAGGAGCGGGCGCTGATGGCGATCCGTCCTTTCCGCTCTCCGCACCACACGATTTCGGATGTGGGGCTGATCGGCGGTGGTACCACCCCCAAGCCGGGCGAGGTCTCGCTGGCGCACAACGGCGTGCTGTTCCTGGATGAGCTGCCCGAATTCAAGAAAAACGTCCTCGAAGTCCTGCGCCAGCCGATCGAGGATGGCCGGGTCACCATCTCCCGCTCGCTGCTCTCGTTGACCTACCCTTCGCGGGTGATGCTGGTGGCGGCGATGAATCCCTGCCCCTGCGGTTACCTTTCCGACCCGACCCACCCCTGCACCTGTACGCCGATTGCGATCCATCGCTATCGTTCCCGTATCTCCGGGCCGCTTCTGGACCGGATCGACATCCACATCGAAGTTCCGGCGGTCAAATACCGCGACCTGGCCGACCGCAGCGAGGCCGAAAGTTCCACGGCGATTGCCGGCAGGGTAGGGCGCTCCCGCGAACTGCAGCTGGAGCGCTACCGTGGCACCAAGATCCACTGCAACGCCCAGATGACGCCGCGTTTCATCAAGAAATACTGCGAACTGGACCCGGCCGGCAACCGAATGCTGGAACTGGTCACCGACCGCCTCGGCTTCTCGGCCCGTACCTACACCCGCATTCTCAAAGTGGCCCGCACGATTGCGGACCTGGACGGCAGTGATTCGATCCGCGAGCAGCATATCGCCGAAGCGATTCAGTACCGCAGCCTTGACCGGAAGACTTCGTAATCCAGGCAACTGAGCTCTATCCAATCTATGCAAAAGACAACCAAATAATCCGCTCGTCAGGATACTTTCCAGTCGATTGCAACTCTCCGGATTATTGAAGTCGGTCCGTGTTGGCGAGTTTGTCCTGCATGGCAGAAAAGAGGACGGCTCGACTATTTCAGTGGGGATAAAGTCGGTCAAGACCACGGCGGAATATTTCCAGCCATAATCAGATCTGCACGGATGCAGCTTGAACAGGGAGGAAACGACATGGACCGATACATGCGGGCAGCAATAGAGGAGGCGCAAAAGGGGCTTGCCGAAGGAGGCATCCCGATCGGGTCGGTGCTGGTTCACAACGGGGAAATCATCGGTCGTGGCCACAATCGGCGGGTCCAGAAGGGGAGCGCCATCCTGCACGGGGAGATGGATGCCCTGGAAAATGCCGGTCGCCGGCCGGCAAGCGTCTATCGCGAGTCGGTGCTGTACACGACCCTGTCCCCCTGTTCCATGTGCAGCGGCGCGATTTTGCTGTACGGCATCCCCCGAGTGATAATCGGCGAAAACATTACCTTCATGGGGGAGGAGGAGTGGCTCCGGTCCCGCGGTGTAGTGCTGGAAGTGTTGCAGGACAATGAATGCATCGATCTGATGACGCGCTTCATCGAGGAACGGCCGGATCTGTGGAACGAGGACATCGGGGTGTGATTCCTTCGTGAAGATATGGTTCGCATGCAATAATTAGCGGCAGCGTTGCAAATACTTTATGCAGTGACCGGACCATGCCTCCAGTCATATCAAAACTGCAAACTTCCGGTGTCTTCAGAAAGTTCCCGTAAGTCCTTATAATGCCAGTCAAAATTGTGCCATCGTAATACTAAAACTTGTATTAGTATTACGATGGCACGGCGTTTGCTTTTATGCTGTCACGAGGTCAATGGCGACCGGCGCAAGCCGTCGCCATTTTTTTTGTCGCCGGCCATCCTGCTGATCAATTCAGCTGAAACAAGGGAGGTAGCAATGAGAGTCAAACGGTTGTTATGTGTGATGGTGGCGATTGCAGTATCTGTGATGTCGCTTTCAGCCTGCAAGTCAGGAAGCAAGGAAGAGGCACCGGCAAAGCCGGCGGCCCAGGCCAAAGGTCCGTTGAAGATCGCCTATAGTGACTGGCCCGGCTGGGTAGCCTGGGAGATCGGCATCCAGAAGGGGTTCTTCAAGGAGGCCGGGGTTGATGTGCAGTTCCAGTGGTTCGAATATGCTCCTTCCATGGATGCCTTTGTGGCCGGTAAGGTCGATGCAGTGGCCATGTCCAACGGCGATACACTGGTAAACGGTGCCAAGGGCAAAAAAGGGACCATGATCCTGATCAATGACTACAGTAATGGCAACGATATGATCGTTGCTCGTCCAGGCATAAAATCCATCAAGGACCTGAAGGGAAAGAAGGTGGCCCTGGAAGTCGGCCTGCTGGAACACCTGATGCTGAACAATGCCCTCAAGCAGAACGGTATGAAGCCGGAGGATGTCAAGCTGATCAATACGCCGACCCACCAGACCGCGCAGACGCTGGCATCGGGTGACGTGGACGCGATTGCCGCCTGGCAGCCCAACTCAGGCCAGTCCCTGAAGGCGCTTAACGGCGCCAAGGCCATCTACACCAGTGCCGATGCTCCGGGGCTGATTTATGATGCCCTGGTGGTCGATCCGCAGAGCCTTGCCGACCGCAAGGAGGATTGGCAGAAGGTGGTCAAGGTCTGGTACCGGATTATCGACTATATGAAGAACCCGGCCAATGAGAAGGAAATACTGAATATCATGTCGGCCCGCGTCAATGTGCCTGCCTCGGAGTATGCCACCTATATGAAAGGGACCCGCTTCCTTTCCCTTGCAGAAGGGCAGGAGGTTTTCAAGAAGGGTGATACCCTGAAATCACTGTTCGGTTCCAGCAAGAATGCCGATGAGTTCAACGTTGCGAACAAGGTATATGACAAACCACAGAACCCGGATGACTACATCGACGCTTCTTTTGTCGTCAACCTGAAGTAGACAAGGATAAGGACGAGCCATGGCCCGCGCACGATACTTCATCATCTGGAAAGAGCTGGACCAGAAACGGCGGAGAGTTTTCCAGTTATTCTCATTCATCATTCCGTTGGTGACCTGGGCCATCATCAGTTACTGCCCTGCGGTATGGCACCCGATGGTGAAAGTATCGGACCCCGGAGAGATCGCCCATTTCAAAGTCGATGCGATGATTCTGAAGGAAGCGTTCCACCGGGAAAATGCAAAGGCGGTCGAACAGCACCGTCGGCCTGCAGTTGGGGTGCCTGCAAATCCGGTCTACCTGCCGGCTCCCCACGAGGTTGCGGCCAGCTTCTACAAGGCCTTTGTCACGCCGCCGCGACTTCCTGACGAGCCCTGGCTGCACCAGAGCCTCTGGCACAGTATCACGGTGATAATCTGGGGGTTCCTGATATCTTCGGCGGTTGCAGTGCCGCTGGGCATCCTTTGCGGCACCTATCGGCTCTTCTCCTACCTGACCGAGCCGTTCGTGGAGTTCTTCCGCTATCTGCCGGCACCGGCTTTCGCGGCGCTGGCGGTGGCGGTGCTCGGAATCTACGACGGGCCAAAGGTGGCGATCATCGTCATCGGCACATTTTTTCAGCAGGTGCTGATGATCGCCAACACCACCCAGCGTCTGGACCCGGCCCTGCTGGAGGCGGCCCAGACCCTGGGGGCCAGGGGTATCAAGCTGTTTTCGCGGGTAGTGATTCCCGGCATCCTTCCCGATATTTACCGGGATATGCGTATCCTGCTGGGGTGGGCCTGGACCTACCTGATCGTGGCCGAGGTGGTCGGCAACAGCACCGGCATAACCTGGTTCATCAATCAGCAGGCCAAATACCGTATTTATGACAATGTTTATGCCGCAATTATCATGATCGGCATAATCGGCCTGACGACAGACCTGGTGCTGGCCTGGATCGGTTCGCAACTGTTTACCTGGAAGAGCAGGAAAAAGAGCGTGCTGTCACGACTGAGCGCCGCCTATGCATCATCATCCAAAGTCAAACCAGGTTTTTCGCAGGAGACACCATGACCAGCCATGACGTCTTTCTTCCCAGTTACCGGGAACAGAGCCCTGAAGTCCGGGCCCGCTTCCGGAAAATCACCGAGCGTCCAGTGGTGCTTCAGGTCAACAAGCTCGGCAAGACTTTTGACAGCGTCAAGGGTGAGGTGCAGGCGCTGAAGGATGTTTCATTCGAGGTGCATCGCCGCGAATTCATCAGCATCATCGGTCCGTCAGGCTGCGGCAAATCAACCCTGATCCGTATCCTGGCAGGTCTGGAGGAAAACAGTTCCGGAGAAATCCTGCTTGACGGCCGTGAAGTAAGCGGACCAGGGCCGGAGCGGGGGATGGTTTTTCAGGGGTATACTCTCTTTCCCTGGTTGACGGTGCTGAAAAACGTCATGTTCGGCCTGGAGGTGTCCGGCAATTCCAGGGGGATTACCGGTAATACCACGGAGCAGGAAGCCCGTGATTGGATCGAGATGGTCGGATTGACTAATTTTGCCGACTCCTACCCCCATGAGTTGTCCGGAGGGATGAAACAGCGGGTGGCCATTGCCAGGGCCCTGGCCAACCGCCCCAGAATCCTGCTGATGGACGAACCCTTTGGCGCCCTCGACGCACAGACCAGGGCCAAGATGCAATCATATCTGCTCCAGATCTGGAAGAACGTGGATGTAACGATCCTCTTCATTACCCATGATCTGGACGAGGCGATCTACCTTTCGGACCGGATCGTGGTGCTTAAGGCCAATCCGGGCGAGGTTCAGGAAATCATTGAGGTTCCGGTGGAGCATCCCCGCTCGCCGGAGCAGTTTCTGTCACTGGAGTTCCTGGCAACCAAAAAGCGGCTTGAGGAGCTGATCCATCCGCCTCGCGAGACCGAGGAGATGCTCCCGATCATCAGGATGACCCAGATCGGCGACGACGTCTACTGATGTAAATATTTTTTTGCGACGCAGTATTACGATTGTTGGCAATAGTAATACTGAAGGAAAGGTGTGTACGGCATGAAGGCAAACCAGGGAGTGAAACGGATATGTATAGCTCTGCCGGAAGGTCTGGCCGAAGAGTTGGACAGGGCCACGGCCAGCAGCAGTTTCCAGAATCGCAGCAACGCTGTGGCAGAGATGCTTCGGGATGCTCTGATCTCGCGCCGGGAAAAGGTCAACCAGCGCGAGGTGATGGCCGGGAGTATCACCATATTCTATGACGAATCACGCAACCAGATCCAGCAGAGGCTGGCGGAAATTCAACGGTTTTTCCTGAAGGAGGTGGTCAGCTCCCTGAATGTGATGCTTGAGAATAATTACCGTATGGAGGTTTTTATCGTGCAGGGCCCGGTCTACCGCTTACGGGAAATGGAGCGGGAACTGGTGGCCTGCAAGGGGGTGGAAACCGGCAAGCTGACTCTGACCGGCGCAACCCTGCCGCCGCTCCATGCCAGAAAAAAACAGAAACAGGAGATGACGCCATGAAGTTTGAACCTAGCCTGATACGCTTTGAAGAGCTGCTTCCGGGCGGCTGGAACTGCTCACATGTCCTCAAGCGCGGAACGGCGCTGCGCCTGACCGATCTGGAGGGGGGAGCCAATGTGTCGGCGTTGTTCTACAATGCCCATAACAGCCAGGAGCGCTACAACATGCCGGATACCCTCAAGGCCCAGTTCATCTCCCGCATCGGCAAGGGAAACGTCTGCTATTCGGACATGGGACGCGTGCTGGTTTCGGTGATCGACGACAGCTGCGGCTGGCACGACACCATCAGCGGAGTCTCCAATGCCGCCACCAACCGGCGTAACTATGGCGAGCGGGGTTATCAGGAAGCCCGCAACGGCTACTACCGTAATGGCCATGACTCGCTGTTGCTGGAACTGTCCAAGTATGGCATGGGGAAACGAGATCTGACCGCAACGGTCAATTTTTTTACCAGGATCGTTGTTGATGAAGATGGGAAACTGTCCTTCGACGGCACGAACTCCGTTGCCGGCAGCCATGTCGATATCCAGGCCGAGATGGACACCCTGGTGGTGCTCTGCAGCTGTCCCCACCCGATGGATCCGCGTCCGGAATATGCGCCAGGTCCGGTCAGGCTGACGGTATGGGACTCCGGTGTCGCGCCGAAGGAAAACAGCTGCCGCAGTTTCTGCCCGCAAAACGAGCGTGGTTTCATCAATACCGCCCGTTACCATCTCTGAGCGATGCCTGAAAGGAACGAACCATGAATATTTCAACACTACAGGAAAGCCCGCTTGAACCCGCCGCAGCAATCTACCGGACGGTGCTTCCGGCAGGGGAACCGTGGATAAAGCTGATCAAAAAGGGACAGACCTTCAGGATCGTTGACCTGGAAGGAAACCAGGCGGTGGACACCCTTTTCTATAATGCCCATGACTACAGCGAACGCTACAGCGCCATGGATACAATCCGAGAGCAGGGAAATGTTTACCTGACCACCGGCTCCCGGTTGCTGTCGTCCGATGGCAACACCATGCTGGTCATTACCGCTGATACCTGCGGACGTCACGATACCATCGGCGGTGGCTGCTCAGCCGAAAGCAACTCGGTCCGATATCCGCTGGAGAAACGCTACATGCACAACTGTCGCGACATCTTCATGCAGGGGTTGCTCCAGTGGGGCGGGGGAATGGACAAGAGGGAGATAACCAGCAACATCAACTTCTTCATGAATGTTCCGATTTCGCCGGAAGGTACGCTGACCTTTGCCGACGGCATTTCCGAGCCGGGCAAGTATGTGGAGATGCGGGCCGAAATGGATGTGATCTGCCTGATCTCCAACTGTCCGCAGTTAAACAATCCCTGTAACGCCTACAATCCCACCCCGGTCAGCCTGCTGATCTGGGACTGACCAGAGGAATTGCCATGTTTGATAAAGTGCTCATTGCCAATCGCGGCGAAATTGCGTGCCGCATCATCAGGACCCTGCGCAGGTTGGGCATTGGATCTGTGGCGGTCTACTCCGAAGCCGATGCCGACGCCCGGCACGCGATCGAGGCCGACGAAGCCTACTGCATAGGTGAACCGGCGCCGGCGGCAAGTTATCTCAATATAGCCAGGATCATCGGCATCGCCCGTGACTGCGGCGCCCAAGCCATTCATCCCGGTTACGGCTTCCTGAGTGAAAATCCCGACTTTGCCGAGCAGTGCGCCGCCAGCGGGATCACTTTCATCGGGCCATCGCCGGAGAGCATGCGCGCTTTCGGACTCAAGCACCGGGCCCGCGAGCTGGCAGAACTGAGCGGAGTGCCGCTCCTGCCCGGCAGTGGCATTCTGGGTGATGAACGGCAGGCAGTGAGTCAGGCTGCACGAATCGGCTACCCGGTGATGCTGAAAAGCACTGCCGGCGGTGGAGGGATCGGCATGGCTCTCTGCCGTGACGAGGAGGAACTGTTGACCTCCTTTGCCGGTATCGAACGGCTGGCCCGCAACAACTTCAAGGAGTGCGGCCTGTTTCTGGAAAAATACGTGTCCCGTGCCCGGCATGTGGAGGTACAGATTTTCGGCGACGGCCAGGGGAATGCAATTACCCTGGGAACACGTGACTGCTCGGTGCAGCGCCGCAACCAGAAGGTAATCGAGGAGACTCCGGCTCCCGGCCTCTCATCGCAACAGAGCGAGGCACTTTGCCTTGCGGCGCGAAGACTGGCCGAGACCGCCCGTTACGAATCAGCCGGAACCGTGGAGTTTGTGCTCGACGCCGATAATGGAGAGTTCTCTTTTCTGGAGGTCAATACCCGCCTGCAGGTTGAACATACCGTGACCGAGGAGGTGCATGGCATCGACCTGGTGGAGTGGATGATCCGCCAGGCCTGCGGAGAGTTGCCGCCTTTGGCCGATTGTGTGCCGCAGTCGGCAGGTTGCGCCATGCAGGTACGCATCTATGCCGAAGATCCGGGCAAGAATTTTCAGCCCTGCTCCGGAATCCTGACCGATGTGTTCTTTCCCCGCGAGGCCCGTTGCGATGGCTGGGTGGAGCGGGGAACAACGGTTACCGCCTATTATGATCCGCTGTTGGCCAAGCTGATCGTGACCGGCAGGGACAGGAAAAAGGTTTTGGAAAAGATGACCGCGGCCCTGGCCCAGTGCCGCCTGGCCGGTATCGAGACCAATCTTCCTTACCTGCGGATGATCTGCGCTGACAACCGCTTTACGAACGGCAATGTTTTTACAAGAATGCTGGAAACGCTCCGGTACCAGGCGCCGACTATCGATGTTCTCGCATCCGGCACCAGCAGTACTATTCAGGATTATCCCGGACGGATCGGTTACTGGGAAGTGGGAGTGCCACCTTCCGGACCGATGGACCACTTAAGCTTCCGCCTTGGCAACCGCCTGCTGGGGAATAGCGAAAATGCAGCCGGTTTGGAGCTGACCATCACCGGCCCGACCCTGCAGTTCAATGCTGACACCACCGTCTGTCTGACCGGTGCGACCATGAAGGCGACTCTGAACGGTGCGGCAGTGCCGTTCTGGCAGGTAATTCCGGTGTGTGCCGGCGATATTCTGAAACTGGGGAATATCGACGGAGCTGGTCAGCGAAGTTACCTGACCATTCGGGGCGGCTTCGATGTGCCGGAATACCTGGGGAGCAGGTCCACCTTTACCCTGGGAGAGTTCGGCGGCCATGGCGGCCGCGCCATGCGGGCGGGGGACGTTTTGCATTTCTTTTCCGAGCCTGACAATGTGGCAGCTGGAACCTCACTCCCGGAGGCCATCCGCCCCGTAATGGGCAATCGCTGGGAGATAGGCGTCCTCTACGGTCCACACGGAGCACCGGATTTCTTCACCGAGCAGGATATAACGACCTTCTTTGCCACCGATTGGGAGGTTCATTACAACTCGGCCCGCACCGGGGTGCGCCTGATCGGCCCCAAGCCGGACTGGGCCCGCCAGGATGGGGGTGAGGCCGGACTGCATCCATCCAATATCCATGACAACGCCTATGCTATAGGCACGGTTGACTTTACCGGCGACATGCCGATCATCCTCGGCCCCGACGGCCCCAGCCTGGGTGGCTTTGTCTGCCCGGTCACCATAGTGCAGGCCGAGCTCTGGAAAATGGGACAGCTCCACCCCGGTGATCGGGTCCGTTTCGTCCGTATCTCCCAGGCCGATGCCGAACTGCTGGAACATCAGCAGGAGCGGATGCTGGAAATTCTGCAGCAGTGTACGGAAACTGTAGTCAGTGACCCGGCGGCGGCAGCCGACACCGGGCCGGTAATAGCCACCCTGTCTGCTGCCGGTGAACGTCCGCGGGTGGTCTATCGTCGTTCCGGCGACAAATACCTGCTGATCGAGTACGGCGAGCCATGTATCGACCTCAACTACCGCTTCCGTGCCCACGCCCTGATGGAGTGGCTGCGCGGGAGTGTTGCCGCCGGCATCCTCGATCTGACCCCCGGCATACGATCGCTGCAGGTCCATTACGACAGCCGGGTGTTGCCGCTTGCTTCTCTTCTGGCGTTGCTGCAACAGGGGGAGGAAGGGCTTCCCCCCCTGGATGATCTGGTGGTGCCGAGCCGTATCGTTCATCTGCCGTTGAGCTGGGACGATCCCGCCACCCGGCTGGCAATCGAGAAATACAGCCAGTCGGTGCGGCCCGATGCCCCCTGGTGCCCGAGCAATATCGAATTCATCCGCCGTATCAACGGCCTGGAGAGTATCGAAGAGGTGCAGCAGATCCTCTTCAACGCCAGTTACCTGGTGATGGGGTTGGGGGATGTCTATCTGGGGGCGCCGGTGGCGACTCCGCTTGATCCCCGGCAACGGCTGGTTACCACCAAATACAACCCGGCCCGTACCTGGACGCCGGAAAACGCGGTCGGCATCGGTGGCGCCTATCTCTGCGTCTATGGCATGGAAGGGCCGGGCGGCTACCAGTTTGTAGGGCGCACGGTGCAGATGTGGAACCGCTACCGTCAGACCGGCCAGTTTGAAGCGGGCAAGCCGTGGCTGTTGCGTCATTTCGACCAGCTCAGGTTTTATCCAGTCTCACATGAGGAACTGCAGCGGATGCGCCGCGAATTCATCAACGGCAGTTTTTCTCTGAAGATTGAGGAGGCCAGTCTCGGCCTGCGGGACTACCACGCTTTTCTTGCTGAAAACGAGCGGGAGATACTAACTGCCAAGGAGCGTCAGGCCGCAGCTTTCGAGGCGGAACGGCAACGCTGGGAGGCCAGCGGCCAGGCCCACTTTGTCTCCGAGAGCGCCGACTGCCGTGAAGTGGGCGAAGAGGGTGAACTGGTGCCCGGTTGCGAGGCTGTGGCATCGCCGGTCTCGGGTGTGGTCTGGAAGATCGTGGTTCAGGTCGGAGACCGAGTGCGGGAAGGGGACTGCGTGGTGATCATGGAGAGTATGAAAATGGAGAGCGCAGTGCTCGCCACCTGCAGCGGGGTGGTCGAACAACTGTTCTGTGGAGAGAACGCCTATCTGAACGGCGGGCGCAATCTGCTCAGCATCAGGCCGGATTAACGGAGAAGGAGACTTTATGCAGATCAGATCATTGTTGCAGCAGTACCGTAGCGGCGCCTTAATGCCACGTATGCTGATAGACATCATACTGAATCGCATTGAAGCGGATGACGCGAGCGGTGTCTGGATACACCTGCTTTCGCGTGAGGAACTTTACGCCCATGTCGACCGGCTTGACGGACAGTCGCCGGACACACTGCCGCTCTACGGTATCCCATTTGCCATCAAGGACAATATCGACCTGGCCGGTGTGCCTACCACGGCGGCCTGCCCGGAATACAGCTATATTCCTGAACAGTCGGCGTTTGTGGTGCAACGGCTGCTGGACGCCGGCGCTATCCCGATCGGCAAGACCAACCTGGATCAGTTTGCCACCGGCCTGGTGGGTGTGCGTACTCCCCACGGCACAGCCCGCAACCCTTACAGCAGCGATCATATCCCCGGCGGTTCCAGTTCGGGATCGGCGGTGGCCGTGGCCGGTGGTCTGGTGTCATTTGCTCTCGGCACCGACACCGCCGGTTCCGGCCGGGTCCCGGCCGCGTTCTGCAACCTGTTCGGCGTCAAACCGACCAAGGGTCTGCTCAGTACTTCGGGGGTGGTTCCGGCCTGTCGCAGCCTTGATTGTGTCTCGATCTTTGCCCTGGATGCCGATGACAGTGCCCGCGTTCTGGAAATTGCACAGGGATATGACGAAAGTGACCCTTTTTCCCGTCATCCGGTGGCACCGCAACGCAAAAGGGTACACGGCTTTACCTTCGGCGTTCCGGCTGCTGCCGATCTGGAGTTTTTCGGAAATTCGCACTATGCCGACCTGTTCCGACAGGCGGCAGACCGGCTGGAACGATTGGGGGGACGCAGGCGCGAGATCGACTTCAGGCCGTTCCGGGAAGCGGCCAGACTTCTGTACGAAGGGCCATGGGTGGCCGAGCGTTACGCTGCGTTGCGGGATTTTCTCGAAAGCAGTCCGGGGGCTTTCTATCCGGTTACCCGTGAGATCATTGCCAGGGGAATCGATGCGACCGCAGTGGACGCCTTTTCGGCAAGCTACCGGCTCCAGGCGTTGAGGCGGGAGGCGGAGGTGGTCTGGGGGGAGATCGACCTGCTGGTGACTCCCACAGCCGGCACCATCTACCGGATAGACGAGGTTGAGGCTGATCCGGTCCGCCTCAACTCAAACCTAGGCTACTATACCAACTTTATGAACCTGTTGGACCTGTCTGCCCTGGCGGTTCCGGCCGGTTTTACTCCGCAGGGGTTGCCGTTCGGCATCACCCTGGCCGCCCCTGCATTCGATGACGACTACCTGCTGTCCATTGCCAGCCGTTTCAGTGCCGCATCGGATCAGAAACCTCTCCAACTGGCCGTCTGCGGCGCTCATCTGCGCGGTCTTCCGCTCAATCACCAGCTACTGGAGCTGGGGGGGAGATTCGTCCGTGAGGCCTGGACTGCCCCCTGCTACCGGCTCTTTGCCCTGGAAAGCATTCCACCCAAGCCCGGCATGTTGCGTAGCGCAGGCGGCGGCGCGGCAATAGAACTGGAGATATGGGAACTGCCGGCGGCCGGGTTGGGGCAGTTTCTGGCTGCCATCCCGTTTCCTCTGGGGCTTGGGAAGGTGGAGCTGGAGGATGGCAGTCAGGTGACCTGTTTCCTGGTGGAGTCGGCTGCCGTGGAGTCTGTCCGCGAGATTACGCAATTCGGCGGCTGGAAAAACTTCCTGAGAAGTTGTGCGGGCTGATTGGAATCGAGATGATGAATTCCTGTCACACAAAGGAGTAGTCATGATGCCGGTGGTCGCCGCCGGTTCCCGAGTGAATCGTCGCGACCTCATCGGCAATGACAAGTTCCTCGTTTGACGGAATGACGAAGATTCTGATCAGCGAATCTGCGCCGGTTATTTCCAGTTCTTGCCGGGGTGACCGTACGGTGCTGTTTCTGTCCGGGTCCAGCCGTATTCCCAAACAACCGAGTCCCTCCAGCGCCATTTTCCTTGCGGCCCATTCCAGGTGGCCTGACCCGGCGCTGAAAACGATTGCATCCAGAGGCCCGGCAATCGCCAGAAATGATCCGATGTATTTCCTGAGACGGTAGGTTTCAATCTTCAGTGCCAATGCGCAACGGGTGTCTCCGTCCAGGGCCGCCTTCAAAAAGTTCCGCCGCTCCAGCTGCTGACCCGTAATACCCGCAATTCCGCTTTTGTTGTTGAGTACCTGTTCCAGCTCCTTTGCGGAGAGCCCCATCAAATTCATCATATAGACCTGAATGCCGGGATCAATGTCTCCGCAGCGTGTTTCCATGACCGCCCCCTCAAGTGGCGTCATGCCCATACTTGTGTCCACGGAGAGTCCGTTCCTGATGGCGCAGAGCGATACGCCCCGGTCGAGGTGAATGGT
Source organism: Geobacteraceae bacterium (assembly GCA_032469775.1). Lineage (GTDB taxonomy): Bacteria > Desulfobacterota > Desulfuromonadia > Geobacterales > Pseudopelobacteraceae > JACRCG01. The sequence goes on along the minus strand of JAWDJY010000025.1, from coordinate 38,492 downwards.
TATCAGGTTGCAGGCGGCAGCCGGTTTGCCGAGATGTACGGCAGCCCGCCGTGAAAGATAGAGATGGGATGGGCCGTGGAAGCCATAGCGGCGCACGCCATGATTTTCGTACCATTCGTATGGAAGCGGGTAGGTGAAGGCACGGTCCGGCATGGAGGAGTGAAACGCGGTATCAAAAACTGCCACATGGGGAATGGCGGGCAGGTGTCTCATGGCTGATTCGATTCCGGCGATGTTGGGAGCCAGATGCATTGGCGCCAGATATTGAAGTTTTCGAATCGAGCCGAGTACGAGTTCGTCAAGCAGTACGGAATGCCGGAATTGTTCACCCCCATGCGCTACCCGGTGCCCGACAGCCGAAATTTCCGAGGCGTCGGTGATCACGCCATGCCGGGGATCGGCCAGAGTTGCAATGATAATCGCCACAGCGCTCCTGTGATCGTTGTCCCCTGCGTCCGAGTGAATCGGCTCCCGGCCGGGAACCGTCTGGCTGATGAATGAACCGCCGAGCCCCACCCGTTCAATCATTCCAGAAGCAAGAAGTGTCCGTTCCTCCCCGGAAAAGAGGTGGTATTTTATTTTATGGCTCCAGCAGGTGATGGTAAGGATCTTCATGATGTTACGCACCCCGTGGCGATAGATTTCTGTTCGCAGTTTTAGAAACCGCCCCTGTTTCCTGCATTACCGGGCTGGTACGGCGCGTTCACTGTTTCACCGTACTCCGTGCCTGGTTTACCGTCGCTTCCAGAGAGAGGACCAGCTGTCCAAAACGGTTTATGTCGTCCTCGCTGAAATGGCTGAGGAGCCGGTTTTCAAGCTTTGTCACGATTTCCCGAATCAGTGCCACCACCCGTTGCCCTTCAGGTGTCAGGCGGAGCAGTTTCGCGCGCCGGTCGCTGTCATCTTCCGAACGCTGGACCAGCCCCTTTGCCACCAGGGTGTCGATGAGCCGGACCAGGGAGGGACCCTCGATGCCGATCGATGCCGCCAGATCCTTCTGGCGAACGCCGTCCCCCAGTATGTGGAGATGCAGCAGCGGACGCCAGGTGGCATCCGTCAGTCCGGCCCCCCGGCATTCGTTGTCCAGAACCTGGCGCCAGCGTCGTGTCAGGATTCCCAGGTGGTAGAGGAGATTGCTGCGGTCAATGGTTGAGTTGGATATATTCATGCGTATTAGATAGCATACTATCTATTGTATTGCTATTATTGTTTAAGCTGATTTCGGTGGCGGGCGTCTTTCAGGCGCATACAGGGATTCATCTAAAGAGCATAAGCGACGGACGCCCCGCAGCGTGCCGCGGGGCGTCCGTCTATGCTTTTCCCTGTCTTCTGATATTACAGCACTTTTCCGGCTATTTCCTGATCATCTCGATCTCCAGTGTGATGGTAATTTCTTCGCCCACGGCTACCCCGCCGGTTTCAAGAGCCTTGTTCCAGACCAGCCCGAAGTCCTTGCGGTTGATCTTGGTGGTGGCGGTTGCGCCTTTACGGAAATTACCCCAAGGATCCTTGATCTCTTTCGACGGACCTTGCACGTCAAGCACCACTTCCTTGGTTACTCCGTGCAGGGTCAGGTAGCCGGCGACTTTCAGCCTGTCTTTGCCTGACTTGGTGATTTTTTTTGAGACAAAGGTCATCTCCGGATATTTGGCAACATCGAAAAAATCGGCGCTGCGCAGATGCTCATCCCGTTTCTGTACATTGGTGTTGATCGAGCTTGTATCGATGCTTACTGTTACCTTTGACTTGGTTATGTCCCTGTCGTCGATATCAACTGTGGCGGTATATTTATCGAAACTGCCTTTGACGTTTGAAACCATCAGATGGCGAACTTTGAAGCCGATGTTGGAGTGTTCCGGGTCGATGCTCCAGGTGGATGCCAGGGCCAATGCCGGCAATGCCAGAGCGATGATTGCGCTGATTGATGCTATAATCCGTTTCATGATGTTTCTCCTTTGTCTGGTTTATTGGTGTTGATTTGATGTCAAACTATTAAGGTAAATTTTTTGTGGTCACTGTTATTGCTGCTCTCCTCTCAATCCCAGCTTTTTGCACAGTTTTCCCAGCAACTCCTGCTCATCTCCGTTAAGTGAGCCCATTTCCGCGACAATGGCCGCCTCGACATCGACAAAAACCTTGGCGATCAATTCAGAGCCGCTTTTCGTGAGATGAACTGTCAGATAACGCCTGTCGCCGGTGTCCCGCTCCCGTCGCACCAAAGCGCTCTTTTCCAGGTTGTCTATGACCAGCGTGATGTTGCCGGTGCTTTTAAGTATCTTCGCGGCGACATCCCTCTGGCAGAGCGGCCCTTTGTGGTAGAGGGCCTCCAGTACGCCGAACTGGCTGATGGTCAACCCGGCCGCGGCCATGACCCGGCTGGTGCGATTTGTCACTGATTCCGCGGCTCTCATCAGCTTGGTGTAGGTATTGAGTGCCAAGTATGTTGAATCTGCTTTTTTCATGTGAGTGCCAATCGAGTTGATGTCGTATAGCTTAATATCAAACTATATTTTTCTGACAAAACTGTCAATCATAATATTAACCTGGAAATCCAGATGCATTCTGACTATATTGCAACGCCGGTTCGCCGCGCCTGGTTTCAGGAACTGCAATGGACTTTGATGGCCGGTGCCGTTCGGCAGCGGCCGGATGCAGCCGGAGTTGTCCGTCAGCGTAGCTGTACGGTAAAAACGGATAGAGGATATTAACTCTCATGGCATTGCCAGCAACGATTTACAAGACCACCATCCAGCTGTCCGATGTGGACCGTGGCATTTATGAAACCCTGCAGGCAACGGTTGCCCGGCATCCTTCGGAAACCGCAGAGCGGTTGATTGCCCGTCTGCTGGCATACGCACTGCTGCAGGAACCGGAACTGAACTTCACCAAGGGCATCAGCGCCACCGATGAACCGGATCTGTGGGTCAGGGGAGGGGACGGCAGGGTGCTGAGGTGGGTTGAGGTGGGTCTGCCGGAGGGGGACCGTGTCATCAAGGCCTGTCGTCATTCGGAGCGAGTGACGCTGCTGGCGTGCGGCCGTATGCTTGCCAGCTGGGTTCAACTGCAGTTGCCAAAGCTGGAGAAACTTGCCAATCTCACCATAATCTGTATCGATCAGCCCTTCATCGACAAGTTGACGGCACAGCTGGAGCGTTCGATCAACTGGTCGATCACGATCACCGAAGGAACACTCTACCTGGAAACCGGCGACGAAACGATGGAAACCGCGATACGTGTGAAACTGGGCAGTCGCTGAGGCCTTTGCGGACATGAAATCCGAAAGGTAAAGCCTCCGGCCTGTCAAACAAGCAGTCGCGTTCCGGCCACGGCATTTTATGTTGCGTCAGGTCGGCAATCGCTTTATGCTGCAGCGGTCCCATATTCCACGAATCGAGAGATGCCATGCACAGCAAACTTATGAAACAACTGTTGATTGCGATGATGATCGCACTTCCAATCCAGTCAAATGCCGCCGAAACAGCTCCCGCGGTCCCGGCAGCGGAATCTAAAATTGCCGCTCCTGCTCCGGCCGCGGTCGTGGCCACTCCGGCGCCGGTCGCAGTTCCGGCGGTAAAGCCGGTCGAAACGGCCGTGACAATTCCCGGCCCGAAATTAGGCTATGTGGATATCGCCCGCATTGCAGGTGACTCCGATCGCGGAAAAGCGCTGAAAGCGCAGCTTACAGCAAAAAAAGACGCGTTGCAGGCCAAGATTGACGGTCGTAAGAAACAGATCGAGAAGTTCAAGGCTTCAATCGAAGCCAAGCTGCCGTTGATGACGCCTCAGCAGCGCGAGGCAAAATCCAAGGAATTCCAGAAGAAGCTGGAAGATTTCCAGAAGTTTGCCCGTAGTTCGGAAGAAGAGCTCTACAAGTTGCAGGAGAAAGAGACCAAATCACTTTACGAAGATATGGAAAAAGCAGCGGCAGACCACGGCAAGGCCAACAATTTCGCCGTTATTGTAGTCAAGAAGGAATTGCTCTATGTGGGTAACTCCGTTGATGCCCAAGACGTCACCGATGCGGTGATCAAGGCGCTGAACGCAGCCGGTCCGAAGAAGTAACTGTAAATTCAGCCGACCGGTTTCCAGTGGGTCCGCAGGCGAGCCACCTCCAGGCCGCTTGCGGAATTTTCAATGCGGTGCAGCAGGCAGAGGCCGTCCTCACTCTCTGCGGCACAGAGCGAAACGATCGAATCCCCGTAATAAGCCTCGGCCCGGAAACCGATCTCGATTTCAATCGGCTGGCAGCGATCCGCAACTGATTGCGGAGCCGCTTCCAGCCCCCAACCGGCATAGACGGTGTTGTTGACGTGCTGGTTGAGGTCGAGGTCGGACCGCAGTACCGGCAGGCAGAGCCTGGTTTGTGGGTTTGCCAGAACCGGCAGCGTGGCAAAGCTGTCCTCCAGAGCGCGTACCGGCCGCAGAGGGTAGTGCGGCAGTCGCTCGTTGAGCCGGACCGGACGGCGGCTGACCAGGTCCAGCGCCGCCCAGGAAGTCGTGGCTGCCCCTATTCTCTCCCCCGTGCCATCCAGTAATTCAAAATCCCTGATCGAAAACAGGCCTTCGCGCGTTACGGGCCAGGTACGGATCGTGATGAACTCTCCGCTGCGCGGATAGCGCTCCATCAGCAGATGTACCCGAGACATGACCCAGGTCAGGCCCGATGACTGCAGGTTCCTGACGGAGACTCCCAGCTGAGTGGCATGTTCTGAAGCCACGTTCTGCATGTATGCCAGCAGGGTCACCGGGCGGAGCCTGCCACGGGTGTCAACCTCGTGGGGCCTGATATCAAAGACATGCTCCAGCAGCGGATGGCTCATTGATGTTCACCATTGCGACCGGAGCGCCGTCTCAGGTAAAACTGCCCGCCCAGATCAAAGAAGATCATTGTGGTGACTATCATTACCAGCGTACCGTTATTCCGGAAATATCCCAGGCAATTCAGAAACATGTACAGGCCCACCAGCAGCGTCAGCATGCTGCGGACCGAGCGAACAGCCGATTCGTGCAGTTCCGGGTCATCCTGGCCGGTCAGCAGCAGGAGGCGAGGTGCGAGATGGTAGCCGAGTGAGGCGTCCAGCAGTATCAGCAGTATGTTCAGGGCAAAGAGGAACAGCAGGAGAAATTCGGGTGACATGATATTCATGGGTTTATTGATACCACAATGGTAGTCGCCGGTTCAAGGCCGGATATGAAAATAATATATCGCTTGCACGGCATGGAGCCTGTTATGGCCGGGTGAGCCGTTCCCAGTCTGACAGCCTGCTCATTGCATCGGCGTCACTGCTGCCGCACATTTCGGTACTGGGGCGCAGACTGACGCAGACCGTCGGCCGTTCCGGTTGTCCGAAGATCAGGCAGCGGTTGTCCGGCGTCAACTGCGTACAGCGAACCCCGGCCGGCTTGCCTCGCGGCATGCCGGGAATCGCTGACGAGATCGACGGAGCAATGCAGCAGGCGGCGCAGCCGGTACGACATGGCAGGTTTTCAGTTTCCGTCATGATTGCCATCGGATACGCATTTCAGGTCCCGGTTGCGAGTCGTGAGGCCAAGGCGCGGATGTGGCGGTCATCAGTCCCGCAGCAGCCTCCCAGTATCTTCAGCCCCAGTTCGCTGTGCAAGCCGGCAACGGTGCTGCCGAAGGTCAGTGGCTCTTCCTCCACCAGGCTTGCGCTGCCATCAAGATCTTCCGGGCTGAGTGCGGCGGTGTTGGCCAGCAGGCCGATGATCCGTTGACGAGCCGGATCCGATGAGTTTGTCTTGTGCAGAAGCGCGGCCCTGGCAAAAGATGCGTGGGTGCAGTTGATCATATACGCCAGAGGGGATGGTGTGACAACTGTGTCGATGGCGGCGACTGCATCCTTCAAAGGCGTGCCGTCCAGCAGTGTGCCTTCGGGGCGAACAATGAAGCTGATGAGGTAGGGGCGGCCGGTGGCGGCAAGGGCCTGCGCCAGGCCGGTTGCTTCGCTCAAGGACGGGAGCGTGGAGGCGAGCAGGAAGTCGACGCCGGCATCGGCCAGTTTACCGGCCTGCCAGGAGTGAAACATGCGCGCATCGTCAACGGCCATGGCATCGGCCGGGTCGTAGGCATTGCCGCGACAGCTCATCAGGCCGCAGATGACGACCTTTTCGGCGTATTTCCCGTAACTGTTCCGCAGCGCGTCAAGAAATCTGGCGTTGTCGCCATTCACATCGATCCTGGCCAGGCCGGCCGCATCGATCCTTTCCCTGCTTGCCCGCCAGGTCGGGGTTGAGATCAGCAGCGGAAGGTTGTACTCACGACCTGTATTCAGATACTGGCGACAGATTGCTTCCAGCGCAGCCCGTTTCTCATCCTGATAGATAAAAGCCGAGTTGACCAGGTAAGGATCGAGTTCCAGCTTGACATCGCGTCGCAGGCGCTCGATGACCGCCCCCTCACCGAGGATCACCGGATGCTTTTCAAGAAATTCTGCAAAAGAGATCTGGCTCATCCGAAGTCTTTTCCCGCTGGCAAACAGCCTTGAAAACACCAAGGTTTGTGCTAATGTAATAGCATACTTCCGATCCGGAATTTCAGCTGCAAGGAGGGCCGCGATGCTCTTCATCAGCCGCTCGAAAGCAAGGCGTCATGGAATGCTTCTCGATCATCCCCAGGATGGCGATCAACGCTGCTGCAACTGCGGCGGGGACTGCTGCCGATCATTCTCCGATGTGGAACTCAGTTGGGAAGAGTTCGAACGCCTTAAACAGCTTGGAGCCAACCGCCTGCAACTCTCTCTGACCGGTCCGCACCGCCTGCTTATCGATTACAACTGCGAATTTCTCAGTGGCGGGCGCTGCCTGATCTATGAAGCCCGGCCAGAAATCTGTCGGCGATTTATCTGCACCGACGCCTGAACAATTGCTTTGCTGCTGCAACCGGGCCTGTTGACAGCATTGCAGGCTGGTGCGACTCACCCCCCGAAGCGGTTGCGGTAGTATTCCGTGCCTCTCCTGCGCATGATGGCCAGGTGGTAGAGCTCGTCGTACTTGTGTGCGGCTGCCTCCCAGGTAAAGCGCTTCTTCATGCCGTTTTTGCGCAGCGCCGCCAGTCCCTTGGGGTTGTTGAAGAAGGTCCAGGCCGCCCAGCCGACCGTGTCAAACAGCGCCGTGGCGGAGTGGCTCCAGAACTTGAAACCGTCACCGGACAGAACCGCCTCGTTGAAGTTCTCGACGCTGTCGGCCAGTCCGCCGGTTGAACGTACGATCGGAGGCGTGCCATAGGCCAGTGAGTACATCTGGTTCAGCCCGCACGGCTCGAAGGAAGACGGCATCACGAAGAAATCTGCGCCTGCCTCGACCTTGTGCGCCAGTGCCTCGTTGTAGCCGATGTAGCAGGCGAACTTTTCGGGATACATCGCGGCGATGTCGCCGAAATAGAAATGCGCCCAGGGCTCGCCGTTGCCGATCACTACAAACTGCACGTCCATCTCCAGGATGTTGTGAATCGCCTCGGCCAGCAGGTCGGTGCCCTTCTGCTTGACCATCCGCGAAACAACGCCGAACAAAGGTACATCGTCTCGCTGCGGCAGTCCCAAGGCGGCCTGCAGATCCCGCTTGCAGGCTGCCTTCCCTTTTTTTACGGTGCGGGGGCCATAGTTGGCGGCGATGAAGGGATCCGTCTCAGGATTCCATTCCTCGTAATCTACGCCGTTCAAGATGCCGCTCAGGTCTGCTGCCCGCTCCTGCACCACGCCTTCCAGTCCCCAACCGAATGCCTCGGTCTGTATTTCGCGCGAGTACTCCTCGCTGACCGTGTTCAGCAGCGTGGCGTGGTAGAGTCCCCCCTTCAGCAGGTTGACCTGGTCGTCCTTCTCCAGTTCCAGATAATTGAAGTGTTTCCAGCCGATACCGAGTACATCCATCAGTCCGGGATAGAAATTCCCCTGGTGCTGCATGTTGTGCAGGGTCAGCAGTGATGCGGAGTTGCCTACGTAGCGGTCGTGCAGGTAGGAGGTGTTCAGCAGAACCGGGATCACGCCGGTATGCCAGTCATGGGCATGTACCACGTCCGGCGACCAGTCCAGCATCTTGCACAGCTCCAGTGACGCCTTGGACAGGAACACGAAGCGGTTGTCGTTGTCCAGATACCCTTCGCCCCCCTGCTGGTAGAGCCCGGAACGGCCGTAGTAACCTTCGTGTTCCAGGAAGTAGACCGGCACATCACAACCAGGCAGTCGCCCTTCCCATACACCGCAGTACTGGTGTCCGGTGATGCCCATCGGCACCACCAGGGTTCCGGGCAGCATGCGCAGACCGTATTTCAGCGGATCCACACAGTAATAACGGGGGATGACTATTCTGACATCATGTCCGAGGCGGGCCAGATACTTGGGAAGCGCGCCGACAACATCACCGAGCCCCCCCTCCTTGGCGAAGGGAGCGGCCTCGGAGGCGGAGAAAAGAATCGAAAGCGAATTGGCAGGTTTCTTCATAAAGGTTTCGGCACGTTATTTCGGCACGCTCTCCCAGTCTTTCAAAAACTTTTCGATGCCGGCATCGGTCAGTGGGTGTTTGGCCAGCTGGATCATCACCGAGTAGGGTATCGTGGCGATATCGGCGCCGATCAGGGCCGAGTTGAGCACGTGAATCGGGTTACGCACGCTGGCGACGATGATTTCGGCCATGTAACCGTAATTGTCAAAGATCGTGCGAATCTCTTCGATGATTCCCATGCCGTCCTGGGAAATGTCATCCAGACGGCCGACAAACGGGGAAACGTAGCTGGCGCCGGCCTTGGCGGCAAGGAGAGCCTGCATCGGCGTGAAGATCAGGGTCACGTTGGTCTTGATGCCCTTGTCGGTCAGTGCTTTGCACGCCTTGAGTCCCTCGGGCGTCATCGGCAGTTTGATGACGATGTTCTTGTGAATCTTGACCAGTTCCTTGGCTTCCTTGATCATGCCCGGGGCGTCGAGCGAGATGACCTCGGCCGAGATCGGACCGTCCACGATCGAGACGATTTCCTTGATCACGTCCTTGAATTTGCGACCAGATTTTGCGATCAGCGAGGGGTTGGTGGTTACGCCGTCAACCAGTCCCAGCGCGTGTGCTTCACGGATTTCCTTGACATCAGCCGTGTCGATAAAAAATTTCATTATTTCCTCCTGTTAGTTTGGTATGTGGTCAAGCTGTTCGCGATATTTTTCCAGGCAGTCCATCGAGCAGAAGTAGTGCTTCCGGCCGTCATGCCTGCCGACAACGGCCTGTTCCTCGGATACGTATACACCGCAGACCGGGTCTCGATGGGTTGTCTCGGCCGAATCCATTTTTCCGGCAGTTTTTGCCTCGTTTTTCTTGGGTGCTGCCAGTGAAACAATAATCCGGTAACCGATGTAAAGCAAAAGGCCCCATATGAGAATTCTGATCAAACCCTGTTCCTCCGTTAGATCTGTGAGTCGGCCTGTATCCGTCGCTCAGATTTTCACAACTATTTCGTTGGATTGCAGTGCTGCCAGCTGTTCCGCAACAGTGACTCCGGATAGCGGAGGCACCAGCTGCGGTGCAATTTCACAGAGCGGCTGCAGCACAAAGCGCCTCTCACTCATGCGCGGATGCGGGACAACCAGATCCTCTTCGGAGATGATCTGTGTTCCATACAGCAACAGGTCCAGATCCATTCTGCGCGGACCGTTTTCAACTGTCCTGGTTCGTTTGAAGCTGTCGGTCTCGATTCGCAACAGGTGTTTCAGAAGAGTACGGGGGGGGAGTCCGGTTGATAGTTTGAGTACCGCATTGTAGAAGGAATCCTGTTTGACGTTCCCGACCGGAGATGTTTCATAGAACGAGGAGAGGGCTGTGACCTTGGACTCAGGCAAACGTCCGATTTCGGCTACGGCACGCAGCAGATTCAACTCACGATCCCCAATATTCGATCCAAGTGCTATGTAGGCTTCCGTTTCCACCGGCTGATTAAAACACAACCGGCCGAAAGCGTCAACCGTAACACCGTGACTGAAAATAAAAAAACACCCTGGCAACTAGGAGGGGAAGTTACCAGGGCAAATGAGGGTTCGTTGGAACCCTCGCAAAGATCTTATCTGAGTTAAATGTAGCAGCATCAATTGATAAATGCAATAAATAAAAATCATAAGCTACCGGCATTACATTTAAAAACAAGTAATCTCTATCCTTTTGGTCGTATACAGTGCCGGCATATTCCACAGTATGCATTCAGAATCAGGCCGGTAGGCATGATGCCAATCCAGTTCGGATGTCCGGATATCTCAGGTTGACTTTCAGGCGCTTCAGCATGCGACTGTTGTCAATTATTCTAGACTCGCTGACGTAGGAGAACATCAGTGGCGACATCACCAGGCGTGCTTCATCCAGCGGTACCTGCGGCTGGCGCGGCATTTTCAGGGCATCTGCACAGGCGTTGAAATAGCTGGTCATACTGGTCGGATTTCCATCGCTGACGTTGAATACTTCTCCGGCTTCGGCCGATTCCGCCGCAGCCAGGCAGATGGCGGCCAGGTCGTCGGCATGGATGCGGTTGCTGGGGCCGGACTGCTCTTCATTCAGCAGCGCCTGTCCCTGGCTGATCTGCATCAGAGGCAGCCGTCCAGGGCCGTAGATGCCACTGACCCGCAGGATTACCACCGGCGTGCCGGTCGCAGCACCGTACTGCAGGAAAGCCGATTCTGCATCGAGACGACGCTTGCCCATTGCCGAGGAAGGTTCGGTCGCAGATTGCTCGTTGACAACACCGCCGGCTACTTCACTGTAAACCGAGGTCGCGCTGATGTAGATGATCTTTGAAGGCTTCTGAGACAGATGCAGGGCCGTAATGAAGTTTCTGGCACGGGTATCTGCAATGCCGCCACCCGGCGGCGGTACCAGATAATGCAGTACGCTGCCGGACGTATCCAGAAGAGGAATTCCGGCTGCGTTGTCAAGGGAGCAGGCAACGGTTCTGAATCCCTCCCCGGAAAGAGCGGAGGCATGTTCCGGGGACCTGAGCATGCAGGTGACTTCTGCGCCCAAATTACGGTGCAGCCGCGCAACCCTCCCGCCGATATAGCCGCATCCGGCGATGAATATCTTTTGCATGTAGCCCGTGTACCTTTCATGACCGGGATTGTCCGGTCGATTGGAAATGTTCTATTTCATGAACGAGGTAACCAGCGGAAGCATGCTTGCATTTGCCGAACCGATAGCTGCCTTGCGTTCCGCCTCGGTAAGAAACAGTTTCAGATATTTTTTGGCTTTCTTCTTGTCCCCGGCGATAGTTTCCGACATTTTGCAGAGAACCCCGACCGGCACCCCTTTGCGGTACCCTTCAACCAGTTTCTGAATCTCGTCGCATCGCTGCTTCTCGGTCCAGGTTTTAAATAACGCGGCTCCCAGGTCGTTGTTGCTATCAAGCATGATCATCCCCATAAGTTGAATTTAAAAAGCCCCGCAGACAAGTCTGCGGGGCAGGATACTACCATGTAATATATTTAATGACTACTTCTTCTCGCAAGTATCTTCGAAGTTGAGTGCCGCCAGTTTCTGATAGTAGGCAAAGTGTGTTTTCGCCCACTCGGCAGCTTTCTTCATCAGAGCGCCCGCCTCGGCCGGGTTGGCCTTTTTCAGCATGCGGTAGCGGTTCTCGTTGTTGGCGTAATCATCAAAACTGATGGTAGCCGGCTTGCTGTCCAGCTGCAGCGGGTTCTTGCACTCGATTGCCAGTGCCGGGTTGTAGCGATAGAGCGGCCAGTAACCGGACTGAACTGCTTTACGCTGTGCATCGACACCTTCGGTCATGTTGATGCCGTGGGCGATGCAGTGTGAGTAGGCAATGATCAGGGACGGCCCGTCAAATGCCTCGGCTTCCAGCATGGCCTTGACGCACTGGGCCGGGTTGGAAAGAGCCACGGTTGCCACATAGACCGAACCGTAGGACATGGCGATCATGCCAAGGTCTTTCTTGGATACCGGCTTGCCGCCGGCTGCGAACTGGGCAACAGCGCCCAGCGGTGTTGCTTTGGATGCCTGGCCGCCGGTGTTGGAGTAAACCTCGGTGTCAAGTACGAAGAGGTTGATGTTCTTGCCGGAAGCGATGACATGGTCCAGACCGCCGAAACCGATGTCGTAGGCCCAGCCGTCGCCGCCGATGCACCAGACCGATTTCTTGACCAGGTAGTCCGCAATCGGAATCAGCAGTTTTGCGGTTGCGTTCTTGCTGCCTTTCAGAGCGGCCTTCAGCTTGTCAACGCGTCCGCGCTGTGCCTCGATACCGGCCTGGGTGGACTGGTCGGCTGAAGCGATCTCTTTGAAAAGTTTGGCATTTGCTGCAAAAGCCTTGTTTTCGGCCAGTTCCGCCACATACTCAAGGGCTGATTTGGTGAACTGGTCAACCGTCAGGCGCATGCCGTAGCCGAATTCGGCGTTGTCTTCGAACAGCGAGTTGGACCAGCTTGGGCCACGTCCGTCGGCACGCTGTGCGTATGGGGTGGTCGGCAGGTTGCCGCCGTAGATTGAAGAACAGCCGGTGGCGTTTGCAATCATCATCCGGTCGCCGAACAGCTGGGTTAACAGCTTCAGATACGGAGTCTCGCCGCAACCGGCACAGGCTCCTGAGAATTCGAACAGCGGGCGGATCAGCTGGTTGCTGCGCAGGGTGTCAAGTTTTACCTGAGTCGGATCAACATCCGGCAGCTTGAGGAAAAAGTCGAAGTTTTCGGCTTCAGTGGCACGCAGTGGCGGCTGGAAAGTCATGTCCAGAGCCTTGTGAGCCGGATTCTGCTTGTCCTTGCCGGGGCAGTTGTAGGCACATGCGCCGCAACCGGTGCAGTCCTCGGGAGCGATCTGGACGGTGTACTTCTTGCCGGCCATTTCAGGAATCTTGCAGTCGGTTGATTTGAAGGTGGCCGGAGCATCCTTAAGCAGTTTGCCGTCATAGGCCTTGGTGCGGACCGAGGCGTGCGGGCATACGAAGGAACAGATGCCGCACTGGATGCAGATCTTCTCGTCCCAGACCGGAATTTCTACAGCAATATTACGTTTCTCGTACTGGCTGGTGGCGGTCGGGAAGGTGCCGTCGGCCGGCATCTTGGAAACCGGCAGGTTATCGCCCAGACCGGCTACGATCACGCCGGTGACATCCTTGACAAACTTGGGTGCCTTGCTGGAAACCGCAGCAGCCATCTTGAGCTTGCTGGTAGCTTTTGCCGGAACCTTGACTTCGTAGAAGTTGTTCAGGCCGGCATCAACCGCCTTGTAGTTCATTTCCAGAACTGCTTCACCGGCTTTGCCGTAGGATTTCTTGATGGCGCCCTTGATCGAAGCCACGGCATCCTTGAGCGGGATGATGTTCGAAATCTTGAAGAAAGCTGTCTGCATGATCACGTTGATGCGGGGTCCAAGGCCGATTTCGTTGCCCAGCTTGACACCGTCGATAACGTAGAACTTCAGTTTCTTGCTGATGATCTGCTGCTGTACTTCCTTGGGCATGGTGTCCCATACCTCTTCAGGTCCGAAAGGAGCGTTCAACAGGAAGGTCGCGCCATCCTTGGCCCGTGCCAGCATGTCGTACTTCTCCAGGAAGGAGAAGTTGTGGCAGGCCACGAAATTGGCTTCCTGAACCAGATAGGGAGCACGGATATATTTCTTGCCGAAGCGCAGGTGCGAAGTGGTCATCGAGCCGGCCTTCTTGGAGTCATAAACAAAGTAGGCCTGGGCGTTGTTGCTGGTTTCCTCGCCGATGATCTTGATCGAGTTCTTGTTGGCGCCGACGGTTCCGTCGGAACCGAGGCCGAAGAACATTGCCTCGTAGACGCCTTCCATCGGGTTCTTGTAACTGTAGTCAACTTTCAGGCTGCTGTTAGTGACGTCCTCTTCGATGCCGACCACGAACTTGTTCTTGGGGTTCTTGGCCTTGAGGTTGTCGAATACGGCCTTGGCCATGGCCGGATTGAATTCCTTGGAGCCGAGGCCGTAGCGTCCGCCTACGATGACCGGATAACCGTCGGACTTGAACTTGCCGGCAGCCATGGCTTCGCCGATCGCGGTGCGTACATCAAGGTAGATCGGCTCGCCCAGCGAACCCGGCTCCTTGGTGCGGTCCAGAACGGCAATTTTCTTGACCGTTTTGGGGAGGGCCTTGATGAAGGCATCCAGCGGGAACGGACGATAGAGGCGGATCTTGACGACGCCGACCTTTTCACCCTGTCTGGCCAGGTTCTCTACAGTATCCTGAACGACATCGGCGCCGGAGCCCATTACGACCACGACGCGCTCGGCGTCCTTGGCGCCGACATAGTCAACCAGCTTGTACTTGCGGCCGGTCAATTTGCCGAACTTGTCCATCTCTTCCTGTACGATCTTTTCACAGGCCGGGTAGAAAGGGTTGACGGTCTCGCGGCCCTGGAAATAGACGTCCGGGTTCTGGGCGGTGCCGCGCATTACCGGTTTGTCCGGGTTGAGGCCGCGGGCCTTGTGCTCGGCGATCAGCTTGTCGTCGATCATAGCGCGCATCTCGTCGAAAGAGAGTTCGGTGACTTTCTGTACTTCGTGTGAAGTGCGGAAACCGTCAAAGTAATGCAGGAAAGGAATCCGGCTGCGGAGCGTTGAGGACTGGGCGATCAGCGCGAAGTCCATGACCTCCTGAACGTTGTTGGAGCAGAGGAAGGCCCAGCCGGTGGAACGGCAGGACATCACGTCGGAATGGTCGCCGAAGATCGAGAGTGCCTGGGCTGCAATGGCGCGGGCCGAGACGTGGAAAACAGTCGAGGTCAGCTCGCCGGCAATCTTGAACATGTTCGGAATCATCAGCAAAAGGCCCTGGCTGGCGGTAAAAGTGGTGGTGAGCGCTCCGGCCTGAAGCGCGCCATGCACGGCTCCTGCGGCGCCGCCCTCGGACTGCATCTCTACTACCGACGGCACGTTGCCCCAGATGTTCTTCTCACCGACCGCGCTCTTGGCGTCGGAGATTTCGCCCATCACTGATGATGGGGTAATCGGATAAATGGCGATTACTTCGTTGGTGGCATGCGCCACATGGGCGGCGGCTGTATTGCCGTCGATGGTTACCATCTTCTTGCTCATGTACTTCCTCCTCTTTGGGGTTTATGTGAACTTCTTGACTACAATTCGTTTCTGCCCTGAAGCGCCCATTGAACCGTGGCGGCATCCACAAACTCGATATCGCTGCCCAGCGGTATGCCGTGCGCAAGTCGCGACACCTTGACTCCCGCCGGCTTGAGGGCCCTGGTCAGATAGAGCGCCGTGGCCTCTCCCTCTACGGTAAAGTTGGTGGCGATCACTACCTCGTTTATTCCCCCGGATTCGACGCGCTTGAGCAGTTCGGCGATGCGCAGATCGGATGGTCCGATACCGGACAGCGGGGAAATTGCTCCCTCCAGCACGTGATACATGCCGTTATAAGCGTTACTGCGTTCCAGCGCCATCAGATCCTGAGAGTTTTCAACAACACAGATCACGCCTGAATCACGGTTTCCGCTGCAGATAGAACACGGATCGGTTTCCGTGATGGCAAAGCAGATCGAGCAGGGATGCACCCGGTCCCTGACATCGCAAAGCGATTCGGAAAGCGCTGTCAGGTTCTGCGGAGACTTCAAAAGGTGGAACGCCAAACGCAGGGCGGTTCGTTCGCCAATGCCCGGCAGCTTCTTCAATTCTCCAACCAATCGCATCAGTGCGGATGATTTTGTTAACATAATTCCCGAGACAAATAAAACATTTTTTTAGTATTATAGCGAGGTTAAAAAAGATGCTCCCCCGCACTGGACGGGCCGAAAGGCAACCGGAAACCATGGAGGAGCATTGAAATCAAGATTTTTTACCATTAATATGGCCGCGGACAGGCTGTCCGTATACGTGGGCACTATTAGCCGAACTAAAAAATTTAGTCAAATTAAATATGCACCGTATCCGCGATCCTGGAAAAAACAGTCTATGTATCTGTAACGGCTAAAACAATCCCGGTATGCTCATGCCGCCGGTAATTTTGGACATTTCATCGCCCATCTCGGCGTGAACCTTCTTGAGGGCCTCGTTGGCCGCAGCAATGATAAGGTCCTGAAGCATTTCCACATCATTGGGGTCAACCGCCTCTTTTTTTATTTCCAGTGAAATTATTTCGTTCTTGCCGTTGACCTTGATGCTCACGGCGCCACCACCGGAAGTTGCCTCGGCGGTTTTCTGGCTGGCCTCTTCCTGCAGTTTGGCCATCTTCTGCTGAATCATCTGCGCCTGCTTCATGATGCTTGCTAGTCCTTTTGACATCTACTTCCCCTTTCGATTTCGTGACAGTTATGTTTTATCCTGCTACAGCTAAACTGCTCTAATATCAGTAATAGTGCTGCCGAAAACCCGTTGTGCCTCCTTGATGACAGGATGGGTTTCGACCTCCTGCCTCAGCTCTTTCATGCGTTGCTCGTCGTCACTCTTTTTTTTTTCGGCCAGTGACATGGGTGCATCGGTGGAATTGGACACGATCGATTTTATCCGGATCGCTGTCTCGATTCCGCTGGATTCGAGAGCCAGGGCCTGTACGCCGGCAATGAATTCGGCATCCTGGGCGGCCGTCAGGTAATAGCTGTCGGCTGGAAAGCCGATTTCGAGCAGGCCCTTTTCCTGTTTGAGCGGACTGCCATGTTCCAGGACCGATCCGATGGCCGGTTGCTTCTCGATTACGAATGCGACAAAGCGACCCCAGACGGTGTGGGTGTCGCCGCTGGCCGGCACGGAAGGTGTGGCTGCAGCGTTCGGTTGCGGCTGTGGCCTGCTCTGCGGAGCACTCCGCGGCTGCTCCGGATGTGCCGGGTGCCCTGAGGGTGCCGTGGCTGCGGCAGCTCTGGTGGTTTCCCAAGGCAGTGCCGGAGTATGCACCGCTCCGGCCTCCAGGAGTCTGATCTTCTCGATTAGCTCCTGGATCGGGATTACCGGTGCCAGCAGTGCAGCTTTAAGCAGCGCCATTTCGATGATCAGGCGTGGGAAGCTGGCATAGGCCATTTCGGCGTCGGCCTTTACCAGCAGCGTCAATCTCCGCTGGATATCCTGGGGTGGGATGTTTCCCGCCTGGGTTTTCAAATCATCCAGTTCGGCTGCCGCCAGATCCAGGATCTCCTCCGGCTTCCTGACCGAACGGATCACCAGCAGATTGCGAAAATGCTCGATCAGCTCCTGGCAGAACTGGCGCATGTTGTACCCCACCAGGTCAACGCGCTTGATCCCTTCCAGTACCGCCTGGGTGTCACCATTAAAAACCGCAGCCGAAATGTCGGCCAAAAGTCTGCGGTCCACGGTGCCAAGCAGCGTTCCCGCATCCTCGTCGCTGACGTTGTTGCCGCAGAAGGCCAGGACCTGGTCCAGCGCGGTCAGGGAATCGCGCATGCTGCCATCGCCTTTGCGGGCAATCAGCGCCAGGGCCGAGTCGCTGATGGTGACCGATTCCTTGTCGGCAATTTCGCGCAGGCGGCTGACAATCCTGGGCAGTGTTACACGCTTGAAATCAAAACGCTGGCAGCGCGACAGGATCGTTACCGGAAGTTTATGCGGTTCGGTGGTGGCAAAGATGAATTTGACATGTTCGGGCGGCTCCTCCAGCGTTTTCAAGAGTGCATTGAAGGCGTTGGTGGAGAGCATGTGAACTTCGTCGATTATGATGATGCGATAGCGGCTGTGGGAAGGGAGGTACTTGATGTTGTCGCGCAGGTCGCGCACATCGTCCACGCCGTTGTTGGAGGCGCCGTCGATCTCGAAAACATCGGTGGATGTGCCTTTGGTGATCTCGATGCACAGGGGGCAGACATTGCAGGGCTCATGGGTAACCCCGCGCTCGCAGTTGAGTGTCTTGGCCATGATGCGGGCGGTGCTGGTCTTGCCGACTCCGCGCGCGCCGGTAAAGAGGAAGGCGTGGGCCACCCGGCCGGAATCGATGGCGTTCTGCAGCGTACGGCTGACGTGTTCCTGGCCGGCCAGTTCGGAAAATGTTTGGGGGCGGTATTTCCTTGCCAGGACTTCGTAATGCGTTCCGGTTGACAAGAGACTGGACCTCGCAGGTAATCTGACGCCCCGCACATGAGACGTAGGAAGCGTACAGTCAGGGGATTAGGAGAGGTGATGAAGTTACAGGCGCATATGATAGCCGGGCTGGCCCGCGGCACACAGCGGGAGCCGCTGCCGTTGCTTCCTTCCGGACCTGGCGGAGTTCACGGCGCGCCGTTGCGCGGGGCCCGGCTATCATATCCGCCTGCAAGCTCGCAGCCTTATAACATGGCGGCAAAGCCGTTTTCTGAATAAAAATGGCGGAGAGAGAGGGATTCGAACCCTCGGTACGCTATTAACGTACACACGCTTTCCAGGCGTGCTCCTTCAACCGCTCGGACATCTCTCCGCAAGAGCGAACAGTACATATAATCCATGTTCAGCAATTTGTCCAGCTTTTCTAAATGATGCCTTGAAAAACTGACGCCAAAACGGTATCGTCTGCCCGGGAGTGCAGAGTAATGAAGATTGCCATCATCACCGCGATGCCGGAAGAGTTCAACGCCGCAGCCGCCTGTCTGGGAACAGGAAGCAATTTGAGGCTGGGACGTTTCAGAGCGCGCAAGTTCGGCTGGGCCGGCCATGATATCCTTCTGCTCGAATCCGGCATGGGCTTTGACAATGCCGCCCGGGCGGCCGGGACAATCATTGGAGAGACCGCGCCAGAGCTGTTGATCTCGGCCGGTTTCTGCGGAGGAGTTGCTCCGGAACTGCGGGTTGGCGACGTGGTGGTTGCCAGGAGGATGGTGATTGTCTCCGAAGGCGGCCTGGAAGAACTGCCGGTGGATACCCCGGCGGCCGGCCTTAACCTGGTGGCGCGCCAGGCCGCCGCTGGAGCAAGGTTCTTCGGCGGAACCTTTGCCGGTACGGCGGTGATAACATCAAAAACCAGGCTGGCCGGATTGTTGGCCAAAGATTATGCCTGTCCGGTGGCGGAGATGGAAAGTGCAGCTATCGCGCTGGTCGCATCAGAAAGCAGGACACCGCTGCTGGCGATCCGCTCGGTCAGCGACCCGGCCGACGAGGAGCTGGGCTTTTCTCTGGACGAATTCTGCGACCGCAACCTGCGCATCCGCCCCGCCCGGGTGCTGTTGACGATCCTGCGCAAACCCCGCATCATCCCGCAGCTGATCCGTCTGGCCGGCAACAGCCGCGTCGCTGCCAGGAGCCTGACAGCGGCATTGGAACAGCTATTGCCCCTTCTGTGAAATGCTTCCCGCCGGAGACCATGGGTAATCACGCAGGTGTCCCCCCAGTTCGTCCTTGCTGTAGCGGTTGGTGCGCCTGACCGCCAGGATAACCACGATCAGGACCGGCAGCGTGAACATCAAGGTTGCGCACAACGCCATGAAATTCTCGCCGATCACCAGCATCATCGCAATGTTGAAAATCAGCACCGACAGGTAGAGCACCGGCCCCAGCAGAGAGCGGAAGGGGAGATTGACTGCCCCACGGGGAGCATCATCCAGGCGGCGGGCGTCGATCAGCTGGAACGCTGCCAGCAGGCAGAAGCTGGTCAGCAGCCAGCCGCCGTAGTTGGAGAGCGGCACGCCGAAATGCAGTCCCTGCTCACGGTAACCGTAAATCTGCCCCAGGAACCAGCGCTTGCCCTGCAGCGCCACCGGGTCGATCACGATATCCAGGAAAGTCTGCAAGAACGAACCCAGCAGCAGCGCCGCAAACGAGCGGCGGATGGAACGGGTCTCCAGCGTTACCAGGTTCCAGCGCCAGGCTTTGAGAGGTGAGATGATGAAGAGTGCGGTGGCGTAGCTGCAGTAGGAAAGGAAGACGTAGGAGAGCGAATCGAAGAACGGCACCCCGGCAATCCACAGTTCGCGGTTGCTGGTGGTATCGATGTAGTAGTACCAGCCGTAGGGGAAACCGGTGTTGATCGAGAGCCATTCCGAGGCAAAGGCGATCAGGTAGCCGGCCAGGGTGAAAAGCGCGGTGCGGCGCCAGCCGACGTGGGGTACGCAGGCCAGCAGAAAGGCCGCGAAAAAAGCGAACACGTAGGGGCGCATGGTAACGGTGCCAATGGCGATGTCCAAAAAGTCCTGCATATGATCGAACCCCGGGTGCCCGGAATGTGTTGGCCCCGGCACCGATTGAATATGGCTCCGGCCGGAAAGCCGGAGAGGCCCGACACTATAGCCAAAACTCACCAATAGCGCAAGGGCCGCACCCTGTCGGATGCGGCCCCTGTTTGTAATATCTGGCGGGATCCCTGTTATAAGATCAGTCTGGATATCGTATATGCCACTACAGTTGAAACGCTGACACCGATCAGGCCCGGAATCATGAAGCTGTGGTTGAGCAGATACTTGCCGATGCGGGTGGTGCCGGTGCGGTCCATGTTGATCGCGGCCAGGTCGCTGGGGTAGAAGGCGAAGAAGAAGTAGGCGTAGCTGGCAGGCATCAGGCCCAGGAGCAGCGGAACCGGCAGCCCCAGCGCCAGTCCCAGCGGCAGCGTTATGGCCAACGTGGCGGCCTGGCTCTTGACAAAGGCCGAGATGCAGAAGGTGGCAATGGCAAAAGTCCAGGGTGCGATCTTGACCATGATGCCGATATTGTCCACCAGAAATTTCTTGTTGGCCGAGATGAAGGTGTCGCTCATCCAGGCTATGCCGAAGATCGATACCACCGCGATCATCCCGGCGATAAAGACGCTGGAGTGGGCGATGTCCTTGGCTTTTACGTCGGCGGTGAACATGATGAAGGCGCCGTAGGCGAGCATCACGAACTGGACCACGGTCGTCATCGCAACCGGCTTTTTCTCGCCGTTCAAGGGGAGCAGTTCCGGGAAGCTGGCCAGCAGAATGATCGAGCCGACGCCGGCGAAGAAGAGCGCCACCGAAATTTTGGAGGTGACGGAGATTTTTTTGTCCAGTGTTGTCACATCCGCATCCAGCGCTTTTTTGAAATCCGGGTCCTGCAGGCGGGCCTGGAATTCGGGGTCCTTATCCAGGTCCTTGCCGCGGTTGAAGCTCCAGGCGGCCGCTGCCAGCACACCGATAATCCCGGCCGGCATTGTGACCGAGACGATGTCGATCAATGTCACCGGATAGCCGGCCTTGGCGGCAAAGCCGAGGAAAAAGGTCACCGCCGCCGCCACCGGACTTGCGGTGATCCCCATCTGCGAGGCGACGCTGGAGATCGCCATCGGGCGTTCGGGGCGGATGCCGGTCTTGAGCGCCACGTCGGAAATGACAGGCAGCAGCGCATACACTGCATGGCCGGTGCCGCAGCAGACCGTCAGGAAGAACGTCGAAAGCGGCGCCAGGATCGTCACGTATTTGGGGTGGGCACGCAGCAGCTTTTCAGTCAGCTGCACCAGGTAATCCAGGCCACCGGCCACCTGCAGCGTGGCTGAAGCGGTTACCACCGCCAGGATGATCAGCATCACCGCGATCGGCGGTTCGGAAGGGGGACTGCGGAAACCCAGCACCAGCAGTGATACGCCCAGGCCACCGATCAGACCAAGCGCTACGCCGCCCCTGCGGATACCGATCAGGACTGCTCCCAGTACCAGTACGAATTGAACCCAGAACATTAACATAACGACCTCCACGGTGAGGGTTGGGATTGGCGGGACCGTCAGGTCTCCGCACTGCTTCTGTACTTGTATAGAGCAGGGAGAGTGCCAACAAAGCCTGTATCGCTAAATTGCCGAAATAGCTGGATAAATCTCTGCAATGTTCCCGTCGGCAAAGGAAGCCGCCATAACCGTGGGTTATGGATGACGGTGATATGTATGGATAAACGTAACGATTTAAGTATGATGGCTTCTGATATAACCGCAGGTTATCGTTATAACCTCCGGTTATTGGAGTTGCCCGGTGTTGTGCCGGCATAGGCGAAAGATCGGTTTCTGTTGACCGGCAGCCGAAAGCGATTCAATATCGCCCGAAAGTCCAACACCCCTGAACGGAGGCCGACCATGCCAACAAACGCTTGCAAACCTGCCAGCCAGGAAGTTTTCGATTGTCATTTCCATGTCATCGATCGCCGCTTTCCGCTGGTGCCCAACAACGGCTATCTGCCGGACGATTACCACTGTGACGACTACCGGGAGCGGATGCGGGGCTACAACCTGGTGGGAGGCGCGGTCGTTTCCGGTTCTTTCCAGGCCTTTGACCAGACCTATTTGCTGGATGCGCTTCACACGCTGGGTCCGGCATTCGTGGGGGTCACGCAGCTGCCGTTCAGCGTCAGCGACCGGGAATTGCTGGATCTGGACTGGGCCGGCGTCAGGGCGCTGCGCTTCAATCTCAAGCGTGGCGGGTCGGAAGAGGTCTCCCATCTGGACGCGCTGGCGAGAAGGGTGCATGATGTGGTCGGCTGGCATGTGGAGCTGTATGTCGATTCGGCCGAACTGGAAGGACTTTATGATACGCTGGTTGCACTCCCGGCGGTCAGCATCGACCACCTGGGGCTTTCAAAAGCAGGATTCGGCACGCTGCTAAAGCTGGCCGAGAAAGGCGTGCGGATCAAGGCCACCGGTTTCGGGCGGGTGGATTTCGACGTCAGGCCGGCGCTGCGGGAAATTTATGCCGCCAATCCCGATGTGCTGATGTTCGGCAGCGATCTTCCCTCGACCCGTGCTCCGCGCCCCTATTGCGACGAAGATTATGCCCTGGTGCTGGAAACGCTAGGGGATGCGGCCGCCGGAAAGGTGCTCAGTGGCAATGCGCTCTCCTTTTACAGGGGACGACGGGAAAAGTGATGATTGCCGCTGGAATTGGACTTGATCAGCCCTCTACTACTTGGTCATTACAATTTGTGAGAAAAGTTCAGCAAGAATTTACTCACGCAACGACGCAACGAAGGACTTTAAAACTGATCATTGTTTATGGCTTTAAACGTCGCGTCGTCGCGTCGTTGCGTGAAATATGATTTTGGGTTCCGGCTTGTCCGGATCATGGAAGTGTGTATTTGAATCCGCGGGATTATCAATCGAACCGCTTGCCGGCTTGCGCCGAAAGGAAATTTGGTATGGGTATCGAGGTTTATGTGGGACAGATTTCCGGTCTGGTGACCGAGGATGAGCTGCGGAAATTGTTCTCCGTGGTGGGCACCGTGGACTCGGTCCATTTGGTGACAGATCCGGGCACGGGTGAATTCAGGGGTTGCGGATACGTCAGAATGTCAACCGAGGAGGAAGCCGCTGAGGCGGTCGATCTGTTGAACGGGGCCAAGCTTGGCGACCGCCTGATCGTTGTGAAAAACGCTCCCCCGAAAAACTTCAGGAAGAGCGGACCCTCCGGCGGTGGCCGGAGCACCCCTGGCGGCCGCACCGGCCGTGGCTCGATCAAATAAGAAATAAGATCCACCGGCCGGAGCGAGCCGGATTCTTCACACCTTCAGCATCTTCAACCTCTTTGAGAGCGCCGGCTGCGAGATGCCCAGGAGCCGCGCCGCCAGGGTCTGGTTGCCGCCGGCCCGTTCCATCGCCTCCAGCACCAGGAAGGCGGCCGCATCACTGAAGGTGGGCAGCTCGTCGAATCCGGCAAAGGGGTTCTGGCGGGTTTGGCTGGCCCCGGTCGTCGGGCATTGGGACTGCAGCCGTTCGATTGACCTGACGAAGGTCTCCATCGAAAGCATCCGGTCGCGGTGCACGCTGACCGCATCGTAGACCAGCGCCTTCAGTTCGCGCACGTTTCCGGGAAAACAGTAGGTCGCCAGATACTGGGCCAGTCCCTTGGGCGGGGTCGGCTTTTTCTTGCCCAGAGCCTGTGCAGCCTCTTCCAGGAAATGCTCCAGCAGCAGCGCGATATCTCCACGCCGCTCGCGCAGCGCCGGCAGTTGCACCTGGTGTGTCCGCAGCCGGTAATACAGGTCGCGACGGAAGGCCCCGCTTCGTTCCTTTTCCGGCAGGTTCTGGTGGGTGGCGACGATGATGCGGGCCTTGAGCCGCCTGGGCAGATCGCTTCCCAGTGGGAAATACTCTCCCTCCTGCAGCAGCCGCAGCAGCTTGACCTGGGAGGGGATGCTCAGGTCGCCGATCTCGTCCAGGAAGAGCGTGCCGTCGGCGGCCTCCTCCACCATCCCGCGCCGGGCCTGCTCGGCGCCGGTGAAGGCCCCGCGCACATGGCCGAAGAGCGTGTCGGCGAAAACCGTGTCGTCCAGGCCGGCCACGTTGACCGTCACCAGCTTGCCCCGGCAGCCGCCCAGGCTGTGGGCGGCCTTGGCGATCAGCTCCTTGCCGACCCCGCTTTCACCGGTGATCAGAAGCGGCTGAGGGCTCCTGGCCACCGCCTCAACGTAGGAAAAAATGTCCAGCATCGACCGGTCGGCGGTGACAATCCCGGAGAAGGCCTCGGGGTGGCGCAGTTCCCGCGAAACCAGGCGGCTGGACATCTCCTGGTATTCGCGCCGCATCTCCACCATCCTGACCGCCCGCAGCACAGCCCCCACGATGCGGTCCTCCTCGTCGGTCTTGACGCAGTAGTCGAAGGCGCCCAGCTTCATGCAGCGCACAGCGGTTTCCAGCTGGTTGAGCCCGCTGACTACGATCACGCAGATCTCGGGATGCCGTTCGGCGATCTGCTCCAAAAGTGCTTCTCCCGACAGGTAGGGCATGGTCAGGTCCAGCAGCACCAGCCCGACCTGGCCCCCATCCAGGATGTCCAGCGCCTGGCGGCTGTCGCTGCAGGTCAGGATGTTGCTGATGTTGGCGCAGGATTCCAGTGTCAGCGACAGCGAGCCGAGCCAGTCCGGCTCGTCATCGACCAGCAGCACGCTGAAATCGGGATAGGTAGCGGCTTTCACCTGTTTTCCTCCTCTTGGCAGATCGGCAATTCCAGTGTAACGATTGTTTCGCGTCCGGGGATAGAGTCGAACAACAGTCTGCCCCCGTGCTCCTTGACAATGCCGGCCGAGACCGACAGCCCCAGTCCGGTGCCCCCCATGTCGCGCTTGGTCGTGAAAAACGGGTCGGTCAGGCGCGCCAGGTGCTCTGGTGAGATGCCGCTCCCTTCGTCGCGCAGCCGGAAAGTCACCAATCCGTTCTCCCGGTCGGCGCAGGTGGTCAGTTCAATGGCCCGACCGCTGTCCGGCAGCGCCTGGCAGGCGTTCAGGATCAGGTTGACCAGCACCTGCTCGATACGCTGGCCGTTGCCGCGAATCTTTGGCAGATCGTCGGCGTACAGTGCGCTGAAACGGGTAGTGGCCTTGCGGATCGAGGGTTCGACCAGCCGCACCGCCGCCTGGGAAACGGAGTTCAGATCGATGATTTCGTTGCAGGCGCTGTCACCCTGCCGGGCAAAATCCTTCAGGTCGTCGACGATGCGCTTGATGCGCTTGCCCGCCTCCAGCAGCTTTTCCAGGCTGCGCGGAATCTCCTCCCGCATGCGCGAGTAGGGCAGCCCTCCGCAATTGAAGTCGCCGTTCTCGCGGTAATACTGCTCCAGCACCCTGGCCGCGTCGGCCTGAAAGCGTTTGATGGTCGGCACTTCCAGCAGGATCAGCCCGGTCGGGTTGTTGATCTCGTGGGCCACACCCGAGACCAGCACCCCCAGGGCGGCCATCTTGTCGGCCTGCAGCAGCTGCTGCTGGTTCAGGCGCAGCTCCTCCTCGGCGTGCCGCCGTTCGGCGATCTCTCGGGTCAGGTCGGCGGTGCGCAGCGCCACCTGGCCGTGCAGAGTGCGCGACCAGAGCGCAAATCCCCCCAGTAGCAGTGTCAGAGGCACCACCACCACCGCCGCGTATTTTGCGATCGTGAGCAGATCTACCGGCTGCGGTTCCAGCACTCCCAGCCACCTGTTGTAGATCAGCTGGTACTGGCCGGTCTTTTTCAGGATCGCCAAGCCCTCGTTGAAGCGCGAGAGCAGCTCGGCATTGCCCTTGTCAACAGCATAGCAGTAGCGTTGGGTGGCCACGTTGCGTACGGCCGGGATCAGGTTGGTCAGCTTCAGTTCGCGGATGATGTACATGCCCGGCACGATCGCGACAATGGCGTAGTCGCTGGTGCCGGCCGCCAACTGGCGCAGCGCGTCGGCCGGGGTCGCGGTCAGGGACAGCTTGCCGCTGAATTTCTTGCTGACCAGGTAGTCGTGCATGATCCCGTCACGGTGGACCGCCACGGTCTTGCCCTCCAGCTCGGCCATTGAGTTGACCGGCGGCGAATCGCGACGGGCAAAGACGGCATGGTTGACGACCGCGTGGGGCAGCGAAAAATCAACCTGTGTTGCCCGTTCCTCCGAATAGGACATGCCCTGCAGTACATCGATCTTTCCGCTCTTGAGGGCCGCCCGCATCTCTGACCACCCTCCCAGGCGAAACTCTACCTTGATGCCCATCACTTCGGCGATGGCACGGGTCAGCTCCACGTTGTAGCCGCTGGGATGGCCGTTTTTGTCGATGAATTCGTAGGGGGGGTAATCGCGGTCTCCGCCGACGATGATCGTGGAGCCCGCTTGAGGGGGGGATTGCGCCGCGGCAGCTGTCAGCGCCCAGCAGAAA
Organism: Geobacteraceae bacterium; assembly: GCA_032469775.1. Lineage (GTDB taxonomy): Bacteria > Desulfobacterota > Desulfuromonadia > Geobacterales > Pseudopelobacteraceae > JACRCG01. Next base: position 12,017 of record JAWDJY010000025.1, on the reverse strand, counting down.
CACAGGCCGATAATCAACAACAGCGGCCGGACCTGTGCTTCCGCGCGGGACAGCATCAGTCTCTGGGGATCGCCAGCATCCGGTCCAGCGCCCTTTTTGCCTTGACGCGAATCTCCTCGGGAACGCTGACCACCGGTTCCAGCGTCTGCAGCGCCAGCAGCACGTCCTCCAGCGAGGTCAGCTTCATGTTGGGGCAGAACAGCGCCGGCGAGGCCAGGATGAATTCCTTGCCCGGGTTGTCCAGTCGCAGCTTGTAGAGGATGCCGGCTTCGGTGCCGATGATGAATTTGGTGGCGGGACTGGTGCGGCAGTAGTCGTACATGCCGCTGGTGGAACAGACATGGTCGGCCAGCACCGAGACCTCGGGCGCGCTTTCAGGGTGGCAGATGAACAGTGCATCCGGGTGCTCACCCTTTTTCTGCAGCACGGCCGAAACTGTCATCCGTTCGTGGGTCGGGCAGAAACCTTCCCAGAAGATGAACTTCTTCTCCGGAACGAACTTGGCGACCCAGCGCCCCAGGTTGCGGTCCGGCACGAAGATCAGCTCCTCTTCCTTGAGCGACCTGACTACTTTGAGAGCATTGGCCGAGGTGCAGCAGATATCGGAATGGGCCTTGACCTCGGCCGACGAGTTGACGTATGTCACGACCGGCACGCCCGGGTGTTGTGCCCGCAACTGCTCCAGCTCTTCGGCTGTGACCATGTCGGCCATGGGGCAACCGGCGTCGGGACGCGGCAGCAATACTTTTTTATTCGGCGACAGGATCGCCGCCGATTCGGCCATGAAGTGCACGCCGCAGAAAACGATCACATCGGCATCGGTTTTAGCGGCCTCTATCGACAGTGCCAGGGAATCACCGGTGATATCGGCAATCTCCTGCACCTCGTCGCGCATGTAGTTATGGGCCAGAAGTACGGCGTTGTGCTGGTTGAGAAGTTCCCTGATCTGTTGCTTTATAACTTCACTCATCTTTCAATGATCCTCCGGGCGGGTCTTTGCTGTTGACAAGAGTGCCATAAAAAATATATAAAAACAACTCTTCGGGATGTAGCGCAGCCTGGTAGCGCACCTGCTTCGGGAGCAGGGGGTCGCTAGTTCGAATCTAGTCATCCCGACCAGACAAATACAAGGGGTTACGGCAAAAGCCGCAACCCCTTTTGTTTTAAGCACACTTTGGCGAAGCTCCTCACTAAACCGGATCCAAACCATTGCACCTCAAAACTTCGCATCTCACCTTTTCAACGTGATATCCCTGATCAGGCTTCCGCCTCTTTCACCTTTTTCGTTCTTTTTGCGGCCACCCGGACCTTGGCCGCCGGAACGCTGTCGGGAGTGTCGATGAAAGCGGCCGGGTCCCCCGGTTGAAGAACGGTGTAATGGGAGGAAGCGATCTTCCTGGTGATGCCGTCACTGAACTGGATGGTCGCCTTGAGTGCGTTTACCTCCACCACCTTGCCGACGCCCCATTCAACAGCTCCGGTGTGGTTAACTACGTTTCCCCGCTTGATAATCATGTTTTCTCCTCATCTGACTGGTTGACATTTGCTGTTTTCCATTGTACCGGCACGCGAAAGCGGTGCTGGTCGCTGCAAACAATCGCTGCGGAAGTGTAGGAATGACCGGAACGGAGGGCTTCGAAAATTCTGGAGAAGTGATTCCGGACGGCAGGTCTGACTTTTAACTGTACGCCGATACCGGGTTAATAGATAGGTTTATTAATTTTATCAGTCGATACGCGGTTATTTAGCGATTTTCCACTCCGGTAGAAGTCCCGGGGCGAACGCGGACCCTCCCAGCGATAATTTTCCTGATAAAACATGCTACAATCAAGGCGCGGCATGACAGTGGGTGGAGATCGTTCCATTCACCTGATTACCCGCCGGTAAGGGCAATAACCAGCCGGAGGAAACGGACATGAAGTGTACTGTCAATTCGATAAAACAATCGCAGGCAGAGCAATCAACCGGATATGCTGAACTTCGTCATCGCATGCTCTTCGAATCGGTACGGGAGGGCATTCTGATCCTGGATGCAAACCGCGGAACGGTCAGTGATGTAAATCCTTATCTGGTAGATATGCTGGGCTATTCAAGGGAAGAACTCTTGGGGAAAAGACTCCACCAGGTGGGCGCCTTCGCGCATGTCGAGGATGCCGTGTCCTGCTTCCGGGAATTGCAGGTGAAAGGAGATGTGCGCTGCGAAAAGGTGACGCTAAGGACGAAAGACGCGCGTCCGCTCCAGGTGGAAGTGGTCAGCAGTGTCTATCAGGCTGGCGAGGAACGGATCATCCAGTGCAATATCCGGGACATCAGTGACCGCCAGCGGGCTGATGCGGCACTGCGGGCCAAGGAGGATGCCCGGTTGTCTCTGGTCGAAAATCTTGAGGCCCACTGGCTGCTGATAGAAAATCTACCGGTCGGAGTGCTGGTACACGCTCCCGACACCCAGATCGTGCTGTGTAACTCGGAAGCCTCTCAACTGGTGGGGATGACTCCGGTCCAGATGCTTGGCAAGAAGGCCGGCGACCCGGACTGGCATTTTGTCCGAGAGAACGGCACCCGCATGGCGGTTGATGAATTCCCGGTAAACCGTGTCATCGCCACGGGTCAGGTACTAAAGAACTTTGTGATGGGGATTGACCGCTACGGTGATGGCGAATACAGGTGGGTGCTGGTGAACGCCTATCCCGAGTTTGACGGAGAGAACAGGTTGCGGCAGGTTGTGGCCACCTTTGCGGACATCAGCGACCTCAAGAGCGCCGAGGAGAAAACCAGGCGCAATCTCGAACATCTGACAGCGCTGGTCGAAATCGACCGCGCCATCAATTTCAGTTTTGATCTTAATCTCAGCCTGACAACGCTCCTGACCCATGTCATTGTCCAATTGGGGGTTGACGCCGCCGCTGTGCTCCTGCTCAACCCGGCTTCACGGACACTGGAATACGTCGCGGAACGCGGTTTTCATACCAGAACCATTGCGCACTCCCGACGGCCCCTGGGGGATGGTTATGCGGGACGGGCAGTACATGAGCGCCGACTCGTACACATAGCAGACCTGGCCAAGGAGCATGACGGCATTCTGGGGGAAATGCTGAAGGCAGGTGAAAAACTGGTCGGCTACCATGCCGTTCCGCTGATCGCCAAAGGGGAGGTGATGGGGGTGATGGAGGTCTTTCAGCGCACTCTGCAGGAACACAACGAGGAATGGCTGGACTTTCTGCGTGCGCTGGCCGACCAGGCCGCTATCGCGATCGATAATGTCACCTTGTTTGAGAACCTGCAGCGTTCCAACACCGAACTTTTTCAGGCCTATGACGCCACCATCGAAGGTTGGTCCCGGGCGCTGGAGCTGCGCGACAACGAGACAGAAGGGCATTCCCGGCGAGTTGCGGCTCTGACGGTCAGGCTGGCGCGCTTGTTCGGGCTTGACGAAGCCGAGTTGGTGCAGGTTCGCTGGGGAGCATTGCTGCATGATATCGGCAAGATGGGGATTCCGGACCGGATCCTGCTCAAGCAGGAACCTCTGACCGAATCAGAGTGGAGCGTAATGAAGAAACACACCGTGTATGCCTACGAAATGCTCTCTCCGATCCGCTACCTGCGCTCGGCGCTGGATATCCCCTACGCCCATCACGAAAAGTGGGACGGAAGCGGCTACCCGCACGGGCTGAAAGGCGAACAGATTCCGCTGGCGGCGCGTATTTTTGCCGTGGTTGATGTCTGGGACGCACTGCGCTCCGATCGCATCTACCGGAATTCCTGGCCAGTGGAGAAAGTCCGTGAACATCTCCGCTCGCTGGCCGGAACGCACTTTGATCCGCACGTTGTCAAGGTCTGCCTGGATTCGGATGTATTAGTGGATTGATCTGATGCCTAAATAAAGATCTGATGATATTCACAAGGGCCATGCAAAATACATGGCCCTTGTGAATTGGTGGAGATGAACGGGATCGAACCGTCGACCTATGCGTTGCGAACGCATCGCTCTCCCAGCTGAGCTACATCCCCTTGTTGTGATCGTTTCGGTGTGCCGCCAGCGGCAGTTTTACCTTGAATATCGCGCCGCTTTCGCTGTTTTCCGCTTCGATTGAACCGAAATGATTGATGGCGATACGGTTGGCAATTGCCAGACCGAGTCCGGTGCCGTGTTGCTTGGTTGTAAAGAACGGGCTGAAAATCCTTGGGAGGATCTCTTTAGGTATGCCCTTGCCGGAGTCCTTGATGCTCACTACTGCAGCGTTTTCGGACGAAGGTGCCCTGCTGATCGCGATCGAAAGGTGTCCCCCCTCGGGCGTGGCGTCGCAGGCGTTCAGGATCAGATTGAGAAACACCTGTTTCAGCTGGTGCGCATCACCATGCATCATCCAGATTCCGTCCGATATGGATGTTGTCAGGGTCAGTCCCCTGTCTTCGAGGGCTGTGGTGCAGCTGGCGATGCACTCCTTCAGTATCTCCTCCAGGTTGCATTCGCTGAAGCAGATGGTCGGTTTGCGCGAGAAGGAGAGGATGTCCGCCAGCATTTTTTCAAGCCGGCTTACTTCCCCTGCAATCGTGTCGGCGTACTTGTGTTCCTTGGTTGCGTTCGGCAGTGACTTGAGCAGCCGCCCGGCAAAGCCTCCGATGGTAATGAGCGGGTTTTTCAGCTCGTGCGCCAGGTTGGCTGCCATTTCGCCGATTGCGGCCAGTCTCTCTCCGTGCAGGAGGCGCTCCCGAGCATCCCGCAGGTTGGCATTGGCGTCTTCGATCCGGTTGTAAAGCATCGAGTTCTCTATCGCCATTCCGGCCTGATTTGAAAGGAGCTGCAGGAAGTGCAGCTCGTCCTGGGTGATGACACGACCGGATTCGGGGTTGTCAACCACAATGATGCCGATGGTCTTGTTTCTCGCAATCAACGGAACCGCCGCAAAGCTGCCGTTGCATATCTGCCGGATAAAACTGCAGGCCGCGCATACATGGCAGATCGAATCATCAATATGGCTCAGGCTGCGGTCGACGACGACCTGTCTTATCAATGGGCAGTTTGCGTCGATTTCAATCCGTGTCATGCGGATCAGCATGGAAAACTGATCGGAGCGCTGCAGGGCAACGGCTTCTTCGCTGATATCCCAGCGGCTCCCCAGGGAATCATGTTCACCGATGGCCTGCAGGTCAGTGGCGGTCTGACGCGTGATGCCGAGCATGCCCTGGAGAACTTCGGACTTCTCGTTGCGCAGGAACAGTATCGATCGTTCGAATAATCCTGAGGAGGGGGCGGTCAGAGCAGTCAGAATCAGATGCGTAAGTTTGTTCAGGCGGATTGTGGAAAGCATGGTGTTGCTGAACTGATACAGGAGCGTCAGTCCGGATAGCCGGTTGTCAATGGCAGGTTGATGTGGGGTTGGACTGGCTGTCATGGTTTGCACCTGAACACATAGTTCTGGCTGTAGGATGATTTAGTGGCGTTCTTTTTTCTCCGCATCCATCTTGCAATTGATGCACTGGGTCGTAACCGGCCGGACTCTCAGTCGCGCGTCACCGATCTCCTCACCGCAATCTTCGCATATACCGTATTCATCTGCCTCAATCCGGTCAAGTGCATCCTTGATCTTGTTGATGAGCTTCCGCTCGCGGTCGCGAATGCGCAGTTCGAAGTTTCGATCTGATTCCTGTGTGGCACGATCGGTCGGATCTGGGAAATTAGAGGCGTCGGAGGTCATTTCGGTAACCGTTTTGCCGGCTTCTCCCAAAAGTGCCTTCAACTCGTCATTCAATATGCTTTTAAAGTATTCCCGTCTTTCCGGTTCCATAGTGAACTCCTGAATTTAATTAGCTCCCAATTCTAGTGAGAATATTTAAACATGTCCAGAAAAAAACACATTGACAGATTTCGGGCGATCCAACTCTTTTACAAAAGTATTACACACACCAACGAGGCTGGCTTGTTATTATGTCAAAGTTAATACTTGAATCCGGGGGTTGATGATGACACAGAAGCTGAAGATCGGTAAATACACTGCCCGCTATCCTGTTATTCAGGGTGGCATGGGAGTGCGGGTTTCCGCCGGTCGCCTCGCCGGGCATGTTGCCAAGTGCGGAGGCATAGGGTTGGTGGCCGCGCCCGGTATCTGTCTTAACAGCCCGTTCTACAACGGTAAAAACTATTTCCAGGCCGATGCGGAGGCTTTCAAGGATGAACTGCGCAAGGCCTATGAAATCGCTCCGGACGGTATCATTGGCGTCAACGTGATGGTGGCGCTGTCCGATTACGAGCAGCTGGTAAAGGCTGCCATCGAGGGGGGCGCCAAGGTGATCGTCTGTGGCGCCGGCCTGCCGCTGAGCCTGCCGGAGTTGACCGCGCATGCTCCGGATGTGGCGATAGTACCGATTGTGTCCTCTTTGCGCGCGGCCCAGCTGATTGCAAAGAAGTGGCACAAGTCGTTCAATCGCCTCCCGGATGCGGTGGTGGTAGAGGATCCTGATACCGCCGGCGGACACCTGGGCGAGAAGATGGAGAATATCGGCACCGGCGAGTATGACCAGTACGCCACTGTCCGTCAGGTCAAGGAGCTGTTTCGTAGCGAGTACGGCGCAGATGTGCCGGTTATAGCCGCCGGTGGTATCTGGGGCCGCGAGGATCTGGAACACGCGCTGGCCGAGGGCGCCGATGGCGTGCAGATGGCAACCCGTTTTGTCTGCACCGAGGAGTGTGATGCCGACGACGCTTTCAAGCAGAAATATATCGAGTGCAGGCCCGAGGATATCGGCCTGATCATGAGTCCGGCCGGTCTCCCCGGACGGGCGATTCTCTCCAACCAGGACAACATCCGCCAGTATGACCTTGACAACGCCACTCCCTGTCGCCTGGGATGTCTCAAAAAGTGCTCTTACAAAGAGTCAGGTGAGCGTTTCTGCATCGTCACCTCCCTTGACCGGGCCCAGCGCGGTGACGTGGAAACTGGACTGGTCTTCTGCGGAACCAACGCCTGGAAATCTGATCGCATTACCACTGTACAGGCTGTCTTTGACGAATTGTTCGGTGAAAACGACAAGTAGTATCGATCACCCCCAAGACCAGTACAGTAGCTTGACAGTATCAGAGCCGCCCGGAAATACCGGGCGGCTTTTCCATGTTGGAAGCAGGAGCCGTTCGTGCTACATAGTATACTTCGCTGAAGATACCTGCATTTCAGGAGGCCCGCCGCCGTGCCCGATTCCAACATTCCCCGTACCCCGTCCGCCTACGATTATCAGCTGCTGATCAAGAACATTCTCTTCTGTCCGGTGGCGAAAAACCCGGAACAGGAAATCGTCTACCGCGGCTCGTTGCGTTACAGCTACCGCGAACTGCACCGCAGGGTGCGGCGGCTGGCCAATACTTTGATCTCGCTCGGCGTCAAGGCCGGCGATACGGTGGCGGTTATGGATTGGGACTCCCACCGCTACCTGGAGTGTTTCTTTGCGGTGCCCATGATCGGCGCCGTGCTGCATACCATCAACGTGCGGCTCTCACCGGAACAGATTCTCTATACCATCGACCACGCCGAGGACGACGTGCTGCTGGTCAACAGTGAATTCCTGCCGATTCTGGAACAGATCCGGGGTCGGATCGACACGGTCAAGAGCTATATCCTGATCAACGACGAACCGGTACTTCCTGCCAGCACGATTCCTTTTGCCGGTGAATATGAGGCGCTTTTGGAGGCGGCCTCGACGGAATTCGACTTCGCCGACTTCGACGAGAACACCCGCGCCACCACCTTCTACACCACCGGCACCACCGGCATGCCCAAAGGGGTTTATTTCAGCCATCGCCAGCTGGTGCTGCATACTCTGGGAGTGCTGGGAGTGCTCGGCTCGGCCACGACGCACGGCCGGATACATCGCCAGGACGTGTACATGCCGATCACTCCCATGTTCCACGTCCACGCCTGGGGGTTGCCATACGTGGCCACCATCCTTGGACTCAAACAGGTCTATCCCGGCCGTTACATGCCGGACCACCTGCTGGAACTGATTGAAAAGGAGGGGGTTACCTTCTCCCACTGTGTGCCGACCATCCTGCACATGCTGTTCAAGCATCCCCATGCCCAGCGTATCGACCTGTCGGGCTGGAAACTGATCATTGGCGGCGCGTCCATGTCCCGCACCCTCTGCCTGGATGCAATGAAACGTGGAATCGACGTGTTTACAGGCTATGGCATGTCCGAGACATGCCCGATTCTGACCATTTCGCACCTGACCCCGGAAATGCTTGAGCTGTCTCCGGAAGAGCAGGCCCCCATCCGCTGCAAAACCGGCCGAGCCCTGCCGCTTGTGGACCTCCGCGTTGTCGGGCCCGGTTTGAGTGAAGTGCCCAGCGACAACGCCTCATCCGGCGAGATAGTGGTCCGGGCACCCTGGCTGAGCCAGGGTTACCTGAAGGATCACAAGGCCTCCGAACGGTTGTGGGAAGGTGGCTACCTGCATACCGGCGATGTGGCCGTGCGTGACGAACTCGGTTATGTACGGATAACCGACCGCACCAAGGATGTGATCAAAGTGGCGGGAGAATGGGTTTCGTCGCTGGAGCTGGAGGATATTATCGCGCATCATCCGGCCGTGGGCGAGGTGGCGGTGATTGGAGTTGCCGATGAAAAGTGGGGTGAACGGCCGTTGGCTCTGGTGGTGCCACGCCCTGGCAGTTCGCTTTCGGAAAAGGACATCTCACACCATGTCAAGGAATACGCCGACAAGGGACTGGTCAACAAACATGTCGTATTGATCAAAATCCACTTCGTGGACAGCATTGACAAAACCAGTGTGGGCAAGGTCAGCAAGGTCTCACTGCGGGAGAAATACTCCTGATCGCCCTGATGCCATTTATTGTTGAATGCAATTTGATGCTTGATAATTATTAGGTATAAATATATGAGACTGTCGGGACTACTCAAGAATGACCGAAGATGCTACCGGGGAATTATTGCATCATGATTAACCGGCCAGGGTACCCCCCTGGTCGTTTAAGGAGCTGCAGTTCCGCCAACCCGCTTTCAAATCAAACCTATGCCGGAGGAGTCTGTCGATGAAGAAGAGAAGCTTGTCCGGATCCATTCTGATTGCCATTGCCGCTTTAACTCTGCTTTTCCAGAGTTGCATCACGGCCGGCGCGGAATCCGGAACCATCACAATAACCGGAACCGGCTCCAGTATCGGAACGATGCAGCGCCTGGTCGAGGTCTATCGCAAAAAAAATCCGGGAATTGACATTAATGTGCTGTCAAGCATAGGAAGCACCGGCGGGATCAAGGCCGTAAAGGCCAACAGGATCGACATCGGACTCTCCGCGCGTGCACTCCGGCCGGAGGAACGGTTTTCGGAGCTGTCCGAGGTGGCCTATGGTCGCACTCCGTTCGTATTTGCCACCCATCGCAGCAACAAGCAGAGCAGTATCACGCTGGCCGAAGTTGCCAAGATCTATGCAGGCCAACAGTTGGCATGGCCGGACAGGACACCGGTGAGGCTGGTCCTTAGGCCAATGACTGACGCCTATACCGTTTTTCTTGAAGGGCTGAATGAAAATATAAAGCAGGCTTCCCGCAAATCTTATCGGATTCCCGGGCTGTTTACCGGTGTCACCGATCAGGATGCCGCGGACCAGATAGAAAAAACCACAGGCGCCTTCGGAGTCACCAGTCTCTCGTTGATCCTGTCGGAGGGGAGGAATGTGAAGATCCTTTCTCTCGATGGTGTTGTCCCCGATGTAGCCAATCTGGAATCGGGTAAATACCCCTACTTTATGACCATGTATCTGGTTTACAGGAAAAGCAATCCCGCAGTCAGGCGTTTTATCGATTTTGTGTTTTCGAGGGAGGGCCAAAAAGTGCTTAGGGATTGCGGCCACGTACCGCTGAAAAAAGCGCTCTAAGCGGTTGAAAATAGCATTTACAGGTACAGAGGTTATCCGATGTCATCCCGCACAATTCCTACATACGCTTCCATCAAGGTGATCAAGTCCATTGGATTGTTGCTGGTCCTGGCGGTATCGCTGCTGATTCCAGCCTTCTATTCATTCTCGGTCTATCATGAGTTCAGGACGGCTCTTAAAACCGAATCAACCTATTTTGCCCGTAATATCGAGTCTATTATCCAGAGCCGGCCCGATTTATGGGAGTTCGAAACGTTGCGCCTCCAAGAAATCACTTCAATTCCGTCGGTTTCCGGAGAACCGGAGGAGCGGGAAATAGTCAACAGGGACGCTAAAAGTGTCGTAGCTACAGAGTATAAGGCCCAATTCCCGTACATTTTCTATTCGGTTCGACTGTTTGACTCGGGACGACCCGTGGGCGCACTGAACGTCAAACGGCCGTATGGATCGCTATTGATTAACATACTGGCCGTATGGACGTTCGCCATGGTGTCGGGATGGAGCATCTATTTCTTTCTGATCAGGCGGCTTTCAAGGCTGCTTAAAGCATCTCTGGATAACCTGCATAATGAAAAAGAGCGGATCGAGGTCACTCTGAACGCGCTCAACGAGGGGGTCGTCACCGCTGACAGCCACGGAAATGTAGTCCTGATTAACAATGCCGCGCAGCAGCTTATCGGGATTGAAACCCAACAGGCCATCGGCCGGCCGGTAAGCGAAGTTTACAATGCGTCACCAATTCCGGATGACGGCGAGAACCAGGAAGTTGTTACGTATCAGTTGTCAGCGAAAAACGGGGTTGTGCGCGAGATTGAAGAGTTCCGTTCGGACCTGCGAGATTCGTCTTCCGCGTCAGGTGGCTTTGTGCTCGTTTTCAGGGATATCTCCGACCGCTTGCGTATGGAGAAAGACCGGATCAGGATGCGTCAGCTTGATTCACTGGGCATGCTGGCGGGGGGCATCGCCCATGATTTCAACAACCTGCTGCAGTGCGTATTCGGTTATATCTCCCTGGCTAAAATGGATCTGGATCAGGAGAGCTCCGCTTTCGAGATGCTGGAAAGCGCCGAAAAATCGATGGCACAGGCAACATGTCTTACGCAGCAGCTCCTGACGTATGCAAAGGGGGGCAAACCGGTCAAGAAGATTATCTCGCTGCAGCCGATTATCCAGAATGCGGTGGTGTTTTCACTGAGCGGCAGCAACGTCGATTTTGAAACCTTCTATGACGAACTCTGGTGTGTGGATGGGGATGAAGGACAGCTGGGACAGGTGGTCCAGAATCTTGTGATCAATGCCGTTCAGGCCATGCCCCAGGGGGGGAGGATCAGGATTGTGGCGCTCAATCAGGGGGCCGGGGCAGCGGCGGATGGAAAAAAGTCGGTTTCGATTTCGATCTCCGATACCGGTGTCGGTATCTCAAAAGAACAACTCTCCAGAATTTTCGATCCCTATTTTACCACCAAGAAAACCGGAAACGGGCTTGGGCTTGCCACCGCATATTCAATTGTAAAGAACCATGGCGGCTCCATCACGGTCGAATCCACGCTCGGAGCCGGCTCAACCTTTACCGTAATCCTCCCGGCTGTCGAGGGAACGGTGCCGCTGGCCGGGCAGGTCGATCTGCCGCGAAGTTCCGGCCGCAGAGCAAGAATCCTGATAATGGATGACGAGGAAGTTATCAGGGCCGTGGCCATGAGCATGCTGAAATCCATGGGACATACCGTGGAGGAAGCGCCGCATGGTGAAGCGGCGCTTGCCATGTATCGAAAGGCGATCGAGGGTGGCACCCCCTTTGATCTGGTAATCCTCGATCTGACAGTGAAAGGCGGGATGGGTGGCACTGAAACACTCATAAGGCTGAGGGATATCGATCCCGGGGTAAAGGCGATAGTGTCCAGCGGCTATTCGGACGACGGAACGGTCGCTTTCCATATGGAACTCGGTTTCGTAGCTTCGCTGCCAAAGCCCTACACCGCCACGCAACTCGGAAATGTCGTCAGCCGCAGCCTCTGATTCAGGTCGTCAGCACTGATTCCCACCCGTATCCTCGTCAACCTCATCAATCCTGATACGGGTTTTCAATTCCCTTTCCGGCTAAAGAAATATGCTTGCATCATGTCCGTGTCGCATG